>NZ_CP022382.1:1395000-1995000 GCF_002302565.1 Capnocytophaga canimorsus | reverse complement strand
TTTCTGATTTTAATGCGAACAATTGATTTCTAACCTTATCTAATTCATCTATTTTATCATTCAACTTTTCGAATTTATCATTTATTGATTTATGTTCAATATCTAATTTTCTTAATATCTCTTTTTTTAGTTTTTCACTCATTGGTTCTTGTATGGTTCTTAAATTAAAAAATCCTTCTAAATGGTCAATATATTGTTCAATAGCACTTATTAAGTGAACATCTTTAATTCGTACGTCTGGTAAAACTTTTCCTTTCAACCAACTTAATATATCATACCTAAAATTCAGTTGAATATATCTTTTTTTTTCAAAATCGCTTCCTTTGTATTTTCCCCAACTTTCAGCTGTTGGCTCTTTCCTACCATCAGCTGAGAGATAAAGTACATAAATTTGTGATTCTTCATAACCAAGTTCTTTTACCTTAGCAATATACCTTTCTATCTGTCCTTTTTGGTCAATGGCATTACGAATCTTATTCTCAAAAATAATGGCGTAATTTTTATCTTTTATAAGTATGTCAATTCTTCCTTTTTCGCAGGATATTGTTGGACTTTTTACTTTCAAATGAGAAAAATTACTATTACGCTCTGCAAGCAAACTCAAAAAAGAACTTAATATCTCATAATTTTCATCGTTTTTTTGTTCCAACAAACGTCCTAAAATTCGGCTATGAGCATTTTCACCAGCTCTCAATAAATCAATAATGTTTATATGATAAGGTAACTTTGCTTCTTCTTCTTTAATTTTTTCAAAGATACTATCACAAAAATCATTAACTTCCGAAAATAGTTTCATTTCAGGATTTACTTCCGATGAACTTGTTGAACTCATATTACACTACTTTATCCTTTTTATAATAAATAACTTTTTGTTTTGAGTCTTGTTACCAATTTACCCCATTATCAATTGATATTTCTTCTCCTCATCAATGTTTTATTCAAATATCAAATGATATTTGCTCATTTCACTGGTATTTTGCCCCATTATCAACTGATATTTGTCTGTTTCATTAGTGTTTTTATCAAAATTGAATTAGGCGATGCCCAGTTCACCGATGAAATGCCCTTCGCAGTATCTGCGATGAGTAATTCACCTCTGTTTTAACAAAAACCGAATCAGACGAAACCCATTTCACTCGTGTTTTAAATAAAATACAATCGTATATTCGGCATTTCACTCGTGTTTCAACAAAAATACAATTTTATATTTGGTGAGGACAGGACACGTCCTGTCCCTACTAAAACTTCACATTCACCCCTGAATAAATACCAAAAGGATGTCCTGCTCGTAAGCCCGAAGGATGCCGCGACACCAAATAAGTTTTATTCGTTAGGTTGATAGCGTTCAGCGTAAGTGTCAAATACTTATTCACACGAGCCCTCGCCGATGCATCAATAATGGTATGTGCAGGGATTTTGTTATGCTCCGCAATACGTCCCTGCCCAGGTGTGGTACGCATATCACCATTATAACGCACCCCGATATTCAGCTCAAAACCTTTGTACTCCGCCCCTAAACTCGCATTGAAGCTATGTTTGTTGATGTACGGAATTTCATCGCCCACAAACACACGTCCCCACGTATTTTCCTCGAAGGAATTAAGCATTTCGGTATCGGTGTAGGTGTATGAAATCTGTAAAGGTAATTTGAATTTGCTCGTTTCAGGCATTGGCTGATAATGTACCAAAAATTCCGCTCCTTTTACTTTGGCTTCTCCTACATCGAACTGTTCCAATGTACCGCTACCTCCAGCTGCTGCCAAATCGCTTCCCAACATATTGCTATATTTGTTGTAAAAACCAATGAGTTCGGCAGTTAAGTTATTGGTTGTATATCGAGTTCCTAATTCCCAATTCACGCTACTTTCAGGTTTTTGATTCATTCCTGCACTTGGTGGCGAAAATCCTTTATGAATGCCAGAAAATACTGACCAAACGGGCAAAATCTTGTAATGTATCCCCAAACTCGGAATGAAAACTCGTGCGTAATTGTTCACCTCACGACGGATTTTCCCCGAACGGCGAACATCATTCTTTGTATAATCTTTTTTATGCAAATCGATGTCTTCGTAACGCAATCCAGCAGAAAGAGTAAGCGAACGATGAGTGATTTTCGTCAGTAAATACGAGGCTAAAGCAGTTGCCGAAGTAATTCGGTTGGCTTGTGAACCGTGAATTCCCGCAAGAAAAAGTTGCATTTGTCCGTTTTTTATGGAATAGCTATCGTCCCACTGAAAGCGGTCTTCTGCATCGGCGTGATAGCGTAAACCTGTTTCCACATCAAAGAAAGTTTCACCAATGTAGAAATGATAATCCGCCTTTGTTTGTAATCCTCTGGAAAAATAATCCCGATTGTTGGCTCGAACAATAAGTCCCTCACCGATGTAATCCGTTTTTCCTGTCAGAATATCAAAATACAAATGATTGGTTTCGGGGTCTTCCAATACGGCATTGATAGAACGCTTTTCGGCAGAAGTAATTCCTGCTTTCACGTCGTTGAGTTTATACCAATTTCGGTGGAATTTCGTATAATACGCATTGGAAGTTATCTTAAACTTTGAAGAAATGTTGATAACGTACGTCCCCACCCACTGCTGATGTTTGGTTTTCATATTATCCACACGCGAACCTGCGTAGCGAAGGAAGGGTGTTGTTTTGAAATCGGTTTCAGAAACGCCTACATAGGTTTCATCGGAATTTTCGTCGGCATACCCAAATTTAAGCTCAAAAGAATGATTTACGCCCTCTTCTTTATCGGTTTTTGCCATCATTTTGGCGATAAAATCGTTGCGTTTGAAACCTGCGTGTTGGTTATCGGCAAACTTTTTAAATCCGTTGGACTGGTAACGCAAATATTCTACCAAATATCCGAAATGTTTGCGTTTGTCGCCCAAATTAAAATGACTTTTGAAGGTAGCATTTGTTCCGTAAGAAGTGGTGAGTTTTCCTGAAAATTTATTGGGAATGGGCGTGGAAACCATATTGATAGCCCCTCCAGTAGTGAAAGGACCATATTGCACTTGGCTACTTCCTTTAAGAACCTCAACGGCAGTCATTCGAGCCGCATTAGGGAAATAATACGCCGCTGGAGCGGAATACGGAGCAGGTGCCGCCAAAATGCCGTCTTCCATCAACGTGATTTTCTCACTTCGTTCGGCTTTAGTTCCCCGCAAACTGATATTAGGACGAAGCCCATAACCATCTTCCTCATAACTATTTACACCAGGTACGGCTTTGAGCATTCGGTTGATGTCGGTATAACCCAGTTTTACAATTTCGGCAGGTGAAATGTAATACGCTGACCCTGTTCTGTTTCGAGCTTGGAATTTACTTCCTAATATTTGGTTGGCACTGATAACTACCTCTTCTAACTGTTGAATGGAATCTTTTTTTTGTTCCTTTTCCTGAGCGAAAACACTCATAGCCGTCAGAAGAAATAAAAAAGAACCTATCTTTTGGTAACACATAAAAACTTCTTACGATTTTTATTTAGATTATTTTTATAAGGCACAAAAGTAAAATTTATTTAGAATAAAGCCAAATAATCCTATAATTAAGTTTCAAACTAAACAGAAACATAGTCTTTTCCCTTTGTTCTATAGTAAAACCACATAGGAACATAGAAAACTATGTTTCTAGAAAATTTACTACGCTAAAAATAAATGCTTCCAATGCTATTTTTTCGTGAGAAAGACGCTTCTGTTTTAAACGTCACAACTTATCAATACCTTTGCAAAATGACGTAAAAAAGGCGTATTAAAAATTAGAGTAAAAAGCTGAAATCCTCATATCTTCGCGAAAAATAGGAAAACTATGAATATTGAAAAACTATCACAAAAAATTAAGGAATTACGAAAAATGAAATGTCTTTCGCAAGAGGAATTAGCAACCCAAGCAGGAGTTTCTCTCCGAACCATTCAGCGTGTGGAAAAAGCAGAAAACACACCGTCAGGAGAAACTTTAAAACGTATACTAACCACTTTGGGTACTTCATACGAAACACTTATTGCTGAGACTATAACCGAAAAACCCTTGCGAACCCTACAAGGTGTAAAAGAGTATCTGCATATTTTTAGCGATAAACTGATAATCAATAGGTCTGTTATTCCTGAAAATATCACAAAAACTTACGAAAAATCTATTTCATTTTTGTTTAAAACGTTAGGTGTTGTATTTATTGGAACACTATTATTTTCTATAATAGCCGTTGTACTTTTCTTTTTAGACAACACTGATTTGGCTATTTTTGCAACTGGTTTTGCAACCATTTTTCTGATAGTAACTTTCCTCATAATGTGGTTTTCTTCGGGGACAGCTCCTTATATTGAACGTAAACATATTGTAGCAACAAAAATAGAGAACACGAAACTCGGAAATATTCATTTCATAGTAACTTACCGAGACGGAAAACGTATAAAAGAAAGATCAATTACTTTCGAAACTCGTGATTTAATGTATATTCAAGAAGGATTAATTTCTGAGAATCTTTTGGAAAATGATAAAGTAAATCAAAATTATGACACTTTAATTATTATGTTCTCCATACCTATATTATCTTCCTTAACAAGATTTTCTGATAAATTTGATTTTCCTGTAGTTGTTACCCTATGGAGCTTAACTGGTATTGTTTGTATAATAATCAAAGTCATCATAAAATCAATTCGAAATAACAAAAAATACGCCCAATCACTTTAATTTTTTAAAACACAAAAACGCACCAAATAAATTGAGCTATTTGGTGCGTTTTTTACATTTATAAAATCGTTTTACTCCATCATATAGGTAGCATCAATGAGTGTATTTTGCTGGTTTTTAGATTGTAAGATAAAAAACAAATTTCAATACTTATCATTTGTTTTTAATGCGTTTTGAAGTATATTTTTATCAAAGATGTTATCTTTTTCAGAAATAGGCACTCCTCTTTGAAGTAAAAATCGTGAGCTTTGCCCTCCCACTCTTTGTCGCCTATAATCTATTGCATTCCAAAAAAATAGCGATGAATCATTTTTATCTTGGTGAAAAAATAAATCTAATAACTTGATATTATCTTTTTTACTCCAAAACTCAATGCCATCACCTTTTACGATCCAAAAATGAAAATTTGAAGGATATACAAAATCACTATAGCCCCATATAGGTGATTCATCATCTATTTCAAAGGCTGTACCTTTATCAATATCTACAAATTTAAGTTCGTTTACGGTTACTGCTCCTTGTCCACTGCCTTCGTAAAAGTTTTTACCCTCCAAACCAAAAGCCAAAGTTGAGGCTCCAAAACTTTTAAATCTCTTTATTTCAATCCCTGTTTGAAAATCAATCAATCTGGTATCAGCGTGTCGAATTCCTGAAAGGATGTACTTATCTTCAAATGAAGATAAATCAAGAATTCCTCGAGCATCTTCGCAATTATTTAGTGTCGTTTTGTAGCGGATTTTCTTTTGTTTTGTATCCCACAATATTAAATCACAATTTTCTGTCCCTATAAGCAAATAATTTCCATCAGGAGTATAATATAATGTTTGTATAACCTTTTCTGTATGGAATTCATCGACAAGTTGCCCAATTTCTGCATTCCATATTTGGATTTTTTTATTATTAGACAATGTAAAATTATGATTTGCTTTATTTGATTTGAGTCGGGTTACTCCAAAATCTAAACGATTTTCCCACTTTTTGTGTATTTTACCCTTATCCCAAACAGTAATACCTGATAAATCTTGCACAATCAAGTATTTTTCATCCTTTGAAAAGTCAATGTTTTTATTCAAAAATCTGGTTTCAGATGTCTGCTGCTCTACTTCTCCTACATTTAAGTCTATTTTCCATAAAGTACTCCCCTTGTGTACGTATAAATTCCCTTTTTCGGATAACCCAACAATAGAAACTCCCGAGTAAAAATCAGAGTTTTTGTAATCTAATTCTATTTGTCCAAAAATGAATTGATTAAAAAGGAAAAAAATAATAAAAACGTTTGGTGCTTTCATAATGTTTTCTTTAAAGTATGATTAAACAATGAGCAACAATTTTTATACCAAATGACAGTTTCAAAAAATTATTCCATCATATACGTAGCATCAATGAGTGTATTTTGTTGGTTTTTAGATTGTAATGCATAGTTAAATCCTTTACGAACGCAAAAAGCCCCAATTTCACCACTCTTACTCAAAGCGATAAAACCTACTTGCAGATGCTCCAATTCGGGCGTATTTTTATACAAATCATAAATGCGTTTGGTCACGATTTCACAAGCCTCTTGCGGAGATTTTCCGTGTCGCATCAGCTCTACCACCATCGCACTACCCGCCGTACGGATAACCGCTTCGCCCAAGCCCGTTGCCGCAGCTGCCCCCACTTCATTATCCAAAAACAGACCTCCACCGATGATGGGTGAATCTCCCACTCTACCCGCCATTTTCCAAGCCATTCCGCTGGTAGTACAAGCCCCTGAAAGATTTCCGTTTTCGTCCAATGCCAACATACTAATCGTGTCGTGGTTTTCAATATTGATAATAGGCTTATATTGAGAGGTTTTTAGCCATTCTTCATAAGCCTTCTTTGACTTTTCAGTCAGTAAATCTTCTTCTTTAAACCCTTGTGAAAGAGCAAATTGCTTAGCTCCGTCCCCTACGAGCATTACGTGAGGTGTTTTTTCCATTACCAAACGAGCCACCGAAATGGGGTGTTTGATATTTTTCAAACAAGCTACCGACCCCGCATTGTTTTGGCTGTCCATAATACAGGCATCGAGCGTCACGTTTCCTTCTCGGTCTGGATATCCGCCATAACCTACCGATGTTTCTTCGGGGTCGGCTTCGGCAGTCATCACGCCTTTTTCAACTGCATCTAAGGCGCTTCCGCCCGAGGCGAGGATTTTCCAAGCAGCATCGTTGGCAGGTAATCCGTGATTCCAAGTACTGATAACCAAAGGTTTAACATTTTCAGATTTGTCTTGTTCAGAAGTTTTTTCTGATGAATTTGACTTACAAGCCACTAATAATAAGGAAATTGTGAAAAAATAAATGGTTTTCATTTTTATAAATTTTGATGAATCATTTTTATGAAAAATTCTGTTTCTTTTCGGAAAATATCAATTGGGTAAGAATGGCTCATCTTGTTAATCAAATGAATTTCAATATTTTGATTTTCAGAAATATCATTGCGAAGTAATTCTAAAGATTGCCAAGAAGGAAGCACTTCGTCTTGTAAGCCAATTACAATTTGCATATATTGGGTGTACGACCGATTGAAACGGGTAGCAATGGGCATTTCACTGCGAAAAGTTAATGCAGGATTGAAGAGTAAACAAGGTTTTTGCAAAGCTTGAGCCAAGTAGTAAGTCACTAATCCTCCAGCACTTGAGCCAATTATAGCATCTACATCGTGATACGTTTCTTGCAATTTTTCAAACAGATTGGGTGTGTTTTTATAATCCAAAACAGGAGCATCAATCGTTGCGTATTGCTGTAAAACCGCTCTTCGGTCGTCTTGCAAAAAGCTATCCAATCCGTGTAAATAGAGTATTTTCATATAAAAATATTAGCCCGTGCAAGATACGTGTTTTTATTTGTTAACGAACGATAAATTACAAATTAAATTTTTCAAGAGATAATATTATGGCTTGATTTTTGAAACGAATTTAGTACTAAAAATGTAAAAAATAATGAGAAAAATATTTTTAATCTCCTCTCTCATACTATTTACAGCTTTCACTACTCAAAGCCATTTTAGAGAGCGACTTTCTCAAGCTGCAATTAGCCTTATAAATCCTTCCGTTAGGTATGTTGCTGACTATGTTTCTATTGATTATCCAAACGGAGACGTTCCAGCAGACACGGGAGTTTGTACTGATGTTATCATAAGAGCTTATCGAAAACTAAATATTGACCTTCAGAAGGAGGTTCACGAAGATATGAAAAAAAGGTTTACTCAATACCCTAAGATATGGGGGCTTAAAACCACCGACAAAAACATTGACCACCGCCGTGTTCCAAACCTACAAACTTTCTTTAAAAAACACGGAAAAGAACTTTCAATCACTCAAAATCCTGAAGATTACCAAATGGGAAACATTGTAACTTGGATGCTTCCTGGCAATTTACCTCATATTGGCATCGTTATCCATAAAAAATCAAACGACGGAAAACGTCCTCTGATAGTACACAACATAGGCAAAGGACAAATAGCCGAAGATATACTTTTTAAATACCCAATAACTGGACATTATTTCTATCAAGGCAAATGAACCTCACAAGGAAACAGGTAAAAAAACATATAAAACATTGCTTTGTGTCTTTATTTTACTTTTTTCCGTAGATTTGTAACTTTAAGTTGTAAGATTATGGGACATAAAGCAGGTTTTGTAAATATTATTGGAAATCCTAATGTAGGGAAATCAACACTAATGAATGCCTTTGTGGGCGAAAAACTATCTATTATTACCTCAAAAGCACAAACCACAAGGCATCGTATCTTTGGTATTGTCAGTGGCGATGATTTTCAGATTGTTTTTTCGGATACTCCTGGAATTATAAAACCGGCATACGAGCTACAAAACTCAATGATGGATTTTGTAAAAAGTGCCTTTGAAGATGCCGATATTTTGATCTATATGGTAGAAGTTGGCGAAAAACAGCTCAAAGATGACTTATTTTTTGCTAAAATCAATAAAATGAATATTCCTGTACTTTTGCTTATCAACAAAATTGATAAATCATCACAAGAAGTTTTGGAGGAACAAGTGGCTTATTGGAAAGAACAAGTACCTAAGGCTGAAGTATTTCCTATATCAGCTTTGGCAGGATTTCAAACCAATGAGGTTTTCAATCGTATCATTGAGCTTTTACCTGAATCACCCGCTTTTTTTCCAAAAGACCAACTCACCGACAAACCCGAACGATTTTTTGTTAACGAAATCATTCGAGAAAAAATTCTACTTAATTACAAAAAAGAAATTCCGTATGCTGTAGAGGTTGAAACAGAGTCTTTTGTTGATTCGGAGCACATCATTCATATCCGTTCGGTAATTATGGTGGAGCGCGAAACCCAAAAAGGAATTATCATCGGGCACAAAGGCGAAGCCCTAAAAAAAGTAGGCACACAAGCACGTACCGATTTGGAAAAATTCTTCGGCAAACAAGTACATATTACCATTTTCGTTAAGGTAAACAAGGATTGGCGCTCTAACGCCCGTCAGTTGCGCCGTTTTGGTTATCGAGAATAGGCTTTGGATTTTCCGTGCCAGACGACTCAATGGTAAAAATTTCTTGCACTTCCCAATTGGCTCTAAGTTCAATAAGCTTAGGATGATAGATGATTTTTTCAGGTTGAATTCTCTTTAAAAAATTACCCGTATCCCATTGTTTATTGTTGTTTTGGTCTTCAATTATCCGCATTTTGTATTTCCCTGGATTAACATTACTGAAGACGTATTCGGGCTGAGCTTTATTCGCAAAAATCTGTTTTTCAACGTTTACCCCTTTCTCATCGGTGAGTTCCATCACTATAGGAAAATGTAGCGAAGCGTTTATAGTTACCTTTAAGGTAGATAACTCTTCCACTTTTGAGGTTTTTACTCGTTGCTGTAACGTATCGTTGGGCTGCCCAAAAAAGTCGGTAATCGCCTCAGGTAGTGCCGTGATGCTATACTCTTGATTGTGCTGATTTTCAAATATCAATAAAAATTCCAATCCATTTTGTTCCAATTTGGTTTTGAATGGAATGAAAACCGAATCTTTGTTCATTACTCGTATTTTTGTACTATCGGTCTTGACTATAGGCGTATTCGAACTCCAACCGAAATACTTACCAATGGGGAGTGTACTGGAATATTTAGATGACAATTTTAAACTGTCGGCTTTGGTTTCTTTCAGTCTGATTTTGAATGTATCTATTTTTTGTCCTCTGGCAAAGGTAAATACCAAAGAATCTTTTTGTTTTGGAGTAAACCATAAGTTCAACGAATCTTTTTTAGGTTCTTTGGTGATGATGTATTTAAAATCTTGAGAAACAGGAGCAATGGGTTTTATTTCAATGCTATCGGCTTTGCCTTCATACCCAAAAACGATACGATTGTCGGCAGCTTGAAAAGGTCTGGCAGGTTTAAAATCAGGAATTTGTTTAAATAAAGTTAGGGTATGAAATAAGCTATCATTTTGCACCGAAATGGGGTTTTCTAAGAAGCCTATTTTATCTTCCTTGGGGTCAAAAAGATAATTGTTATTTTTATCCTTCAATGCAATAAGCATATATTTGCCCTCTTTTACATTATTGATTTCGAAGGATTTCAAGCTGTCTAAGGTATTGGCAATATACATCGGTTTTTGCTTAAAAACTAAAGAATCCTTATAATTTTCATCATACGGATAAAGCATCACAGAAACAAAATTGTCAGGCTTGGGTTTTATAGCATCTTGAGTTTCACCACGTACACTTAACGAATCAATAAACGCTCCGGTAGAAAATACATACTTCAAAAAGGGAAACGCATTCCCCTCGTTATAATCTTGAATGCTATTTCCGAAATTAAAAACATAGGTTGTGTTAGGCTTTAAAGTATCGGTAATTTTCACATCTATCCATCGAGAAGCTGAAATAGGCGAAATTTCAGGAAAATTCTCTAACGGAGGTGAGATAATTAGTTGTTTACGAATATCTTTAGCAACTACCAACTCATCAAACACAAAGCGAATTTTTTTAGCATTAAAATGGGTAGCTCCTGATTTTGGCTGAACTTCAAGTAACACTGGCGGAGTCTCATCTTTGGGACCTCCGGTGGGAGAACCACGCCGAGCACATTGTACCAATACAGATACCAACAAAAATAACAATATCGCGGAAAAATATTTTCGTAGCATTTTCACAAATAAAAATTTGATTATAAACACATTATCATTACATATGTTTTTTACAATAAAACATACAAATCACAAAAATACTATTAAAAAAAGGTTTAATAACAATAAAAGCGACAAAAAAATAAAAATAACCAAAGAAAGCCCTTATTTTTGCCTAAATATTCAATTTTAAAGTTTTGATTTTTTCTTGGATTCTCAACAAAGTACCTCGTCAGTGGTTGATTAAAATCAGCTATTGGGTACGTCCGTTTTTAAGTTTTTTTTTAAGAGGAAAACGATATACTGACCCCATTGACGGCAAAGGTTTTCGTCAATTTTTGCCTTACGGATACGGCAAACAGCGCCCCAATGTACTCTCCCCTTCAACCCTTTCGCTGGAGCGTCACCGATTGCTTTGGCTATTTTTGAAACAAGAAACTGATTTTTTCTCCCGAAAAATGAAAGTATTACACGTCGCACCCGAACAAGCCTTCTATAAAAGATTTAAAAAACAGCCAAACTTAGATTATATCACTACCGATTTGTACTCGCCTTTGGCAGACGTTAAGGCTGATTTATGCAACTTACCCTTTGCCAATGACACGTTCGACTTTATTTTGTGCAATCACGTTTTGGAACATATCCCTAACGATACCAAGGCTATGCACGAACTTTACCGAGTAATGAAAAAAGGAGGTCGAGGCATTTTTCAAGTTCCACAAGACCGTAACAGAGCGAAAACATTTCAAGACGACTCCATTACTACACCCGAGGAGCGCACTCGTATCTTTGGGCAGTACGACCACGTGCGTGTTTATGGTATGGATTACTTCGATAAATTGAGAAGCATTGGTTTTGAGGTAAATGAGATTTATTATGGGTATCATTTTTCAACAGCTGAAGCAGAAAAGTATCGTATCGACCCCAATGAAATTATTCCTCTTTGTATTAAATAGTAATTTGCCTAATAGCCATTTCCTATTTTTAATAAGAAAAAAACATAAAAGTGTTGCGTTTTTGATTTATTAATTTTACATTTGCGCCCTAAACGAGAGGAGGTGTACTAATTATGCTTATAATTCCAGTTAAAGAAGGGGAAAATATAGACAAAGCCCTAAAACGTTACAAAAGAAAATTTGACAGAACAGGTGTTGTGCGCCAATTGCGTAGTAAGCAGCATTTTACGAAACCTTCTGTGAAGAGAAGAAGTGAAATTCAAAAAGCACAATATATCCAAAGACTAAGAGATCAGGAAGATATATAGTTTTGACAAAGCATATGTTGGGTATTGTACTCAATTAAAATACTAGAAAACCATAGCGAAAATTCGTTATGGTTTCTGTTTTTTATAGACTTCCTAAAAATTTCTAACAGATAAAAATATAAGAAATCAAAAAAGGCTTACAATGATGTAAGCCTTTTTTATGGGTGGAATACCGGGCTCGAACCGGCGACCTTCGGAACCACAATCCGACGCTCTAACCAACTGAGCTAAAACCACCATTTGATTTGCAGGTGCAAAGATAATCTTTTTTTTCTATCTGCAAAACTTATTAAACAAAAAATATTTTATAATTTGATTTTTTTTACTCCTTTCATAAATTTTACCTCAAAACAAAAATATTAAAAAAGGCGATAGATTTAATAATCTATCGCCTTAAGACTAATTCTCTTTATGATAACTATATTCCTAACATATTTTTAGGATTTAAAATTTCATCCAATTTATCTTGCGAAAGCAATTGTTTTTCAAGCACCAAATCATAAACAGATTTTCCTGTCTCTAAAGCTTCTTTAGCTATTTTGGTACTATTTTTATATCCAATATAAGGGTTTAGTGCCGTAACAATACCGATACTGTTCATTACCATATTTCGGCATACTTCCCGATTTGCTGTGATTCCGTCAATACATTTTACTCGAAGTGTATCAATGGCTCTTTGTATAAATACTATTGATTCAATGATAGACTGGCAAAGCACAGGTTCCATTACATTGAGCTGTAACTGTCCGGCTTCAGCTGCAAAAGTTACCGTCAAGTCATTACCATATACTTTAAAGCAAACTTGATTAACTACCTCAGGAATTACAGGATTGACCTTCCCTGGCATAATCGATGAGCCAGGTTGCATTGGAGGTAAGTTGATTTCGTTTAGTCCAGCACGAGGTCCTGAAGAAAGTAATCTTAAATCATTACAGATTTTTGAAAGTTTTACTGCCATACGTTTTAAAGCCGACGAATAAATTACGTAAGACCCTGTATCGGGTGTAGCTTCCACTAAGTTGGGGGCAGAAATAAAAGGCTCTTGAGTAAGCTCAGCCAACTTTTCAGCACACAATTTCGCAAATTCCTTTGGTGCGTTAAGCCCTGTACCAATTGCCGTACCTCCCATATTGATTTCCAAAAATAAGTTGGCGTTATTATTCAAACGGGTAATTTCCTCTTCCATTGTAGCAGCGAAAGCCTCAAACTCTTGCCCTAAAGTCATCGGAACGGCATCTTGTAACTGTGTACGACCCATTTTGATTACATCGGCAAACTCCTCTCCTTTTTTACGAAAAGATTGCACCAACAACTTCAAATGCTCAATTAGTGTTTGATTCATTTTAATGATTGCCAACTTAACCGTAGTCGGATAAGCATCATTGGTGGATTGCGATAGATTTACGTGGTCGTTAGGGGAACAATTTTGATAATCGCCAAGTTCGTATCCCATAATTTCAAGAGCACGATTAGCGATAACCTCATTAGCATTCATATTTACAGAGGTTCCTGCCCCTCCTTGAATCATATCTACGGGGAATTGGTCGTGCATCTTTCCTGAAATAAGTTCATCACAAGCTTGAGATATGGCTTGGGTAATTCTCTGGTCAATCAAGCCTAATTGGTGATTGGTTTGTACGGCAGCTTTTTTCACATAGGCAATAGCTTTTACAAATTCTGGAAAGTCTCCCATTTTACTTCCAGAAATATAAAAATTATCTACAGCACGTTGGGTTTGCACTCCATAATAAGCCGTTGCGGGAACTTGCAAATCCCCTAATAAATCTGATTCTACACGATATTCTACTGACATTATTTTCCTTATTTTTTAATTCTACTACAAAGGTATTGCTCTTTTGAGTAATGGTTATAATTTTTAGGGTTAGTTTTTACACTCATTTACGTATAATTTCATACCTTGCCACGTGAAAAAAATCACACCAAAAGGTTAAAAATCCGTTGTGCTTTTATGTTATCGTCAGACATTTTTAAAAATCCGATTTTCAAAGTATTAAGTAGCAGAGAACGTGCCGTATTTCAAGCAAATACTACTTATTTAAAATTTGAAGAAGAGGAAATGTTTATCAAAGAAGGAAGTATGCTTTTTTCGGTGTACTTCATCGTACAGGGAATGGTAAAGGTTTGCGACCCCAAAAAACGGCTTTTCTGGATTTCAGGCACTAATGATTTTTTAGGGCTAATTTCTCTCTACACCGAAGAGCCCATTTTCTTTTCGGCTTATGCCACTAAAGATACTCATATCATACAGATTGATTTACACGTTTTTAAAAAATTCATTGCGACCAATCCGTTATTTTTAAACGCTGTATTTGCCCAAAATGCAACTGATTTTCGCAAAATCATTCAAAGTAGTATTACCTATAAAGAAACTAAAATCAGCGGAGCGATGGCTCATTTTCTGTTAGAATATTCTCAAAAAGGATTTTTAAAGCATCTCACACGTAAAGAAATGGGAGAAATGCTAGGATATTCGCGTGAAAATATCACTAAAATCATTCAAACTTTCATTCGCGAAGGTTACATTATTGAAAAAAACAAGCAAATTATCATTGCTAATCAATCGGCTTTGGAGCAACTCAAAAAATACGGATAATGTTTTTTCGTAGGATTAAGAATTATATTTTTGATTTTCAATGATTAAAATAGCTTTTTATTTAGTATATATTCAGTGGCGTAAATTTTTTGCAAGAGGTGATTATTTTTCGTTTGGTATCCTTTTAGTAGCTCTTTTCTTGTCTTTATATGCAATCTATCAGTTTGAATAGGCTTTTGATAAAGGAAAAAATTTTTCAAAAAAATCCTCTAATTTTGTAACAATCGTGTTTTGTTTGCATCTTTAAAACAAAAAGAAAGATTTTGACCAACCCAACTCAAATACTCATCGAAGCTTGTCGCCAAAACGACCCCAAAGCACAATTGGGGCTGTACAGGCAGTACGCTAAAGCGATGTACAACACCGCCTTGCGTATGCTCCAGCAGCAGGACAAAGCCGAAGATGCCGTGCAAGAAGCCTTCATAAAGGCTTTCCAAAAGCTGGACGAATTTCGAGGAGAAAATAACTTTGGGAGTTGGCTTAAACGCATCGTAATCAATGAGGCACTGATGATGATTCGGCAAGAAAAACAAATTAGCTATTTGGAAGAAACCTTCATCGACCCAATTGATGACAATGAGCAAGAAAAATGGAGCTTCCAAGAGGAAGAAGTAAAGATTTTACTTTATGCACTAAGTCTGCTCCCCGAAAAATTACGTGTTATCCTGAATCTTTCGCTCATCGAAGGATTTGATAATGAAGAAATCTGTGAAATTTTACATATATCCGATGGAAATTGCCGAACAACGCTTTCCAGAGCCAAAAAATCGTTACGTGAAACCATAGAAAAACTAAAAAATGAAAGAAAATAAATTTGACATATACGAACTTCCAAGCGGACACGAAGCCCGTTTCCTCGAAAAAATGGCAAAACGGCAATCAGAAACCGAAAAGCATCTCAAAATCAAACGACCAACGCTCAAAAAAGTGCTATATTGGAGTATATCTGTAGCTGCATCGGTTGTGGCAATACTTTTCTGGACTTCACAAAAGCCTCTAACGCTTCAAAATGTATCAGAAACAGCATACCAATCCGAGCAATACTATCTACCTATCATTCAGGAGAATATAAACATCATCAAAAATCATACAGAAAACAAAAAAATTACCGAAGATGCCCTCAAACAGCTCGAAAAAATGAATGCTGATTATCTTGTTATCCGAAATAAAATCATTAAAGAAGGACATAATAAACAATTACTCAATGCAATGGTTATCAATTTTGATACACAAATCAAATTTTCAGATAATGTGATAGCAATGATTCTCTAACAGATTTAAAAACAAGAAAAACATCACATAATCAAACAATAACATTTCAAGAAAACACAAAAACAATACATAAATTTCAAAAAATATGAAAAAGGTATTATTAATCATCGGTATTTTGTGGTTCGGAATTATCTCGGCAAGAGAAAATTCCCTACCTGATAGCAAAAATGACCTCTTTATAAGGTACAAACATACCGAAACAAAGACAATCCGCAAGGAATTTAAGGTCAGCGAAATGGCTTCACTTTTTATAGCCAACAAATACGGAACAATCACACTTGTAAGTAGCGAAAACAACAAAAATACTATCAATTTTGAAGTAGAAATTAAGGTAAGTAGCAATAATCCGAGCGATGCTCAAGAACGGATAAAGCAAATCTACGTGGATTTTTCAAATTCAAGCAGCAATTCCGTATCAGCAAAAACTATAATTAATGAAAGTTCATCGTTTTTTAAGAGTTTCGGACGTAAAAAATCCATCAGTTTTCAGATAAATTATAAAGTTTCACTCCCAGAAAGCGTAAAAATAGCACTGGAAAACGAATACGGAAACGTTTTTCTTAATAAAACGCTCAGTCCTTTGAAAATTGATGTGGATTATGGTTCAATCAACTTGGGGGAAATCCTTTCCGATGCTTACATTAACCTCGGATATTGCCAAAATTCCAACATCGAACAGATAAATAAGCTCAATTTAAACGCAGATTATTCGGGCATAACAATAAATACAGCAAACTATATCAGGGCAAAGTGTGATTATAGCGGTTTAAAAATCGGCAAAGTGAAAGAACTCATCGCCGAAGTTGATTATAACTCAATCCGTGTTGAAGATATAGAAAAAGGAGAAATTACTGCTGATTATTGTAGCGTTTCGGTTGGGAAAGTCTCCAAAAATATCACAATCCATTGTGATTATGGTGCTGTTAAGATAGAAAAAATCCTTCCTCAAACCAATTTTGTCAAAATTGATGCGGAATATGCAGCCGTTTTGGTGGGTTATCATCCAAATTGGGAGTTTCAATACACGTTTTTGAATTCGTATGGGAAAATCTCAATGCCGGAGAACCTTCCCTACACCAAAAAGAACATTCAAATGCTGGAAAGTTCAATTAGCGGACAGAAAGGCAACGGGAAAAATACATTTAACATCTCAAATGAATATGCAGGAACAAAAATCTATGAAAATTAGTATTCTATTTTTATGAAATTATATGCAATCCAACAGAAACGAAGCATCATCTGATAGAAACGAAGCATCATCCGATAGAAATAAACCACCATCTAATAGAAATGAAACATTATCCGATAGAAATGATGCACCATCTAACATAAATGAGTCATCATCTATAAAAAATGAAACTCAAAATAAAAAATAACTCATAAAAATAAGCACAAAACCCCATAAAAGCTATAAATTATCTCATTTTTTCAACTAAAAAACACTTCATTCGCTTCAAAATAGCAGAAAAACCATTTAAAATAATTAACCATTTAAATTAAAATAATATGAAACGATTTGCAACTATTCTATTTTTAGCTGTATTTTCAGTAAGTTACGGACAATGGTTTGGTAAAAAGACCATAAAAGATAACGGAAATATCATTACGAAAGAACGTCAGGTAGGCAATTACAATTCTGTAAGAGTAAAAGGCTCTTTAGATGTAATTTTACTTAAAGGTGAGGTAGGAAACGTACGTATCGAGGCTTCGGACAATATAGAAACTTATATTTTAACTTCCGTCGAAAATGAGGAAATCACCATCAAACTGAAAGACGACTTCAACTATAATTTAACACACAAATTACTGATATATGTCCCTGTAAACGAGCGATTGGAACAGATAATTTTATCCGGTTCAGGCGATATTTCAATGAGAGAACAGATAAATGTAGGCAATTTAAAATGCTTTCTGTCGGGTTCGGGAGATATTAACATTAATGTAAATGCCTCTCATCTGAATTTATCATTATTAGGTTCAGGCGATTTGATTGCTAAAGGAAATTGCCCAGAAATTGAAATTTCTTTAGTAGGTTCGGGTGATATTTCTACTGAAAACATCAAAGCTGAACGCGTTAAGGTTACTGTTTCAGGCTCAGGTGATGTAGATGTATATGCTTCCAAATCAATCAAGGCAAAAGTGTCAGGTTCAGGCGATGTTTCAGTAAAAGGCAAACCCGAGTTGGAAGATACACACGTTAGTGGTAGTGGAGAGGTCAGTTTTGAGTAGCAATTAAATCATTATCAGACTAAAAACATCGAAGATTTCAAAAAAGCCTTCGATGTTTTCTTAAAAAAGTAACTCGGTTTACACTCATTTTTTATCCAACAACTTAAATCAGAATAATTGCTTATGAAAAAATTCCTTCTCATTTTATATTTTTTAAGTGCTTTCTCTTACGGGCAAGATTTTTCGATTTCGGGCAAGGTAGTTGATGCTCAAACAAAGGAAGAAATGCCCTTTACTGAGGTAGCTCTGCAAGGAATATCCAACAAATCCGTTGAAATTGGCGTGGTTTCCGATGAAAAAGGACATTTCAGAATTAAAAACTTGCAAAAAGGAAAGTATTCAATCACATTTCACTTTGTTGGATACGAAAAATTCACAAAAGAAATCGACATCGAACAACATAAAACCGATTTAGGCGTAATTTCACTAAAGATAGCTTCTGAAAATCTGAGCGAAGTAGTCGTAGAGGGCAAACGTGCAGCACTTTCTTACAGCGTTGACCGAAAAACCATCAACGCAACTGCTTTTCCAGAGGCTTCCAACGCTATTGATTTGCTAACCAACGTACCTTCAATCCAAATCAGCGTCGAAGGCAAGATAAGTTATCGCGAAGGAGGTTCATTTAAGGTGTATATCAACGGAATAGCGGTAAAAAATGGCGAGGAACGTTTACGTACGCTTGAGGCTTCACAAATTGAAAAGATAGAAATCATTACCAATCCGTCCGCCCGATACAGCTCGGAAGGAACGGCAGGAATTATCCGTGTGTTGCTCAAAAAGAATCGTTTGGAAGGATATGCTATCAATGCTTCTGTGTTGGCTAACACCCTCGCTACAAACCAAATCAGTTTTTCGACAGATAAAAAGGGAAAACGAGGCGGTTGGCACACTTCCGCATATTTGGGACATTCAACCAACGCAAAAACGGATATGGAGACATTCAACCAATTGCAATCCAGCAATAAATTCTTTGAAATACACGAAATACGCAACTCTAAAAAACGAAATAGAAGTAATTTCTTTGAGTTTGGGTTCAATTATGATGTAACCGACAATGATTTTATTGATTTTTCGGTAAATCTGAAACCTTTACGTGACCGAGAAAGAGAAATCTCCTACATACGAACTACGGAAAGCATATTCGACCTAAATCGAAACCTAATCACTTCGGAAAAATCAACCAACAACAATAGTTATGCTTTTGATTATCAAATGGTGGGTGTGGATTTGGAATATAATCACTTTTTTAATAAAGATAAATCTCATTCACTGAAACTGACTTCGGGATACAATGTCTTCATAGGAAGTTCTGATTCTGAATATCGAAATGTGTGGACGCGTCCGTCAGAAACCATTGTCTTTGGAAGCATAGAAGCAGAAAAAAATGAAATCTTTACTTCTACGGAATTGGCTTACGAGTTGCCTCTGACCGAAAAAAGCAATTTGGAAGCAGGAATCGCCATAGAAACTGACTTCATTCCTGAAATTACCACAGAAAGCGGTATTTTTCACGGCGATAAAATAGGTATTCCTTCCTCCGATTTCCCAAGTAATCAGAAAATTAAATATGAACAAAACGAGTACGCCGCCTACGCCACGTTCAAAAGCAGTTGGAAGAAATTCGAATACAAATTGGGACTTCGGGTAGAGCATACACGACGTGATGTTTCCTACTCATACACCACCAACTCAGCGGTTCAGACTACCGATGTGTACCAAAAGAACTTTACCGATTGGTTTCCGTCCGTGCATTTGTTGTATAGTTTCTCGGACGATACACAATTAGCCGCCAATTACAGCCGTCGCATCCATCGCCCTGAATATTGGGCAATTACGCCCGTCTTTAAAATGGAAGACAGGTACACTTACACCAACGGAAACAGCCGTTTGCAATTCAGTTACACCGATGCTTATGAGGTGAATTTCAAAAAATCGTGGGGTAAGGATTTTCTTTCAGTGGAAGTTTTTGCACGTAATCAGCACGATTTCTTTGGGAATTATCGCCGTCCGTTTCGTGATAACATTTTGCTTATTACTCAGGAAAATTTGGGCGATTCGTGGTCGGTAGGCTCTGAATTGATGACAGGAGTGGATATTTTCTCTTGGTGGAATGTAAATGCTTCAGTGAGTGGTTTTTATTTCGAACAAAAAACAAACGTAGACGGCGTAAAAAATGATTTTTCACAATGGCGTTTTCACGGGAAGATGAACAACACGTTTAAATTTCCAAAGAATTTTTCTGCCCGATTGAATTGTGCGTTTCAATCTCCTATCACAAACCTACAATTTGAAAGCAATGCGATTTTCTTGGCTTCGGCTTCACTTACCAAAAGCTTTAAAGATAATCGTTGGCAACTGACACTTTCGGGCTGGAATGTATTCGACTCGTATCGACAAACCCAACAAAGAAACAGCGAAAAATTTGCTCTAAAGGCTCAAACCAGACACCAACCCTATGTGTCTTTTTCAGTGAAATATCAGTTCAATAATCAGAAGTAGTTGATACAGTTACGTCATATTAACAAAAAAGCTACTCCTAAAAAGACAACTTTCTATATATCAACCGGTATTTTCTATCTTCAAAAAGAGGATATAAATCCTCATCAAGGTCAAAAAAACCATAAAGCTTACCCAAATTAAGTTTAAAACCACACAGAAACATCTATATTATGATTCTATGTGGTTTCAATTATAATATTCGGAAAAATACTATTTCCTACCTTATCCCATAAATATTACTCCATACTCACGATAATAAACTCGCTTCTTCGGTTGGCTTGATGTTCCTCCTTGCTACAATCCACCCCATTGCTGCAATGGTTAGTAAGCTGACTCTCCCCATAGCCTCTTCCTGTTAATCGATCCGCACTGACGCCATTGGCAATCAACCATTTAATCGTAGATTTAACACGTCTGTCCGAAAGCGCCATATTGTAACTGTCCGAACCACGGCTATCCGTATGCGAGCGTACATCTATCTTCATCTTAGGATACTCCTGCATCACCTCCAATATCTTAGCTAACTGTACCGAAGCATCGTAACGAATATTCGACTTGTCAAAATCAAAATAAATGTTCTCTATCTTGAATACCTTAGCCAAATCATCCCCTTGCGTTACCTGAATCACCCGCGGTGTAAGCAATACCTCACAATAAAAATCCTTGTCCGTCTGCGATAACACCTTAACCTCTGCCGTTTCATAGCCCTCCTTAGCCCCTTTCACGTAGTAGTAAGGTTTGTAGCAATCCACTTCCTTAGCAAAGGCGAATGTTCCGTCTTGAGCACTTTGGATGCTGTCCAATGCCTCAAAATCAACCCCTGAAAGCGTCAATGAAGCATCCGACAATACCGCCTGTGTATGCGCATCCTTAACCACACCACGCATCAACTTCGTACAAGAAAAATATAACGGTACACGCTCATAAAAACTATAAATATCATCTTTACCCACACCTCCCGAACGATTCGAGGTTAAAAAGCCCACACGCGTGTCGCTGTCTATCACATAACAAAAATCGTCATCCGGACTGTTGGCAGGGCGACCAACATTCACCGCCTTACCTAAACTTCCGTCAGGGTGTATCTGTGCCGCAAAAATGTCCAAACCGCCCAAGCCCGGAAATCCATCCGAGGCAAAATAAAGGACATTATTCTTCGAGATAAATGGAAAAGACTCTCTACCATCCGTATTTACATTCTCACCTAAATTCTCCGGTTTACCATATCCTCCGCCTGATAAAATCTCCACACGGAAAATATCAGAAGCCCCACGGCTGCCTCGCATATTCGATGCAAAATACAAATACTTCTCATCCGGACTCAAAGCAGGGTGTGCCACACTATACACATTGCTGTTAAATGGCAATTCCACCGGTTTGCTCCAACGACCATTAGCGTCCTTGGTAGATTTCAATATCTTTAAAAGAATGGCATTATCACTATCCATTCCTACCTTCTTGTTGATGTAGTTATTACGCGTAAAATAAACCGTATTGCCATCAGCGGTAAAAACCGCCGTCGATTCGTTAAACTTCGTGCTTAACACCGAAGAAAACTCTGATTTTTTACTCAAAGCGATGCTATCGCGACGTGCCTCATACAAGTTGTAAAACGTCTCTCCCGTCCAATACGAAGTCGGTTTGAAAAGACTGTTGTTACTCGCAGCAAAAACCACCTTATCCCCATAAAATGCCGTACCATATTCCGAGTACTCCGTATTGATATCCACCAAATGCAAATCCATACGACCCGAATTCTTAGCAATCACCTGCTGATAATTGCGGTTCTCCTCGAATATCGTTCCGCGATTGTCTTCCTCCGTAAGGGCAATAAAGCGGTTCATCATCGCATCCGATTCCTCATAACGCTCTGCCGATTTAAGCGATTGCGCATAACGATAATAATACTCCGGCTTACTAATCTCATACTGCGAATTACCAAAAAGCTTTTCATACCAAACCAAAGCATTGCGATAATCCGCATTGAAATAATACGAGTTGCCCAAACGTTCCAACAACTCCTGATTCTCAAAACCCTTACGTGCTATACGCTCATAAATGCTAATGGCATCAACATAAGCAAAACTGTTGTAAAGCTTGTTGGCCTTTTCCAAATCCTTGTTCTGGGCATAAGAACCACTAAAGCACAACAGCCCAAAAAACAATACACTATATAATCTGTAACTTAATTTCATATCCTAACCTTTTATTACCCTTAGAAGAAACGAGGTGATACCACCTTCTTGTACGTCTTTATAAATTCATATCTTAAGAAGATTTCGTGAGAACCCGAATTATACTTCGACAATTCCGTAGTCTCAAAATCATAGCCATAACCAATAAACCAGCGGTCACTAATCTGAAAACCTGCCATAGCACTCACCGCTGCCGACCAGCGCCAAGCAGCGCCCAAGACAAATCTTTCATTAAACATAAAGTTCGCCGACAAATCCAACTGCAAAGGAGTACCATAAGCCAATTTAGACAAAGCCGCAGGCTTGAACTTTACAGAATCTGACAAATCAAAGACATAACCCCCTATCAAATAATAATGCTGTGTGTTCTTAAGTACAGAAATCGAACGATCATTACGAGAGTAAACATCCGTCTCCAATAGCGTCGGAACAGACAATCCCAAATACCAATTGTCCGAGTACCAGTACAATCCCGCCCCCACATTCGGAGAAAAAATACGATTATCACCTCCCGTGAATATATAATCCCCAGAATCCTGCAAACGCAACTTATTGTAATCAATATGGAAAAAACCTGCCGTACCCTTTATCCCAAAAGCCAACTTGCTGTTCTCCAAATTCAACGTGTACGAAAAATCAACCATCAAATTCGTGTCCGTCTGAGGACCTATCGTCTCGTGGTGAATCGACAAACCCAAACCAACATTCTTGTTCTTTATCGGCGTATGAAAACTCAAATTACTCGTCTTAGGAGCTCCGTCCAAACCTACCCATTGCGTACGATAAAGTCCAAACAAACTACCCACACCACGAGAACCCGTATAACCCGGATTAAACTGCATCGTGTTGTACATATACTGCGTGTATTGCGACTCCTGTTGTGAATATCCAAATACACTAAACATAAGCATTAAAATGAGTACAAATCTATTACTTCCCTTCATAACTGAATCTTTATTTCTTTTTTCCTTGTTCGATTTTTTTTCCTTTTCGTTTAGTTAAGCAAAGCCGAATGAAAAAACATCCGGCTTATGCTTATATATAAAAACTATCGCTTAATGTACAACCAACCCGCCTCACTATGCGTTTGATTTGAAGCATCGGTGTATTCCAATACATAGTAGTACGTGCCTTGCGGAAGTTTTTTATCCACATCTACCGTTACTCGTCCGTTAGAAATCCCTCTAAACAAGCGTTCCTTGTTGTTGTAACCTTCCGTTTCGAAGACTTTAACCCCCCAACGATTATAAATACGTACCTTATTTTTAGGATAACACTCAATACCGTCTATTACAAAACCGTCGTTAGTACCGTCTTCATTATTAGATAATCCGTTGTAGAAGTTCAGCGGACAACCCTTTATGATACGTACATAAATCTCAGCCGTAGCACAGCTACCCTTGCTCTTTTCACAGACCTCATAAGTTAGCGTATAAGTACCTTCCGTAGCTCCTTGTGGAATCGTCAAATGACCCGAACCATCTAAAGTCACTCCCGTAAGACCTCCATCAGATAACAGCGTAACACCACTCACCTGTCCTGAACTAATCGGTACTCCCAAATACGTATCATTGGTAAGTACACTACCCAATACACCTCCCACCATATTGCGAATTGGGGTGTTTGTAAAGTCATCATTATTAGCCACAATGCTCTCCGATTCATTTACCGTCAAATACACTGTAGCAACAGCGCAAGCCTCTGGTGTGCCATCATCACACAACTTATAAGTGAAACTATCTGGACCTACATAACCCATATTAGGCTTATAGCTAAAGGTTCCGTCGGCATTTAACACTACCACTCCTTTAGTAGCGCCCGACAATAATGTTGTCGTTTGACCATTTCCTTCAAGATCCACATCATTACTCAATACATTACCAGAAATCACTCTGTTTTTATCTCCGTTATAAGCATCATCATTAGCAAAGGTCGTATTGCTTGACGTATCGGATAAAATCAATACCCTTACCGTAGCTGTAGAACAAGCCTTATCCGTAGTGCGATTATCACATATCGTGTAAGTGAAACTATCTACCCCTACATAACCCGCATTAGGCGTGTAAATAAATTTACCATTGGACAACGACAAGCTACCATAAGACGTATGGCTCGGATGGCTCGTAATCTCAAAGGTATCCCCTTCCACGTCAATATCATTTGCCAATACCGAAATCAACACAGGAGTTCCTACCTTAGTGCGTACCGCATCATCATTGGCAAATACCGTATTAGCACTCGCATTAAGTTGCGCAAATACCCCTATCGTTAACGTTGCCGTAGCACAAGCTCGAGGCATCCCCTTATCGCAAACCTCATACTCATAAACCACAACTCCCGTAAAACCTTCCTTAGGCGTGAACACGTATGTACCATCCGAATTAAACACCAAACTATGACCCTGATGATTCGAAGCCGTTAGCAAACTAAATTCCAATGCATCCCCTTGAGGATCTTCATCATTAGTAGATACATTACCACTCACAGAAGTATTCAAATACGTATTGTTAATGTCAGAAATCGCCAATACCGTGTTTGATGATAATACCGTGATTGTTACCGTAGCTGCATCACAGTTCAACGGATTAGAGCCGTTCTCACAAATAGTATACGTCAATGTATATTCACCACTCGGTACATTATTAGCAACACTAACTTTACCATTCGTAGTATCTATGGTAATGCCCGTTGGGGTAATAAGCGGAGTAAGCGTTACCTGACCTACTCCTGTACCTATAACCACAGGCGTACCGTTGAGCTTGTCATTACTAATAACCGTCTGCGTAGTCGTGCCTCCCGATACTACCGGTCCTAAATCATCGTTATCAGCTACGATGCTGTTTTCAACCGTGATCGTTACCGTAGCTTCATCACAATTATCAGGGGTCGCTCCATTCTCACAAATCTTATACGTCAACGTATAAACTCCACTCGAAACATTCGTTCCTACCGTTACTTTCCCGTTAGTAGCATCTATCGTAATGCCCGTTGGGGTAACTATTGGAGTAAGCGTTACCTCACCCGTACCTGTGCCTATAACCACAGGCGTACCGTTGAGCTTGTCATTACTAATAACCGTCTGCGTAGTCGTGCCTCCCGATACTACCGGTCCTAAATCATCGTTATCAGCTACGATGCTGTTTTGAACCGTTACCGTTACCGTAGCATCATCACAATTATCAGGGGTCGCTCCATTCTCACAAATTTTATAGGTCAACGTATAAACTCCACTCGAAACATTCGTTCCTACCGTTACTTTTCCGTCGCCATTGAACGTAATGCCCGTTGGGGTAATGATTGGTGTAAGGGTCACCTCACCCGTACCTGTGCCTATAACCACAGGCGTACCATTAAGCTTATCATTACTAATAACCGTTTGTGTAGTCGTACCACCCGATACTACCGGTCCTAAATCATCATCTTCGGCGACTATGCCGTTTTGAACCGTGATCGTTACCGTAGCTTCATCGCATAAAGAATGTACTACTTTTGAACAAATTTTGTAATTAAAGCTATAATTACCACTTGGCGTTCCCGAAGCTACACGAACTATTCCTGTAATAGGGTCTAAACTTATCCCTGATGGTAATGTCCCTATTGGAGTTAAGGTTACGCTCACCGTTGAAGACAAAAATTCTCCATCATATTTGTCGTTGTTTAGCACACTACCCGTATTGCCCCCCGCCGACACCTCAAAATCATCATTATCAGCATTGATGTTTTTAACCGTAAAGAGTACTTTTGCCGAATCACAAATTGGTGGTGTAACATCTTTTTCACAAAGAACATAAGTGAAGGAATGTACACCCGTTGGAGTATCATTACCGATGGTTACAATACCGTTAGCATCAATGGTTACTCCGGTAGGTAATGCCGTATGCGAACTTATGGTAACGGTTTGCGAAGTTACAAAATGAGAATTTAGTCTGTCATTCTCAAAAATATCTATAGTATTGTTAGGTACTACACTGTAACCATTTAAATAATCTCCGTCATTATCGTCATAAGCAGAAATTATATTTCTAACTGTTAGGGTCACTGTTGCCGAATCGCATACATCGGGCAACACCTCTGAGCAAATCTGATACGTAAAGGTATAAACCCCACTTCTTACACTTTCTGTAATTTTAAAATCTCCTCCGGGTTCAATAGTTACTCCTGACGGTAACGGAGAGGTAATGGTTATTTTCAAATCGTTGTAATAGTCGAAGGCTTCTTCATTATTATACGTATCATTGTATAATATGTTATCTGCTATAAGTCCTGCGATATACGAAACTACATCGTTTTCCGCTTTAATATTTCTTACTTTTACCGTTATCGTAGCCGTATCACAAGGCGTATCGTTTACTTCTTCACAGATACGATAAGTAATCGTATATATCCCCGTAGGAACAGTGGAGTTAGTAAGTCGTATTTTCCCCGTTGCAGGGTCGATATTTACGCGAGCATCGGTGGTGCTCAGTTGCGTAATAGTAACATTAGCCGTAGTTGCCGAAAGCGTTCCTAGTACATCATTATCTAAAATACTGATAGCAGAAGTACGATGTGTACTTAATGCATCTACCTCAATAAGAGGGTCATCCACTGCATCAATGGTACACGTAGTATTGACCACAAAAGAGGTAGTTTCGGTACAAGTTCCGTTGGAAACCGTCATCGTATATGTAGTTCCAAAAGCAAAACCTGTAATGGTTGCCCCTGTATGGGTTATCGCTGCATCACTAAATGTGTAAGTATTAGCTGCATCATAGTTTGTAATGGTTACCGAACCACTATTTCCGCAAGTGGCCGTAACAGCATTTATGGTTGGGGTTGGTAAGGCTTTTACGGTAACAGTTTTGGTTTCTGTCAATGGTAATATACAAGTAGATTCTTGTGTTATTCTGATATCATCTATGGCTACATCATTCCATTTATCAGGGTACAATCTATTAATAAATTGTATTTTCAATTTGGTACTGTTCCTTGGATTTCCCGAAATTTGGAAACGATTCCATCGGTTTGGTAAAATATTTCCGTTAGGAATCGACGGAGTTTCATCCTGAGCCACTACCGTACCATTTTCATCTACCAAACGAACTCGTATCACTGGTAGTTTAGCATCTGGTGGTGCAGTCCATTGACTAAGACTGAAATAATAAAATTCAAGGGTTACTGGCGTATTAGATTCTATACCTGTTAGTTCTTTTTCATAGAACATCATATTAGGTACTCCTAAATTAGCTACCAAAAATCTTCCCTCATCATTTTTTCCGTTGGAAGTATGGTCATTGGGTCTTAACCAGCCATACCCCTGACTGGTAATATCGTCATACCAAGCACTATTTTTATTGGAAATTTCATAAGTATGAGCCCCAACATACGTAGAAACAAGAGCTCTACACTTTGGGAGTTTAACATCAGGACTACAAATCGCTGCCCCAATGCCAAAATCTTCATATAGTGCGTATTTCGTATTTTCTACAGAAACCAACGTCAAGGTTTGTGTACTTGTAACATTGTCTATTGTAACGTTATGGGTAGTAGCGGTTAAAGTTACGCTATGTAGCGTTCCGTTAAGGTTATAAGTTACGGTATCACTAACGTTTCCTGTTATGACAAACTGAGCAGTTCCACCCAAGCAAACCGCAGGGGTTAAGACTGTTACGGTTGGTGCCGTAGGCAAAGCTCTCACGGCTATTTTTATTGGCAGTTTATCACTCTCACAACCCTCTGCATTTACCTGACTCACATACTTGGTAAACGTTGTTTGGGTAGTTACGTTTAACGAAACACTTGGTGCGGTGGTTTCAAAAGTAGTTGAAGTTACCGTATCGTACCAACGTAACGTATGTCCTGCCGTTGGCGTTGCCACAAAGGTTGCTGTATCCGCGGAAGCACAAAATACCTGATTGGTAACCGCAGGAGGTGTCGGAACAGGAAGTGCTACCTTAGCTTGGAAAGGGGTAGAGGCTATTGTACAAGTTCCATTTCTAACTTCTAACTTATAACTAGTCCCGAGTACCATACCTGTAATGGTATTTCCAATTAGGTTAGCAGTGTTAGGGATTAAAGTATAGGTAAAACTACTATCATAATTGGTGATAGTAGCTGTTGTTCCGTTTATCCCACACAGCGCATCAGACAGGTGTACTGTTGGGGTTGGCAAATCGTTTACGGTAACGGTATAAACATTCCCCGTAGTTGGTATTGTTGGACAACCCGAAGCATTAGACACTGAAACCACACGTAGCACTTGGGTGGTGGTGGCATTACTTACCGTATGCGTATAAACACCACTTGTAGGTAAAGTGATGGTTGAAGCTACTCCATTTACTGTATAATGCACTTCTTCATTGGGGACTCCTGTGAAAGTAAATTTCACATCCTCACCACATTGAACTGATGATAAAGTAGTTACTGTTGGCACAGAAGCTGTCATTCCTTTAACTTCTACCTTTACAATATTCGTATACATAGGTACGTTACAAACATTTTCGACGGTTACCTCCACGAAGTAGTATTTTGCCCCCATACTTGCCGTAGATGGCGTATAGGTTGACGCCTCTCCCCTATTGAGCGTTTGAGCGTGTACTTGGGTAGCTCCTATCGTTCCGTTGTAGGTGCTTTCAAACCATTTGTAAATCATCTTACCTGCGGTTGGTGGTGAGGTTGAAGCCCCTAAAGCCGTTAACACCACCTGCTCACCCGAACAAACGATATGTGACACGGGTTGTGTAACAATATTAGTTTGATTGAAATTCAAGGTGATGTTTCTCCACGATGAAGGGCAACCACCATCTTCCATACGATAGCGATAAACTTCGGAAGTGGTAAGTGCATACGTATCAGGTAATTCTGATGAAGTTTCTACACCGCCTACCATACGAATTAGATAAACCTTTGGAGTTGAATAGCGTCCGAAAATTTGTTGTAGCCTTGCTCTTACATCTTGTACTGTTACTCCGTTGGCACAAGTATTATAGTTCAAATCCGCCAAACGAGGATCTTCTGTTCCGTCTGTTTTTTTGTAAGCCGCATTCTTGATAATTCTTACTCTGGCTATACTGGAACAATAATTGGCTCTATTTATTTTGTAAAAAATATCCCTACTGCCTGCAACAATGTGAAACTGATGAATGGGCGTATTACCTTGCTCATCGCTGAAAAACTCAATAACATCGGTGGTTCGTGCTGTATTTTGAACCTTAATATATTGTGTCAAATCGTTAAAATGATTCGCCTCAAAAGTTACAAAATTGGTTAGGTCACCCTCACAAACGTTAAAGGCAATAGCATTCGGAGAGAGGTCTTTGGGCGAAATATTTCGTTTAATCGTTAAAGTGGCGGTTTTGGTAGCCTCCAAACCACAAGCGTTGGAAATTGTATAGGTAAAGGTAAAGGTTTGTCCTTCCAATATGGGTATCATCTTGATGTGCAATGTCATAAGCCCGTTTTGTGAAACTGGATACGTTCCTGAAACCTCTCGGATAACACCGTTGGTATAGCCCGAAGCTGTCGCATTGTTATGCACTGTGGCAAATAAATTGGTGCGTATATCATAAGAAGCTTTTCCGTCTAATTCGGAAGCACACAACACCACATTGGTAGCATCACCTGTCAGTACAGGAACTGATGCGGTACTGCCCGTTAACTGCACCTGATATTCCGCAGGAATACACAAAGTGAAAGACGCATCTTTCGGAGCTACTCTTAATTTGTACTTATGAGCAAAATCAGTAGCTTGTAGATTGCTCACCTGCAAGGTAGGTGAATGGGATAAAATGGTGCTTGGGTCGTCTTCACGGAACCATTCATAAGTATAAGCTAACGACAAATCGGGTACGGAAAGGGTAGCCGAAGTGCCTTGGCAGTACTCGGTGCGGTCGGTGGTGATGACAAATGGCGTCATATTTCGGATTTCTACATCTTTGGTTTCCTGATTGCAGACATCTTCCACCGCAAATTTGTACGAAGCCGAAGGATTGGTTTCCGTGATAGTAAACTTCCCTGTGGTATTCGTAATAGGCACAAAAGAAGTATCCAAGGATCCTCCTACACTTCTGCTTAATATTTTATAGGTAAACGGAGGCGTTCCACCACTGGCGACCACCATAATTTGGTACTGATTCAACCCACAGGTAGCCCCTACGATATCCACCAAAGTAGGTAACTCCGAAGGAGCTTGGTATTCGCCTATCACTTTTAAACATTCTTCTGAATTATGAATAACATTAGTAAGCTCCACCACTCGATAACGGGAATAGAGCCTATATTTGTTATTTGCTAAACTTTTAGTTGCATTTTTCTTTTCACTTGATAAAAGATCACCATAAGGGGAGATATTAGGGTCAATCATATTTACCCAACGGGCTTGTGTCTTGTCATAACCTTGTAAGGAATATTTACGTTGATAGTTATCATTGGTTGCGTCATACAATTCCACCTGAACTTTACAACCTGTTACCATTGTAAAACGCACCTTAGGGTCGGGGGTTGGGAGGTGTACGGTTACTACTTTATTAACTACATCATCCTGACAATCAAAGCCTATTGCTGATAGAGTGTAAGTACCAAAGGGTAAATTGGTTATAATTCGTCCGCTTCCTAAGGTTATCAACTGGTCGTAGTCATATTCTTGGGGTACAGTAAATGTACCCGAAGTACCCGAAGCGGGCGTAAAGGCTGTAATACGGATTTTTTTAGGAATTTGTTCCTGATTAGCGGGTCTGAAAAGTATTCCATAACTTTCATTTTCACAATAATAGGTGCTATGAAACTGACTTGTATTGGGCACACCCACGGGATTTTGCAAATCGGTTACGGTAATTTGGCGTTGAACTTCAAAGCCACATTCTGCGTGTACGTAGGTGAACTTATAGTCTCCTAACAACAAATGAGGATAGCTCACTAATGGAAAAGCGGGCTTAGCTAACTGACCATATTTATAATATTTTCCTCCAAAGCGATGATTTTTTGTAAAACCTGCCGCCACGGGATCAAATCCTATGGGTGCTTCATCCAATACCATATATACAAATCTATGAAGCCATTCCACAGTGGCATAAATATAGGTTTTACCACAAGTGTCATACCCTTTATCAATTCTTGCCCAATGGTTAAAATCATCCTCTTTTGTTTTTACCTTCTCAATAAGAAGGGCTAAATTGTGTGTCCCACAGGCGGTGGTTACTTGGAAGTTGTGCGTCCAATTGCCTTTTTCAAACGGGATTTGCACTCCATCACCAAAGAAATTTTTATTACCTACTGTCGGTACATTGTGGTAGAAATAGACACTTTCTTGGTTATGATCATACCCTGCATAAGCTACTAATTCAGTTCGGTTGTTAAAACTACGGGTCATCGCATACGACACCCCACTAGGGGAAGTAAGCGTATAGGAGACCGTCATCGGGTAGGGAATAGCATCGGTATACCAATGGTTTCTTGCCATTTTTATACCACGTTGTAAACTAACAGCCCCTCGTCCACACTCATCAGTGGGTTTTATGTAAGAAGACCCTCCAATAGGTCCTATATAAAAAGCTTGACCATCAATTCTGAAACTTACGGTACGTCCTTGCCCACAGGCGTCTTTTACGTACATCGTGTAATTCCCCGCAGGTAAGTTTTCAAACACATTACTGCTTTGTTCGGGTCGGGTTTCAGGGCCAGAGGTAATTTTAAAAGTAAACGGATAGGACACCCCTTTGGTAATGTTTACAATGGCTCGACCCGTATTAGCCCCACAAAGTATAGGCTGTGCGGTGATGGCGTACTCAATTCCTGGCGGATTAGGTACTTTTGCATCTTTTACGGTTATCGTTTTTTCGTAGAATGTGTTGGAGTCCGTTTTCAACTCAGCACGAATAACATAGGTTTTTCCACCTTGTACGGTTTGCAAGTCGTTTCGGTCTGCGGTAGCGGTTTGAAAAGCGGTTTGCGTGGACAGTTTGTGATAAAAATTATAATTGTCGTTGCTATCGCCCATCATTTGGTAGTAAATTCCCCCTGAGTTATCGCAATACTCATCGCGCACACGGGTTTGCAAATGTACCTCCGTGATTGGTTTTACCTCAAAAGTAACATCATCTACTACCTTGAAACTACAACCACCTGCAATGGCGTGTACTTCAAAAGTGGTATTCTGGGTAAGAACCCCCACAGGAATGGTAACCATAAATAGCGTAGTGTCATAACTACCTGCAAACCACATTCCTGTGGCTTTGTTTATAGCAAAATAGGTTACACCGGTAGCCATACGCGAGTTATCCAAATAGATAACGGCATTACTACCCGATTCAATGGGTGAAAACACACTTGCCTTAGTCTGTTTAATCAGCCCATCAAAATACGCATCACAATCTCCCGAAGGCGTTGGTAAGGTCGTCGGAGGATTTCCCTGAGCCCACAGCATTGGGCTTACCAAAAAGAAAAATAGTTTGAATAATATTCGCATTGAGTTTAAAAATTAGTTCTTATTACTACAAAATGTATTAAAAGTATAGCTATACTCTATATAACACAAAATCCTTTTTTAAAACAAAAATACAATAATGAGCTTATATTGATCAATTAGGCTACAAATATACCAAAAAATGTTAACAATAAATAAATTTAAAAAAATAAGTTAAAAAAGATACAAAATTTCATTCCTATAGAAATAGAATAACATTTTTATAATCATTTTTTATGTTTTCACATATACATTAACGATAAATTAGCATTAAGGGTATGCATTGCGAAAGCGATGAAGTAATAGGGAAAGTAAAATCCCCCTTCCTCTGCCATATACTTATTTTCAAAGGATTACCCTCTTTAAAAGAAAATTTTAGAATGGGACAAATTGTATAAAGTTAGCTACATTTCTCAATGACTATATTTTCAAAGTAACTTCCTACTTTTTATTTTCATAAAAATAACCCCAAAACGTATTTTACATTTTGGGGGTATTCCATTTTTTTGAATTATTATAAAATCATTATTTTACAGTGACCCTTTTGCCCGAAGTACGGGTATTGTATCGGTTGTCATACATCGCTTCGGCAAAAGTACCTGGCAAGTAGTAGGCTCCTGCATATGAAGCATGTAGCTTCAAAACGATTTTCTTGGTTTCTCCTGCTTTAAGCGACATATAGAAATTGGCTCTATCATCACGGAAATCAGCATAATCAATGAGTGGAGCTTCGGTATTGTCAAAATCGGCATATCGCGTATTGATAATCTCCCAACCCGATGGAATGATTTGCGTTAAAGCTACATTTTCAACCCTTTCGTTGGTAATGTTCTTAATGCTAATGGTTGCCCAAATTTCGGTACCTTGAACCACCTCCGTCTCGTTAATGGTATTCCCTGAAGCGTTTTTGTAAGAGGTACTTACGGAAAGTCCGTTTTCCATAGCCAACTCTTTACCCACAGGTAACACTCCACTGGATATGAGCTTAACAAATAACGTTTGCTCGGAATCGTTTTTCACTTGCAAAGACGCATTTTCTCCTTTAACGTTCAACTCTTTGGATAGCATTGCCTGACTGGACGACAATTTTTCCGTTTTCCCATTGAGTGTGTACGAAGCGTTAAAGCTTTTACCGCTTTTATTTATTTGCACGTATTTTGCCATAGCATAAAGCGCATAAGCGGTAGTTTGCGTACTCATCCACTCAGAAGAAGATAGTTTTTCGGCAATTTCCAAAGCCCAACGGTTTGCATCTGTTTTTTTATCTATTAGTAAAGCCGTTTCCAAAGCCATCGCTTTATTTCTAACCTCCGAACCGTAGTAATAATTTCCGTCTAAACTAGTGTTTTGGAACAGTGCACCTGCTGTTTTCTTATGTCCCGAAACGGCATAAGCTGCTGCCAATAGGCGTTTTGCATTAGCCGAAATGTCTGCCGTTTCACGCAAACGATTCATCGCTGCTAAATCAGCGCTTCCAGCTAAGGCTAAGGTATATAAACGGTAGGCTTGAGCAAAATCATTTCCATATTCTGGTTTGAAACGCCATTGACGGGCTTCACTCTTTTGATAGTTCAACCACTTTGATTTACTTCCAGAAGGCAACGCAAATCCCTTTTTCTCGGCTTCAATGAAGAAGTGCCCTACGTACGAAGTACCCCAATCGTCCGCATAACGATTTCCTTTCCAATATGCAAATCCTCCATCGGAAAGCTGATTTTCAAAAAGTTTCGCAATGGCAACCGTAACGTTTCTCTGAATTTGTTGCGCTTTTTCATCTTCCATTTTTACAAAATCACCGATAAATAATTGTGGGAAAGCCCCCGAAGTGACTTGCTCCAAACATCCGTGCGGATACGTAATTAAATAATTCAAACGCTGATGTAAATTTACCCCTGGGAAACTTGAAATTTCCAATACGGTTTGATTGCTTCCTGATTCGCCAAACAAAGCCGCTTTTAAATCAACTTTTTGACCAGCAGAAATGGTAGCATTTTCAACTACATAAGTCACCGGATTAGGATTGTAAACATCCATTTCCACTTCATAGGTTGCCTTTTCATTACCCGAAGTCGCTACTATTTTTACCTTACCTATACCCGTTTGTGCAGTGGTTTCTAACTCAAAATACGCCATTTTTTCAGACGGATTATCGAAACGCAACGACTGTGAACGATTGCTAACCACTTTAAAATGATTGTTCGACTCTACCGAAATCGAAACATTTTTTACGTGGTTTTCCATAGCAAAAACAGTAACAGGGAGTGTAATTTTCTCACCCGGTACAGCTTTTCTGGGCAAAGAACCTAAAACCATTAACGGACTACGTACAGGCACCTCCGTTTTTTCGGCAAAACCATACGCATTTTCAGATACTTGTGAGGCAATTACCATCACCCTTGCCGAGCCAATATAATTTGGGATTTGAACCTCGTGAGCATCCGTTTTTCCTGCTTTGAGCTCAAAAGGACCTTTAAAGATGACAAAAGGTTTGAAACGATTGGCTTTTTGAGCCTCCGACCCCCCTAAATCTTCATCTCCACCTATACTAAGCACCTGATTTATAGTACCTCCGTAAGCTCCTATCACATCATTATAAACATCCCAAGTTTTTACTCCCAAAGCCGTTTTAGCGAAGAAGCTGTTCCAGGGATTCGGAGTTTTAAAACGAGTTAAATTCAAAAGCCCATCCTCTACAATAGCCAATGTATAAGTCATTGCTTTGCCCGACTTTTCACTCACCTTGATGGTCGTTTTCTGCTCAGGGCGCAATACCTCAGCCATTTGTATTTGAGGTTCAAGTTTAGTAGCTTTATCAACCACAGCAATGGGTAGAATGCCGTAAAGACGAATAGGGGCATCGTTTTTGGTATTTATATGTGGCTGTAAATAAGTTACATAAGCATACACATTAGGCGCCATTTTATTAGTTACTGATAGCTCAAAGGTTGTCTCCTTCTCAGCGGTCTCTACCCAATGCGTTTCCAGCACTTCACTTCCGTTTTCAATAGAAATAAAGGCACGCCCTCCTTTATCAGAGGGGAAAAACAATCGCGCTTTCTCATTTACACCATATTCTTGCTTATCCATACCTAAGGTAAGCATTGTGGCTTGCTCATTATTAGAGGTCTCTCTGGATTTTCCGTACCAATCTCCCCAATCAAAATAAATGGAAGTCCCTGCGTGATGCCCACTAGATTGGTCAGTAAGTAAAATGAAATATTTCCCCCAATCACCATCTGGAATGTTTAACTCAAACTGAGCTTTTCCATCGGAATTCGTATGGATTTGTTGGGAAGTATAAACAATATTACTTCGAGAACTACTATAAGTAGAAATATTTTGGTTAGAGGCATCCCACCACCAATTCCAACCTGTTTTATAAACCGTAACTTGTATTTTTTTGTTACGCAAAGGTTTACCATTTTCAGAAACCACTACAGTTTGGAAATTGTGTTTCTCATTGGTATTGTAATAATTGTATTTATTTGGGGTAGGTAGCGAAATACCCACATAACTTTCATAAGGTGAAAGGGTTGCCGAAGACACATCGGTGCTAAAATCACCGCCACTTTCGTTGGCTTTGGTAAGGAAATTTACCTTGAGCATTCCTGGTGAATTAAATTCTTCATTTTCAAAGACGAAATCAGCATTACCTTGTGCATCTGTTTTTCCGCTATAAATTGAAATTTCTTCACTTTCATAACGTTGAGCTTCATTATTAAAAATGAATTTTTCATAGCCCTTGAAAGTAGTTTTCATATTGTAAAGCTTCGCTTTCACATCAACCTGTGTATTTCCTGCTGGTGAGCCGTGTAACCACTTTACTGCCAAACTTCCTCTGCCACCTTCTGAAGAAATTTGTTTCCCGTTGAGGCTATTTTCAATCTTTAATCGGTTAGGTTTTATGGTTTCGATTTTAATTTGTTTGCCAAAGCGAGCCGCTCCTACAGCTATAGAAACATTCCAATTCCCGGTAGGTGCTTGGGGTGATGTCTTTAAGCTGAATTTGTAATGATTAGACGCGTTAGAAGGCTGCATTCGTTCGGTGATAACTTTTCCGTGCGGGTCAGTAAACACCAATTTGATAGGTAATTTCTCGGGTGATTTGGAAGCAAAATCATTCAAAACAAAGCCTACGTGGATACTATCACCAGGACGCCAAACTCCTCTTTCGGTGTAAATGTATCCGTTTAACCCTTTTTGAAGCCTTACTCCATCAACATCATATTTACTTACGGATTGTGCATAGTTATTGTCAATTTTAACATAAGTAGTATTGGCATCTTTCTTCACCACCGCAAAATAAGCATTGCGAGACAGATTTAGTGAAACTAAACCTTTGTTATCGGTTCTTCCTTCTTGAATTTTTTGCTGTTGATAATCATAAACTTCAACATTAGCACCGTGAACAGACTCAGTATTTATAATGTTATTTACCGCAAAAATAAAATTATTGGTTTGCCCTCTTTTAACGATCACCCCTAAGTCCGAAGCTAAAATATTAGTAGCCACCTGTTTGCCATAATAGTAGGCTTCTTCACACGGGTCATCACTGTCGTCCCAATAATAATCATAATCATCGTAATGACTAAAATAGTTATCCTTTTCTAAAGGTTCTTCATTGAAAGAAAGGTCTAATGGTTTTAGCTCTTCCCCGCATTGATATAGTGAGTAATTACGCTTGAAGTCAAGCTCTACTCTGTAAATAGCACCAGGTTCAGGAGTAATCAATGAAGACAAATCCAGAGCATACGTGCTCCATTGTTTGGAATTTTGCGCAGAGCCGTTATTCAGTACAATTACTTTTTTGGCAATGGGTCTTCCTACTCGAAGTAGTGAAGTTGCCGAACTTAAATCATTATCTTGTAAGAATTGTAATACGTTGTTTTCAAAAATACGATAAACGGTGGCGTCCACCGCACGCAAATTGATAGCTTTAAAATTGATTTTTAAATTTTCGGAACTGGGCAGAATAGTTCCATTACGCAGTAATTCTACTTTCGGTTTTGATTCCAAAAAAGAAACTTCAAAATCTTGACTTTCATTCAAACGTTTACCATAAACACTCTTAATTCCTTGGTGGACAGTAAGCTGATAATCTCCTATTAAAGGCGAATCGGTAAATAGTTTTAAAACATTTCCATTAACTCCGAAAGAAAGCGAAGCAAAGGCTTGTGTTTTAGTGTTTTTGAGTATCACCAATCCGTTAAAATTCTGATTTTTATCAAGAGGCTCGGAAAAGTTTATCCAATATTCCTTATTGGTATCAGAAGGATTAAAGGTTGAAATGACACTAAAATCACCATTGGCAGGAATGATTACCGAATGAGCTTCGGCATCGTCAGTTTTGACCCAATCGGTATTCCAAAGCAGTTTTAACGTCTGCTCTTCGCTGGTTCTTTGAATGCTATCCACAACGAAAGAAAAAACTCGTCCTGTACCTTCTTGAGCGAATTTTATCGGATAATTTTTATTGCCAATTTTCGCAACGAAAAAGTTTTTAGCCTCAGCACCAGAAACTTCATCAGTAGCCATAAAATTAGCGTTAAGAAAAAACAAGTTTTCATTATATGACTGTAAATCAAATCCATACATAGAAAAAACTTGTTCCATCGTTTTTGCTGAAAATCGGAATTCTTCCAAATTTTCAGCCACCGAAAATAGTTTTGCCAAATGAAAGGTGATTTGATATTCTTGTGCTTGTTCCAAACGTTTTTCAGGACGAAACTGCAACTTAGTGGACGAAACCGCAACAACTTCCCCTTTTACTTTAGGAGAAATTTCAAAAAGTTTTAAGTCTGAAATTTTTTTGAGTTTTTCCTCAGAAATTTCTTTGTTGAAAGTAATTTCAATAGGTTCTGCACTTGAGATAATTCCGCCAGTAAAAGCCGAAATATACTCCTTATACAGTAAAGGATCACTGTTTCCAGAGCCCTTACCTCCTCTATTACAGCCTACTAACACCACAAAAGCGACTAAAAAAAGAGCTATTTTTTTCATAAGTAAATTCTTTATAAAACTGGTGTAAAGGTATGAAAAAATTGCTCTTTACTAGGAAATTCAAAGTGATTTTTCTGTTAAAAATTTCAAAAGTAATGGTTTTACAAATTCATCAAGTATTTTTTGGGTGTAGTTCCGTACTTTTTTTTGAAAGCTGCAATAAAATGACTGGGGGTACTATAGCCCACTTTTAGGCTGACTTCATTGACGTTAAACTCATTGCTTTCCAACATCTTCCTTGCCAAATCCATTTTGTAGTCAAACAAAAAGGCATAAACCGAATCGCCATACACTTGCTTGAATCCTTCCTTCAATTTCTTGATATTCAACCCCACCTGATGCGCCAACTCGGGTAGCGAAGGCGGTTCTGCCATATTTTCTATGATAATTTCTTTGGCTTTCCTTATTTTTAAAATATTTTCTTCATCGGCAAGGAAAGGACATTGCTCAATATCGGTTTCGACAGAACGATTGAAATACAAGGTAAGCAATTCGTAAATCTTACTTTTAAGATAAAGAGGTTGCAGATTTTTCTGAAAATTAGCGTTAATCATTTGATGTAAAACCACCATAATAGAAGGTGAAACTTCATCTTCGGTGTAATATTTTTTATCTTTATTTTCTACTTTTAAAAAATCTACGTATTCAGCTTCATTAGAAAAAAGTGAATGAAATTTCTGTATCGAAATCAGTACTGAAACTACGCTTGATTTGGGTTCAATCTTCTGATGTAAAGGAAGTTCCTTTTGCGGATTATAAAGCAAAAGCATCTTACCTGCGGGTAACGACACTTGATACTGCCCCATATTGAACAGAAAATACGCTATCCCTTTAATATTGAAATGGAATTGAATATAATTCTGATAAACCTCGTGCTTGAACTCCACCATTTGTGCGCTATCATTTTGATTTTTTATAAGTACAATAGCATCGTCAATGATAAAAATTTCGGCAGTCCCTTGAGCGATATTTTTAAAAAGAGAAATGTTCATTAGCTACTTGTTTTATTTAGAAACATTCTATATTAAATCAATTACAAGCCTTGTATTTAGGGCAAAAGTAAGAAAACTTATTTATAATGATTCAAAAAAACGATAAAATTCACGATGCGTTAAAAAAAGTTCCTTTAGCGTTATTTCTTTTTTATTAAAGCCTCTAATTTTGCCTTCGAGTAATGATAAATTAGGTATGAATCAACATCATTTGTCAAAGAATAAAAGTTTTTATTGCGTAGGGCTAAGCTACAAAAAAGCAGATGCAGCTACTCGTGGGCTGTTTAGCTTATCGGCTCAAAATAAACAACTTTTATTGGAAAAAGCAAAATTCGAAGGCTTTGATGAGTTACTTGTGATATCTACTTGTAACCGTACGGAGCTTTACGGCTATGCCGAACATCCGTTTCAGTTGATTCAGTTGTTGTGTGAATTTTCTTGCGGTACGGTTGATGCTTTTCAGAAAATAGGCTACGTACGTAAGAATCGTGAAGCCGTTCAGCATCTTTTTGAGGTAGGAACAGGGCTTGACAGTCAAATTTTGGGTGATTTTGAAATTATTGGTCAGCTCAAACAAAGTTTCTCGCTTTCACGCCAATGTGGGGTAGCCAATGCCTTTACCGAACGATTGCTCAATAGCGTTATTTCCGCAAGTAAACGCATCAAAAATGAAACAGGGCTTTCCTCGGGGGCGGCTTCAGTTTCCTTTGCAGCTGTGCAATACATTTTACAACACATTCCTGAAGTTTCTCAAAAAAATATCCTGCTTTTCGGTTTGGGTAAAATCGGTAGAAATACTTGCGAAAATTTAATAAAACACACGCAAAATAAACACATTACTCTAATCAATAGAACCAAAGAAAAAGCCGAACAAATCGCTGGAAAGTTTAATCTGTTAGTTAAAGATTATAAAGATTTAGATACAGAACTAGCTAAAGCAGATGTTCTGGTAGTAGCCACTGGAGCGCAAACCCCTACCGTTTCCAAAGAAAATATTTCTGGCGGAAAAAAATGCCTAATTTTGGATTTGTCCGTCCCAAAAAACGTAAAAGAAGATGTTGAGCAAGTCGAAGGAGTAACTTTGGTGCATATGGATGCCCTCTCGCAAATGACCAGCGATGCAATGGAGCGTCGAAAAACGTTCATACCACAAGCGAAACAAATCATTAGTGAGGTTAGTAGTGAATTTTTCCAATGGTTGGACGGTCGTAGATTTGCTCCAGCCATACAAGCCCTCAAGTCGAAATTGGAAAATATGAAAAATGCAGAATTGGATTTTCAACGAAAAAAAATCGCCAATTTTAACGAAGAACAAGCCGAAATTATCAGCAACCGCATCATACAAAAAATCACTACTCATTTTGTAAATCATTTAAAAGATTCGGATACTTCGGAAGAGAGTGTGGCTTGGATGCAACAAGTTTTTCAGCTGGAAATGGCTGATATTTAACCTATCCGAATAATTTATGCAGAAGACAATACGAATAGGTACTCGAGATAGTGAGTTGGCTTTGTGGCAAGCAAATACCGTTAAAAATCAATTACAGAATTTGGGTTATCAAACCCAAATTGTTCCCATAAAGTCAGAAGGTGATTTGGTTTTAGACAAGCCCCTTTACGAAATGGGAATTACTGGTGTTTTCACCAAAACGTTAGACGTGGCTATGATAACAGGTAAGATTGACATTGCTGTTCATAGTATGAAAGACGTTCCTACAGCGCTACCCATAGGAATTGTACAAAAAGCCGTATTGCCTCGAGCCTCCGTACACGATATTTTAGTCTATAAAGATACTTTGGATGTTCTTGATAGGCAAACCATTATTGCCACAGGTAGCTTACGCCGTAAGGCACAATGGTTACACCAATTCCCTCATCATAAAGTAGTTGACCTACGTGGTAATGTAAATACTCGTTTACAAAAATTGGAAGAAAATGCGTGGCAAGGCGCTATTTTTGCTGCCGCTGGATTGGAACGCATCGGGAAAAAACCTCAAAAACATCAAGTGTTAGATTGGATGATTCCTGCCCCCGCACAAGGAGCTATGGTAGTGGTTGTAAATCAAAATGATACCTTTAGTTCAGATGCCGTAGCCAAGCTCAATGACCCTAAAACAGAAATTTGTACTCATATTGAGCGTGAATTTTTACGTGTGCTTGAAGGTGGGTGTACTGCTCCAATAGGGGCTTTTGCTCAAATCAAAAATGAAATCATATCATTTGAAGGCGCATTATTCTCTTTAGATGGCAGTGAAAAAATAGCGGTAAAAAAGGAAATCTCTATCAATAATTATTTTTATTTTGGAAAAACTTGCGCCTTAGAAATTCTTGAAAATGGAGGAAAAGCCTTGATGGACTCTATTTTTGAAGCAATGAAAAAATGATTTTTATCATATTTAGTATATTGACTTATAGGCTTTTTAGAGTAAACTCTTTTTGAACAATGATAAAATTGGGTTAAATCTGTTATAAAATCATAATATATATAAAAAGCTGAAAATCAGATATTTAAAAATAAATTTGTTTTTATCGAATCAAACCCAAAAACATAAAACACACATTTACAATTTATTACACGAAATGTTAATTCATTTTTACGCTCCTTTTTTTCACAAAAAAGAAAAAATCACGTAAAACGCTATAAATTGGGGAATAAATACGGTAGTTTAAGCTTTTATACATCCTTTTTTTAGTTAATAAAAGTTAAAAATTAATTTAAAAACATTTACTCTCTTGTAAGTCAATTGTATAGTAATCAGAAAATAGTTACCTTTGCCCTCTGAAAATTAAGAAAGTGAAATATGTTGTTATTGGATACGATTAATGTGGATAAGAATACACAGATTTACGTAAAAAAATCTGTGGAATCTTTGGAGGAATTGCAGCAAGAAGTGTCTTTAAGTAACGAAGAAGTGTCTAGGCTTGAACAGATAAAGCCTGAAACAGATAAAAAGAACTTTTTGTCTGTACGAAAAATACTTAAAATGAATGGTTATGCTCCTGGGGATTTGACTTATAATGAGCAAGGTAAACCATTGCTTAATGACGGTAAGTACATATCAATAAGCCACTCAAGAGATATGGTAGCTGTTGCTATTAGTAAAAATGAGGTAGGAGTTGATATTGAACTCAAACAAGACCGCTTCATTCAAATAAGCCCCAAATTTACACCGTGGAAGCCTGAAAACACATCGTTACTTAAGAGTAGTATTGTGCAAAAACTCACTATGATCTGGACGGCAAAAGAAGCCGCCTACAAAGCCTATGGTAAAGGCGACATTACAATAAATCAAATTCTGGTGAAGGACTTCTTCCCTAATGACACCAAAACAAAAGTAAAAGTGGCACCCAGTGAGGGAGAGGGTTCCTATTACAGAATTTCTTTTATGCAATTGGAAGACGACTTTGTATTGGCTTGTTGTTTACCCGCTTAAAAAACGATTACATTAAAAACTAAAAAAGTCAGTAATTTAAAAGTTACTGACTTTTTTGTCTTTCAATGGGTTATACTATAATTTTATAGTAAGTACAGGTTTAGTAGCGTGGTTTACCAAATCACCACTGATGCTTCCGTTAAAGAAGTGAGCGATGCCTTTTCTTCCGCTGGGGAACATACAAACCAAATCAATATCATTCTCGGCAACAAAGTTTAGAATTCCAGTTTCTATGCGGATATCATTGTAAACGTGAACCTTATAGTTTTTAAAACTTTCATTAGCGGCTAAAAACTTAGCTATTCTCTCGTTAATTTCATAGGTAGTTAAAAACTGATAAGGCGTATTGACAAAAACTAAATCAATTTGAGCATCAAACAACTTTGAAAATTCAATGGCTTTTTCAAAAGGTCTTATGAATCTTTCAGAAAAATCACAAGCAAAAACAATGCGTTTTACTTCTAATTTTTCTTCTGGGTCCTTGATAACCAAAACGGGAACAGAGGCATTTCGAACCACCTTTTCGGCGTTTGACCCCACAAAAATTTCCTTCAAACCCGAAGCTCCGTTGGAGCCCATTACCACCAAATCAATGTGATGTTTTTTTATCGCTTCTTCAACACTTGCTGCTAAAACGTTGGTTTCAACAATGTCTCGGATTTCAACCCCCTCGCTATCAAGGTCTTTCATAAGTTCTGCAAAACGTTGCTTTGACAGATTCAAAAAATACATCGCCTCAGGAATGGCTATTTGACTTTGGGTTGCCAAACGCATCGGAAGGTCAACAACGTGCAAAATAAAAACTTTTGCATTGTGCTTCTTAGCCAAAGAAATAGCTACTCGTAGTGAGGCATTTGATTTTTCAGAAAAATCGGTAGTTACAAGAATATTTTTCATAGCTGAATTATTTTTATAATTAAACAAATTGAACACCTTTTATCGACCATAAAGGTACGTAAAGTTTTGATAAAAAACAAAATAGTTTCTCAAATATTTTTGTAAATAAATAAAAAGCTGTATCTTTGCGCCATCAGAAGGAATTTTGAGGGGACGAGTAAGTCCCCTCTTTTTATACTATTATGGAATTTAAAAATAAGGTTAAACAACTCGTTGACAACGCACTACAAGAAAATCAAAGCTTGTTTTTGATTGATTTATCAGTATCGGCTGATTATTCGGTAAAAATAGTTATAGATGGTGATAAAGGTGTGGGTATTGACGATTGTATTGCACTAAGCCGAGCGATAGAACATAATTTAGACCGCGAAGAGGTAGATTTCTCTATAGAAGTAACCTCGTTTGGAGCTACTGAACCTTTTGTAAATGAGCGCCAATACCATAAAAATATCGGTCGTGAGGTCGAAGTAAAGACCACCGAAGGTAAAATTTACCAAGGTGTTTTAAAAAACATTACCGACCAAGAGGTATTGCTACAAACCACAACACGCGAACCTAAGCCCGTAGGCAAAGGTAAAATTACCGTTGTTAAAGAGCAAAAAATTGCACTCAATCACATAAAAGAAACAAAAGTTATCATTAAATTTTAATTTAAAATTGCAATATGGAAAATCTTGAATTGATAGAATCTTTTTCAGAGTTTAAAGACGATAAACTCATTAACCGAGAAACGCTTATGGCTATTCTGGAGGAAGTTTTCCGAAATACTCTGAAAAAGAAATATGGTTCAGATGATAATTTTGATATAATTATTAACCCTGATAAAGGAGATTTAGAAATCTGGAGAAATCGAATAGTGGTAGAAGACGATGAGGTAGAAGACCCCAATCAAGAAATTACCCTTACCGAAGCCCGTAAAATAGAACCCGACTTTGAGGTGGGCGAAGAAGTATCAGAAGAGGTAAAACTAAAAGACCTCGGGCGAAGAGCTATTTTGGCATTACGCCAAAATCTGATTTCTAAAATACACGAATACGACAGCACAACCATTTATCGCCGATTCAAAGATTTAATTGGGCAAATTTATGTGGCTGAAGTGCATCACATCCGCCATCGTGCGGTAATTCTTTTAGATGATGAAGGTAATGAAATTGTACTGCCTAAAGACAAACAAATTCCTTCGGATTTCTTCAAAAAAGGAGAACACGTTCGCGGAGTGATTGAGTCGGTAGAGCTCAAAGGAAACAAACCTGCTATCATTATGTCAAGAACTTCTCCTGATTTCTTGGAGCGCCTCTTTGAACAGGAAATTCCTGAGGTAATGGACGGACTTATCACCATCAACAAGGTAGTTCGTATCCCTGGAGATAAAGCAAAAGTAGCCGTTGATTCATACGACGACCGTATTGATGCCGTAGGAGCTTGTGTGGGGGTACGCGGTTCGCGTATTCACGGAATTGTGCGAGAATTAGGCAACGAAAACATTGATGTGATTAATTTTACGAACAACCCAAGTTTACTTATTACCAGAGCCTTAGCCCCTGCCAAAGTAAGTTCAGTAACTATCAATGAAGCTGAAAAACGTGCCGAAGTATTTTTACAACCCGAAGAGGTTTCAAAAGCTATCGGGAAGTCAGGGCATAACATTCGCTTGGCGAGTCAGTTGAGTGGCTATGAAATTGACGTATATCGTGAAGGAGTTACGATGGATGAAGATATTGATTTGGATGAATTTGACGATGAAATAGAGGCTTGGATTATTGAAGAATTCAAAAAAGCTGGATTGGATACCGCCAAAAGTATCCTTGAATTGGAGGTTTCTGACCTAATGAAACGTACCGATTTAGAAGAAGAAACCATTGTGGAGGTAATCAAAGTTTTAGAAGAAGAATTTGAAAAATAAATATTTAGGAGGTAGATAAAAGCTTATGAGTGAGGGTAAAGTTACAAGATTAAATAAAATTTTAAGGGAATTAAATATTTCCTTGGAAAGGGCTGTTGAATTTTTAGCATCGAAAGGGCACGAAATAGAAGCTTCGCCAAATACTAAAATTTCGGCAGAGGTATCGCAATTGCTTTCTAACGAATTCGATTCGGACAAAAGCAAAAAAGAAGCATCCAAAGAAATTGTTGAGGACAAACGCAAAGAGCGTGAAGCCATCCGCATCGAACAAGAAAAAGAAAATGAAGAGAAGCGCAAGGCTCAAGAACAGGAAGTTATCAAAGCTAAAGGCATACTTCCAGGGATAAAATCGGTAGGAAAGATCGACTTGAACCGTAAGAAAGACGAGGCTAAAGCCGAAAAACAACCTGAAGCTCCTGCTCAAACAGCTCAACAAGAAATAGAGCAAAAACCTCAACCCATTGAGGAACAACAAAAAGCTGAAGAAATTATACAACCAAAAATCGAAGAAACCCCAGAAGCACCTCAAGAGCAACCTAAAAAACAAAAACCTCAACCTCAAATCCCTCAAAATCAGAAAAAAGAAAAGGAAAATCCTAAAAAAGTTAAAAAAGAAGAAACTCAAGAGCCTACTGATAATAACGAAACTCCTGAAACTGGAGTTATTGAAACACAATATCAAAAACTTTCAGGTCCTACCATTGTTGGAGATAAAATTGATTTAAGTCAGTTCGAAAAGAAAAAAGGCAAAAAGAATAAAAAAGGAAACGCAAAATCAGGTACGGAAAATGATAAAAATACTGATGATGCGGAAAGTAAAAAGCGTAAACGCAAACGTATCCGTAAAGAAGAGGTAGCCACAGCAAACACTGGAGCAGGAAACCATAAGAAAAAGGACGGAAAAGAAGGCGGAAAAGATAAAAAAGGTAAGTTTTTTGCTAAAGTTGAACCTACTGACGAAGAAGTACAAAAGCAGGTGCGTGAAACTTTGGAAAAACTCCAAGGAAAAGCCAATAAATCAAAAGGCGCGAAATATCGTAGGGAAAAACGTGATTCCCACCGACTAAAAACGGAACACGAGTTGGCACAACTCGAACAAGAAGAAAAAATCTTGAAAGTAACTGAATTCGTAACTGTTGACGAAGTAGCCACGATGATGAATGTACCGATCAATAAAGTTATCGGTGCGTGTATGTCATTGGGTATTATGGTAACGATGAATCAGCGCTTAGATGCTGAAACACTAACCATAGTGGCTGATGAATTCGGTTTTGATGTGGAATTTGCCACAGCTGATATTGAAGAAGCTATTGCCACCGAAGAAGACCGCGAAGAAGATTTAAAACCACGCGCTCCGATAGTTACCGTAATGGGACACGTTGACCACGGAAAAACCTCCTTGTTGGACTATATTCGAAAGGAAAACGTAATTGCAGGAGAAAGCGGAGGAATCACCCAACACATTGGAGCTTACAGCGTTAAATTAGAAAATGGCGAACGAATTACATTCTTAGACACCCCTGGACACGAAGCATTTACCGCTATGCGTGCTCGTGGTACCAAAGTAACCGATATTGCCATTATTGTGGTTGCTGCTGATGATGATGTGATGCCACAAACTAAAGAAGCTATCAGCCACGCTCAAGCAGCAGGTGTTCCTATTATATTCGCTATCAATAAAGTAGATAAACCTACCGCAAATCCTGAAAAGATTAAAGAGCGTTTAGCAGGAATGAACCTTTTGGTGGAAGATTGGGGAGGAAAAATTCAATCGCAAGACATTTCGGCTAAAACGGGACTTGGCGTACAAGAACTTTTGGAAAAAGTATTACTAGAAGCCGAATTATTAGAATTACGTGCTAATCCCGACAAACTAGCATTAGGAACAGTGGTTGAGGCATCGCTTGACAAAGGAAGGGGGTATGTCTCTACCGTATTGGTAGAAGCTGGAACCTTGCGCGTAGGGGACTATGTTTTGGCAGGAACGAATTCTGGAAAAATTAGGGCAATGCACGATGAGCGAGGTAAAAAAGTTAAAACTGCTGGACCTTCAACCCCGATTTCTATTTTAGGGTTAGACGGCGCACCTCAAGCAGGAGATAAATTCTACGTGTTTGAAGATGAGCGCGAAGCAAAACAAATCGTAGCCAAAAGAGCACAATTGCTTCGTGAACAATCGGTACGCACACAACGACACATTACGCTTGATGAAATCGGAAGACGTATTGCATTGGGTGACTTCAAGCAGCTTAACATCATCTTAAAAGGAGATGTGGACGGTTCTGTAGAAGCCCTTACGGATTCTTTCCAAAAACTATCCACCGAAGAAATTCAAGTATCTATCATACACAAAGGGGTTGGGGCTATTACAGAGTCTGACGTATTGTTGGCTTCAGCTTCTGACGCTATTATCATAGGCTTTAACGTTCGACCTATGGCAAATGCACGTACTTTGGCTGAGAGAGAAGAGATTGATATCCGTTCTTACTCCATCATCTACGACGCTATCAACGATTTGAAAGATGCTATGGAAGGAATGCTTTCACCAGTGATGAAGGAAGAGGTTACCGGAACGGTAGAGGTACGTGAACTATTTAAAATATCCAAAGTAGGTACTATTGCAGGGTGTATGGTTACCGACGGGAAGATATTCCGAAACTCTAAAATACGTATTATCAGAGAAGGAGTAGTTATTTACACTGGTGAATTGGCTTCACTTAAACGCTTTAAAGACGACGTTAAGGAGGTTTCAAAAGGTTATGACTGTGGTTTACAAGTCAAAAATTATAACGACTTGAAAGAATGGGACGTATTAGAAGCCTTCCAAGAGGTAGCCGTTAAAAAGAAATTATAATCAATCATTATAAAAAACTCCCGTTAAGTTGCTCACTTAACGGGAGTTTTTCATTTGGATAATTTTCGTTTATTTGGAGATACGTTGTCGCAGTACTTCATACAGAAATACCCCACAAGCTACGGAAACATTGAGTGAACCGATTTCGCCCACCATAGGCAATTTCGCCTTCTCATCAGCGGTTTTCAGTAGTGCTGGAGCAATACCTACATCTTCTGCTCCCATAATGATGGCAATAGGTTCTGTCATTGATATATTATAAATAAGTTGGTCTGTTTTTTCGGTAGCGGCGATTACCTTAATTCCACTAGATTGTAAGAAAAACAAGGCATCTCTTAAATTTTCAACTTTACAAATGGGTACCTTAAAGGCAGCTCCTGCGGAAGTTTTTACCGTGTCGGCAGTAACAGAAACACTTCCTCTTTTAGGGATAATTATCCCTGAGACTCCTGTACAGAGAGCTGTTCGTATAATAGCTCCAAAATTACGAACATCGGAAAGATGGTCTAATACCAAAAATAGAGGGGAGTTCCCACTTTCAATGGTATTGAGTACCAAATCCTCAAAGTGATGATATTCAATGGGAGAAAGATTAGCAACCACCCCTTGATGATTCTTCTTAGTTAAACGATTTAACTTTTCTGTGGGTACATATGAAATAGCAATTTGTTCTTTTTCAAGGAGTTCTTTTAGTTGTTGGAATAATGTGCCTTTCAATCCTTTTTGAACAAAAATTTTATCAATTGTTTTTCCTGATTGTATGGCTTCAATTACGGCTCGAATACCGAAAATTTGATAGCTTTCTCTTTCCATAATGAATTGATTTTTTTTAAGAAGAGGTAAAGGTAACGATATTTCAGCAAATTTATAAGTAAGTTATTGTGAAATTCGATTTACGAAACTTACAAAATCGTTTTAATTCATAGTAAGCTAATTATAAAAGCATTAAAATAATTCTAACCACATTGTAAATGTAAGATAAACGTTTTGTTATCCTACTTTTACGTAACTTCTTCAAAATTTATTTATTATAAAAATGCCCCCAAAATTTTGGGGGCACTACATATAGGTTTTTATCCGTGTAATTTATGAAAATATTATTTTTTCATCACCTCAGCTACTTTCTCCCCGATTTTTGCAGGAGAATCAACTACGTGAATACCACAAGCTCTCATAATTTTCTTTTTTGCTTCAGCAGTGTCATCGGCACCACCTACGATGGCTCCGGCGTGTCCCATAGTACGCCCTTTAGGGGCAGTTTCACCAGCAATAAAACCTACTACAGGTTTTTTCGTGCCACTTTGTTGAATCCATTTGGCTGCATCAGCTTCTAATTGTCCGCCTATCTCACCAATCATAACCACACATTGAGTCTCAGGGTCATTGATAAGCAACTCAACAGCTTCTTTGGTAGTAGTACCGATGATAGGGTCACCACCGATACCAATGGCAGTAGTTATTCCCAATCCTTGGCGAACGATTTGGTCTGCAGCTTCATAGGTAAGTGTCCCTGATTTTGAAACAATTCCTACATTTCCTTTTTTGAAAATAAAACCTGGCATAATACCTACTTTAGCCTCTTCTGGAGTGATTACCCCAGGACAATTCGGACCAACCAATCGGCAATCTTTGTCCTTTATGTAATCCTTTACCTTAATCATATCTGCCACAGGAATTCCTTCTGTAATGGTGATTATAACTTTTATCCCAGCATCAGCAGCCTCCATAATGGCATCAGCGGCAAAAGCAGGTGGAACAAAAATGATAGAAGTATCAGCCCCGAGGCTTTCCACCGCTTCACGAACGGTATTGAAAACGGGTTTGCCCAAATGGGTTTGCCCTCCTTTTCCAGGAGTAATACCTCCTACTACATTGGTACCATATTCAATCATCTGCTCGGCGTGGAAGGTTCCTTCGCTCCCTGTGAAGCCTTGCACCACTATTTTAGAATTTTTATTAACTAATACACTCATTTGTCTTTTATTTGATTTAAGTAATGTGTTACAAGCAAAAGTATGTATTTCGCTGAGATTTCAAAAATAATATTCAAATATTTTTATTTTTTTTGATTTTGTTGTGTTTCTCTCCACAACTTTCTGGCTTTTATCAAGTCGGCTTCGGTATCGATACCTATGGTGGATTGCTTGGTGAGTGCCAGACGAATTTTAAATCCGTTTTCTAAATATCGTAATTGTTCGAGTTTTTCGGTTTTTTCGAGCATCGATTCGCTTAGTTGAGAGAATGCCATCAAAGCCGATTTACGATAAGCGTATATCCCGATATGTTTATGATAAAGCCCTGAATCGGGATCTCTTGGAAAAGGAATAAACGCTCGTGAAAAGTAAAGAGCATCACAATTTTTATTGACGACTACCTTTACATTGTTCGGATTGGAAATGTCTTCAGGGTTGTCGATTTCCTCCATAAGAGTAGCAACATCTACTTCTCTACACGAATCTTTTTTAAAAATATCTATCAGTAAACTTAACGATTCTTTTTGGGTAAAGGGTTCATCTCCTTGAACGTTTACAATGACATCTACATCTAAAAATTCACAAGCCTCTGCAAGTCGGTCGCTCCCACTTTGATGTTCTTTACGGCTGTAAATAACTTCTCCACCGTGCTCTTTTATGCTTTGCCCAATACGCTCATCATCAGTAACCACATAGACTTTATCAAACAATTGTGTGGCAACAACTGCCTGAAAAGTACGTACGATAACGGGTTTGCCCTCCAAGTCTTGCATCAGTTTTGCTGGAAATCGCGAAGCGTTGTAACGCGCAGGGATCATTGCTACTATTTTCATTATTGAGAATTTTATGACAAACAAAAATAAGTTTTTTTTTACATTTTAAGCTAAAAATTTGAAATATTTTAGCAATTAAACTGCTCTCATTTCGCGAATATGAAGTATATTTGTCGAAAATCGAGTCTATGTTAATTGATCCGCATCATCTTTCGGTAGGAATTATGTTTCCGATAGAAGCATACGAAGGAGCTGTTCCTAAAATGGAAAATCAAATAAAATTAGCCCAACAAGCTGAAGCTAATGGGTTTCACACACTTTGGGTTCGCGATATTCCTATCAACAACCCCGAGTTCGGAGATGCAGGACAAATTTACGACCCTTGGATTTATCTGGCTCACGTGGCTTCTTTAACCAAAACTATCAAGATAGGTACGGCAAGTATTATTCTACCATTACGACATCCGATATATGTGGCAAAAGCTGCTGCAAGTTTGGATTGTCTTTTCCCGAATCGGTTTCATTTTGGGGTAGCTTCGGGCGACCGACCCGTAGAATACCCTGCTTTTGACAAACCTTTCGAATTGCGTAGCGCTCATTTTTCGGAACATCTGAAAATGTTACGCGACTTTTGGAAGACTAGTTTCCCTGAATATAATAACGAATTCGGGACACTTCTCTCGGGCACAGGTGATATCATTCCTAAACCCTTACAAGGAACTATCCCTACCTATATCACTGGACACGCAGGAGGCATCAATTTAGATTGGATTGCTAAAAATGGTGATGGTTGGATATACTACCCCCGCGAATTTACCCTTACGGGAAAAATCGTGAAAAATTGGCAAGAAACCTTACAAAAAGAGGCGCTTCCCTATAAGCCTTATATTCAGTCGGTTTATATTGATTTGGATGAAAACCCCGATTTTGAGCCCTTACAAATCAACTTAGGCTTCCGATTGGGAAGAAACTACCTGATAGATATGTTCTTAACGCTGAAAAAATTAGGGGTTAATCACGCTATTTTGATGCTCAAAAATGCCACTCGACCTATGGATGTTATCCTTGATGAAATTGGAAAAGAAGTACTTCCGCAGCTACGATAACTAATATTCGTCATCTAACCAAAAATCTTCTTCCTTAAAGTTAATCAGATAGATTTTTTCAGTGGCTCGGGTAAGTGCCGTGTACAGCCATCGTAGGTAGTCTTCATTTACTCCGTCAGGCAGATAAGGTTTTTCAATAAAAACGTGTGCCCACTGCCCTCCTTGACTTTTATGGCAAGTAATCGCATACGAAAATTTGACTTGAAGCGCATTGAAGAATGTATTTTCTTTTACTTTCATATACTTTTTGTAAGCCGAGGACTCATCGGCATAATCTTCGAGTACTTCTTGGTAAAGGCGATTGGTGTCTTGAGCAGATAACGACGCCCATTCAGAGGCTAAGGTATCAAGCAGTAACACGGTATCAAAAGGCGGTTGATTGGGATAATCTATCAAACGGACATTTACCTCCGCAAACCGAAATCCGTATAAATCTTTATAAGTGTACACTCGAAGAACTTCCAAAGTATCACCATTGGCAATAAAATTCACCTGATTGGAACCTTTAAGCCAATAGTAATTATTTTTTACCACCATAAGCAAATCTCCTGAGGCTAATTCACTTTCCTGTCCTAAAATCACTTGACGTATCTGCTTGTTATACAGCACCGCACGCTTATTAGAGCGTACAACAATAGTGCTTTGCTCAACACCTTTAAGTGCATAACTATCTTGTATAGCTTCCTGTATTTCAACACCTTCGGTAAGCCAAACGATATCTTTAAACGGACGTATTTCAAAACGAAAATGGTTAGTAAAGTATTCAAAAAGGCATTCTCTAATCCGAGTGGCGTTATACAAAATTCCTGAATTTTTCTCTTGTCGAACTACCTCAGTAAGTTCAATATGAGTTACTTCTTTACCGTATCGTACTTCTAAGTTTCGGATATCCAAAGCAGGACTGGAAGTCATCGTAACGGGCGGAAGCTGTGCCGTATCGCCCATCAGAAGCAATCGGCAATTTTCTCCCTGATACACAAAACGCATTAAATCATCAAGTACTGAATCGCTACCTTCAAAACCGACATCAGCAATCATAGAAGCTTCATCTACAACAAATAACGTATTTTTATGTTTATTAGGCTTTAGCGAAAATAAAAGTCCGCCACTTTGATTTTTAGTATAATAAATATATTTATGTATGGTAAAAGCTTCTTGTCCTGAAAAACTGGTAATTACTTTTGCTGCCCTTCCGGTAGGAGCTAACAAAACGACTCTCTGTTTTATGAGCCCCAATTGAGCCGACAAACAATTGACGATGGACGTTTTTCCAGTTCCAGCAAATCCTTTCAGTAAAAAAAGTTTATTTTTTTGTGTTGCGAATAAAAAATCTGTAAGTAACTGTAATGCTACCTTTTGCAATGAGGTCGGGGTATGCTCAAAGGATTGTAATAGTGTTTTGTAAAACAATTGTTTATCCATCAAAAAAATATTTTGTCAAATTTATTGCTTTTTTTAGGATAAAATCTTTTTGAGTATGAAAAAAAAGTCGTACGTTTGCGTGTACCAGTCAAAAGAAATCGTTTAAAAAAAATATTTTAACAATGAAAAAAATTATTCAAATTGCACTTTGGGCATTATCTATTTTTTTCTGTTACATGATTGTAAGATCGGTAACTGCCCCTATCGAATTTAATAAAACCAAACAAAAACGCTACACAGCGGTTATTCATAGATTAAAAGACATACGCGACGCACAAGAGGCGCATCGGGTAGTTACAGGAAAGTATGCCTCGAATTTTGACGAATTGGAAAAATTTATCGAAACATCAAAGTTTACCATCACATCACAACGTGATACCAGTTGGACAGAATACGACAAAAGTTACCGAATTGATGTAATGAAGCAAGGAGTGGTTATTGACACCTTAGGATACGTTTCTGTGAAAGACTCTTTATTCAAAGACTCTGACCGATACAAAAAAATGCGTTTCGTTCCTTATGCTCAGAAAAAAGAACAAGAGTTTGTTATGAAATCGCAAATGATTGACAAGAATGGCTACAAAGTTTCTGTATTTGAGGCTTCTGTTCCGAAAGAAATTGTGCTTTGGGACTTGGACAAAGAAGCTGTTGCTCAGGAAACGCTCAAAAATACCGTTGATGATGTTAAAGGAAAAGATATTAAAGTAGGTTCGTTAGATGATGTAAACTCGAACGGAAACTGGCCTACATTATACGATGCAAAGACTTCAAGAAAATAGTATTATAAACACTTACTTTAAAGAATTGTCCATTCAAATTGATTTGAGTGGACTTTCTTTTTGCATTTTCAATCCTGCGTTAAATTGTATAGAATCAATCTATCACTTTAAAATTGATTTGAATCATACCAATGCGCTAGAAATGGAAAAGCAACTCCGTGCATTACTTTTTTCTGAAAGTGATTTACGGCAAGATTTTAATACCATTAAGGTACTACATAACAATCAGCTCTTTTCCCTTATTCCCAAAGCCCTTTTCACTGGAAAAGAATTTGCTTCTAGTTACCTGAAATACAGCGTTGAAACCAATCCTACTGATTTTGTAGAAATTGATGATATTGAGCCTTTAGAAGCCGTTAACTTATATGTGCCCAATACCTTGGTGAACAATATCCTTTTGGAACATTACGGATATTTTGATTATCAACATTTTACAACCTCTCTTTTGAAAATGTTTCTCACTCACTACGCCTCACACGAGCAGGAAGCCACCTATATGTACGTGGAACAAAGCTCATTCTACTTGGTGTATTTTAAAAATAAAAAATTACAATTCTTGAATCGTTTTCCTTATGAAACTATAGAAGATTTATTATATTTTTTGCTGTATTCGGTAGAGCAACTTGAGGTTAAAACGGAAAAAGTTCCTATTTATATTTCAGGAGAAATAACACGTAATTCTCTAATTTATCACGGATTACGTAAGTACATCCGAAATGTATATTTTATGAAAACCAATGCCAAACCACTATCACAAGGTATGGACCAAACCTTAGCTCGTCAGCATTTTTTACTAACGCAACAATTTTAATTTTATGCGAATCATCTCAGGCAAAAACAAAGGCAAACGCCTAATAGCCCCTCAAAAACTACCCGTACGCCCTACTACAGATTTTGCCAAAGAGGCTTTGTTCAATATTTTGAATAACCATTATTACTTTGATGAAATCTCGGTATTAGACTTATTTTCAGGCACTGGAAATATCAGTTATGAATTTGCCAGCAGAGGAAGTCAAAGCATCATTTCGGTGGATAGTCACTATGGTTGCGTACAATTTATTAGTAAAACTGCAAAAGAGTTGGAATACCCCATCACGGCTATAAAATCGGACGTGTTTGAATTTTTAAAAAAATCAAAACAAAACTTCGATATCATTTTTGCTGATCCTCCTTACGATTTTTCGATTGAAAAATTTTCTGAAATTGTAAATCATATCTTTGAAAACCAGCTCCTTTTGGAAGAAGGTTTGCTCATTATTGAACATACCAAACACATTGACCTATCAGAGCTTCCATATTTTTCTTACGATAAAAAATACGGAGGTAGCGTTTTTTCTTTCTTTGAAATGGAGTAAAACGAGGTTTTAAAAAATGTGATGATTTTTTAGTCTCAAGCTTAGCCAATAAGAATTAACGCAACTTTATTTGGGCAGTAATCGGAAAATGATCGGAAGGATATAACCCATTTATTTTTTTGTCAATTATCCTATAGTTTTTCGATTTCAAATATTTACTAATAAATATATAATCAATACGTTTAGTAGGAAGATTATTAAGGTCAAAAGCATTAAATGTAGCATTGTGATTATTATCTTCTTTCTTGAAAGTATCTTTAAGTATGGTTTGTATCGAGGCGATAGCCTTATTATCAGGAGTAATATTCAAATCACCTAATAGCAATATCGGGATTTTTGCCTTAATTAAAGGTAGCATTTTTTCTTGTAATAATCGAGCGCTTTCTTGTTGGGCTATTTCACCTTCGTGGTCAAAATGCGTGTTGAAAACATAAAACGACACTTTCCCCATTTGAAGTTTCACCCAAGTCGCGATACGATTGCAACAAGTAGCATCCCAACCTTTTGATGGCTTTTCGGGAGTTTCAGAAAGCCAAAAATAACCACTATCCAGCAATTGAAATTTATTCGTATTGAAAAAAATAGCCGCATATTCCCCTGCTGAGTCACCATCATCTCTTCCGACTCCAACAAATTGGTAATCAGAAAGATGATCTTCAAGATATGCTACTTGATGCGCCAAAGCTTCCTGCACTCCTAAAATATCAGGATTTTGCTCCTTTATCACCTGAATTACTTTTTCTTTTCTATCGCCTTGTGTCCAAGCATTTTCTTTGTCGTGAGGGTTATCGTAACGAATATTATAGCTCATCACGGAAACAGATTGTGCCTGAGCCACCACGCCAAATAATAATCCAAAATAAGTGAGTGTATTTTTAAAAACTTTCATTTTCAAGGTGTTGTATTTGAAACTTGTATGAGTTTTCCATTAAACCATCTATGTCCGTTTAGTGCAAAATTAGCTATAAATTCAGCCATTTGCTCCGGTGAAGTATTCGCTTGATAATCGGGAAAAGCCTCTTGAAGCATCTCAGTTTGTACTGCCCCCAAAGCTAATGTATTGAAAGCTATTTTTTTATCTTTATATTCTTCGGCAAGTAGTTCCATCAAAGTAATTAAAGCGCCCTTTGATGAGCTATACGCGGCTAAGCCCGAGAACTTTAAACTTCCTTGAACCCCTCCCATACTGCTTATAGCAACTACGTGACTTTCAGTAGGCATAAAAGGTAAAACTACTTGGGTAAGATGAGCCACACCAAATACATTCACTTCATATACCGATAAGAAATCAGAAGAAGTAATTACTTCAAAAGGTTTGTTTACCAATTTTCCAGCATTATGAATAAGCACATCTACCCTACCCCATTGTTCTTTTAAAAATATTGAAAGTTGCCCCAAACTGGTTCTGGAAGTAATATCAAAAGGTAAACTCTGAATGCCTTGATGTTTCAAGGCTTGTATCGGGGTTTCATTACGTGAAAGTGCCAAAACCTGATGCCCAGCCTCTGCTAATTGTTTTGCTAATGCAAGTCCGATACCTCTACTTGTTCCTGTAATAATGATTTTTTTAGCCACTACAAAACTATTTTAAGACGAGCAAAGATAATTATTTTTATATTTTTTATGCATTTATATCTGTAAACAACCATCAAATATGACAATTTGTCATAAAAATAAATTACAAAATGAACTGATAATGAATAATTGCACTTGAAATCAAAAAAACAACAAGACAAAAAGTCATTTATTTTTTAATGGTATAAAAATTGACTATACATCACCGAACACACAAAAACATTAGGACTATGAATTTTAACAATTATACCATCAAATCGCAAGAAGCCGTACAACGAGCCCAGCAAATAGCTCAAAGTTACGGACATCAAGAATTGCAAAACGAACACTTTTTCAAAGCCATTGAAGAAGTTGACCAAAACGTATTGCCTTTCTTACTTAAAAAACTGAATATCAAAAGAGAGCAACTCTCAAAAGTGTTAGAAACTGCCTTACAAAGTTTTCCAAAGGTTAGTGGCGGACAAATGTCGCTCTCACGCGAAGCAAATACAATGCTCAACGAGGCGGCAAACATCGCCAAAAAAATGAATGACGAATACGTTTCCATTGAGCATTTAATTTCAGCTATCTTCAAGTCAAACAGCAAGATAGGACAATCTCTTAAAGACCAAGGCGTTAAAGAAAAAGACCTTGAAAAAGCCATTCAGGAATTGCGTAAAGGTGAACGCGTAACTTCGGCTTCCGCAGAAGAAACCTACAACTCGCTTAACAAATACGCGAAAAATCTCAATCAAATGGCGGATAGTGGCAAACTTGACCCCGTGATTGGGCGTGATGAAGAAATCCGTCGTGTATTGCAAATCCTTTCTCGACGAACCAAAAACAACCCAATGCTCGTAGGAGAACCTGGAGTAGGAAAAACTGCCATCGCCGAAGGATTAGCTCATCGTATTGTTCAAGGAGATGTTCCTGAAAATCTGAAAGATAAATCCATCTATTCTTTGGATATGGGAGCCTTGATTGCAGGTGCGAAATACAAAGGCGAATTTGAAGAACGACTAAAATCCGTTGTAAAAGAAGTTACTTCGTCAGACGGAAATATCATTCTTTTCATTGACGAAATCCATACGCTTGTGGGTGCTGGTGGTGGCGAAGGAGCAATGGACGCTGCCAACATTCTCAAACCTGCTTTGGCTCGAGGCGAATTACGTGCTATCGGAGCCACAACATTGGACGAATATCAAAAATATTTCGAAAAAGACAAAGCCTTAGAGCGTCGTTTTCAGAAAGTTATGGTAGAAGAACCCGATACAGAAAGTGCCATTTCTATCCTTCGTGGAATTAAAGAAAAGTACGAAACGCATCACAAAGTTCGCATCAAAGACGAAGCCATCATTGCTGCCGTTGAACTTTCCGAGCGTTACATTACCAATCGTTTTCTGCCCGATAAAGCGATTGATTTAATGGACGAAGCCGCTGCAAAATTGCGTATGGAAATCAATTCGAAACCCGAAGAATTGGATGTTCTCGATCGAAAAATAATGCAGTTAGAGATTGAAATTGAAGCCATTAAGCGTGAAAATGATGAGCAAAAACTCAAAATGCTTTATGCCGATGTAGCCAATTTGAAGGAAGAGCGAAACGATATTTTCGCCAAATGGCAAAGCGAAAAGAATGTGATTGACGAGGTGCAAACCACCAAAGAAGCCATCGAAAATTACAAACTTGAAGCTGAAAAAGCCGAACGCGAGGGCGATTATGCTAAAGTAGCCGAACTTCGTTATGGAAAAATCAAAGAAGCCCAAGACAAATTGGTACTTCTTCAAGAAAAATTAGACGAAGCACAAGGTAATTCCCTTATAAAAGAGGAAGTTACATCGGAAAATATCGCCGAAGTAGTTGCCAAATGGACAGGAATTCCTGTAACGAAAATGTTGCAAGGCGAACGCGAAAAATTACTGAAATTAGAAAGCGAACTGCACAAACGTGTCGTAGGGCAAGAGGAAGCCATCGAAGCCATTTCCGATGCTATCCGCCGAAGCAAGGCAGGTTTACAAGACCCGAAAAAGCCTATCGGTTCGTTCCTTTTCTTGGGTACAACTGGGGTCGGAAAAACCGAACTTGCCAAAGCCCTTGCCGAGTATCTATTTGACGATGAGAATGCTATGACGCGTATAGATATGAGCGAATATCAAGAACGCCACGCCGTTAGCCGATTGGTAGGAGCTCCTCCTGGGTACGTGGGCTACGACGAAGGTGGACAACTTACCGAAGCCGTTCGCCGAAGACCTTATTCAGTAATTTTGTTGGACGAAATCGAAAAGGCTCATCCCGACACGTTTAACATTCTGTTACAAGTACTTGACGAAGGGCGACTTACAGACAACAAAGGGCGTACTGCCGATTTCAAAAACACCATTATCATTATGACCTCCAACATTGGTAGCCATTTGATACAAGAAAGTTTTGAAAAATACGCAAATGACCTTGAAAAAGCCACCGAAATTGCCAAAGATGATGTCTTGCAATTATTGAAGCAATCGGTTCGCCCTGAGTTCATTAACCGAATTGATGATATTGTGATGTTTACGCCACTCACTCGCGAAAATATCCGAAGCATTGTACGTTTGCAATTGCGTTCTATCATCAAAATGGTAGCTCGTGAAAATATTTTGCTTGATGCTACCGATCAGGCGATTGATTATTTAGCAGAAAAAGGCTTTGACCCTCAATTTGGAGCTCGTCCCGTAAAACGAACACTTCAAAAAGAGGTACTTAACCGACTATCTAAAGAAATTTTGAGTGGTAACATTCACAAAGATAAAACTATTCTATTAGATGCCTTTGATAATCAATTAGTTTTCAGAAATTAAAATCAAAAAGGAAAGAAATATTCAAAAAACACTGAATATTTTGAATGTTGTTAGATAAAAAAGGCTACCTTGTTGGTAGCCTTTTGATTATTAGATTATTTTTTGTTCACTTTACTAATATATTGTTCCAAAGCCATTGTCATAGAAGGAACTCCTGGGGCGGGTGCTTTGATATCAATATTCAACCCAGCCTCTTGAGCAGCTTTCATCGTGGAATCACCAAAAACAGCTATACGCGTTTTCTCTTGCTTAAAATCAGGAAAATTCTTAAACAGCGATTCAATGCCTGAAGGACTGAAAAAAGCTAAAATATCGTAATCAATCGCTTTTAAATCCGATAAATCACAATGTACGGTACGATAGAAAACCCCTCGTTCCCACTTGATTTTCAAATCATTCAATGCAATTGGAATTTCAGGTTTCAACACATCTGACCCTGGAAGTAAAAATTGCTCATCTTTGTATTTTTTCATCAAAACGAGCAAATCCGCAAAATCTTTTTTACCTACATAAATCTTTCTTTTTCTGTAAGTTATATATTTTTGTAAATAAAAAGCTACGGCTTCGGATTGGCAGAAGTACTTCATCGTATCAGGTACTTTGAAGCGCATCTCTTCCGCAATTCGGAAATAATGGTCAACCGCTTTACGACTGGTCAGAATGATGGCTGTGAATTTAGTTAAATCTATTTTTTGTCGTCGAATATCTTTTGCTGTTACTCCTTCCACAGCAATAAAAGGTCTGAAATCAACCTTAACCTTTTGATTTTCTATAATTTGAGCATAAGGAGAATTCTCCGCATTGGGTTCTGGTTGTGAAACTAAAATAGTTTTAACTTTCATTTTTTTTAGTTTAGTTTAAACAAACTCAAGCCCATACATCAGGAAAACATACGGTGCTATTTCAAAGGTGCAAAGATATAAAATAAAATAAATCAAATAAGGTTTTATTTTTAATTGATTTGTTTTTATAAAAGTAAACCAACTTAACAAATTAATAATCAATAGTATAAAAAAAAGAAAGTTAAATGAGTAAGCATTCAAAATTTGTACATATACTACCAAAAACAACAAAATGACTGTTAAAAAAGAGGCGTAACTCGAATAAATAATCCGATTATATATGTAGCTTTTTCCAAAATATCTTAAATCAAAAAGATGAATTAAATTTTTCTGAAAAAAATATTTCAACCCCAAAAAGCCTAAAAGTAGTAATGCTAGGTCTAAAAAATCTACTCCTGTGATAAAAGGTAATTTTACGTGATAAAACAAAAGCCAAACATAAACTAGCAAACTCAAAGAAATCCATTGCAAAACCAATGAAATAAAAGTAAAAATGTGTATTTTCTTTTCCTTTTTTTCGTAAATAACTACAAAACGATTGTTTACTGGAAGTTTTAAAAATTCAGTAAATCGATTGGGAAAAGACGCCCTCATCAGGGCAAGTACTGAAAAAATCAGCAAAAAAACAACAAAAACCCACTGGGGCAACACACCTGTATGTATCTCTATACCTTCCAATAGTTGTAATGATTATTCTTGAATTAATTCTGCGTTTTCTTTTCTAATTTTTTTCATATCACCTGATAATGAATCTTTTTCTGAAGAAAATTGCTTTTTATTCTCTTTCAATCGTTGTTCCACCGAATTCATCATCCGATTGTACACCTTAGGAATCGAGGCATAATACACCATACTTTCCGCCAGTTGAAGGCTATCAATGGCATATTTTTCATAGATAAGCTGTGTGAAGTTAGCCTTTTGTTGCTCCATATAAGTATAGTCTGTACTTTTGATAGCATCTAAAAGCATAAGGTCATACATAATTTTTTCCATTTGGCGTTCGGAAATCAAATTTTCAGGCTTAGGAATGATGTTTTGCCGACATCCGAAAAGCGTCAAAATCAAAAAAAGCACAATAAATAACTGTTTCATAATACTTTACCTATTGAACATAATTCGTTTTCCGTATGGTATAGCAGTAACTATCCCGTTTTGATATGCTAAAAATCCGTTGACAAAAGTATGGGTTACTCTGGCTTGAAAAGTTTCATTTTCAAAAGGAGACCATCCGCATTTGTACAAGATATTTTCTTTGGTTACCTGCCAAGGCGAATTGACATCTACGATAACCAAATCCGCAAAATATCCTTCTCGGATAAAGCCTCTTTCCTTCACTTGAAATAAAATTGCTGGATTATGGCACATTTTCTCCACCAAAGTTTCAATGGTAATTTTACCTTGTTTCATTTTTTCAAGCATTGCTATTAAGGCGTGTTGCACTAACGGACCACCCGAAGGAATTTGTGCATACTTTTGATTTGATTTCTCAGACAAGGTATGCGGGGCGTGGTCGGTAGCAATTACATCAAGACGATTGTCAAGCAAGGCTTCCCACAAGGCGGCTCTATCGGAAGCCTTTTTCACGGCAGGATTCCATTTTATAAAGCTTCCTTTTTGGGCATAATCCGCATCAGAAAACCAAAGATGATGCACACAAACTTCAGCAGTTATCTTTTTATCTTTGAGAGGAATATCGTTTCTGAAAAGTGCCGTTTCTTTTTCTGTAGAAAGATGAAAAACGTGCAAACGTGCACCTGTTTTTTCGGCCAAAGCCACCGCCTTTGAAGAGGATAAATAACAAGCCTCATCACTGCGAATTATAGGATGTTGCTCAACAGGAATATCCTCACCGTAAATGGCTTGTTGTTGTGCTAAATTCTGCCGAATGGTTTGCTCATCTTCGCAATGTGCAGCAATAATGGCATCGACATTTGAAAAAATGGTTTCAATAGTCTTTTCATTGTCTACCAACATATTACCTGTAGAAGAGCCTAAAAAAAGTTTGACCCCTGCACAAACGTTTTTTTCCAACTTTTTCAGTTCTTCCAAATTGTCATTGGTTCCTCCTAAGAAAAATGAATAATTCGCAAAGGAAGTCCGAGAGGCAATGTTGAATTTTTCTTCAAGATACTGCAAAGTAGTGGTTTGAGGTTGAGTGTTGGGTTGCTCAAAAAAAGTAGTTACCCCGCCGGCAACGGCTGCTGCACTTTCGGCGGCAATATTGGCTTTGTGAGTGAGCCCTGGCTCGCGGAAATGCACCTGGTCATCAATCACCCCAGGAAGAACGAAATCACCCTGAGCATCAATAACTTGCACATTACCTTTTAGCGTTATTTGCGAAGCAATTTTTGAAATACGCCCATTTTCAATGAGTATATCCGAATGAGAGATTTGTCCTTCGTTAACTATTTTCGCATTGACTATCAGATATGTATTCATATTTTCTCGAAGTTTTATATTTTTTGAAAAGATGCTTTAATCGCATCGAAAAAACACCAAAAATGGCTTCTTTGATTACCCCTTTATTGATTTTGGATTCGCCATTGACCCTATCGGTAAAAATAATAGGAATTTCAACAATTTTATATTTTTTCAAATAGGCTTTGTACTTCATTTCGATTTGAAAAGCATAACCCACAAACTGAATTTTATCCAAATCAATGACCTCAATTACCTTACGCGAATAACATACAAATCCGGCAGTGGGGTCGTTGATGGTCATTCCTGTAATTACCTTAACGTATAGTGATGCTCCGTACGAAAGCAAAACACGTTGCAGAGGCCAATTCACTACATTTACCCCTTTTACATATCGCGAACCGATAGCCATATCGTAGCCACATTTGGCACAAGCCTCATAAAGTCGGCATAAATCAGCAGGATTATGCGAAAAATCGGCATCCATTTCGAATATATAATCGTAAGTGCGAGACAACGCCCACTTAAAACCGTGTACATAAGCCGTTCCCAAGCCTGATTTGCCAGTTCTTACCTCCAAAAAAAGACGTTCGGGAAACAATCGTTGCAAGTTTTGAACACAAAGTGCCGTACCGTCGGGCGAATTATCGTCCACCACCAAAACATCAAACGAAACAGGCAATTCAAAAACCGCTCGAATGATGGCTTCGATATTCTCTATCTCGTTATAAGTGGGGATGATAACTACATTTTTGTGTTCCGACATAAGGAGCAACGATTTGAATTAAAAGGCAAAAATAACATATTCAAAAAGAATGAACCATTAAAGTTTTAATAATTTTATTTCTTACCTAATTTTTCTCTTATTCCGAAATCATTTTCCGAATTCGGATTTAAAATCATCAGTTATTTTTTGAAGTGTTCGGTTAAGTGGTGTGTACGAAAAATCAAGGATTTGGGTGATTTTTTCGCCATTATAAGCAGAAATTGTACTTAATGATTGGGCATTATTCAAGGTCAGCTTTCGCTTTTTAATTCGTAAAAAACTAAAAAATCCATCTAAGATAGCTAAAATTACCAAAATTGTATACGATATTTTTCGCTTTGGAGGCTTTTTACCCAATTTTTCGGCAATTGAAGTAAGTAATTGTTTGTAAGTGATATTGCTTTGGTTTAAAACAAAACGCTCATTTTTAATGTCGGACTGCATTAGTTGTATCATCGCTCGGGCAACATCATCGGATGAAACTACACCCGTTCCACCCGTGGTATAATAGGGCAATCCGTCGTTTATTTTACTAAAAATCAAAGAAGAAGGAGCTTCCCAAAATCCGCTACCCAAAATAACAGCAGGGTTTACCACTACCACATCTACCCCTTCTTGCGAGGCTCGCCATACTTCCATTTCTCCGCCGTGCTTACTGATAGCATAATCGTGGTTGTTATCGTCAGAATTCCAATGTGAATTTTCATCAATTCCCTTCGCTCCTTCTTTGCCGAGAGCGGCTACAGAACTCACATAACACAACTTTTTGATTTTAAAATCAATACAAAGATTCACCACATTTGCCGTTCCTTCAATGTTGATTTTGTACAGTATTTCGGCATCTTGGGGGTTGAAAGAAACAAAGCCCGCTGCGTGAAACACTTGAGTTATCCCCTTAAAGGCGAGTTCTAATTCGGGAATTTGAGTAATATCGGCACGAACCCATTCTATTTTTTCAAAAAGTTGTTGCCCTTTTGAGGTTTGAAGCAGAAAAAAACGTCTTACCTTTTCCAAAGCAGAAATATCACGATAAATAGCTCTAATTATCTGTTGATTTTCAGCAAGATGAAGCAGTAGATGTCCGCCTAATAATCCTGTACCTCCAGTGACTAAAATCATAAATAACTCAGATGAATAACCTCACAAATATACATTTTTTACAGCGAAAACAAGGTTTATTCGGCACTGATAAATGTGATGCCTTTATAGGACTTTAAAATATCAAAAAGCCGTTGTTTGCTTTCCGCAGTGATATGTTTTAGGCAAAACGTTTTTTCATTACCATTATTTTTGATTATTTTAAATCCATAAGACTGAAACACAATGGTTTGAATGTCGGATACCATATAATTTTTGCCAAAAAATGAGTTGATTTTGATGAGAAACCCCATTTTGTTCCATTCAAAATAATTTCTAAACCAAAACATTTTTGACAAGTAAATCGTCAGAAATAAATAAAAAGAAACCCTCAAATACTTATTCTGCCACAAAACGAAATTAACAAAAAACAGCACCAATATCAAAACAAATAAAAACAGTAAAGCCTTGTTTTTCTGCACATTTAAAAAAACAATTTTTTTCATATCTCTACACGCTTAATTTTGCTAAATAATCAAAGTGTTTGCCTTCTTTGAGCAGTTCACAATCAAGCCCCACCGAAAAAGCCACATTTTGAAGCGTATTGTAATCAACATACATCCACGCAAAGGGAACTTCTTTTTCGCCTTTGTAACTCACTTGATAATCTACTTCGCCATAATAATCAAAATGAAGTGGCACACAATAAGTTCCATCTTCTTCTTGGTCAAACATATAGATAATATCTGAAGAGTCGGTCAGTATTTGTCCGCCTTGGTTGAGTAGTGATTTGAGTTTGGTGTAAAAAGTAGGCATTTTTTTGAGCCGTCCGCACATTCCAGCACCATTCATCAAGAGCAAAATAGTATCGAATTTGCCTTCAATGTTCATCACATCGGCAACAGAAACATTTTTTAACCCACGCAACTGACAAGCCTCCACCGCTTTGGGCGATATATCTACCGAAAAAACGTCTAAATTTCGCTGATTTTGCAAGTACAATCCGTGGCTTCCAGCTCCACAACCCACCTCAAGTACCTTACCTCGTGCCATTTGCAGTGCCATTTGCTCTAACTCGGGCATTTGGTCAAAGCTGCGAAAAAGATACGAAACAGGTAAAAAATCTTCTTCCGAAATGGTAGTTTCGGTTCGGATATCTTCCGTATGCCTGCCAAGTTGGTAATCCAAAATGGCTTGTCCGAAAAGATCCTTCATTATCGATTTTGAATTAAATAATATTTCGGGAAATCACTAGTTTTTGAATTTCGGTAGTTCCCTCGCCAATGGTACACAACTTTGAATCGCGGAAGAATTTCTCTACTGGAAAATCCTTAGTATAGCCATATCCGCCGTGAATTTGTATGGCGTCGGTAGCCACACGAACACAAACTTCTGAAGCATACATTTTTGCCATAGCCCCTAATTTGGTAACATTCCTTCCTTCATTTTTTAAAAATGCGGCTTTATGAAGCAACAATTCCGAAGCCTCTATCTCGGTTGCCATATCCGCCAGCTTGAAGGCAATACTTTGGAATTGGAAAATAGGTTTGCCAAACTGTTCACGCTCTTGGGCGTATTTTACAGAGGCCTCATAAGCCCCCTTAGCAATACCTAACGCAAGAGCTCCAATGGAAATACGTCCGCCATCTAAGATTTTCATTGCCTGAATGAAGCCTTCTCCCACCTCACCCAAACGGTTCGCGTCTGGGATTCGGCAATCTTGAAATACTAATTCGGCAGTTTCACTGGCACGCATTCCTAATTTATTCTCCTTCTTACCGCTACTAAATCCGGCAGTGCCTTTTTCAATAGCAAAAGCGGTCATTCCGTGATTATCTCCTTTTTCGCCCGTACGTGCAATAATGACGGCAATATCTCCTGATTTTCCGTGAGTAATAAAATTTTTTGTGCCGTTAATTACCCAAGTTTCGCCCTCTTTACGAGCTACGGTATGCATTCCTTTAGCATCAGACCCCGTATTGTGCTCGGTAAGCCCCCAAGCGCCAATCCACTCCCCTGAAGCCAATTTAGGTAACCATTTGCTTTTTTGGAATTCATTCCCAAAAGAAAGTATATGATTGGTGCATAATGAATTATGTGCTGCAATAGATAAGCCAATTGAAGGGTCAACTTTTGAAATCTCTTCTATAATGGCGATGTATTCGTGATACCCCAAATTTGAGCCTCCGTACATTTCGGGCACTAAAACCCCCATAAAGCCCATTTCACCAGCTTTTCGGAAAACATCTACTGGAAATTCCTGAGCCTCATCCCATTGCATAATATACGGACGAATGTATTTTTCTGCAAAATCCCTTGCCGACTCGGCAACCATATTTTGGGTTTCTGAATAGTCAAAAATCATAATTACAAAAACTTTTAGAGCCTTAACTCGGTTAAAATTATCTAATCGTGAATTTGCAAATATAACTGAATTCGTTTAATTTTTACCTCATCAAACCCTTCAATTTGCAATAAATCGTTAAAATGAAGAATATTCCCCACTTCTGAACGCAAACCAATGAGCTTTTTTGCTAAATCAAAATCCATATACGGAATTTTAGCCAATTCGTACAACCCAATAGTGTTGATATCTTGTTTTTCAATAGAAGGAGGCGTCTGTATTTCAAATTGTAGCATTATGCGCTCAACAACTTCCTCCTCAAGTCCATACACCTCTTTGAGCTGCGAAATTTCAGAAAAGCCCTGTATGCGTTGTTTGTATTTCAAAATCCGTTGTGAGAGCACCTTACCTATACCATAAACTTTCATCAAATCCTCCTCAGTAGCTGTATTTAGGTCTTTTTTAGGCGCTTTTGAAGTTGGCACGGAAGTCTTATCGAATGATTTCTTTTGTTTTTGGGTATTTTTCACCCATTCGGGGAATTTAAAATAGGGCGAAATTACCGCTAAAAGACTATCCGATACTTGAGTGACTTGCTGAAATTCACTGGCAGAATGAACAAACTTGCCTTGCTTTCGGAAAGTATGCAAGCGATCAATTTCTTCAGTGGTCAATCCCAAAACATATCCTCGATAATCAGTAATAAAATTAGGGTTAAAGGCAAAAACACTGTCTTTCTTAACCTCTTGCTCAAGATTTTTTAAAGAATCTAATTGCTTTTTAAGCGTAACAAATTCGGTACTTTCACTTTGAGGCATTTTTTGAAAATCCACCCAAAAATAAATGCACTGAACCACAACGATAAGCACCAACAAAACAAAAACTCCTTTGCGCTGGTCGGGTTGTAATGAAAAAAATCCTTTTTTGTACATCTTGGAATTTTTAAGTGTTTTTCTTGAAAAATCTGCTCAAAAATAAAAAACGGACGCAAATTTGCTCTCATTTACGTCCGTTTCCTCTTAATTTAAAAACTCAATTGCTTTGCTTAAAGCCTCCTCGATACCTGCTGGATTTTTACCTCCTGCTGTGGCAAAGAAAGGTTGTCCGCCTCCGCCTCCGTGAATGTATTTGCCCAATTCGCGAACTACTTTCCCTGCATCTAATCCTTTTTCAGAAACTAAGTCTTTGGATATGTAGCACAATAACAGAGCTTTGCCGTCTTCTTGCTCTGAGCCAAATAAAATAAACGCGTTGGGCACTTCATTTCCTAATTGGAAAGCAAGGTCTTTTAAATTGGCAATGTCTAAATTCACTTTTTGCGACAGAAAAGCTATTCCGTTTACCTCCTTAAATTCATTTTTTAGGTTAGATTTGAGGTTTTTAGCTTGTTCTTTCTTTAAATTTTCAAGTTCTTTTTGCAGACGTGTGTTTTCTTCTTGCAGATTTTCAACAGCTTTAAGCGGGTCTTGTGCGTTTTTCACTAATTGACGAAGTCGGCTTACTATGGCTTCCTGTTCTTTGAAGTACGCCAAGGCTGCTTCTTGTGTGATGGCTTCAATTCGGCGAATTCCTGAAGCTACTGCTCCTTCCGACAAAATTTTAAAATACCAAATATCTCCCGTATTTTTCACGTGTGTTCCTCCACAAAGCTCTTTGCTCTCGCCAAACTGAATCATACGAACCTTATCGCCATATTTTTCTCCAAAAAGAGCCATCGCTCCAGCATCCATCGCCTGTTGTATAGGAATGTTGCGGTGTTCCTGCAAGTCTATTTTTTGCTGAATTCGCTCATTGACACGTCTTTCAATCTCTGTGATTTCCTCTTGAGTAAGTTTCTGAAAATGAGAAAAGTCAAAGCGAAGATGTTTTAAATCGACCAACGAACCTTTTTGCTCCACGTGTGTTCCTAAAACCTCGCGAAGTGCCTGATGCAAAAGGTGTGTCGCTGAGTGGTTTGCTTGTGTAAAGGCTCTTCCTAACGGATGTACTTCCGCTTTGAAAGGGTCGTTGAGATTATCTGGCAAAGTCTCAGAAATATGAATAATCAGGTTGTTTTCTTTCTTAGTATCAACAATATAGGTAATACCCCCATTTGCCGATTGTAACGTACCTTTATCACCTGCTTGTCCTCCACCTTCTGGATAAAAAGGCGTTACATTGAAAACCAATTGATAGAAAGTACCATCTTTTTGGCTTTCTACTTTCCGATATTTTACCAAACGAACGATAGCCTCCAACGTGTCATAGCCAATGAATTCCTCTTCTTCATCGTCACGTAAAATCACCCAATCATCGGCTTTTACCTGTGCAGCAGCTCGGGAGCGTTCTTTTTGTTTTTGAAGATTTTCCTCAAAGCCTTTTTCGTCCAGCGTTAATCCTTTTTCAGAAAGAATGAGAGCTGTAAGGTCGATAGGAAATCCGTAAGTATCGTAAAGTTCAAAGGCTTTACTTCCAGAAAGTTGATTGTCCGAAATGTTGTTTATCATCACATCGAGCATCAGCAGTCCTTGCTCTAAGGTACGCAAAAAAGAGGCTTCTTCTTCTTTGATGACATTTTCTACCAAAACTTGCTGTTTTTCAATCTCTGGGAAAACTTCACCCATCTGTAAAGCTAAAGTTTCCACCAATTTGTAGATAAAAGGCTCTTTTTGATTTAAGAAAGTGAAACCATATCGGATAGCACGACGCAAAATACGACGAATAACATAACCTGCACCGTTGTTGGAAGGTAGCTGTCCGTCGGCAATGGCGAAAGAAACGGCACGAATATGGTCGGCAATTACGCGAATGGCAATATTGATTTGGTCTTCCTCAGCGGAAACATTATTTCCTTTGATGTATTTATGTTGTGTAATTTCTTCAATTCGTTGAATGATAGGAGTAAAGACATCAGTGTCGTAGTTAGATTGCACGCCTTGCAAAACCATACAAAGTCGCTCGAAGCCCATTCCTGTATCCACGTGCTGAGCAGGTAATTTTTCGAGTGAGCCGTCGGCTTTGCGATTGAACTCCATAAACACATTATTCCATATTTCGATGACCTGAGGGTGGTCTTGATTGACCAAATCACGCCCCGAAATTTTGCTTTTCTCGCTTTCCGAACGTAAATCCACGTGGATTTCAGTACACGGACCACACGGACCTTGATCGCCCATCTCCCAGAAATTGTCTTTTTTATTTCCAAGAAGAATGCGGTCTTCAGCAATGAGTCCTTTCCAAATATCGAATGATTCTTGGTCGAAAGGAACATTATCTTCTTTACTTCCTTCAAAAACAGTTACGTATAAGTTTTTCTTTGGAATTTTGTAGACTTCAGTTAGCAATTCCCACGCCCACGCAATCGCTTCTTTTTTGAAATAATCGCCAAATGACCAGTTGCCCAACATCTCAAACATTGTGTGATGATAGGTATCTTTCCCAACTTCTTCTAAATCATTGTGTTTTCCAGATACGCGAAGACATTTTTGAGTGTCGGCGATACGTTTACTTTTGGGTTTTCCATTACCTAAAAAATATTCTTTGAACTGGTTCATACCTGCGTTGGTGAACATCAGTGTGGGGTCGTTTTTGATAACCATAGGTGCAGAAGGTACAATCAGATGCCCTTTGCCCTCAAAAAATTTCAAAAACTCTCGACGTATTTCTTGTGAAGTCATCATTATTTATTGTGTGTTTTATATCCGTTTTTTATAAATTTTGTTTTTACCAAATTCTTTTTATAACTTTGTGTGCTGTACTGCTGTATTTTTGCGAATTTATTTTACAGAACAATTCAGCATACAAAAATAGTATTTTTTTAACTTATGAAAAAAGTAAAATATTATTACGACCCTGAAACGTTATCGTACAAGCGTATTAAAAGCAGAAAGCGAACAAAAGTAAGAAATATTGGCTTATTTTTGCTAAGTTCTCTCGTTTTTGGTGCAGTAGTAATGTTTTTAATGGTGAACACGCGGTTTTTCTATACTCCTCGTGAGCTTACCCTACAGCGTGAAGTAAAACAATACGAAACGTACTTCCAGATTCTCAACAAGAAAATGAAGCAAATGGAAGAAGTATTGGCAAACATTCAAGACCGCGACAATAATATCTATCGCTTGTACTTTGAAGCTGCACCAATTGCTGACGAACAACGAAAAAGTGGGTTTGGTGGAGTCAATCGGTATGAGCATCTTGAAAAATATAACAACTCTGATTTGCTTATCAATACTACCAAAAGACTTGAAATTCTACAAAAACAATTAGTCGTTCAATCAAAATCATTGGACGAAATTACCTATTTGGCTCGGGAAAAAGAAAAGCTACTGGCAGCCATTCCTGCTATACAACCCATTCAAAATAAAGACCTTACTCGAATGGCTTCAGGATACGGATGGCGAACCGACCCCTTTACCAAAGCCCGTAAATTTCACTACGGAATGGACTTTACCGCACCTCAAGGTACGCCCATTTATGCTGCTGGGGACGGCGTTATTACTCGTGCCGATGGCAATGCCGCAGGTTACGGTGAGCATATCCGAATTGACCACGGATATGGTTACGTAAGCCTATACGCTCATTTAAGTAAATATAATGTTCGAGTGGGGCAAAAAGTAAAACGAGGCGACATCATAGGCTTTGTAGGAAATACGGGACGCTCTCAAGCTCCACACCTTCACTATGAAGTGCTTAAAGATGGTGAACATATCAATCCTGTACACTTTTACTACGGAAGTTTAACCACCGAAGAATATGCTGAAATGTTGCGTATCTCGGCACAAGAAAACCAAACCCTAGATTAGATGAAAGTGCAATTGCCTGAAAAACGCTACTATACCATAGGCGAAGTGGCAAAAGCTTTTGGGGTAAACACATCGCTTATCCGATTTTGGGAAAAAGAATTCGAGATTATTAACCCTAAAAAGAATGCCAAAGGAAGCCGGAAATTTTCTAAAGAGGATGTAAATACTTTAGAGCTAATTTATCATCTGGTAAAGGAAAGAGGATTTACCTTGGAAGGAGCTCGGCAAAAGCTTAAGGAAGAAAAACAAAAAACGCTTTCCAATTTTGAAATCATTAGTAAATTGGAGCGTGTAAAACAAGCCTTAATGGCTCTAAAAAATGAACTTTGAGAATAATTTTAAAAATGAATAAATATGAAAAGATGGTTACCTCTTATTGTTATTGTAGGACTTTTAGCACTGTTAGTATTTTGGGGCATTGGCGTGAGCAATACGATGGTGGAAATGAGTGGAAACGCCCAAAAACAATGGGCTAATGTGGAAAGTGCCTACCAAAGGCGAAGTGATTTAATCGGTAATTTGGTAAAAACGGTTCAAGGAGCAGCAGATTTTGAACGCGGTACATTAAAAGACGTGATTGAAGCACGTGCCAAAGCTACTTCCGTAAATATTGATGCTTCAAACCTTAATGCCGAAAATATGGCTCAATTTCAGGAAGCTCAAGCTGGACTTTCTTCAGCACTTTCAAGGCTTTTGGTTTCTGTGGAGCGTTACCCTGACCTAAAAGCAAATCAGAACTTTTTAGAGCTACAATCGCAAATTGAAGGCACTGAAAATCGTATCAACGTAGAGCGAAATCGCTTTAACGAAACGGCAGGAAACTACAACATCTATATCCGAAAAATCCCTAAAAATTTCGTAGCAAGTATTGCAGGGCACGAGCCAATGGCACTTTTCAAAGCCGACCAAGGTGCTGAAAAAGCCCCTAATGTTGAGTTTAATTTCAAATAACAATGAATATCGAGCAGTTTCTAACCCCACAAGAAGAGCGAGAAATCATTCGTGCCGTTGGCGAGGCTGAAAAGGAAACCTCGGGGGAAATCCGTGTGCATTTGGAAAATACCACCTCAAAAGACCCTTACCTACGCGCTATGGAAGTCTTTGAAAAACTGGATATGCCACTCACCGCCCAACGCAACGGCGTATTGTTTTATTTCGCTGTAGAAGATAAAACTTTCGTTATTTTTGGCGATAAGGGCATCAATAATGTGGTGGAAGATGATTTCTGGGAAAGCACAAAAGACGAAATGCTCGGCTACTTCCGTGAAGGAAAATTCAAAGAGGGTATTGTCGCTGGAATACGAAAGGCAGGAAAAGCTCTTCAAAAGTATTTTCCGTATTGCGCTAAGGAAGATGTGAATGAACTGACTGACGATATATCAAAAGGAAATATTTAACGTTGAAAAAATACCTTTACATAGTATTATGCTTGATTACCGCTACGGGCTTAGCGCAATCCGTGCCTAAAAAATTGTTCGAAAACCGAGCGGTTCAAGATTATGTGGGTTTGCTAAATGAAAGCCAACAACAGGCACTCAATACCAAACTCATTCAGTATGCCGACTCTACCTCCACAGGCATTGTTATCGCCATTGTAAGCGATGTAGAAGACGACATCAATTTTCAGGCCGCACAGATGCTTTCGCAGTGGGGAGTCGGACAAAAGGGAAAAGACAACGGCGTACTGCTGCTTATGGCGGTAAACCAACGCAAGATAGCCATCTCAACGGGTTATGGTGTGGAAGAATTACTAACCGATGCTTTAAGCCGACGCATCATTGAACGAGACATCTTGCCTCATTTCCGAAATCAAGACTATTATTCGGGGTTCGAGCAAGGGACTTCCGCCATCATTGCCGTGCTCTCCGGAGCGTACAAAAACGAGGCTTCGGGCAATAGCTCAGGAATTTTTAGTGGCTTCGCCTTTTTGATTTTTGTAGGATTCATCGCACTGATGATAATTCTTGCTTCCAAAAAGGGAAGAAAAGGCGGAGGAAATGACAAATTCGGCGGAGGCGGTTTTGACCTCGGTGATTTTATCCTACTTAGTGGCTTGGGCAGACGCTCCTCTTCGGGCGGAGGCTTTGGCGGCTTCGGTAGTGGGGGCGGACTCGGAGGCTTTGGTGGCTTCGGCGGAGGTATGGGCGGCGGAGGCGGTGCCAGTGGAAGCTGGTAATACCACTTGTACACTCTTTTTCTTATTCAAATATTTATAAATATACACCCATTACCTTAGGTTTCTATTCAAACCACAATGGTAATGGGTGTTTTTCTTTTCTTACCTTTCGGTAAAGCAACGTACCGAAGGTTTACTTCCTCATTTTTACTCACTTTCTTTCTGCAAGGATTTGATAAAAATCATCAAATTTGTTTTTGCGTAAGCACTTATGCAATAAGCCCCTATGAACGTATTCTTTAGATATTATCTAACAAACTATTTAGTGTAGGGTATTATAGAGCAAACCGCTATGATATAAGAAAAAAGGAAAAAGCCAATGAGCTTTCCTATAAAAGCCCTTTATCTTTTGTTATAAATATAGGTAGCCATCTAGGAAAAGAAAGTCAGTATTTAACAGCAATGAACTTACGGAACGGGGTCATAGCCACTGCCTCCCCACGGATGGCAACGAGCAATGCGTTTGATCGCTAAGTATCCGCCTTTGAAAAGTCCGTGTTTTTTAAGAGCCTCTAACGTGTATTGCGAACAAGTAGGCGCATACCGACAAGCCGAAGGTGTAAAGGGCGAAATAAACAACTGATAGAAGCGAACAAGTACTACAAAGGGAAAAATCAGTATTTTTTTAAGCCATTCCATTGGTAATATCCTATTAAATGTGATAAAAGAGCCTTTGTAATTGGTTTATTTTTCCATTACCGTTTGCTCAATAAGACGTATCATTGTATTTTCTATCTGTTTTAACGATGCGTGTAGCTGGGCATCATTTGAAGAGAAGTATTGTTTTGCCAAAGGTACTAATTTTTTGAAATGCACATAAACCTGAGCTGTTCCTTCCTTTTTAAAAACGAGGATTTTCAGAGGCAACTCAATGGCTATTTCAACATTCTGCTGCATTAAGGGCGTACCTGCCTTGGGGTTTCCTACCAGCAATACGGTGGCAGAAGTAAGTGGCAAACCTACTTTTTCGGCGTGTGCTGTGTGGTCAATTTCAGCAAAAAGGGTCAGATTTTTCTCCTCAAAGGTCACTTTAAGCCGTTTTAGAGTCTCATCGAAATCATAGCTACTAACTACCGAGTGAGAAGTAGTACAAGTATCTTGCGAAAACAAAGTCGTGGGCAGAAGTAAACTCATAAAAAGCAGTAAAAAAGTACGCATTGGTTTTATTATTTTATACTTATTGATTGATAAAAAGATTTTGCTTGTAATTTTAGTAAGTTGGTTTTGCAAAAAGAAGTCCGCCATGTGCTTTGGCGGACATTAAAGGTTCAACTTATAACTTCTTAAAGGTGGCTAACTTTACCATATCGCTTAGCATCTTGCCAGGACGGAAAAGAATATGACCACTCTTAACTTTGGTAGCATTCACTTCCTCTTCTTTATCGGAAGGAAGCCCCGAGAGCCCCATTTGTAAGGTAAAGTACTCCCCTACGTGTACAATGTGCCCTTCGGAAAGGTCTTTACTGACTTTGGTAAACACCGTTTCAAGTACCGCCAAAATATCGGCTTTGGATACGGTGGAAACTGACGAGGCATAGTCAGCCAAGTCCTGCAATCGGGTTTCGCCATCACCTACGGCTTGTGGATACCACTTAGCGGGTTCATCACGCTTCTGGGGATTCTTTTTCTGTACTGCTTTGAATTTAACAGCCATAATCTTTAATTTTTTTGTTTACTTACTTCGTTCTTTACGAAGTGTTACCTCGCTGAACTGCCCCCTACCCTTATGGGTAAAATACAATTTTCAGCTTTCCTTACTTTTACTGCAACATCAATCTGATGAAAAATATTGCGTAAAATACTCACTAATGTCGCTTTCTTTTTCATCGTACCGATGTACTCTTAATTAAGAAAGCTACATTGTCATCACTTGTTCCTTAAAGAAAACAACCGATGAAGCTCTGGATAATGCGATAATTTTAAAGGATAAAATTACCCATAACAAAAAGACTAAAAAATAACTTCCACAAATTACCTTTAAAAAAAGCTCAGCATCTTTTGATAAAAAGATACGTATCTTTTAGCAAAAAGCTTAGCATCTTTTCAATGAAAGCTTATCATCTTTTCAATGAAAGCTCAGTATCTTTTTTACCAAAGAAAACAAGCTTTTTAATGAACGCTTGGTCAAAAATAAAATATTTATACGTAAAAAGCAAATTATCAGTAGTTTTTATTTGAGAAGCAAGAAACAAGGGGCAAGTTACAAGGAAAAAAAGAGCAAGTTACAAGGAACAAGGAATTGAAAGGAAAAGTAAAAAGGAATAAGGAGGCAAAACTACAAGAAAGCCGTTTTAGCTACTTGGGTTTCGTCTCCTTATTCTTTGGATTTTGGCTGTTTGAAACTTAAAACTTCCCTCCCTTTATCCTTTGTACTTTATCCTTTATCCTTATCTTATAGAATACATCCCCGCTCTTCGAGCCGCCCCTTCAAAGGGGCAATGGGTGTAACACACTTGGGTTTTGATTACTTGAAACTTAATCCTTCCCTCCCTTTATTCTTTGTACTTTATCCTTTATACTTACCCCTTCTGCCTTTGTTAGAGTTTGAACTGATATTTGATTCCACCCAAAAATTGGATGCCTTGAACGGGATAATAATGCCAATGCTGATAATTATCGGAAAGGATATTGTTTATTTTAGCAAAAATTGTCCAGCTATTTTTAAGGGTATAATCGGCGTGAAGATTTAAGTCGATATAGCTTTTGAGAGTCACTGCAGACGGATTTGTTGCTCCAAAAATTGGGTAATCCAAATCCTTACGTTTGCCTATAAAGAAAATATCAGTGCCTACAAAAAGCTCATCAGTAACTTTAAAATCGGTGTAAAGCGACCATTGGTTATGGGGTAAGTTCCAAGCCTCTGGTTGGTTTTTAGGGGTGTGTGTATTTACTTTTCCCTTTAGGGTAAAGAAAGCGATACGCTCGAAGTTTCCGCCGAGTTCTACGGTAAAGAAAGCTTCGTCCACTTGGTCGTAAATTACGTTAAAGGCATTGTAATGCTGATAGCCAAAAGTCGAAACCGAAGGCTGGTATTGGGTAACGAACATCGGTAAATTTTCATATCGCTTGTATCCGCCTTGCAATTGGTACGAAAGGTTACTGTCGATTTTTCCTTTGAGCCCTACTGAAAAATCAAAATTAACATCGGTTGGCGCTAAGGTTAAAGTAGGGGAAACAAACGGATTTTCTTTGGTAAAGGTGCTAAATGAATTCTGTTGCATCATTCCTCGAGCCGAAGCACTACCGATGATGTAGTCGTCGAGCAATCGGTAGGAAACTTCCACATCGGGGTAAAGTCCGTGCTCACTCTCCTGCGTATTGGAACTGGCGTAAGCAAAGCCTATCCCTGCCTTCAAGGTCAAATCGGCATTGGTATAATGGTAGGCGGGGTTCAGCCCAAAGAGCATCCAATTGTTTTTCAGTGCCTCGTTGTTCGAATAGCTTTGATTGAATTTTCCGTTCAGATAGTCAAAAAAGGCACTAAGCCTGAACGTTTGTTCTTTTTGGGTAAGGTCAAACTCAAAAGCAGGTTTTATGATTAGATGCGTTTCTGATGTTTTATAATCGTCAGTCAATCCTACGAAAGCAAACTCCACTCCTTTAAAAAAAGATTTATGGCTATTGAAGTAGCCTCTTGCCCCATAATCAATATAGGCTTGAGCCGTGTTGTTCAGTGCCGAAAGTTCAGCATCGGTGTACACCCCCTTTTTAACGCCGTACCAATTGTGCAAACGCCGCCCGCCATTGAGCTGTATGCCAAAATTAAAATCACTATTAAGAAAGTCATAGCCCAATGTGGCTTGTGTTTGGGCAAAGTTACTTTTCGGAACTACATTCTCAACATTTGCTGCCGAAGACAGATGATTAAAAAGTACCGAAAAAGTGCTTTCCTTAGTGGTAGGAATTGAAAGGGAAGCATCGGCATAAAGCGTGGTGTAATTACCAAAGCCCAAAGCCGCATACGAATTGTTATAGACCGATTTTCGGTTTTTTAATACCGTAGCTGCCTTTCCCTTTTCAGGAACGAAAGTAGAGGCAACGGGCACCGAATAAATCGAGTAGTTGATTTGCTTTTTTGCCAAGGTTAAGGAATCTTTCAAATTGGCATCTTCTTTCTTCTTATAGGCGTCGGCAATGGTAGGCGTGTATGATTTGACCACGTTTACCTCCTTAACCCCTAAGTCTCTCTTACCGTTTTGTGCTTGTAAGAGTACGGGCATCGCCCCAAAAACGGTGAGTGTAGCTATCTTGATTGTTGTATATAATCGACTCATTTGCTGATATTTTTAAACATTACACTATAATTCAACCGACGAATTGCTCTTGGCAGCCTCTGCCTTCACTATGCTCAATTCTTTCTGTGCCTGGTCAACTACCTCGGGGTAACCTGCAAAATTCTTGATGACGTTTTCCAAGATGTAAGTGGCTTGATACGTATCGTTTAAGGCATAGAAATTCTTCGCCATAATCACCAAACTTTTCGCAGCATACTCTTTGTACCCGCCATATTCTTTAGCCAATTTCTGTACGACCTCATTAGAGGCTTTGTAGTTTTGTTCTTTATTTTTGAAATAAGCATCGTAGTAGAGTGCCTCTGCCGCCAAACTTCCGGTTGCGGTTTTTGCAACCTCTTGATACGCCTTTTTGGCCTTAGGCTCATCACCGGTTTGAATATACGACCTTGCCAAAATACGCTGAGCATCGTTTTGAATACGTCTATCTACTCCGCTTTGCGAAAGTACCTTATTGGCATAGGTAATTGCCTTTTGATATTGTTTTTCTTGATAGGAAATCTGCATCAAGTTGGATTGTGCATATATCTGATTTTGTGCAATGGCAGATTTGTTTTCCAACTGCTCCAAAAAGGATTTTGCCTTAGCCGACTCTCCCTTATCCAAGTACATTTGGCTTACTCTTGCCAAGGCTTGTTCCAAAAACTCACCCGTACCAGCTTCAATCACCTTTTCAAATAAAGGTAAAGCCTTGTTCTTATCATTCTGTTGGTAATAGAGTTGCCCCAAATAGAAACGAGCATTATTAACCAACACCCCTTGCGGATATTGACTGATGTACTTTTCAAATCCGGCAATGGCTTCTTTGTGGTTTTGTTGCAAATAATGTTTTTCAGCAGACTCATACGAGGCAATATCAAGTTCAGCATCTACTACCTTTACGTAGCCTAAGCCTTTTGCCCACGAAGCGTACTCATCTACCTTACCGATATCTTTATAGATGAGAAAGGCAGTTGCCACAGCTTGATTGGCTTCGGTAGTGTTGGGATAGTTTTTAGCAATCTCTTTAAATAGGGCAAGGGCACGGGCATTATCCCCTTTGTTATTGTACACCAACGCCTCACGAAGCATAGCCCGTGGTACAAGCTCTCCGTTTTTATACTCGTTTTTAAGTTGGCTATAATACTGAAGTGCCTTTGTGGTATTGTCTTCACTCACGTAGGTATTCCCGAGTTCAAATAGGGCATTTTGCCTTAAATTAGAATTTTTATACCGTTTGATAAAAGCCTCCAAATCTTCTATCTTTCTTGAAACACGATTAACAAACCCATAGCTGATGGCTTTCTGAAAGGCGGCATAATCCTCATCTACGGCTTTACTGCCAATTGCCTTATTATAAGCCTCCATTGCTGGCCAATACTTCCCTTCGGCAAAATAGCTATCTGCCATACGCAGGTACGCATCATTCTCCCAAATCGCATTTTTAGGATTCGATTTCAAATAAAGCTCAAAATTTTCTATAGCAGTAGCATATTGTTTCAAGTTGAAGTTTACGTAAGCCAAGTTATAGTAGATATTTTTAAATTCCGATGTGGTTTGAGCCTTGGGATGCGCAAGAAACTGAGTATAGTATGTTTTGGCTACCTGAAAATCCTTTAACTGGTAAGCACATTCGCCACTCCAATACAAAGCACGTGCAGCAAAGGTATCGTTGCCCTTTACCTTTTGAAGATATGCTAGTGCAGGTTGGTATTGCACCTCATTGAAGAGCTCCAATCCGCGATAAAAAACCACTTTCTGATAAATTTCCTTATCCTTAGGCTGAGTGGACTTTTCCAGCAAGTCAATGGCTGCTTGATAATCCCCCGAAGATACATAAGAGTCTATCAACAAGCTTTGTATCTCTTCCTTATGGTCATTGGGGTAATTTTTTGAATACGCCAGCAGAACACTCGGCACACTTTCGTACGGATTACCAATATCATAACTCAAACGAGCGTAATTCAGATGGGCGTCTTTTTTAATCTGATCATTGAAATCCATTTGATAGGCATTTCTGAACGCATTGAGTGCTTGTTGCTTCTGATGGGTGTTTAAGTAGCATTCTGCCAAATGATAGTAAGCGTTTTGAGCAACGGCATCTTTCCCACTCACAATTTTATTAAACTGCTCAATGGCAAGGTTATAATCTTTATTTTTATAGTAAACGTATCCTAAATAATAATAATCGGTATTGGAATAACGTCCGCGCTTACCTTTATATGCTTTCAAATATGGTAACGCCTCATCGTATTTTTGCAAATTGAAGTAACTCTCTCCTATGATTTTATTTATTTCTGAGAGTTCCTGCGGATTTTTCGTTTTCTGTTTCTGTTTTAGTCCTTCACTGATGGCTTGTTCAAACTTGCCTTGCTTGAAATTCATCGCTGCCTGAAAATAAGAAACATTCTTGTTGAGTTGTTCATCTTCTTGGACTCTTTCGAAATAAGTAGAAGCTGTAGAATAATCTTCCGAGTCATACGCAATATACCCTAAATAATAGTTGGCTTCAGCGCCAAATTCTTTAGAACCCCGAAGTTGGCTGAAATATTTCTCGGATTCTTTTCTTTTTCCGCCGGTAAATAAAGCGTAGCCCTTTTGAAAATTAAAACGGTCTTTGTCTTGCCAATGCACATCCGTAGGATTTACCTTATCGTACCATTGGAGTGCCATTTTATAATTTCCTTGCCCAAAATAATAATCGGCGATATCAATATAAGCATTTGCCCCAAAAGGAGAGTCAGGATATTTTTCCATAAAACGTTCCATAAGGTTTTCTGCCCCTATTTCACCTGATTTGATAGCTGTCAAGGCTACGTAGTATTCACACTTGCTCTTGATTTGAGCATCATTAGTGTTTAGAAGTTCCTTACGGAACAAATGTTGTGCGGGTTTGTAAAGTTTACGATTGTACAAAGACATCGCCTTCTGAAAGTCGGCTTGGTCAGTGGTAGTTACCTCTGTGGATTGAGAAAATACACTTTGTAATAAAAGCCCAAAGAAAAATAAAGAGAAATAAAATTTACGCATCGTATGAAATTTTCAGTCCTCAAACCTACAAATTTTGAACAACTCCTACAACTATTAAACAAAATTTTAACCTTAATAAAAGAAGTCATAAAAAAAAGGAGCACCTCAAGGGCGCTCCTTTTGAAATGTTTATCAATTTAACTTTTAGAATTACTTAACCAAGTTGATTTCAACACGACGGTTAAGAGCTCTTCCTTTTGCAGTTGAGTTAGAAGCAATTGGTTTGCTTGGTCCGAAACCTTTTGCAGTTAAACGATTTGCATCAATACCTTTTTCAATCAAGTAGATTTTCACGGCATTAGCTCTTTCGTCAGAAAGTCTTTCGTTAAGTGCTTTGCTTCCTGTGCTATCAGTATATCCTTCGATAGAGAAGTTTGAACTTTTATATTTGTTCAATACAGTAACGATTTGATCTAATACGGTAGCAGACTCTGGTCTGATTTTTGATTTACCAGTTTCAAACAAGATTGTTTTAGCGTAGCTATTCAATGAATCTTGAACTTCTTTAGTTACTTCAGGACAACCTTTGTTAGCTTTTGTTCCTGCCTCATCTGGACACAAATCATCTTTATCAAGAACACCATCATTGTCTCTGTCTCTGTGAGGACAACCTTTGTTTTCTTTAGGACCAGCTTCATTAGGACAAGCATCATCTTTATCAGCAACTCCGTCACCGTCAGTGTCAGGACATCCGTTGAATTGTTTCAAACCAGCTACTTCTGGACAAGCATCATCTTTGTCAGCAATTCCGTCACCATCAGTGTCAGGACATCCATTGAATGCCTTTGTACCTGCTTGTTCTGGACAAGCATCATCTTTATCAGCGATTCCGTCACCGTCAGTATCAGGACATCCGTTGAATTCTTTCAAACCAGCTACCTCTGGACAAGCATCATCTTTGTCGAATACACCATCTCCATCAGTGTCTTTACCACCAAATTTGATAGCTACACCCACTGAATGTTGGAAATAGTCAAAACCTGTAGTGTTTGTCCAATCACGGTTATAAGTAGTTTGTAGGTTTAATCCTATGTTTTCTGTGAACCAGAAGTTAGCTCCACCGCCACCTACAACAGTGAATTTGTTAACATCGTCAATGCTTGCGTAACCTACACCTGCTTGTGCATAAGGATCAAACCAACGAGCACCAGACCATAAGTTGTTGATGTGATATTTACCACGAGCATCTACTCCCCAAAAAGCTTGGTCAACTTTTGCATCTCCTTCTTGGTAAAGGTATCCTTTTTCAATTTTGTTCAAAGAACCAGAAACCTCAGCAGAGAACCCTGCTCCGATATATCTTCCTACTGAAAGTCTTGAAATTGCAGGAAGGATATTCAAATCTTTTGGTCCAGCCCAATCTTTGAAGAAATCACCTATTTCGTGAGGACCACGAACATCCACTGAATTAACTCCAAACCCGATTACCCACGGATTGTTTGCATCTTGCGCTTGAACCCCTACTGTTACCGCAGAAGCTAAAGCTAAAAAAATCACTCTAATTTTCTTCATACTTAAAAACGAATTTTTGATTACTACTTTTTGGGGGGCAAGTTAAGTATTTTTTTGATATAAAATTCAAAACTAGCCACTTTTTTTATTAAAATTAACACTTAACGTATCACTCCTAACTCCTTGCCTACTTCTGTAAAAGCTTTAATTGCCTTATCTAGATGCTGTTGCGTATGTGCCGCAGATAATTGTACTCTAATACGGGCCTTATCTTTAGGCACTACAGGATAGAAGAACCCAATCACGTAAATGCCTTTCTCTAAAAGTTTATCTGCCATTATTTGTGATATTTTGGCGTCATAGAGCATTACGGGAACTATGGCACTATCCCCTTCAATTATATCAAAACCTGCTTCTTTCATTCCTTTTTTGAAATAATTGGTATTCCACTCCAATTTATCCCTTAAAGAGGTGTCTTTAGAAATCAAATCAAAAACCTTAATAGAAGCCCCTACTATGGCTGGTGCCAACGAATTGGAAAACAAATAAGGTCTTGAACGCTGACGCAAAATTTCAATAATTTCTTTCTTACCTGTGGTATATCCACCCATAGCACCACCAAGAGCTTTGCCAAGAGTTCCAGTAACAATATCCACACGCCCCATCACTTTTTTAGCCTCTAAAGTACCTTTTCCTGTCGCACCAATGAATCCAGCTGCGTGGCATTCATCGACCATTACCAAAGCATCATATTTATCAGCTAAATCACATATTTTATCAAGCGGAGCGACCACACCATCCATTGAGAAGACACCATCGGTTACTATGATTTTAAACCGAGCGTTAGCGGCAGAAGCCTCTTTCAACCTTTCTTCTAAATCTGCCATATTGCTGTTTTCATACCGAAAACGCATTGCTTTACACAAACGCACACCGTCAATTATAGAGGCGTGATTTAGCGAGTCGGATATGATAGCGTCTTGCGCAGAAAATAACGGCTCAAAAACACCTCCATTAGCATCGAAAGCCGCCGCGTACAATATAGTATCTTCAGTTCCATAAAAATCAGCGATTTTCTTTTCTAACTCTTTATGGATATCTTGCGTACCACATATAAAACGCACTGAGGACATTCCAAACCCGTGTGTATCAAGAGTTTCTTTCGCAGCCTGAATAACCTCAGGATGAGCAGAAAGCCCCAGATAATTATTTGCACAAAAGTTGATTACCTCTTGCCCTGAAGCAATTTTAATTTCTGCACCTTGTTTTGAAGTTATTATTCGTTCTTTTTTATACAATCCAGCCTCTTCAATGTTTTTTAGTTCGGCTTGAAGATGCTCTTTTATTTTTCCGTACATAATGTGGGATTCAATTGACGTTTAACAGCACAAAATTACAAAATTCTTTTGGTACCATCAAAACAAATTACGAATGTTTTTCAGGCATATTGCTTCTAATGAGAAAAAGAATTACTTTTGTTATTTTACAACAATTATGACTTTTGAAGATATCATCGGTTACGAATCCGTCAAAAAACACTTGAAAAACAGCATTCAAGCCAACAGAATCGCTCACGCTCAATTATTTGTAGGTCCTGAAGGATGTGGCACACTACCTATGGCAATTGCCTATGCTTCCTATATTTTATGTCAAGAAAACGAAACTTGCCTTGCAAAATGTCGGCATTTTTCGCACCCCGATTTGCATTATATCTTCCCCACAGCAACTACTAATAAAGTAAAAAAAGACCCTGTAAGTTCCCTTTTTACCGACGAATGGAAAGCTTTTATAGAGCAGCAGCCCTATGGTAGCCTCTTCGATTGGTATATTCACTTAGGAATTGAAAATAAACAAGGTAACATCAGTGTCAATGAAGCAAAAGAAATCAGCGCCAAACTCTCCCTTAAAGCCTTTGAGGGCGGTTATAAGGTAATGATTATCTGGATGGCGGAAAAGATGAATACCGAAGCAGCCAATAAATTACTCAAATTATTGGAAGAGCCTCCTACTCAAACTATCTTCCTTTTAGTTACAGAAGATGAAAATGCCATTTTAGAAACTATAAAATCACGATGCCAAATACTTCGATTTCCTCCTTTGGGAGAAAACACCATAAAAGAAGCATTACAGAAAAAAGGAGTTATCCCAACCGAAGCTACCAAAATAGCACTTCGAGCACAAGGAAATTACAATAAGGCACTTTCCTTTTTAAACAATAGCGGTGAAGATGATATTTTTGAAAAATGGTTTATCTTATGGGTGAGAACTGCTTTCAGAGCAAAGGGAAACAAAACCGCCATACACGGATTATTGCAATGGAGCGAAGAGGTTGCTGCTACAGGACGTGAAATGCAGAAACAATTTCTGATGTATTGCTGTGAAGTTTTCCGACAAGCGCTTCTTTTAAATTATCAGTCAGGCAGTTTGGTTTACACGCAGTTTAAAGACCCCTCTTTCCAGTTACAAAAATTCGCTCCTTTTATTCACGGAAAGAATATTGAGCCAATTCACAATCAAATTGAAGAGGCTTTCCTGAATATCGAACGAAATGGAAATGCCAAAATGATTTTCACTGATTTATCTATCAAATTAACTCGATTGCTACACACTCCAAAGTAATTTTTGATGAAATACGCACTGATTTTTTCGTTACTTTTTCTGTTAATTACCTTCGGATTTAGCGCCTTTGAAAAAATTGTAGATTTTAAATCCTCGGTAAATTACTATCAATCTTATTTTAAGAATACCTTTATCGGCAAACCTATAAAACCGATTTTGATGGTCATCATCATCTTGGAAAGTATCGCTTCTGCGCTACTTTTAACTGGAATTGTAGAAGCAGTTCTTGGCTACAAAATATTCTTTGGCGAGTTAGGTGTTTTTTTAAGCACCTCAATATTATGTATTTTCCTGATAGGACAACGCCTTGTGAAAGACTATGAAAGCGCCCGAGGCATTGCCCTATATTTTCTAATTTGTTTCGCCGCATTCACACTAACAGCTTTGACCTGAAATAAAAAACAAAAAAAGTAAAAAATATAAAACTAAATTATATCTTTGTCTTTACTACCAATACATATATGATATGGATAAATATTCTTTTTTGAATGCCGCAAGTACGGCTTATTTTGGAGAACTATACGAAAGATATCTTGAAAATCCAGATGCCATTGAACCTAGCTGGAGGGCTTTCTTCCAAGGTTTTGACTTTGCACAGGAAAATTACGGATACGAACAAGCCGTTGAAACGGTAGTCCAGCAAATCTCAAACGACACCGAAGGCAGTTTCGTTTGTGAAAAACTACAAAAAGAGTTTAAAGTAATCAACCTTATCAACGGATACAGAACTCACGGACATCTGTTTACCAAAACCAACCCAATACGTGAGCGAGAACTTCATAAACCTGATTTGAGTATCGAAAATTACGGGCTTACCCCTACCGATTTAGATACCGTTTTTGATTCCGCTAAGGAAATTGGGTTACAGCCTACTTCACTTCGTAACATCATTGAACAACTCAATAAGATATTTTGTGCCTCTGTGGGCATCGAATATACCTACATTCGTGAGCCCAAAACCATAACGTGGATTCAAGAACGTTTGCAAAAAAATGCAAATCAGCCTAATTTCAATAAAAACGAAAAAATACAAATCCTTAATAAACTCAATGAAGCCGTTTCTTTTGAAAACTTTTTACACACTAAATATGTAGGGCAAAAACGTTTTTCTTTAGAAGGTGGCGAGGCTATTATTCCAGCTTTGGATTTTGTTATCAATACTGCTGCGGAACAAGGTGTTGAACATTTTGTAATGGGAATGGCGCATCGTGGTCGCTTAAATGTACTTGCCAATATTTTAAAAAAATCACCTCAAGATATTTTTTCAGAATTTGACGGAAAAGATTACGAAGTTGAAAATTTCGATGGAGATGTTAAATATCATTTAGGATTAACTTCCGAAAGGGTTACCCCTTCGGGCAAAAAAATAAATCTAAATTTAGCTCCAAACCCTTCGCATTTAGAGACCGTTAGTGCTGTTATCGAAGGAATTACACGTGCTAAACAAGACCGCTATTTCCCTAATGACATTTCAAAAGTATTACCCGTTGCCATACACGGCGATGCTGCCATTGCCGGGCAAGGTTTGGTTTACGAGGTGATTCAAATGGCGAAATTAAAAGGCTTTAAAACTGGAGGAACCATTCATATCGTAATCAACAATCAAGTTGGATTTACCACCAATAATACCGATGCGCGTTCGGGAACCTACTGCACCGATATCGCCAAAGTGACCAATTCGCCTGTACTTCACGTAAACTCGGACGATACAGAAGCCGTTGTACACACTTTTCTTTTTGCTCTGGATTACCGAATGACTTTCGGTACCGATATCTTTATTGACCTATTGGGCTATCGAAAATACGGACACAATGAGGGCGATGAACCTCGATTTACACAACCTAAGCTGTATAAAATCATCGCAAAACACGATAATCCTAGAACCATTTACGCAAAAAAATTATCGGAACAAAGCATTATTGAAGAGGGTTACGTTGGCAACATTGAAGCCGAGTATAAGGCAAAACTTGAAGTGGACTTAGAAGCATCACGCCAAGAAACGCTAACAGTGATAAAGCCCTTTATGCAAGATGAGTGGCAAGGTTTTGAAATTGCCTCACAAGAAAAAATGTTAGAAAAGGTAAACACAAAATTCAATGCCGATGACTTGTCAGAAATTGCTCAAATAATTACTGAATTACCCTCTGATAAAGGATTCATCAATAAAATAAAGAAAATTATATCTGACAGAAAAGACGGATTCTTCAACAACCATACCGTAGATTGGGGAATGGCTGAACATTTGGCTTTTGCTACGCTACTCACCGAAGGCTTTGATGTAAGATTGACTGGGCAAGATGTACAGCGGGGTACTTTTTCACACCGCCACGCTGTTGTTAAATCGGAAGATTTGGAAGAAGAAGTGGTAATGCTTGATCAACTTAAAAACAAAGAAAAATTTTCAAAAGGAAATTTTTACGTCTATAACTCTTTGCTGTCTGAATATGGGGTTTTAGGTTTTGAATACGGATACGCTTTAGCAAGTCCTAACACATTAACCATTTGGGAAGCTCAATTTGGTGATTTTTCAAACGGAGCTCAAATTATGATTGACCAATACGTTTGCTGCGGAGAAGACAAATGGAAAAATCAAAATGGCGTGGTACTATTACTACCTCACGGCTATGAGGGGCAAGGTTCAGAGCACTCCTCGGCACGTATTGAGCGTTATTTGCAACTTTGTGCAAACAAAAATATGTATGTTGCCAATTGTACTACTCCTGCCAATATTTTCCACTTGTTACGCCGACAAATGAAAACGGATTTCCGCAAACCTTTAGTCGTTTTCTCTCCGAAGAGCTTGCTCCGCCACCCAGAAGTAGTGTCTCCTATAAATGACTTAGCCAATGGGCAATTTCAAGAGGTTATTGATGACCCCAACGTTGACCCCAAAAAGGTTAAAACTCTAGTGTTCTGCTCTGGAAAATTCTATTATGATCTTAAAGCTGAAAGAGAGAAATTAGGTAGAGATGATGTAGCCTTGATACGTATTGAGCAATTATTCCCTTTGCCAACCCAACAAATCAAAGCTGTTATTGCTAAATACAAAAAAGCGGACGACTACGTATGGGCACAAGAAGAACCTAAAAATATGGGAGCTTACGGCTATATGCTGATGTATTTTGATTGGATAAAATGGCGGTTGGCTTGTGTTAGAGCCGCTTCCGCTCCTGCACCAGGAAGCTACACCCGTGACAGAAAATACCACCAACAAGCCATCAATGCAGTTTTTGATTCTAATATCGACCATCGCAAAAACTAATTTTTGCCTATGAAATAACCTCAAAAAGTAGAGACCAATTTTTTAAATTGGTCTCTACTTTTTTATGAAATTTATTTACCTTAAAAACACTTTTTTAGCAGATGATTTACGTTTTTGTGAGCGCCATTGCCAAGGTGGCGTAGGTGAAGCATCGTGCCAAAGCCCTAATTCCAAGTTACGTGCATTATCTTGAGCCTGAGAATATTGGTGGGAGTTATCATATTTTATATAATGCCAAGCCAATCCCGATTTTATCATTTCTAATCCTACATCGGAGATATGGTTGGTTTGTATTTTTACAATTTTCCTTCCATAACGGTCTGTATCAAGCACTTTCAAATAAATTTGTTTTCCGAAGATAAATTCGGAAAGCTTTTGTTTGGCTTTTTTACCGTACGGCTGTCCACTCTCTGGGGCATCAATACCGTGAATGCGCAAACGCATCTGCTGTTGTGCATCATTTAGCCCTACAAATGAGTCTCCGTCGGAAATACGAATGACTTTAACCGAAAAATCATATTTTTTTTGAATTTGGGCTACTTCCTCTTGCTTAGAACAAGAAAAAAGCAAAAAAGCAACCAATAATGAGTAGATAAAATGCATAGTTTTATATTTGATAAGTTTCGTCCGCAAAAATAATTCTTTAAAAAGACAAACAAAATAAGTCGTACGTGATTTCCCACATAGCATTGGAAGTTTGAGCTATTCCATAATCATAAGGTTTTAATTATTGTGAGCCTAACTCAAAAACGTTCATCTACCTTTTACAAAATCACCAAAACCTTATATGTACGCAACTGAAATAAGCCCGATGTAAAAAGCTATCAATAAGGAAATTATAAAGTACAAGGCAATTAAAAATATTGATTTTAACACGGTTATAGACTTTCTTTCTTGATACAAAACTCGGTTAGAAGTAATAAAATACACGACTAATCCAATAACAAAAAGTATGTACAACCCCCAAAACAAAGCATTTAGCCCTGTGATTAAGAATATTCCCATCAAAATACTGGTAAACAGGTATATCGTTGAATGTAAATGCAATGAATGAATCAGGTGTACGTATAGTTTTTTGTGCTTTTTACGAAAGAAAATAAGTAGAAGTAATGATACAAAAGGCATCATTAAAATAATGGTATAAGAAGCGATTGACAAATATTTATTTATTTCTTTATCAATAAATTCAGTCATTTGGGTTACATTTCCGAAAGAAAACACCCCTGTTTTATGAATGAGATTTTTAAGTTCAATTTGTTTGAAATATCCTAACTTTTTCCATTTGGTTGTAACTAACGAATCTAATTTTGCTTTGTCGTCATATACCAATTTCAGTTCTTTACGCGTAATTTGATGATTTAATATGAGAATGGTATCAAATTGAGGCTTCTTTTCCAGAAAAATATCGTAGGAAAGGAAACTTTTTTGTGTCCCGATAGAAAAATTATTCTCTGAAATGCCCACTCGGAAATCTGAAAGTACATTTTTATTTACCAAATTGTAGAAATCCTCCTTTTTAGTTCGATTCCATTTTGTTTTGTATGCAAAAACGCTATCAATAAATGATTTTATTACATCAGAATTGGCGTTTTTGAGTCTGTTGTATTCTTTTTCGGAGATATTTAACGTTTCCGAAGCGATGACTTGGTTAATTCGGTTTAATATTTTTCGAGAAAAATCAGAATGTGAGGCTTTCTGAAAAGAAAAACTCATCATTACAAAGAAAATGAACGAAAAAAACAGATACAATTTGAAAGGAGGCACAAATCGAATGCGTTTACCTTCAACGTATTGTTTGGTGATTTGCCCAGGGCGTAGCAGAATTGTTTTTAAGCTATTCCATATTTTGTTGTCAAAGTTTATGAACGATGCGAAAAAATCGTTCAATAATTCTTTGATAGAGTGGTTGTTGTAATGATTTTCTTGTCCGCAATTGGGGCAAAAGTTATCCCTTGCGGAAAGCATTGTTTGGCAATTCGGGCATTGGGAGATTCGTTTTCGTGTTTTTATCCCCATTTTTTAAAAAAAACAGCTATTTTACTAAAAATCAATAAGAAAAATATTACTAAATAAATACTGGAGAGGTTGTCCAAAACTTTTTCAGACAACCTCTTTAAGTACTTGATTATAAATTGATATTCACACCTAATTTTTTGGAAACTAACTGACTTACGTAATCCTTCAATGCGGGAATTTTTATGGTATCCAAAACGGTATTGGCAAAAGCGTAAGTCAGTAACGCCTCACCTTCTTTTTTGGGAATACCGCGGGCTTGCAAGTAGAATAAGGCTTCTTTGTTAAGTTCTCCTACGGTACATCCGTGAGAACATTTTACATCATCTGCGAAAATTTCGAGCTGAGGTTTGGTATTGATGTTTGCCTTATCGGAAAGTAAAATGGTGTCATTTTGCTGATATGCATTGGTTTTCTGAGCAATTTTTTCTACCATAATTTTCCCATTAAATACACCAGCGCTTTTATCAGAAAGAATAGTTTTATAATCCTGATGGCTTTCGCAATTGGGCTGAGCGTGATTCACCAAAGTATAGTGATCAACGTGTTGGTTATCAGAAAGAATAGTTATTCCCTTTAAGGTAGATTCTAAATGCTCTCCGTGATGGAAAAAGTTTAAATTGTTTCGTGTTAATGCACCTCCAAATGAAAAAGTATGTACAGAAGCATTGCTATTTTTCTGTTGTGAAATGTAAGTATTGTCAATAAGTGAAGCTTGTTGATTGTCATTCTGTACCTTGTAATAATCCAGTAAAGCATTGTCCTCAACAAAAATTTCAGTAACCGAATTGGTAAGCATTGGTTGAGAAGAAAGGTTCTGATGTGTTTCTATGATTTTAACTTGTGCATTTTCGCCTACTTCAATAATATTACGCGGTTGTAAACAAAGGGAAATCTCCGTATTAGAGGTAACAAAAAGTAATTGAATTGGTTTTTCAATCACCTTATTTTTAGCCACATAGATGCATATTCCTTCTTGAATAAATGCCGTGTTTAATGCCGTGAAAACATCATCTTTACGAGTTTCTTGGTTCAGGTGCTTTTCTGAAAACTCCTTCCCTTTGTCTGATTTTAAAATTTCGCTTAAAGGTGAAATCAAAATTTCGTCCGAGTTGATGTCAGACAATTCATCATTGAAAAAACCATCAACAAATACCACCTTATAACTATCTGTTTCTAATAAAAAAGGCTGAATTTGTTCGACAGATACTTGGTTTTTAACACTTTGTACTATTTCAAAATTATGATTTAGTAAGTCTTTTAAGGAAGTATATTTCCAAGCCTCGTCTTTTCGGGTAGGGAATCCTTTCTCTCTAAAATATGCAATCGATTGGTTACGAGTATTATGTAAAAAATCTTCTCTGTTTTGAAATTTATCAAAAGAAGACAACCATTTTTCTTGTAAATTCATTTTTAAAATCTTCTGTTTGTGATTGTAATATAGTATTAGTTAGCTACTTTTTCAGAAAAAATTTCTTTCTGTAAAACCAGCGCAAAGGTCTGTAATTTTATGTATAAAATAAAATATTTTTGGGAAATATATGGCTACACAATTCCTTGTAGAAGAAAATAAGCGTCAGTAAAAGCATAAACAATCCACACTCTGAAAAAAGTGTTTTTTAAGAAGATCGTCTTTTTAGTAGATTATGCGTATTTTCTCAATTCGTGTGTGAGAGTATCGCTATCCTGAAAGCCTTGTTTACGCCAAACCATTTCAAAATTATGGTACATAATCAGCGTAGGTAACATATCAATTTTCAGAGCTCTAGTAAGTTCTTTATTCTTATCAACATCTACCTTTATGATTTTTGCCTCATCGCCCATAACAATAGTGGTCTCTCGCAACACGGGATTCATTTGCATAGACCCATCGTGCCAATCTGCAAAAAAACAGATCAGTACAGGCACATTCACGTTAATGATATCACCAAACTTTTCCATAAGTAGTATAAATGCAGGTACCAGCCACAAAAGTAATATTTTTTATTTTATAATTATTATATTTATGGCTTAAAAAATAACGTATTGTATTTACAATACTTCATTTTTATGATTTTTTAAGATTTTAAGCCGCTATCAGTATGTGTTTTAATGTATTATTTTCGAATCCTTTTAATAATTTTTCGATGATTTTGCTTACCTTTGAGAATGCTAACACAAACTAATTTTAAGATCTTATGAAAACATACCAAACTATGGGTGAATTTATCATCCAAAATCAGAAAGATTTTTTATATTCCACCGGTGAACTCACCCGATTGCTGAGCTCAATTCGATTGGCTTCAAAAATGGTAAATCGGGAAGTAAATAAAGCTGGATTGGTGGAAGATATTTTGGGAGATGTAGGCAGCGAAAACATTCAAGGTGAAGTACAAAAAAAATTAGACGTTTTTGCCAATGAAATTTTCATTAAAGCACTCACTAAGCGCGAAGTTGTTTGCGGAATAGCCTCTGAAGAGAACGAATTTTTTATCCCAGTCGAGGCCTCCGAAAATAGTCATTTGAGTAAATATGTAGTACTTATCGACCCACTCGATGGCTCAAGTAACGCCGATGTAAATGTAACTGTGGGAACTATTTTTTCTATTTATAGACGCATTAGTCCAGAAGGTTCACCAGTACAGCTGGAAGATTTTTTGCAACCTGGCAATAAGCAAGTCGCTGCTGGGTATATTGTGTACGGACTCTCTACAATGATGGTATATACCACAGGACGAGGTGTTAATGGCTTTACTTTAGACCCCTCCATCGGAACATATTATCTTTCTCATCCGAATATAAAGTTCTCAGAAAATGGCAATATTTATTCGATAAACGAAGGAAATTACATTCACTTCCCCCAAGGAGTAAAAGATTATATCAAATATTGCCAAGCTCTGGAAGAAGACCGCCCTTATACTTCACGCTATATAGGCTCTTTAGTATCTGACTTTCACAGGAATATGCTAAAAGGAGGGATTTACATTTATCCCTCTGGAACGCGTACTCCACAAGGAAAACTCCGTCTTTTGTATGAGTGCAACCCTATGGCGTTTTTGACCGAACAAGCTGGTGGCAAGGCTTCAGATGGTTATCAACGTATTATGGATATTGAGGCTACTCACTTACATCAAAGAGTTCCTTTTTTCTGTGGTTCTGTAAAAATGGTTAATAAGGCAGAGGAATTTATGGCAAAATATCCTGAAGACAAACCTAAATATTAAGCAATAAGCGAAACTAATGCTATTGATTAGTTTCGCTTATTTTATTTGATTGGCTTTATTCTATATCTAAAATTCGTTCCAGAGCCATAGCACGTGAGCCTTTGATTAAAAACAAAGTTTGTGTATAATTTTTGAACGAAAACTTATCTTTAAACTCATCTAAATTTTTGAAAGTAGGATAATTAGTTTCTATTCTGGAAAAATTTTCTCCAATGAAAAAGACGGCTTTCCAAGGATATTGAGCTATAAAATCAGCTATGTTTTGGTGTTCCTCAGCTGTTGAAGCTCCCAATTCGAACATATCACCAAGTATGAGAACTTTTTGAGCAGATTTCATTGCTAAAACATTTTTTATCGCCGCTAACATACTGCTGGGATTAGCATTATAAGCATCTAAAATTAAAGTATTTTCCCCTTTTTTAATTAGTTGACTCCGATTATTTTTGGGTACATATTTCTCAACACCTCGTTTGATAGCCTCTTCTGACATTTTAAAAAAACGCCCAAAAGTAATTGCAGCAACAACATTCGAAAAATTATACGTTCCTACAAGATGCGTATTGATTATCTTTTGGTTGTATCTAACTTGTATAGGAGAGGCCTCTTCCAACGTAACAAACACGTTTGATGCCTCACAAAACTGGCTACTGAAACCATATCGGTTTTTATAGCTTTGAGTAGCCTCTACTTGTATAGGGTCATCATAATTTATAATGATTGTTTTTTCTTTATTTTTAAGATAATCGTATAGCTCAGTTTTAGTTTTAATCACTCCTTCAAAACTACCAAATCCTTCCAAATGAGCCTTGCCAAAACTGGTAATATACCCATAATCAGGTTGAGCAATATCACACAAAAATGCAATTTCTTTAGGATGATTTGCGCCCATTTCAATTATGGCAATATCCGTTTTGGCGGTAATGGAAAGCAAGGTAAGTGGCACGCCTATGTGATTGTTCAGATTGCCACGTGTAGCAACTACTCGAAAAGATTCGGAAAGTACTGAATTTATTAACTCTTTGGTGGTCGTTTTTCCATTACTGCCTGTAATGGCAATGATAAGTGTCTGTAGCTGTTCTCGATGATATTTAGCTAGTTGCTGTAAAGTGGTGAGTACATCGTGTACTAAAATCATTTTCTCAGAAGTTTTTACCTCTGGCTTGTCAATAACCGTGAAAGACGCTCCTTTTTCAAGAGCTTCATTGGCAAAATTGTTACCATCAAAGGAGTCGCCTTTAAGAGCAAAATAAATACTATTGGGAGTAATATTTCGAGTATCTGTGGATACTCCTGATGATTTTAAAAACAAATCGTATAATTTTTTTATATCTTCCATTTTGTTTGTTTTTGTGAGATGCAATAAAAAAACTCTGCTTGTTTTGCAGAGTTTTTCAATATTGAATGACCTTAACTTATCCTCTTGGTCGTTTATTAGCTTTTTGCGATTTTGAACCCACTCGGCTCATTGCGTTTCTAAACCCAATGTAATCCGTGGCAATATATTCAGGCAAATATCTTCTTTGCGAAGGATCAATCCAGTAAACGCGGTCTCTCCAAGAACCTCCTTTATAAACGCGAACGTTATCATCAATTAAAGTGGTTCTGTTAGCAGAACTATCAAACTCACGTTTCATCTTATCGCTTTCTTCATCTTTACCTACTTTATGTTTAGGCGAATTATACATCACGTTTTTAGAAGGATTGTTATCGGCGACATCTTGGTCTCTGAATAAGCGAGAAGAAGAGCGATCACCATCACGATAGTTTCTGTTGTCACTACGTGTAAAATTATATCGGAGATACGTTTCTTGCTCGTCCACAGGAACAGTTGCTAAATTTCCTGGAAGATTTCTAGCTACGATACGTCCGTTACTCAAAGTATCAAATTTGATGTTTTCGGTGGTTACCACCACTTGTTTCCCGTCCTCACCGATGGCGTGTTTCATATATACGTTTCCACGATAGTAGTTAAAATCATTGATTTCGTCATCTACAATTGGGCGATACACATCAGCAACCCATTCGGCTACGTTACCTGCCATATCATACAACCCAAAATCGTTCGGTGGGTAGGTTTTTACCGCAACGGTAATATCACCCTTATCATCAGACCACCCTGCCAATCCGCCATAATCTCCTTTTCCTTGTTTGAAGTTTGCCAATTGGTCACCTCTTGAACTCCTTTTGGTAGATCGAGTATAAGCACCATCCCAAGGATACTTTTTCTTACCTTCCAAAGTGTTATATTTACGGATACCATTCAAAGATTTGGCTGCGTACTCCCATTCTGCCTCAGTAGGCAAACGATATTCAGGCAATAATATTCCTGATGTTTGTTTGGCAAAAGTAGGTTCTCCATCTTTGGTTACTGCCTTCTTTCCTGCAAACTCGGTAGCTCTACCTCCATAAGCCTCATTAGGTGCATTCAAGTAAGTATCTGTACTGAAAGTACTTTGACCATCTACCTGATAACGGCTATTTTTTTCAATAAAGCCTGACTTTTCAAGCATCAATTCATTTACACGATTGGTTCTCCAATCGCTAAACTGAACAGCTTGTACCCAATTCACTCCTACTACTGGATACTCGGCATACGCTGGATGACGTAAGTAGTTGGTTACCATAGTCTCGTTATATCCCAATGAGTTTCTCCAAACCAAAGTATCAGGAAGAGCTCCTAAATAGATATTTTTGTACTGCGGATCATCTGGAGGATACACTTGTTTTAACCAATCTAAGTATTCCATATACATTAGGTTGGTTACCTCAGTTTCATCCATATAAAAAGACTGAACGTGTTGTTGCGTAGGGGTATTATTCCAATCACGCATTACGTCATCTTGCACCTGCCCCATAGTAAATGTTCCACCTTCAACAAACACTAAACCAGGAGCTGTTTCTTGCTCTTTAAATTTAGTATTATACTGAAAACCACCTTCTTTGGAGTTTATACGCCAACCCGTAGCACTTGAAACATTTCTGTCTGAACCTTTCTTACAGCCTACAAGAGTCATTCCCATTAAGGCTACAAATAACAAAGGGGCTTTAAACAAAACTTTTTTCATTGTAAACATCATTATTATACACTATGATTTCGGGGTGCAAGGTAAGAAAAAATATTTTATAAGCACACAACAAAAAAGCTAAACAAAACATATTTTTTAGTAAACAATGTGTAAAAATTACACTCACACCCATTTTTATTAACATTTATTTTGGAATTGCTTTTTTAATCTAATTTTTAAGCACAAAATTCATCTGGATTTAACAACTGAAAATCAGAGCCTAATTACAACAAATCTTTTTCTTACTCAAATGTTTTTTTCTTTCCAAAAACAAAATGAGTTGACGCTACCAAAAACATTTTTGTATTTTTTTGTATCGTAGATTTTGTATTTTTGCCCCTTGCGATTATAAATAGAAAAATGAAGAACGACTTAATAAAAGTAGGAATTTCTGTAGGCGACCTAAATGGCGTGGGTATAGAAGTAATCCTTAAAACATTTCAAGACAATCGATTATTAGAGCTATGTACTCCTATTGTATTTGGTTCAAACAAAACGATTTCTTTCCAACGTAAACACCTAAATATCAATGTTAATTTCCAAGGGATAGATCTTTTAGAAAATGCCGTTGAAGGCAAATTAAATGTACTAAATTGTTGGAAGGATTCACCGAATATCAGTTTTGGAAAAGAAACTCCTGAAGGAGGAAAATACGCATTCGAATCTTTACAGATAGCCACACAAGCGCTTAAAAATGACCTTATTGATGTTTTGGTTACGGCTCCCATAAACAAAAACAATATTCAATCGGAAACATTTAAATTTCCAGGACATACCGACTATTTGGCTCAAGAATTAGAAGGAAAAAGCCTTATGTTTATGGTAAGCGAGGAACTAAAAGTAGGACTTTTAACCGACCACGTACCCATTAAAGAAGTCAGCTCACATATTACTCCAGATTTGATTTCAGAAAAAATAAAACTAATTGACGAGTCACTAAAAAAAGACTTTTGTTTGCAACGCCCAAAAATTGCTGTTTTGGGGCTTAATCCGCATTGTGGAGACAACGGTGTGATTGGAGATGAAGACGATACGATTATCCGTCCAACTTTGCGAAAATTATTTGATGAAGGGTTTTTAGTTTTCGGACCGTTTAGTGCCGATGGATTTTTTGCCTCTGGAAATTACAAAAATTATGATGCGGTTATAGCTCCATATCACGATCAAGGTTTGATTCCTTTCAAAACCATTACTTTTGGCAATGGAGTAAACTTTACGGCTGGGCTTAAAAGAGTACGCACCTCACCCGATCACGGAACTGCCTTTGAAATCGCTGGAAAAGGTCAAGCCAATGCCGATTCATTCAAACAAGCCGTTTATACCGCCATCGACATATTCAAAAACAGAACCGAATATGAAGATTTACAGAAAAATCAATTGAAAACAAAATCCGATATAAAATAGAAAACAATCAAATAACTGATAAACAATACTTTATTTCTTCTATTGAAATAAAAAAAATATAGTTTGTGTTAATAAAAGTTTTGATTTAAAAAAAGTTTGTTATTTTTGCCAACAGTAAAAATTTAAAATTAGAAAAATCATGTCAGACATTGCATCAAGAGTTAAAGCCATTATCGTTGATAAATTAGGTGTAGATGAGAATGAAGTTGTATCAGACGCAAGCTTCACTAACGATTTAGGAGCCGATTCATTAGATACGGTTGAATTGATTATGGAATTCGAGAAAGAATTCGATATTCAAATTCCAGATGACCAAGCTGAAAACATTGCAACTGTTGGTCAGGCTATCAAATATATTGAAGAAGCAAAACAATAATTAGGCATTAACCTACTACTTAATTGTTAGAATAGAATACACTTGCAAAGCTAATTCTTTGTAAGTGTATTTCAAATATTCACTTAAAAATCATCAGTTTATGAAAACCAGACGCGTTGTTGTTACAGGCTTAGGCGCATTGACCCCTATAGGAAATGATGTAAAGGCATATTGGGAAGGACTCGTAAATGGAGTAAGCGGAGCTGCCCCTATTACGTATTTTGATGCCTCTAAATTCAAAACACGATTTGCTTGTGAGGTTAAGAACTTCAACGTTGAGGAATTTATAGACCGAAAAGAAGCCCGAAAAATGGATCGCTTCACCCAGTATGCTATGGTGACTGCCACTCAAGCTATGGAAGATGCTAACTTTGACCTTGAAAAGCTAGACGTTGACCGAGCAGGGGTAATCTGGGGGTCAGGTATTGGGGGATTACAAACCTTTCAAGATGAAGTAACTAATTTCAATAATGGAGATGGCACCCCTAAGTTTAATCCGTTTTTCATTCCTAAAATGATTGCCGATATTGCCAGTGGGCTTATTTCAATGAAATATGGGCTACGCGGACCTAACTTTACCACAGTTTCTGCTTGTGCTTCTTCAACTAACGCCATTATTGATGCTCTTAACTACATTCGATTGGGTCACGCCGATGTTATACTAACAGGAGGGTCTGAAGCCGCAGTTACTATCGCTGGTGTAGGTGGCTTTAATGCGCTACACGCACTTTCTACCAGAAATGATGACCCTAAAACAGCTTCAAGACCTATGGACAAAGATCGTGATGGCTTCGTACTTGGCGAAGGGGCTGGTGCTTTAGTTTTGGAAGAATACGAACACGCCAAAGCTCGAGGAGCCAAAATTTACTGTGAAATTGCAGGAGGGGGAATGTCTGCCGATGCACACCATATGACGGCACCTCATCCTGAAGGACTTGGAGCTAAAAATGTAATGCTCAACTGCTTAAGAGATGCAGGAGTACAACCCCACGAAGTAGATACTATTAACTTACACGGCACATCAACTCCACTAGGAGATGTAGCGGAATCAAAAGCCGTTTTAGATGTTTTCGGTCAGCACGCCTATAACATCAATCTGAACTCCACAAAATCAATGACAGGTCATTTGTTAGGAGCTGCAGGGGCTGTTGAGGCAATTGCTTCGGTACTGACTGTTACTCACGGAATTGTTCCGCCTACTATCAATCACTTCACTGACGATGATAACATTGATTCAAAACTCAATTTCACTTTTAACACCGCCCAAAAACGCGACGTTAGAGTTGCGATGAGTAATACTTTTGGATTCGGTGGACATAACGCTTGTGTATTGTTCAAAAAGCTGTAACTCCTAAAATGTGGAAGCTGAAAGAAATATTACCTTTTTCTCGTTTTAGAAACAAAAAGAAAGACAAATTCTTTCACGACAAATTAAAACTTTTGCTGGGCTTTGCTCCGAAAAATCTACAACTTTATAGTGAAGCTTTTACGCATCCGTCTTACCAATATTCGGGTAAAAAAAAGAGTTACGAACGTCTTGAGTTTTTAGGAGATGCTGTACTGGGCTGTATCATAGCTGATTATATCTTTTCGAATGCCCCAGAAGAAGACGAAGGTTATCTGACCAAAATGCGTTCAAAAATCGTGGAAAGACGGCACTTAAATCAAGTTGGCAACGAACTGAAACTTACCGATTTTTTACGTACTAATTTGTCTTTAGAACAGTTAGGAACTAATATCTCTGGAAATTTGTTTGAAGCGCTCATCGGAGCAATTTATTTAGACGGAGGTTATAAGCAATGCCATATATTTGTGAAACGCAAACTTATTGTTCCTTATATTAACTTAAAGAGTTTGGAAGGAAAAATTATTAGTTACAAAAGTTTACTTATTGAATGGTGTCAGAAAAACAAAAAATCTTTCTCCTTTAACACAACAGAGGATAATAATGACTGCTCAGGAACACGTTTTTTTATATCGAAATTAACGGTTGATAATTATGGTTGCTCTAAAGCGAGAGCTACATCAAAAAAGAAAGCTGAGGAACAAGCCGCTAAGCGTGTTTATTACAAAATAAAAGGTAGAAAACAACTTTAATACCCATCGGCTTTGAGGTTTGATAAATATTGATTTACAAACATTTCTTATCTTTCATAAATATTTTGCAATAAATTGTTAATCCCTCGTGTTTTTGCACAATAAATCATATCTTTGCCGAAAAATTAAATGATGGTTACTTATCGGTTATCAGAACCCTTTTTTGAAGAAAGTTTCGGGCTGATTGCCATATGTGCTCCATTGGAGGACTATCGTTTGGTTTATTTTTTAAATCAGTACCTAGAGGTATCTTTCTATAAAGATAATTCTGAAAATACAGAAGTGTACCAGCAAGGGTTTGCACACTATCTGTGGCGTAATCAGGATTCGGAAATCGTGTGGCGATGTATTGCTAACAAAATGGTAGTGGAAATTCCTTTGAAAAGGAATAGTTTGTTTAAAACGTCTGCTCAAACTCTTTTTTTGATGGAAGAATTAAAGCAAGTAGATTTCTTATTAAAAATAGAAAGTGATTATTGTAGTACAACTACAGCTGAACTTGTAAAAAGAATAGCTGCTATTCCCTTGGTTTCAGCAGCTTATGAGGTAAAAACAGAAATATTAAAATCGAAATATAAACTAATATTTTAAGTATGTTAAATACTAAAAAGACAAAAATCGTAGCCACACTCGGACCAGCTACCGATACCAAAGAAGTCATCAAAAATATGATTATAGCTGGTGTGAATGTTTTTCGTATCAATTTTTCACACGCTGATTACGAAGACGTTAAAAGACGTATCGGTTTCATTCGTCAAGTCAATGAAGAGTACGGATATAACACGGCTATTTTGGCTGACTTGCAAGGACCTAAGTTACGTGTAGGGGTTATGGAAGAAGATGTTCACGTATTTCCGGGAGATAAAATTACTTTTGTTACTGGTGAGCCCTTTGTGGGCAATCAGCATCGGGTTTATATGAATTATAAGGAATTCCCGATGGACGTACAACCAGGCGAACGTGTACTGCTTGATGACGGAAAGCTCATCTTCGAAATCGTAGCCACAAACCGAATCAATGAAGTAGAAGCCAGAGTAGTACAGGGAGGAGCGCTAAAATCTAAAAAAGGCGTAAATCTTCCTAATACTAATGTTTCTTTACCAGCCCTTACCGAAAAAGATATCCGTGATGCTGTATTTGCCATTTCTCAAGATGTGGATTGGATTGCCCTTTCTTTTGTACGTCACAGCAAGGATATTAAAGATTTACAGGAACTTATTGAGGAAAATGCGGGTTATAAAATACCTATTGTAGCCAAAATTGAAAAGCCTGAAGCCTTAGACAATATTGACAAGATTATGGCTCATTGTGACGGTATTATGGTGGCTCGAGGTGATTTAGGGGTTGAAATTCCAGCGGAAGAAGTGCCTCTAATCCAAAAGGAATTGGTCAGAAAAGCCAAATCGGCTCACATTCCAGTAATTATTGCTACTCAAATGATGGAAAGTATGATTACTAGCCTTACTCCTACTCGTGCCGAAGTCAACGACGTTGCCAACTCTGTAATGGATGGTGCTGATGCTGTAATGCTTTCGGGAGAAACTTCCGTAGGGGCTTATCCCGTACAAGTCATTGAGCAAATGAGTAATATCATCCGAAGTGTAGAGCATTCCACTTTAATAAAACTCCCTTTGGAATCACCTTTCATTCGTTCTAACCGATACGTAACCAATTCCATTTGTTACCACGCGGCTCAAATGGCAAACGAAATGAACGCTAAAGTCATTTCAACACTGACTAACAGCGGTTACACGGCTTTCCAAATCTCAGCATACCGACCCAAATCACATATTTTGGTATTTACTTCTAACAGACGTATTCTCACTCAACTGAGTCTGCTTTGGGGAGTTACCACTTTTTATTATGACCGATTTGTTTCCACCGATGAAACTATTGAAGATGTAAATCATATCGCGAACCAAAAAGGTTATGTAAATATGGGAGATATTATGGTAAGTTTAGCTGCTATGCCAATTCAAGGGAAAGGTATGGTAAATACGCTAAGAGTTACTGAAATTGACTCTTGTGCTATATAAATAGTGTCGATTTCGTTCAAAGAGTTATAAAATTTAGAAATAAAAAAATCCAGCAGTTTTTATCCGAACTGTTGGATTTTTCTTTTTTGGATATTTCCTCGATTCTGAAGTCTAAAAAATCCGATTTCTCCTACCGAAAAAGTATAGTTACATTTAACTTCTGTACACTCCAATCTGATATTTTTGATGTGATTTTTTAGTAAGTTTTGAAACAATAAAAAACAATACATCTATTTGATTATCATAAAGGCAAACATCGCGCTAATATAGGCAAGTGCTCCCATAAAAAACCATTGGAAGGCAGTCCATTTCCAGCTATTGGTTTCACGCCTAACCACGGCTAAGGTACTGAGGCACTGCATTGCAAATGCATAAAATAGCAATAAGGAAATCCCTGAAGCCAACGTATAAATTGGGGCTCCGTTAGGATGTTTTTCCTCTTTCATTCGTGCTAAAATGGTGTTTTTCCCTTCCTCTTCTTCAGTGTCCAAATCACTTCCTAAACTGTACACCGTAGCCAATGTACCCACAAAAACTTCACGAGCCGCAAAGGAAGAAAGTACCCCAATACTGATTTTCCAATCGTAACCTAAGGGTCTGAATATCGGCTCAATCCCTTTTCCTAAATTTCCTAAAAAGGAATGTTCAAGTTTGTAAGACTCTAAAAAATGCTGCGTTTGGTCTTCCGTCCAGTGGTTTTGAGTACTTAGTATTTGAGCTTGGCTTTCAGCAGCTCTGTATTTTTTACCCATTCCGTGAGAGCCTAGAAACCAAATAATTATAGATATCGCTAAAATGATTTTTCCTGCCCCTAACACAAAACTCTTGGTTTTTTCGAAAACAGTAATGGTAATATTGCGTAATTGAGGTGTTTTGTAATTGGGCATTTCAGCAATGAAAAAACTCTTATTTTTTCTGATTTTTAAGGTTTTATCTAAAATAAATGCTGACGTAAGAGCTGCTAAAAATCCTAGGAGATACAATCCAAACATTGTCAAAGCCTGATAACTTAACCCAAAGATATACCCCTGAGGAATCACTAAAGCTATGATAATTAAATATACTGGAAGCCTTGCTGAACAAGTCATAAAAGGAGTCACCAAAATAGTGATTAGGCGTTCTTTCCAACTTTCAATATTTCGTGCAACCATCACTGCAGGAATGGCACAAGCCACTCCCGAAATTAGTGGTACTACACTTTTTCCGCTCAGTCCAAAACGCCTCATCATATTATCCATCAAAAACACCACACGGCTCATATAGCCGGTCTCTTCCAAAATAGAAACAAATAAGAAAAGAATAGCAATTTGCGGAATGAAAATAGCTACTCCCCCAATACCTGGAATTACTCCTTGTGAAATCAATTCGTTAAAAACTCCCTTAGGAAGTGTGGTGGCTACCCATTCTGCAAAGCTCGAAAATTGTTGCTCAATCCACGCCATTGGCACACTACTCCACTCAAAAATCGCTTGAAAAATCAGCAACAATATCAGGATAAAAATCAGGTATCCAAAAATTTTGTGCATCAATATTTTATCCAACAAAGCACGTAAATTTTTAGCCTTTGAGGTATCAACAACATAAGTCTCTTTAAGAACAGTATTGATAAACTGATAGCGTAAAATCGTTTCACGTTGCTTCATCCGTTTTATTTCGCTATCGCTTTTTGTGTTTGCCCATCCGCTCAAATCAATTTCTTTGGAAGCCTCAACAATATCGACATTATGCGAAATAATTAGCCACAATTTGTAAGCATTTTCTTTAGGAAATTTTTGGGCGAGATTTTCAAAATAAGCAACGTCTAAATTATTGATGTTCAAGCAGGGGGTTCTGGTCAGCGTTTTGTAATTAGCAATAGCTTCTTTTAGTTCCTCAATACCTTGTTTGGTATGGGTACTGGTCAAAATTACACGTGTGTTGAGCCTTTCTTGCAAAACTTCTACATTGAGTGAAATTCCTTTTTTTGCCATTTGATCAGCCATATTCACCACCAAAATTGTCGGAATTTTCAAATCTTTTATCTGTGTAAAAATAAGCAGATTATGTTTGAGGTTTTCCACATCAGTAACGGCAACCACCACATCAGGAAAATACGGATTATTCCGATTAAGCAAAGAACCAACAGCAACTCTTTCATCTATGGAGTTTGCGTTAAGGCTATAGGTTCCTGGCAGGTCAATAATATCAGCATTACACGTGTGATTAAGTTTACATCTTCCTATTTTTTTCTCCACGGTAATCCCTGGGTAGTTTGCTACTTTTTGATTTAGCCCCGTTAGTACATTAAACAACGAACTCTTTCCTGTATTAGGATTGCCCACTAAAGCTACTTTGATTGTCTGCTTCATCTGTTGTCAATTTCAATTAATGCTGCCATTTCTTTACGTATGGAAAGATAAGTTCCATCAATATTTATGTATAGAGGGTCGTTGAAGGTAGCTTTTTGAATCATTTCGACTTCCGCTCCAGGGAAACACCCTAATTCAATAATTTTTAATGGAATACAATCAATATCAATATCTTTTATGATTGCTTTTTGTCCCTCTTCCAAATCGGAAATGTATTTTTTTGTAGAATGAGTCATTCTGTACCTTTAATTTAGACTGATTTGATGCAAAAATACAAGTTTTTTGCTTTCAATATGTTTTCCTTATATTTATTTTGTTTCTTGTTTAAGTATTTTAATGTCTTGAAGTAATTTTTTTATCTGTTGAGTATCGGTTCCGTCGTAAAATCCGCGTATACGCCGATTTTTATCTACCAATACAAAATTCTCAGTATGAATCATATCAAAAGGTCCGCCATCGCCATCTCCTTTAACCACCAAATATGATTTTCGAGCCATTTCGTAAATCTGTTTTTTATCGCCAGTGACCAAATTCCATTTTTGGTCATTTACTTTATTTTCAATAGCATACGCCTTAAGAATAGGAACAGAATCAATCTCGGGAGTAACTGTATGAGAAAGCAATAATACTTCATTTTCAGTTTTTAAGGCTTCTTGCAATTGAATCATATTTTTAGTCATTATAGGACAAATGGTAGGGCAAGTGGTAAAAAAGAAATCAGCAATGTATATTTTATTAGCATAGTGGTTTTGTGTAATGGTTTGTCCGTTTTGGTTCACGAACTCAAAATCAGCAATTGTATGGTACTTTTTAACGTGTTGTAGGGTGCTGTCCACCAACTCGTGATTTACCATGGCGGGCTGGTAAATAGGAAGTTTTTCTTGATGCTTTAAAGCATTATAAAAAAGTAACAAAATTGTCGCTGAGAGCAACAACATTCCAATGATGAAAACCTTATATTTGGAAAAAATATTTTTATTCATAAACTCAAAAATAAAACTCGAAACAAGAGCCAAAACTACAAAAATATAGTCATTTTACCGCTTAATCCTTCCATAAAAAAGCATTTTTAGTATATTTGCCTTATTCTGAACAATCATTATAAATGCGTATTATGAACATTAAAAATGCACAAATTGAAGTAGATAATTGGATAAAAAATCACGGTGTTCGCTATTTTAACGAGCTTACCAATATGGCGCAACTGACTGAAGAAGTAGGCGAAGTAGCCCGAATTATTGCCCGAAGATATGGGGAACAATCTGAAAAAGAGAGCGATAAAAATAAAGATTTGGGCGAAGAACTTGCCGATGTATTGTTCGTGGTACTTTGTTTAGCCAACCAAACTGGGGTAGATTTGCAAACGGCTTTCGACAAAAAAATGGACTTAAAAACCAAACGCGACCACGATCGTCATCACAATAACGAGAAATTAAAATAACTCCCTTTACGATGCAACTCCATCTTCCGCTTTCAAAACTCATTTCAGACATAACAATTACCCTTTCGGGTTCAAAATCCGAAACCAATCGCCTACTTTTGTTACAAGCCTGTTACCCTAACATTCAGATAAAAAATGGCTCGGATTCTGACGATTCCAAAGCGGTTATCGAAGCGTTAAACCAAAAATCGGGAATAATTGACGTGCATCACGCCGGTACAGCAATGCGTTTTTTAACGGCTTATTTCGCCTCGCAAAACCACGGAAAATCAGTGATTTTGATGGGTTCTACGCGAATGAAGGAACGCCCCATAGGTACTTTGGTTACAGCATTAAATCAATTGGGTGCTGATATTTGTTATCTGGAAAAGGAAGGTTTCCCGCCACTGCAAATCCACGGAAAAAAACTCCTAGGAAGTCAAGTGTGTGTTCCAGCAAACATTAGTAGCCAATTTATATCGGCTTTGCTTCTAATTGCCCCAAGCTTACCCCAAGGCTTATGCCTACAATTGGAAGGTAAAATTACCTCTACTCCTTACATAAAGATGACTTTAGCTTTACTGGAAAGCATTGGTGTACAGACAAGCTTTATCAATAATGAAATCAAAATTTCTCCCATCGAAAAAATACTTCCGCAGCAGATTATAGTGGAATCCGATTGGAGTTCGGCCTCATATTGGTTTTCCTTCGTAGCACTTTCAAAGGTTGGCACACGTCTGAATTTGAAAAATTTTAAAACTGACAGCTTACAAGGTGATGCTATTTTAACTGAAATTTATCAGGATTTTGGGGTAACGACTACTTTTGAAAAAGATAAGATTACCTTATATAAAGCAAAGCCACATAAAAAATCGTTTTTTAGTTATGATTTAGTAAATGCACCCGATATTGCACAAACCATAGCCGTTACTTGCTTCGGGCTTGAAATAGATTGTCAACTTTTGGGTTTACATACGCTGAAAATCAAAGAAACCGACCGATTAACAGCTCTAAAAAACGAACTATGCAAACTTGGTGCTCAAGTTACTACTTCGCAAGACAGTTTAAGCATTAAATGTAGTGATAGCATACAGGAAAATATCGCTATTGACACCTACAACGACCATCGTATGGCTATGGCTTTCGCTCCGCTAATGTTAAAAATGCCTATCGTTATCAATAATTATCAGGTAGTAAGCAAATCATACCCCGAATTTTGGAACGATATTCAAAGAGCGACATCAGTATCACTACCAAATACAGAATTTTGAATAAAACACTAAAAAACAACACTTTAATAAATAAAAAGACGTGATTTTTGTTTTTTATTACTTAGAGCAAACCTTTTAAAAGTGCTATTTGTTTAAAATTTAACCAATTAACTATGTTATTTTTATTATTAATTACTATATTTGCAACCTCAATGTATTAACAATTTAAAGAAATATAAAATGACAAAAGCAGAAATCGTATCAAAAATCTCAGAAAAATTGGGACTTGATAAGGCTGACGTACAAGCAACGGTAGAAAACTTTATGGAGGAAGTAAAAGCTTCTTTAGAAAGCGGTAACAACGTTTATTTGAGAGGTTTCGGAAGTTTCATCATCAAAACAAGAGCTGAAAAAACAGGAAGAAACATTTCTAAAAATACCACTTTAAAAATTCCTGCACACAACATTCCAGCTTTCAAACCTGCAAAAGTGTTTGTTGAAGGAGTAAAAGCAAAAGTAAAAGTTAAATAATTAATCCGATAAACGTAAATCTATGCCAAGCGGAAAAAAAAGAAAAAGACATAAGGTAGCTAATCACAAACGTAAAAAAAGAGCAAGAGCTAACCGTCATAAAAAGAAAAAGTAGTTTTATACTACTTTTTCTTGTTGAGAAACGTTCATTGAAACAAACAATTGCGAGTTATTCATTTAATAGTATGGAAAACTCGCAATTTGTTGCATTAAACTATGTTTAACGGAGTCTGTTTTAAGCAAACTCCCCAAAAAAATCCACAGAGTGAATAAAGAATTGGTTATACGTTCCGGTTCCTCTGATGTCGATTTTGCCTTATTGAAAGAAGGAAGACTCATTGAGTTACATAGGGAAGAGGACAACAATGATTTGGCTGTTGGAGACATTATGTTGGCAAAAATACGAAAACCCGTACAAGGGCTCAATGCCGCCTTTGTTGATGTTGGGTACGAAAAAGATGCCTTTCTCCACTACCACGACTTAGGCCCTCAGCTATCCACTTTATTGAAATTCGTGAAAAACGTAATTTCTGGAAAATTGAAAGATTTTTCACTGAAAGATTTTTCACTTGAACCCGACATCAATAAAGATGGTTCAGTAATGGAGGTGCTCAAAGCCAATCAGCCCATATTGGTTCAAATCGTTAAAGAGCCGATATCAACCAAGGGACCCAGAATCAGCTCGGAACTCTCCATAGCAGGAAGGTACTTGGTATTAGTGCCCTTTTCCGATAGAATTTCCATCTCTCAAAAAATTGAAAGTAAAGCCGAAAAAGAACGCTTAAAACGGCTCTTACAAAGTATAAAACCCAAGGGGTTTGGTGTTATTGTTCGCACCGTTGCAGAAGGCAAAAAAGTCGCAGAACTGGACAAAGACTTACAAGGATTATTCAACCGTTGGGTTTTGATGTGTAAGAAGATACATAAAGCGGTTTTCCCCTCAAAAGTATTAAGTGAAGTGAACCGAACAGGTGCTATTCTACGCGATTTATTCAATGATTCTTTTTCTGGAATTCACGTTGATGACCAAGCGCTTTACGAGCAAATTGTAAAATACGTGCGTGAAATCGCCCCTGATAAAGAAAAAATCGTCAAACACTATCGTTCTTCAATCCCTATTTTTGAACGATTTAACATAGAACGACAAATAAAAACAGCCTTTGGGCGTACCGTTTCTATGAGTAAAGGCGCGTATTTGGTTATTGAACACACTGAGGCACTTCACGTAATTGATGTCAATAGCGGAAATCACTCCAATAAGGCTAACAATCAAGAAAACACCGCATTGGCAGTAAACCTGATTGCAGCTACTGAAATAGCCAGACAATTACGCTTACGAGATATGGGTGGCATTATTGTGGTAGATTTCATTGATATGTCAGACACAGAGAACCGAAAAACGCTTTTCGATCACCTTAAGAAAGAAATGGCTGAAGACAGAGCCAAACACAAAATTTTGCCCCCAAGCAAATTTGGGCTTATTCAAATTACCCGACAAAGGGTACGCCCCGAATTAAACATCAAAACCTTGGAAGAAAACCCAAGTAAAGAAGGAGAGGTAGATGCTCCTATCGTTTTAGTTGATAAAATCAACTTAGAACTTGAAAACATTATTAAAGAGAACAGCTATAAAGGGCGCATAGTACTTAATGTTCATCCTTTTATTGGTGCATATTTAACCAAAGGACTGCCTTCCATTCGTTTGAAATGGTTTTTCGAATACAAACGTTGGATACAGGTGTTGCCCAGAGATGCTTACTCGTACCTCGAATATCGTTTTAAAACGAAGGAAGGTACCCCTCTTTAAATTCCTCCCGACTTTTGGGAAAATAAAAATACGATATAAAGCAGTACAAAAATTTTAATATTTGTACTGCTTTTTTTTATAAAATTAAATTCGCTACATTCAACTAACAGTAAGCCAAAAATAACATTGATTTTTTTAGATTTTGCTATTTTTGTCAACTCGTAATAAGCAGTATAAAATATGAAAAGCCTTTCTTTTTTTCAGAAAATCATTTTTATTATTAACCTTGGTTTTACTTTATTATTGCTTTTTTCGTACATTGTTCCTTACTTTTTCTCTCAAAAATTCCCAGAACTTTCATTATTTTCTCTGTTACTTCCTTTTTTACTACTAGTTAATATCGGTTTTTTTCTGTTTTGGACAGCACAGCGCAAAAAACAGGGCTTTTTATCTCTCTTGGCTATTATAGTAGGATATTCTCATTTAAGCAGATTAGTTCAGTTTTCTAAGCAAAAACCTCAAAATAAAGATGGTTTTTCGGTAATGTCATTCAATGTACGATTGTTCAATCATTATTTATGGCATCCGAACCCTAATTTAAGTCAGCAAATTCTTGATTTTATCAGTGAAAAACAGCCAGATATTTTACTAATTCAGGAGTTTTATGGCAATAAGAAGTACGAACCTTCATCTTCTATTTATCCTTATAAAAAAATCATTTATAAAGGACGAAAAGACAAAATCGGTCAAGCTTTTTTCAGCAAATTTCCAATTATATCCTCAGGTTCTTTAGATTTTCCTAATACGGCAAATAATGGCTCTTTTGCAGATGTTATAATCCAAAATGATACCATTCGGCTTTATAATTTGCATTTGGAATCATTACATCTCAACCCTGAGAAAAGTAAAATATTACACGAAAACTCAAAAGAACTGGTGAAGAATCTCGGCAAACGATTTGCCCTTCAGCACCAGCAAACCCAAATTTTTAAAAATCATTACCTACAATCACCCTACAAATCCATTGTTTGCGGAGATTTTAACAACACTGCTTTTTCAAACATCTACCGAGAAATTAAAGGTGACTTACTAAAAGATTCATTTGAAGAAGCAGGTTTCGGGATTGGTAAAACATTTCATTTCAAGTATTTCCCTTTTAGGATTGACTTTATTTTACCTCATAAAACTTTTTCGGTACACAAACACGAAACCTTTAATGATGGACTTTCTGACCATTTACCCGTAATGGCTGTACTTTCGCTGAATTAAGCAAATTTATAACGATTCACATCTACTTCTTTTTCAATGGCTACACCTTTGTATATGGAATCAGCTAAAAGTTTAGCTACATAAGGGGCTATCATAACACCACGAGTACCTAATCCGTTTAAAATGTATAAGTTATTATACTTTGGATGCTTTCCAATCAAAGGACGACGGTCTGCAACCGTTGGGCGTATCGCAGCCTCTTGATTTATAATTTCATAAGAACAATTGATAAGTTTTTCTAATTTTTGTATCAGTTCTTCTTTTGCTTTTTCGGTAGGATTTTCGGATAGATCTTCCCACTGGTAAGTCGCTCCAATCTTATAAAAATCATCTCCTATAGGAAAAATAAATCCGTCAGATTTTACAATTTCATTGATTTTCAGATTTTCAGCTTTAAAAGTAAGTAACTCTCCTTTACAAGGCTTCATCGGGACATTACCAAAAAAAGGATTTTTAACCACTCCAAATCCTTCACAAAATACAATATTTTGAGCTTTAATCCCTTGATAAGAAACTTCTTCATCTTCAATTTTTAATAGTTGATAATGAAACGTTTCCTCCAAAAGAATACCTTGATTACGCCATATTTCTTGAAGGAAATCTATCATTTCACGTATTTGAAGACGCCCTGTTTGACGTACTTTTCCAAAACCAAAAGGTGCTGGAACTGCCAAATTATACTGAGCAATAATATCAGTAGCAAGAAAAGTAGAAATCTCTGGTTTTTCTGCAGCTAAAAACCAATTATTTTGTTCTTCCACAGAAGCAAACTTACGCAGTATGGGCATAAATTCTATTATTTTATGTCCCAAAAAATCGGAAAGTTGACTATAAAAAGCATCCATTAAAGCAATTTGCTGATGTGCTTTCCAAGCCAAAGTAAATCTTTTGAGTATCATCGGATTGAATATGCCTCCAGCTATCATACTTGATTTCTGAGAATTATCTGTTATTACATAAAAGGTTTTATTTCTCTTTCGTAATTCTTCAGCAAAAGAAACCCCTGCCAAACCTGAACCTACAATGATAAAGTCGTACATATTTTTTGATTTTTCAAATAAAAAAACTGTTTCAAGAAGTTCTTGAAACAGTTTAAATGTATTGTTTAATTTTTTAATTCGCCCACATATCTTGCTCTCTATCACGAATCTTTTCTCGAATTCTGTCTGATTCTAACAACTGAAATAGTGAGTTATCGTGTATATAGTCCTTAATCGGACGATCCCCTTGAACGTTATCTTCCTTATAAATTACAGATGAAAACATACGCGAATTTAAAAGATGGTCAAACGAAAGCGGACGAGCTGAATTCTTGCGATTAAACGTCTTTGCTTCGTGTAAAATGTCTCTCACTGACGGATACCAAACCCAAAAGAGCTCTACTTGAGCATTTGAAACCTCCTCGCCTTGTGCCATATCCAAATCTCCTAACATAGAAACATCAGTAGCTACAGGGGCAATTCCCAATAAACGATATTTCAACTCACCTTGACGCTTATCAAAATACCAAAGTCCTCTGATACGATATTGCAAAATATCTTCAGGAGAAATTTCACGCTTAGTAATATACTCTTCGGTAATTTGCTCTCCTGCATTGAGTAATTCATATCCTGCATCTAACGTATCGACGCTCATCAAACTATGCTTGATTTCATCATACGTTTTCTTTTTAGTAAAATACGAATCAGCGTAAACCTCAGTGATTTTGCCAGATTTGATGTTTTCAATAAGCACATTGTAAAGCGACTTTCGGTAATCGCTCATATCCTCAGGATGAATTGGATACAATAGAGGAAAGTTAACTCTCTCATTCAAATCAATAACTTCCCAAACTTCTGTTTGCCAAAGAACATCCCTTTCATCAACATAACCATAAGGGAGGGGTCGGTCGTTATCGGCATCTATTTTTGCTTGGCTTTTCTCTTGTATTTCAGAAGGTAGCTTTGCATTCAACAAGTTCACCTGAGCTGTTGAAATTCCAGAAAAAGCAAAAAGAGCAACGCAAATTCCTATATTTTTCCAATTAAACATTTTATTCCTTTTTAATTATTAGTTTGTTATTTCAATAGATATCGGAGCCAATTTCTTCATATATCCTTCAAAACCAGGTGCTGACGCTGAAATATCTAATATTTGTACTATATCTCCACGCTTAGCTCTATTTAAAGCTGATTTTGCCTGATCATTGAGTTTATTACCGTGAACCACAATACTAGGCTGTCCTGGTATAAAAATTCGGAATTGTTTAACCACAGGCTTAATGTCGAAATCAAAATCTTCAAAAGTAGCATTTACAGTAGCTACAGCAAGGTTAGCTTTAGGTAATTTTACCGAACCAGCCTCACCCGCTATGGTTGCCACAGCACGAGGAATATCCTTTATACGGAATGTTTTTGATGATGAGAAACGCTGACCATCAATCTCTCCTGATACGTTAATAGTAACCTCACGCCCTTGACCAGGTTTCATTGTATAGCTGCTTCCTGATTTTTTGCTAAGTCCTGGAGCAGAAGCTGACATTTTATTATCAGGCACCCCTGGCATTGAAATGGTCATTGGGTTATTAACTCCACGATAAACCACATTCATCTTATCAGCAGAAATTACCGCAGCGTTAGGTTTAGGAATTGTTGAAAATACTTGACTTACAGGCACTGCTATACGTTTTCCATCTTGGTCAAAGTATAAATTACCCGTAATTTTATGTTCTCCAGCATTTCCTGCGCCCACTTTAAGTTTTACCTTACCATCTTCTATTTGAAACTCAGAAGCTGATAATTTTCTACCATCAAGCATCAATTCCACTTCGTTAGGACGTGTAGAGGCATCTTTACGACCTAATACAATGGCTCCGTCAAAAGATTCCCCTTGGTAGTAAGCCCCTTTCGATTGCTCAAGAAGTGTGGTATAATTTGTCATCGAAATTTGAGACTTCAACTGTCCTTTTAGCATTTCGGCATAAACCTCTTGCTCAGTAGCACGGATATCGGACTGCATCATTGACAATTTAGCTACAGAAGCAATATAAGGAAAACCTTCAAAGTTGTAATTAAGCCACTTACGGGTTACTCCTTCTCTATCTACTACATCGTTAGTATTAAAATTACCATCAATTTTACCTACCAATTCGCCGTAAGTACCTTCTTTTCCGCCTAGTAATTCTACTAATTGAGCTTTGTAGTCGTTTATTTGACGAACAAATTCCTCTCCTTCAGGTTTGTAATTATCTCCGACAAAGAATTTTTGGTCAAGATAATCCGATTTATCCATTACCTGATAGTCTTTTTTATCTTCACCAACTTGGTTCATTATTTCTCCTTTAATTCCTTCAATATAATTGTAGAAACTATCAGAAAGTTCTTTGACTTTTTTCGATTTTTGGAAAGCTTCAGCAAACTGATCAGGATTTTCAGCATTGTTTTGCTCCAACGCCTGAATTGCATTAATATTAGCATTATTTGCTTTCTCGTTAGACGCTTCCAATTTTTCATTCATCAAACCAAATGCACTAAGCACTTCTTTCCCCATATTCAAGGCGAGCATAGAGATGAAAACCAAATACATCAGGTTAATCATTTTCTGCCTTGGGCTATTTCCTCCTGCCATAATTATTCTTTAAAATTAAAACAAGTTAAATTATTTACCCATCGCAGATAACATTCCGCCATAAACCGAATTCAACGACTTCAAATTATCTTTAAAAGACATCATTTGCTCATTAAGTGAGTTCAAGTTATCAACAACCCCTGCTTGAGCAGACACTTGGTTTTCAGTTCTTTCTAATTGCAATTTGTACAAACTATTCAACGACTCCAAGTGAGCAGCTGCCATAGATAGTTCTTCACCATATTTATGGGTTGAAACCATCGCATCAGTAACAGGAGCGATTTCTTTTGCAGCTCCAGCAAAATTCTGGATAGAAGCACTCAAACTATGCATTAAGTTAGCATCTATTTGAGCCTCTGCAAGCAAATTATCTAATTTCTCTGACAACGACTCTTTTATAGCCTTGTCTTCCTCAGAAATTTGAGAAACAACACCTCTACCTACCAATTGATTTTGACGAGCTTCTCCTCCAACTAATTCAGGATATACCAATGACCAGTCGTACCCCTCCTCTACAGGTTCAAAAGCCGAAATAAAGAAGATAATTGCTTCAGTAATCAGACCGAAGGCTAATAAGAATCCTCCACCAAGTTTAAAGCCACCAAAATCAATCTCCCAATGCAGGATTTTGAAAAGTGCTCCTAAGATAACGATAGAGGCTCCTATACCATAAGCCATTTGAAAAATTTTCTTTGTTGTTTTGTTTGATTGTGCCATAGTATTCTAAATTTTATTAAGTTGCTTTATTTGTAAAATTATTCTGTTGTCAATATTTTTTGTGTTTTTTATCTGAAGCCTCTTGCTCCTTTAACTTTCTGAGTAGCATCAGTTCCCATATAGTCTTGTACTGTTCTAAAGCCGATGTAACTTCTGGCTGAATCTTGATATTCAAAATCACGGGTATGCACCTGAAGCATATACATTGGGTCTTTCCAAGATCCTCCACGAACTACTTTACGTTGATTTTTTTCATCATTTACGTTGGGATTCATCGTTGACATATACTCATAAGCGTTAGGATCGTAAGTCGTGTTAGTCCATTCAGCTACGTTCCCCGCCATATTATACAGATTATAACCATTAGGTTCGTAAGATTTAGCCTCCACAGTATATAAGGCATTATCTGCTGCATAATCTCCTCGTAAAGGCTTAAAATTTGCTAGGAAACAAGCTCTGTCATCAGTGGTATAAGGTCCACCCCAAGGGTAAGTACCGTTTTCAAGTCCTCCTCGAGCGGCAAACTCCCACTCTGCTTCAATAGGCAAACGAAAAGCGTTTACCACATCATCATTCTTAGATTTCAAATAAGCATTTTTATTTATGGTTCTCCACTCACAAAATGCTCTTGCTTGACCCCAAGTAACCCCCACAACAGGATATTCGCTATACGCTTCGTGCCAAAAGTAATCATTATGCATCGGTTCGTTATAAGAGTACTCAAAATCACGAATCCATACTGTAGTATCTGGATATATCTTCACGAGTTCCTCTCGGATATAGTCTTTTCTAGCGCCACGTTTACGTGCCGCTTTTTCCATATCCATAACCTGATATCTGAAAACCAATTGCTCTACATCAAGAGGTCTTTTTCCGTTGTAAGCCTCATCCATAGGGATATACATTTTATCCATAACCTCAGCATAGTTCTCATCAGGATATTTATTTTTATCCCAAATGATTTGTGCCTTAGGATTTAATTTTCGCCCCTTTTCGCCATCTACGCTATAATAGTTATCGTACATATATTTGTCGTAAACGCTCATATTTTCGGAGTTAGAATCTAAAAAAGCGAATTCTCCAATACCTCCACTTCCAGGACCTTGACCCATATCCTCTGCCATTAAAGCCAACTTGGTTTTGATAATGGAATCTCTCACCCAATAGACAAACTGACGATACTCACTATTAGTAATTTCCGTTTCATCCATATAAAATGAACGCACAGTAACTGTTTTATTTTGAGCGTTTGAGCTACCGGATTTATCATCATCAGCATTTCCCATTACAAAAGCCCCCCCAGGAATAAGTGTCATTCCATAAGGCTTAGGTTGCTTCCACTTTTTACCCTTAACTCCAACAAGCTCTCCTTTATTGCTTCCCTTACCACAAGCAGCAAGTATTGCAATCATTACCATAAACAGAGATATCTTCCTAATCATAAACCTAAATGTTATAAGTTCCCTTTTTTCTATTTTAGGGCACAAACGTACTTATTTGTTTTGAATTTTACAATGATTTAGGTGTGTAAATTGCGCGATAAGGCTAAAGTTTAACAAAAAGTTTTGTATTGATTAACAGCTCAGCTTATAATCATTAATGTTTTTTAACATCGGAGTTTCATTGAGTTACCCTTATTTGAACCGCTTTTTTTGAGCTAATATAGAATATGTGTAAATTTTACACATATATTACTTTCAACAGTAAAATGAAAATAAAAAAAATTGATACCTTTATTTTGTCAAAAAAGTTTGATATTTGCATCTGGTAAATGAAAATAAATGTAATTATTGGTAATTTTATATTGAATCAGTATGCATATTAGTATCAATCAAGTAATTAAAGACTCTCCAATAGGTCAAAAAATAACTCTAAAAGGTTGGGTTCGCACTTTCCGAAGCAATCGTTTCATTGCTTTGAACGACGGCTCGACTATTGAAAATGTACAAGTAGTTGTAGATTTCGAAAACACCCCTGAAGAACTGCTAAAACGCATCACTACAGGAGCAGCCATTGAGGTAAAAGGCTCGGTTGTGGAAAGTCAAGGAAAAGGGCAATCTATTGAAATACAGGCAACAGAAATTCATATTTTAGGAGATTCCAATCCAGAGGAATATCCTATTCAGCCTAAAAAGCATTCTTTTGAATTTTTACGCGAGAATGCACATTTAAGGGTTCGTACCAATGTTTTTGGAGCCATTATGCGGGTTCGTTCGGTGTTGGCATTTGCCATTCACGATTATTTCCAGCAAAATGGATTTTTCTACGTAAATACGCCTATCATTACGGGAAGTGATGCCGAAGGTGCGGGAGAAATGTTCCGTGTTACGACATTAGACGCTAAAAATCCGCCACTTACCGAAGAAGGCAAAGTCGATTTCAAAAAAGATTTCTTCGGAAGAGAAACCAATTTAACCGTTTCAGGACAGCTTGAAGGAGAAACTTTTGCGATGGCTTTGGGCAAAATTTACACGTTCGGACCTACTTTCCGTGCCGAAAATTCAAACACATCACGTCACTTGGCGGAATTCTGGATGATTGAACCTGAAGTGGCTTTCCTCGACCTTGATGGCAATATGGATTTGGCTGAGGATTTCATTAAATATGTGTTGAAATACACTCTTGAGCGTTGCCGTGAAGATATTGAGTTTCTCAACAAACGTTTCTTGGAGGAAGAAAAAACAAAACCGCAAAACGAACGTAGCTCAATGTCACTTATTGAAAAGTTGGAGTTCGTAATCAATAATGATTTCAAACGAGTAAGCTACACCGAAGCAATTGATATTCTGAAGAATTCAAATCATAATAAGAAGAAAAAATTTCAATACATTATTGATGAATGGGGTGCCGATTTGCAAAGTGAACACGAGCGTTACTTGGTAGAAAAACATTTCCAAAGCCCTGTTATCTTGTTTGATTATCCAGCAAAAATCAAAGCGTTTTATATGCGACTCAACGAAGACGGAAAAACAGTTCGTGCAATGGATATACTATTCCCTGGTATTGGCGAAATTGTAGGTGGTTCACAACGTGAAGAGCGGTACGATGTTTTGATTGAAAAAATCAAAGCTATGGGTATTGACGAGCAAGAATTATGGTGGTATTTGGATTTGCGAAAGTTCGGTACGGCAGTGCATAGCGGTTTCGGACTTGGTTTTGAACGCCTTGTGCTATTTGCAACAGGAATGACCAATATTCGTGATGTGATTCCTTTCCCAAGAACACCACAAAACGCTGAATTTTAATATTACCACATCCATAAAAAATAGGCTCAATTTCTAAGGAAATTGAGCCTATTTTTTATCGTTCAAATTCTTCACTTCCACAAAAACCACCCGAAAACCAACGAAGATTTGCCCCAATGCATTGCGATTATCTCTTCTGGCTATGCGTATATTCATTTTTTGCTGATTGTAATGCCCTCCACGTGTAACTTTATCCTCTGGATACGAGTGGTTGCTTGGTGTCTTGCTCATTATTGCCATAAAAAACGCACTGAAAACAGAAGGTTTTTCTTTTTTCTCTTCTGTATTCCCGAGCTTATAGTCATACGACGTGAAATCATCTTCGCACCACTCTGAAACATTGCCATTCATATCATAAATACCGAGTTCATTAGGTTTTTTCTTACCAACTGGCTGAAGATAATCTGTATTTTGCCGATGCCAAGCTACTTCATCAAGCGTATTACTCCCCGCATAAGTGTACTTTTGAGTTTTATTTCCTCCATGAGCTGCATATTCCCATTGTTCTTCCGTAGGTAATTTGCCTCCAACCCATTGAGCGTACGCATTTGCTCCGTACCACGATACCAATACCACAGGATGCTGTTCATATCCCTTTTTGGCGATGTACTTGCCGTTTACTTTTTCAATCTGGCTCCAACCTTCTTTTAGTTCTATGTAAGGAATGTCGCCATTCATCTGATTGCCTTTTGCATTTAGGAATTCGGCATATTGTGCATTAGTGATTTCGTATTTACTTATCTTAAAAGTTTGTAAAAATACCTTATGTTGCGGATGCTCAATGGTTTCTCCTTCCGATTTTTGACTTCCCATCAGAAAAAAACCTCCTTCTACCAAGATTTTATCCTTTTCTGGGTAAGTTCCTTTTATTTGTGCTTTTGTCATTGTCGCAAATGAAACAAGAAAAATAAAAAATATTTTGTGATGCATAAATTATTATCGGTTTTTTACAGAAAATAATTACTTCTTTATAAAAAAGTAGAAAGGACAAGTTAGTTCTTGTCCTTTAATTATTTTTCCAAAATTAGTTCTATTTTTGAAAATAGTTCCCTGACACATTCTTCTATGGTTTTATGCGAAGTATCAATCTGTATTCTATTTTCAGTCCAATTTTCGTAATGATATTCTGATATAGCTTCCCAATTGGGTAATTTCAAATTTTCTATTTCAGATATTCGATTAAAAACTCGCCTATGGTGTTCCTCTTTATCTGAACACACAATTTCAATGTTAATTAGAAAAGAATTTGTGTTATGAGCTATATTTTTCCATTCATCACGAGTTAAGGTGATTGGGTTGCAACAATCAGCAACTACATTCATTCCCAATAGTAAATTGTCTTTGGCGATTCGATATGCCATTCGATATCCTTCTCCTTCTACATTAACATTACACAAGTCACGAAGCCCTTGCTCAATGGTATCTATACGAAGATACACTGCAATAAATTTTGATACTATCCATTTGGAGAGTGTTGATTTTCCAGAAGCAGGAAGTCCTGAAAAGACAAATAAAATAGGACGCATAACTCACCAAATTAGTACGCTCTATCTTTTTTCCCTTCATAGAAGTTGATAAAGGCTCTGTTTACTACGCGGTTTCCGCCATCGGTGGGGTAATTGCCCGTAAAATACCAGTCGCCCAAGTTCTGCGGACAAGCCTTATGCAAATTTGCAACCGATTGGAAAATAATCTTCACGTCGATTGAATAATCTTTCGGTAGTAATAGTTCCGTGATTTTGTCAGTGATTTCCTCATCGGTAAAAGGCTCATAAATTTCCTTGACGTAGTTTATCACTTTGTCGTCGCTCAAATGCACCTGTGCGATACATTTTTTATACACTTCTTCGATGATGTTATATGTGCCTCTTTCTTTGTGCAGTTGCAAGGTAGCTTCAAAAGCAATCAAGTCCTCCAATCTCGCCATATCAATTCCGTAACAATCAGGATAGCGGATTTGTGGAGCGGAAGAAACTACTACAATCTTTTTCGGTTTTAGGCGTCCCAAAATGTTGAGAATGCTTTTCTTCAAGGTCGTGCCTCGAACAATACTATCGTCGATGATTACCAGATTGTCGCCCTTTTGCACTGAACCATAGGTGATGTCGTACACGTGAGCTACGAGGTCGTCCCGAGAGCTGTCCTCCGTGATAAAGGTGCGGAGTTTGGCGTCCTTAATGGCTACTTTCTCCTTTCGGATTTTTTGGGATAAAATCTCGGCAAGTTTTTCTGAAGAAATGTCTTTTTCGGCTAAAATCTGTTGGTGTTTGAGTTTATTAAGATAGCTGTCGGCTTCCTCCACCAATCCCAAATATGAAGTTTCTGCCGTGTTCGGAATATATGCAAATACGCTATTTTTTAAATCATTATTGATAGATTGTAACACTTCGGGAAGTAATAACGCTCCCAGTTTTTTACGTTCCAAATAGATTTCTTTATCGCTTCCACGAGAGAAATAAATTCGCTCAAACGAACACGCCTTTCGTGGCAACTGCGGAATGATTTGCGTAACGGACGTGCTACCATCTTTCTTGATGATGATACCCGAACCTGGCTCCAATTCGTGGATTTGTTCAAACTCCAAATTGAAAGCCGTTTGAATAACGGGGCGTTCCGAAGCGATGACTACTACTTCCTCATCTTTGTAATAGTACGCTGGACGGATACCTGCTGGGTCACGCACCACGAAAGCATCTCCGTGACCTAAAATCCCTGCCATTGCGTAACCTCCGTCCCATCTTCGAGCTGATTTTCGTAATATTTTTGCCACGTCCAGTTCATCGGCAATGCGTTTGGAGGCTTCTACCTTTGAAAGACCTTCTTCTTTAAATTTCTGATAGAGTTCTTCCACTTCCGTATCCAGGAAATGCCCAATACGTTCCATAACCGTAACGGTATCAGTGTTTTCTTTTGGATGCTGACCCAATGCCACCAGTCGCTCGAAGAGTTCTTTAGCATTGGTCATATTGAAGTTTCCTGCCACAATTAGGTTGCGTGATTGCCAGTTGTTTTGTCGCAAGAAAGGATGTACATTTTCGATGCTATTCTGCCCGAAAGTTCCGTAACGCACGTGCCCTAAGTACACCTCACCAACGTATGGAAGGAGTTTTTTTTGTGCTTGTACGTCTTCTTTTAAATCGGGATTTTCTTTTAAGAGTTCGCTAATTCGCTGATTTACCTGCGTGAAGATATCTTGTATGGGTTGCGGTTGATTGCTTCGTACACGACTGATATAGCGTTCGCCAGGTTGCATATCGAGCTTTATGGTTGCCAGTCCGGCACCGTCTTGCCCTCGATTGTGTTGTTTTTCGAGCATCAAATACATTTTATTGATGCCATAGAAGGTTGTTCCGTATTTTTCTTTGTAAAAACTTAAAGGTTTTAGCAGTCGCACCATCGCGATGCCACATTCGTGTTTGATGTTGTCGCTCATTGTTTTTATTGAGTGTTAGCGATTAATTGTTTTAATAGTTAGCCTTATTTTGCTTGCAAAAGTATAGATTTTCCGTAAAATAGCACCAGATATAATCCTAAAAAATCAATTTTATAAAAACAAAAAACGCACCAAAAATAGTGTTCTACATTTTCTTTTTTGACTTTAACTACCCACAGAATTAAAACTTTGATCTAAATTAATCGGATTTATTAGATTATTTTTACTTAATCACCCAAAGACCTTAAATATTAAATATTTATTAAAATGTTTTTTTGACAGTTTTAAAAGACTACCTTTGCGGTAAGATTAAAAAAGATAAATTAATTAACAACATGAAAAAAACAACTTTAAGCCTAATTGCTTTAACCATTTCTGGTGGTTACGTTTTTGCTCAAGATTTACCTTCAAATCCGGCACCTGGAAAATGTTACGTGAAATGTATCACTAAAGACGAATTCCGTGAAGAGACTGAAACTATTGAAGTTTCTCCTGCTTATTCAAAATTAGAGGTAATCCCTGCTACTTACAAAACTATTGAAGAAAGAGTTTTAGTAAAAGAAGCTAGTAAAAAATTAGTGTATGTTCCTGCTGTTTATGAAACAGTTAATGTTCCTTACGTTCAAAAAGAAAAAGGAAGTGCGCTAACTGTAGTACCTGCTGCATTCGGAAAGGATGTTAAGACTTTGGAAGTGTTCCCTAAAACTTCAGGATGGGAGTACAAACATTTAGAAAACTGCCCTTCAATCAATAAAGATGCTTGTGTTACTGCGTGTTTTGTTGAAAGACCTGCTCGTTACGAAAATGTTAATATCACCACTTTGGCTAAAGATGCTTACACCAATGAGACTGAAATCGCTGAAGTTAATGCAACTTTCAAACGTCAAGTAGTAAAAACTCCTGCAAGAGTAGAAGAAGTTGAAATTCCTGCAGAATATGCTACTATCAAACGTCAAGTAATTGATCGTCCTGCAAGTACTCGTAAAGTAGAGGTTGCCGCTGAGTTTAAAACAGTTAGCAAACAAGTGTTGACTAAAAAAGGGGGAGTTACTGTTTGGGAAGAAGTAGATTGTAAGTTACTTGAACCTACAATGTTACCTATTTTCTACGAATACAATAGCGCTCGTTTGACTAAAGATTCTGAAAAAGTAATTGATGATGTTTTATTGCCTTTGTTAAGAGGTAAAAATACAAGTGTTGAAATTATGTCACACACTGACTCAAGAGGTAACGACCAGTACAATATGTCTTTATCTCAACAAAGAGCTAATGCTGTTGTTAACTATTTAGCTACCAAAGGCATTCAACGCTCAAGAATGATTGCTAAAGGATATGGTGAAACTCGTTTAATTAACAGATGTGCTAATGGCGTTCAATGTTCTGAAGAAGAACACCACAAAAATCGTCGTACTGAGTTCCGTATTTTGGGTGAATAATAATTAAATCATTCATAACTAAAGTTTGTTTTAGGATTAAACAATGTGAGCGATGCAAGTAGAGATATTTGCATCGCTTTTTTATTGCCTCTTGTTGCAAAGATGATTACCTTTGCTGGAAATCTATTTTTTTAGTTTTATGAAGATTTTTATAACGGGAATGGGCTCGGTTTCAGCTTTAGGTAATGATTTTAATTCAACTACTGAAGCCTACCGAAATTCAGATACTTACATTAAATATGATGCCCCTCCCACGGCTCCGCTTTGTTCTTCAAGCAAAAAAGAAATTGAAACTCTAAAAAACTTATATCCAGAGTACAAAGGACTAGACCCCTCCGTCTTATTTGCTATTATAGCTGCCCGAAAAGCGGTACAACAAGCACAGTGGCGTGAAAACACTTTTGGAATAAACATCGGCTCCTCTCGAGGTGCCACTTCCCTCTTTGAGCAACATTATCAATATTTTCTCACACACCAAAAATGTGCTACGTTGGCTTCTCCCTCCACCACATTAGGAAATATTGCCTCGTGGGTAGGACAGGATTTGAAAAGTGACCGTTTCGAAATGTCGCATTCCATTACGTGTTCCACTGCGTTACACGCCTTAGTCAATGGTATAGCTTGGCTTAAAAGTGGTATGGAAAATCGCTTTTTAGTTGGCGGAAGTGAAGCTCCTTTAACGCCTTTTACCATAGCTCAGGCTCAAGCCTTAAAAATTTATAGTAGTCTGAATCAGCCATACCCTTGTCGAGCAATGGATATGCAGAAACAACAAAATACAATGGTTTTAGGAGAAGGTGCAGCCGTTTTCTGTTTGGAAAAAGAGGAATCTGCAAAAGCATTAGCTCTTATCACTGGGGTGGGATATGCCACCGAACCCATTGCTCACAGTGTAGCCATCTCAGCAGACGCTAAATGTCTGCAAAAATCAATGACTATGGCACTGAAAAATCACGATAAAAACACCGTCGATGTTATTGTTACCCATACTCCTGGGACTTTAAAAGGCGATAAAGCCGAATTAATTGCCGTACAAAACGTTTTTGGTACAAATATTCCAGCTTTAACCAATAACAAATGGAAATTAGGGCATACCTACGGAGCCAGTGGAGCTCTTAGCCTTGAAATGGCGATTCTTATGCTAAATTTACAAGAATTTTTTCCAGTGCCTTACATTTCTTATACCAAGACACCTCAAAAAATAAATAAAATTCTTGTAAACGCTGTTGGTTTTGGTGGAAATGCCGTTAGCGTGGTTTTAGAACGTAAATAAATTGTTATCTTTGAGGTCGAAAAATAGATTGATAAAGTCTAAACTGATAATTTTAAGCCAATGAAAAACATATTTTTATCAACCATTTTAGTGGGAATGAGTTCCCTGAGTATCGCACAGACCTCGCAAACTCTCGAAAAGAATTGGAAATTCACGCGTGAGGACAACAAAAACTTCTCGCAAATTTTCGTAAATGACAAAAAATGGCAAAATGTAGTTGTGCCTCACGATTGGGCTATTTATGGTCCATTCGATATCGAAAATGACGTACAACGCACCGCCATCAAGCAAGACGGACAGGTAGCTCCCATAGAGCATTCGGGGCGTACGGGCGGACTTCCGTTCGTAGGTGTGGGTTGGTACCGAACCTCGTTTGATGTGGCGGATTTCAATTCCGACAAAAAAGTTTTCATCAAGTTTGACGGAGCAATGTCCAACGCCGAAGTATTCGTAAACGGGCAAAAAGCAGGGCAGTGGCATCACGGATACAACACTTTTTTCCTCGATGTTACTCCTTTTGTGAAAGCCAAAAACAATACGTTGGCGGTTCGTTTGGAGAATTTGACCCAGCAATCGCGTTGGTACCCAGGTGCAGGACTCTACCGAAATGTACACGTGATTACTAAAAACAAAACACACATTCCTATTTGGGGAATTCAGCTAACAACCCCTGAAATTGAGAAGAATTTTGCTAAAATTCAGCTAAAAACCGAAATAGAAAGTGAAAATCCGTCTAACATTGAAGTAGAAACCGAAATTTTTAACCCGAGAGGAGAAAAAATCGCTTCCGACAGAAAAAAATACGATGAATTTATTATCAATAATAAAATTCAGCAAGATATTTATGTAAAAAATCCTGTTTTGTGGGACATTCAGCAACCTAATTTGTACAAAGCAGTTACAAAAATATATGAAAACGGAACGCTGAAAGACACCGAAACAACCACTTTTGGTATCCGAAAAATCGAAATCAAACCCAATGACGGATTGTATCTTAACGGAAGAAAAATCAAGTTTCAAGGCGTGTGTATGCACCACGATTTGGGAGCAATTGGGACTGCGGTCAATGAGGCGGCTATCCGTCGTCAGATACGAATTATGCAAGATATGGGCGTGAACGCCATTCGTACCGCTCATAATATGCCAGCTCCTGAATATGTGCGTATTGCAGATGAAATGGGAATGATGTTGGCTTTGGAAAGTTTTGACGAATGGGCAATTCCGAAGGTAGAAAATGGCTACAATCGTTATTTTAAAGATTGGGCAGAAAAGGATTTAACCAATTTGGTACGTCATTTTCGTAACAACCCGAGTGTGGTGATGTGGTTCATCGGTAACGAAGTAGAAGAACAAAGCGTGGAGGAAGGTGCCAAAGTAGCACGTTGGTTGCAGGATATTATCCACAAGCACGATGGAACGCGACCTGTTTCCAACGGAATGGACAGACCCGACCACGTTTTCAAAAACAATATGGCGGCAACTATGCAGGTGGCAGGTTTCAACTATCGTCCGTTCCGTTATCAAGAAGCCTACAAATTGTTGCCTCAACAGATTATTTTGGGAAGTGAAACCGCTTCAACTATCAGTTCAAGAGGCGTTTACAAATTCCCTATAGAAAGAAAATCAATGCCAAAATATGAAGACCAACAAACCTCTTCCTATGATGTAGAGCATTGCAGTTGGTCAAATCTTCCAGAAGATGATTGGATTCAGCACGAAGACTTGCCTTACACCATCGGCGAATTCATTTGGACAGGCTTTGATTATTTGGGCGAACCGACTCCGTATTATGTAGAATGGCCAGCTCACAGCTCATACTTTGGTGCGGTGGATTTGGCAGGACTTCCTAAAGATAGATTTTACCTTTACAGAAGCCATTGGAACAAAGAAGCCGAAACGCTACACGTTCTACCACATTGGAATTGGAAAGGGCGTGAAGGACAGGTAACTCCAATTTTTGTTTATACAAATTATCCTTCGGCAGAGGTTTTCATCAATGGAAAAAGTCAAGGAAAACGTAGCAAAGATTTGAATATTCCGCTTGACGGAAGTTACACCAAAGAAGCGCAGCAATCGTTTGAGCGTCAGAAACGTTATCGCCTAATGTGGCTCGACACCAAATACGAGGCAGGTGAAGTTAAAGTGATTGCTTATGACAAAAACGGAAAAGCCGTAGCTGAAAAAATTGTAAAAACCGCAGGAAAACCACATTCACTTCGCCTTACTGCTGACAGAAATGTAATTACTGCCGACGGAAAAGACCTTTCGTTCATTACCATAGAAGCGGTGGACAAAGACGGAAATCTATGTCCTAATGTAAATGATTTGGTTACTTTTAAATTGAGTGGAGCGGGAACATATCGTGCGGCATCCAATGGCGATGCCACCTCAACCGACCAATTCCATTTGCCAAAAATGCATCTTTTCAACGGAAAATTGGTAGCCATCGTACAATCAAGCGAAAAAGCAGGGGAAATCACTTTCGAAGCCAAAAGTAAAGGACTGAAAAGTAGTGTGATTAAAGTAAAAACAAAATGATATAAGTGATAAAAGCTAAAAAACACGTATTACTTGTTTAAATAATATATGTTCTTGTTTGTTTTAGTTAATATATATGTATTTAAAATTTTAATAGTTATTTTTATGAGAAGAACAATCTTTATTTTTTTATTGTTAATTGGGGTCATTTCTTGTGGTAAGAATGACAATAATGCAGATACATCTAATCCTCTTATTGGTATTTGGCAATTAGAGGAGGAAATAGAACAAGGTAAAGTAGTAGGAAAATTACAGCCTTGCTTCTATTTGAGAACTCTTACTTGCAGCGAAAACACGGTAACCCGACGTAGTTATTCAAGTAGTTGTGAGTTAAATACAGTAGTTTTTAACTATAAGTTTAAGAACAATACCATAGAGGTAGTTAATGAAAAAGGAGAAACTATTAAGGCAATGAATTTTATCCTTGAGGGTAACAAACTCACTTTTAACAATACTGTAAAGGGAGAAGATGGTAGTGATGTAATTCTTATCTCTGTGTATCGAAAAGTAGATAAGCTTCCTATTCCCTAAGTTAAAAGATATAACTTAGGGAAGATTCCTGAAAATTAAGTATTAGATAACTAAATAGAAATAAAGCTTTATTTGCTTAGCTTTAACCCTATTTTAACAACTTCAACCTTAAATAAAATTAGAGTGCTGAATCATTTATTTTAACAGCATTTTAAAGTTTTTTAAATTTAAAATTTATAAATTTGCCCAATAACTAAAATTAATATTCAATGACTAAAAAATTATTTTTGGCTGCAGCTGTTTGTTCAGCTATTGTATTGACAGGTTGTAAAAACAACAACACTAAGAAAGATAATTCAACAACTGAAGTTGAAAAAGTTGTAGAAAAAGGCGTTTCAGGAGAGTATAAAGTAGATACTGATAATGCTGTGGTAGAATGGGTGGGTTCAAAACCTGCAGGAAAACACAACGGAACAGTTAAAGTAAAAGAAGGTAAGGTTACTGTAAAAGATGGTGTAGTTACCTCAGGTGAGTTCGTGTTGGATATGAACACCATTACAGTACTTGACTTAACTTCAGAAGATGGAAAAGAAAATTTAGAAGACCACTTGAAAGGAACAGGAAAAGAAGATGCAGAAGATCACTTTTTCAACGTAAAACAATTCCCTACAGCTACTTTCGTTTTGAAATCATTTGACGGAACTAACGTTCACGGTGATTTGACTGTAAAAGGAAAAACCAAAACCATTGCCTTCCCTGCTTCAGTAAGTGTTTCTGAAAATGAGTTCTCTTTGGTTTCTGAGCCTTTCAAAATCAATCGTACAGACTTTGGAGTAAATTATGCTTCAAAATCTATCTTTGATAACTTAAAGGACAAATTCATTGATGATGAGATTGAACTTACCGTAAAAGCTAAAGCTACTAAATAAGGCAAAAGTTTCTATACTTAAAACACATTTGGTTTTTAGAGTTACTATGAAAAAACCGACTTCGTAAAAAAAGAAGTCGGTTTTTTTTATGGATAAGTCCTAAAAAAGCCAACTTCTTAAATAAAAAATAAAAATTTTACTCCTATATGAATGCCACGTTACTACTATGGGTTTTTGATAAATTTAAAGGGCAATGTGGTAAAAAATGGTGCTTTTTTAATTGATAGAAAATGCTTAAATTTGGTATAATAGACAAAAATTAAGCTGTTTTTTAGACGATCGTTTCTAATGGACATTTTTTAGGCTCTAATTTTTTACCAAATTTTGATTTGAATTTAAATAGCATTTTCTTTGTCTCATCTTTATAAACAGAAACAGGCTCTGCTGGAGAGCAACCTGTCAGGCCTACAATCTGAGGCGAAGTCCGAAGATGGAAATACTTCCTGCCTTTTAATGAAAAAAGGCTCAAAAAAAGGAGGATTTTGATTAAAATTATCCCGAAAAAGGGAGAAAAAACGATAAAAAAGAACATAATTTCGAATTTTCACAAACACATTTTCTAAAAAAATCATCCGAATATGAGAAAAAATAGAGGGTGAATGGTTCTTGCAAAAGTCTCTTTTAGCTTCCGTTTATGTGATTTTTTAAGGGTTTAGTCACCCTGATTGGTTCACAAAACGTAAAGAGAAGGGTATCCTATCCAAAGTCGCATTTCTGGGTACAAATTTCATCTCCGATAAAATTCACCCAAATTAGACAAACTATAAAATCATTCTATAAAATGGATTTTTATGCCCTTAGTATTTATTAAACATCAACTTAAAATTTAGTGTGCCTGAGCTAACCGCTAAATTCTCCATTTGGAAAACAAAATAAAACCACTTATATTTGTAGCTTAACAACTAAATGTTTTCTTATGTTTAAATTTGAAAAATCAGGGAATCCGGTACTAAAAGAAGAAACTTTTAGAAAATCGGCACTAATCAATGAAGGAGTAATGACCTTTAAAGGGGCTTTGAACAAAACCGCTTTGCTACTTTTGCTTACTATTGCTGCTGCCTACTTTACTTGGACACGTTCGCTAGATGTACTAACGGCTGAAACAATGAAATTGTATGTCATTGGAGGGGCTATCGGAGGTTTTATAGTATCGTTAATCATTATTTTCAGAAATAAAACTGCGCCATATTTAGCTCCCGCTTATGCCATTTTGGAAGGCTTTTTCTTGGGTGGAATTTCTGCAATGTTCGAAATGCAATACCCTGGGATTGCTTTTCAAGCCATTGCTGCTACCTTTAGCGTTTTCTTAGCGTTATTGCTCGTTTATCGTACTGGAATTATAAAAGTTACCCAAAAATTCCGTATGATTGTTGTTGGAGCAACCGCTGGAATTGCATTATTTTACTTATTAGGATTTGTACTTTCGTTTTTTTCAGTACAAATGCCTTTAATTCACGATAGTTCTATTTTTGGTATAGGATTTAGCGTTGTGGTAGTAATTATAGCCTCACTTAATTTGGTGCTTGACTTTGATTTTATCGAAAAAGCCTCAAATGGTGGAGCACCCAAATATATGGAATGGTATGCTGGTTTTTCATTGATGATAACCTTAGTTTGGTTGTATATTGAAATATTACGATTACTTTCTAAATTAAGAGACTAAATGATAAATTGGTCAAAAAATTAAAGTAGCATAAACTATTGGTTTAGTTTATGCTACTTTTTTATCTTAATCTTACTGCAGCTTTCCAGATTTTTGTCAAAGTAGAAAATCTCTGTTACTTTAGTGTTGAATTACTTACCTTTGTCTTGTTTAAAATACTGAAACTTAGTGCAACTCTATTATGCAACCTTCTGAAAATCCGTCTTTAAGAAAAATTATCCATATCGATATGGATGCTTTTTTTGCTTCGGTGGAGCAGTTGGACTTTCCCCATTTGAAAGGAAAACCCATAGCCGTTGGAGGCGGAAAGGAACGAGGCGTAATTGCAGCAGCAAGTTACGAAGCCCGAAAATTTGGAGTGAGAAGTGCAATGAGCGGAGTTATAGCAAAAAAACGATGCCCTGAACTGATTTTTATGCCTCCGCGTTTCGAACGATACCGTCAAATTTCCCAACAGATTCGAGAAATCTTTTATCAATATACCGATTTGGTAGAACCGCTTTCACTTGATGAAGCCTATTTAGATGTAACACATAACAAGAAAAATTGTCCTTCGGCTACCCTTATCGCTACTGAAATCCGTCAAAAGATATATGAAAAAACAGGATTAACGGCTTCGGCAGGAATTTCAATAAATAAATTTGTCGCTAAAATAGCTAGTGATTTTAACAAACCTAACGGACAAAAAACGGTTTCCTTCGATGAAGTTCAAGATTTCTTAGACGTTTTAGACGTGAAACGATTTTACGGCATTGGTAAAGTTACTACTGAAAAAATGTATTTAAAAGGAATTTTTACAGGTAAAGATTTACGCAATAAGTCATTATCTTTCTTAGAAGAACACTTTGGCAATCACGCAATTTACTATTATCAACTCGCACGAGGTATTCACCTAAGTGAGGTAAAACCCTTACGATTGCCTAAATCGGTCGGCGCCGAACGCACTTTTTCAAAAAACATTACTAGTGAAGTTTTTATGGAAAAAGATTTGTACGCCATCGCTCAAGAATTGCACGAACGTATGGCAAAAAAAGGGGTGTTAGGGAAAACAATCACCCTTAAAATTAAATACAGTGATTTTTCCGTGCAAACACGTAGCAAAACTTTTCCTTATCAAATCGCTCAAAAAGTGGAAATCTTTCACCTTTCAAAGGAATTATTATATCAGCAACCTTTGGAAAATTCGGTACGTTTGCTAGGTATTTCTATCTCTAACTTGAACAATAAATCCACAGAAAAAACAAAAAATAAGCAAAAATACATTCAGCTAGAAATAGAATTTCCGAAATGGTAATCCCATTATCAAACAAAAAAAGGCAGTAAAAATATTCTCTATTCTTACTGCTTTTTTTATAGTTTAGCAACATTTATAACAAATCTGTCGTTATGAGAACAATCTGTCGAAGAAGTTTTTACGTTTTTCGTTCATCGCTTCGTTTACGTGATAGATGTCGTCAGAAACAACCTCTGAAGAACTACTCATTGAAGCATCGGCTTTGAAGGTCATATCTTCATTACTTTCAGCCATTATACTGATAACAAAGTCAATGTAATCTTTTTTTTGCATTGTTAAGTAGTTTTTGAAAAATCGGCTACTTAAATCCATTCCTCCTACTTTTTCGAGTTTCAAAAGGGTTTCGTACAAAGGCGCTACGTAGTTGGTAATTACCTTTTCAGGCACAGCTTTTCTTCTTCCTAAATAATGGGTAATGTTGCCCATAGCATCTTTACGCATTTCAAAATCAGTGATTACCCAATAATATTCCCCGCTTTTTGAAAGGTTTTTAACCACACCCGCAAAATTGTTTCCTTGCTTGATATTGTCCCAAAGCATTTTAAAAACAATTTTAGGCATATCTGGATGACGAATTATGTTGTGAGGCTGCCCGATAAGCTCATTGGAGGAGTATCCAGAAACCGTACAAAAAGCTTCATTTACGTTAGTTATAGTCCCGAAACGGTCAGTTTCACTGATCAAAGTTTTTGATTTATCCCAACTAACTTCTCTATCAATAGGTGTTGGTTTGGCTATTGATGCTTGCGGTTGTTTAAATTCTTCAAACATAACTATTCCTTTATTTTTATATCCGAAACAAAAGTAAGAAAATAATTTCTACAAATACCTACTATTTATTCACAAAGTTTTTTAATTTGTGTATCTTTTATAAAATTATTAACTTTTTATTCGTAAGATGAGTTTATTATTGGCATTCCCAAGTGAAATTTTCAATTTTTGAATCTCGCTCAGGGCGAAATTCATAATGCCACCACTCGGAATAAATGGAGCGGAAATTGTGTTTATCCATCACCTCTTTGAGTAATTTTCGGTTTTTTATCACTTGCGAAGGAAGATTCTGATAATTATGATGCGCCTCCTTACCGAAATAATCAAACACAGTTCCCATATCAAGTTCGTTGCCATTGCTATCCACCAAAGTGATATCTACAGCCGCTCCCCGATTATGTTTTGAACCCTTTGCTGGATTAGCCACATAATGCGTTCCTGGTAGGATACTCCACATTTTTTGCTGTACCGAGAGCGGACGGTAACAATCAAAAATCTTGATGCGATATCCTAATTTTTTGAACGATTCATTAGCCGCTACCAAAGCCTTTGCTGTTTCTTTCCGCAAGAAACACTCCGCACAGTCGTAAACAGCTTGTTTTAAAAAATTATCGGTGGTGGCGTATTTCAAATCCAATATAAAATCATCAGAAAGTGCTTGTATATTCACGAAATCATCGTGATAAACCTCAATTTGTTTTGATTTTTTTTCATAAGAAACAAACTCTACTAAGGTATCCGTTTTACTTTCAATTGTAGCGGTAGAGAATTGCTCTTTTGCCTTATTTCTACAGCAAATAATAAAAAAAAGCAAGATTACTATGCTATTTTTAAACCAAAAATTCCGATTTTTTCCTTGCCTAAACCCCATTTGAACGCATTTTATAATTCACAAATGTAACGAAAATATGCCTTAATAGCGAATTGTGTGTAATTGTAAATCAACTCATAAAAAGTTTTTATCTTTGTCTTAGTTTACAGAAGATTTTTTTCGGATGAAAATAAATAAAAATTCGTGGCAGGTTAAATTTCTATTTTGGAGGGCACGATACCTTACCAATAGGCAATTTATTCTTATACTTTGTGCTTTGATTGGTTTTTTATCGGGTATTTTGGCAGTTTTGATGAAAAAGTTCACATTACTGATTCAAAGTTTGCTCCAAAATGGTTTGGTAATGCACTATCACAGAGCCTTCTATTTTGTTTTTCCTACTATTGGTTTTTTTATTGTTTATCTAATCATTAAATATGTGATTCGGCATCGGGTGGAGTCTGGTATTCCTTACACGCTGTACGCCATTTCCAAACTTAAAGGACTGATGCCTACCTATCAAATGTATGCCAGTTTACTTACCGCACCCATTACCGTTGGCTTCGGAGGGTCTGTAGGGCTTGAAGGACCTATGGTAGCATCAGGCTCAAGCATCAGTTCCAATTTAGGTAAACTCTTTCACGTAAATCAGTCAGAGCGAATGTTACTAATCGCTTGTGCTTGTGCAGGAACTATGGCAGCAATGTTTAAAGCTCCTGTAGCAGCCATTGTTTTTGCTATTGAAGTTTTTAGCTTGGATTTAACTCTAATGTCACTCATTCCGCTGATTTCCTCTTCTTTACTGGCAGTACTGACATCTTATTTTTTCTTTGGCAATGAGTTCCTTTTGCCTTTCTACACTCACGAAGATTATAAATTCGCAGATACGCCTTATTACATCGGATTAGGCATTTTATCAGGAATCGTTTCTATTTATTTCAGTATTGCCTATGAGAGAATTATCCAGTTTTATGAAAGTATCGATTCCTTATTAAAGCGACTATTTTTTGGCGGATTGATGATAGGAATCATCGTCTTTTTCATTCCGCCCTTATATGGAGAAGGTTTTGAATTGATGAATAACTTAATTAAAGGACAGCCCGAATTATCATTAAACAACAATGTTTTTGGATGGGATTTGAGTAATCAATGGCAGATTATTGCACTAATGGGCGGTTTAGTGCTTTTTAAAGTCATTGCCACGGCAACCACTGTGGGTGCAGGAGGAGTCGGAGGGGTTTTCGCTCCCGCTCTTTTTATGGGAAGTATGATGGGGCATTTTTTTGGAAGATTGGTCAATAAAATGGCTTTTTGGGGACAAACTGTACCTTTATCCAGTTTTACATTAGTAGGAATGGCAGGGCTTATGGCAGGAGTGTTACACGCTCCGCTTACTGCAATTTTCTTAATTGCTGAACTTACAGGCGGACATACATTATTCGTGCCCTTGATGATGACTGCAGCCATCTCTTTTTCCATATCAAAATATTATTTGAAACACTCTTTTTACTCAAAATCATTAGCTTTAAAAGGCGAACTCATTACTCACAATAAAGACCAAGCTATTCTTACACTGATGGATATCGAATCAGTTATTGAGAAAAACTTCATCCAACTAACGCCTCAAATGAATTTGGGAGAGGTTGTTTACCAAGGTATTGTAAAATCCAATCGGAATATTTTTCCGGTAGTACACCCTGAAACCCAGCATTTGGAAGGCGTGATTTCAATTGACGATATTCGTTCCATTATGTTTGAACACGCACTTTACAACGAGGTTACCGTGGCAGAAATGATGAAAAAATCAGTGGAAGTAATTCGGTTAGAAACCGATAAAATGGCAGATATTATGCGTAAATTTCAAGATACCGGAGCGTGGAATCTGCCAGTGGTTCGAGAAGGTGTTTACATAGGATTTATCTCAAAATCAAGGCTTTTAAGTACATATCGCCGAAAATTGATTTATTTTTCAAATTCGTAGGATTTTTGGTCGTTATATTGGTAAAATTTTACCTCAACATCAAAAAAACAGAGGATTGCCTTTGAAAAATCATCAGACAACCCTCTCTACTATGAAAAACAAAAAATTATACTATCTACAACTTGCTTTCAAATATTCACGATTCATACGTGCGATATTTTCCAAAGAAATACCTTTTGGACATTCTACCTCACAAGCTCCAGTGTTGGTACAGTTTCCGAAACCTTCCAAATCCATTTGGTGTACCATATTCATCACTCGGTCAGCAGCTTCTACACGTCCTTGTGGAAGCAATGCAAATTGCGACACTTTTGCCGCCACAAACAACATCGCAGATGAGTTTTTACACGTTGCCACACAAGCTCCACAACCGATACAAGAAGCAGCATCCATTGAGCGGTCAGCATCGTATTTCGGAATTGGAATCGCATTGGCATCTTGTGTGTTTCCAGAAGTATTTACCGAAATATATCCTCCTGCTTGTTGGATACGCTCGAAAGCGGTTCTGTCCACAATCAAGTCTTTAATTACTGGGAAAGCAGTTGCTCTCCAAGGCTCAATAGTGATAGTGTCGCCGTCGTTGAACATACGCATATGTAACTGACACGTCGTAATTCCTCGGTCAGGTCCGTGAGCTTCCCCATTGATGAAAAGCGAACACATACCACAAATTCCCTCACGACAATCGTGGTCAAACGCCACAGGTTCTTCACCTTTGGCTACCAAACTTTCATTAAGTACGTCCATCATTTCCAAAAACGACATATGTTCGGAAATATCGGTTACTTTATATTCTACCATACGACCCTTATCGTTGGCGTTCTTCTGTCTCCAAATTTTTAATGTTAAATTCATTGTGCTTAGGATTTAGGGAGATTAGGAAGTAAGAATGATTAGATATATAGAATTTTCAGTTTTTTGGGTCGCTTTGGATATTATCTCTGGATTTCATTTTGAAAATCATCGAACCTATCATTTTTCCTATTTCAGAAATGAGTTCTTCTATATGACTGTCCGATGAAAAACCCAATCCTTTTGCTATATATATTTGAGTTTCCAATTCAAAAAGAGAGCCTTGTGCTATTCTTAAAAAGTTTAAGCAACTTCTCAAAGAGGCTCGTCCCCAACCTTCTGCTATATTGGATGGTATCGACACTGCACTTCGGCGAATTTGGCTCGTTAACCCAAATTTTTCCTCCTCAGGAAATAAGCGAGTTACTTCATATACTTTCTTGACTAAATCCATTGATTTTTGCCAAACGACTAATTCTTTATATGACGTAACTTTATTTAACATTGTTAAAAACCTACTTCCTTTAATTCTTCTAATCTTTCTATTTTTCTATTCCTTCTTTCTCCTATTTATAACTACGTTGTACTAATTTAATATCTTTAAACTCCAATTGTTCTTTATGTACGATTTCTTCACTCGGATTGTACGTACATTTGATTTCGTTTGGATTTCCTGTGTACTGCCAAGCAGCTACATATGCATAGTTTTCGTCATCACGAAGTGCTTCTCCATCAGGAGTTTGATACTCTTCACGGAAATGTCCTCCACACGATTCGTTTCTTTCCAAAGCATCTTTAGCAAACAACTCACCAAGCTCCAAGAAATCGGCTACACGTCCCGCTTTTTCAAGTTCTACGTTCATTTCGTACATTTCTCCTGGAACTTTTACATTTTTCCAGAAATCTTCACGAATTTCACGAATTTCCTGAATAGCCTCTTTCAATCCTTGTGCATTACGTGCCATTCCTACCTTATCCCACATTACTTTTCCGAGTTTTTTGTGGAAATAATCTACTGAATGTGTACCTTTATTGTTGATAAAGAATTTCAATCGCTCAGTTACTACTCTTTCGGCTTCTTCAAATTCAGGCAAATCAGTTGAAATTTTTCCTGTGCGAATATCCGCCGCCAAGTAATCTCCAATAGTATAAGGAAGAACAAAATATCCATCTGCCAGACCTTGCATCAAAGCGGAAGCCCCCAAGCGGTTTGCTCCGTGGTCAGAGAAGTTCGCCTCACCGATACAGTAACAACCTGGAATTGTAGTCATTAAGTTGTAATCTACCCAAATTCCGCCCATTGTGTAGTGCGTTGCAGGGTAAATCATCATTGGAGTTTTATACGGATTTTCATCAACGATTTTTTCGTACATTTGGAAAAGGTTTCCATATTTAGCCTCAACAATTTTCTCTCCTCGTTTGATGATTTCTTCTTTGGAAGGATTTTCAATTCCGTGGATTTTACATTGCTCTCTTCCATAACGCTCAATAGCGGAAGAGAAATCCAAGTACACAGCCTCGCCTGTTGCATTTACGCCATAACCAGCGTCACAACGCTCTTTGGCAGCACGTGAAGCAATATCACGCGGTGCTAAGTTTCCATAAGCAGGATAACGTCTTTCCAAGTAGTAATCGCGGTCTTCCTCAGCAATTTCAGTTGGTTTTTTACGTCCTTCACGAATAGCATACACATCGTCCATTTTCTTCGGAACCCAAATACGTCCGTCGTTACGAAGTGATTCAGACATCAATGTCAATTTTGATTGATAATCTCCTGAACGCGGAATACAAGTCGGGTGAATTTGCGTAAAACAAGGATTTGCGAAAAATGCTCCTCGCTTGTGTGTTTTCCAAGCTGCCGTTCCGTTACAGCCCATCGCATTGGTAGAAAGGAAATATACGTTTCCGTAACCTCCTGTTGCAATTACCACAGCGTGAGCCGAATGACGCTCTATTTTTCCTGTTATCAAATCACGAGCGATAATCCCACGAGCTTTTCCGTCAACAATAACGATATCCAACATTTCGTGACGATTGTACATATCAATCTTTCCACGGGCGATTTGTCGATTCATTGCTGAATAGCAACCCAACAACAATTGTTGCCCTGTTTGACCTTTTGCGTAGAATGTACGAGAAACTTGCGTACCTCCAAACGAGCGGTTGTCTAACAATCCGCCGTAATCACGAGCCAATGGAACTCCTTGAGCCACACATTGATCAATAATATTTGCAGAAACTTCCGCCAAACGATACACATTTGCCTCTCTGGCACGGAAATCACCTCCTTTTACTGTATCGTAGAAAAGTCGGTAGTCAGAATCTCCATCACCCATATAGTTTTTAGCGGCGTTGATACCTCCTTGTGCTGCAATGGAGTGAGCTCGACGTGGTGAATCTTGATAAGCAAAAGCCTTCACGTTATAACCTAATTCTGCCAAAGTTGCCGCAGCCGAACCTCCCGCAAGTCCTGTTCCCACTACGATAACATCAATGTTACGTTTGTTAGCAGGATTTACAAGATTGATATGATTTTTATGTTTTGTCCACTTCTCTGCAATAGGACCTTCTGGAATTTTAGAATCTAATTTCTTCATAGTTATTTCCCTAATAAATGATTAAAATAATGGAACAAAGCAACGAAAACGAATCCGCCACAAATCACAAATGAATAAATACACCCTACTGTACTGATGAATTTTTTGCGTTTGTCATCTTTCCAGCCCATTGATTGGAATGACGACTGAAAGCCGTGAATTAAGTGGAGGAAAAGGAATACGAAACCAGCACAATACGCAATTACTCGCCAAGTTTCTGACATTTTTTCAACCAAATCGGCATAATAGCGGTACTCTCCGTTAATCATTCCGCTCATATCTCCTTCTACATACTTCACGGTCATTTCGTGAACCCAGAAATCTACCAAGTGAATTCCTAAGAAGATGAGGATGAACATTCCACTGTAAATCATATTACGTGACATCCAAGTGGAATTTGCCGCTCCGTTGTAACGGGCATAAGCGTTAGCTCCACGGGCTTTGCGGTTTTGCATTTCCAAAACAAAACCCATCACGAAGTGGAAAATAACTCCCAACATCAGAATGGGTTGCATTAAGCCTTGAACCAGTGGATTTGTTCCCATAAAATGTGATAACTCGTTGAATAAATCAGCGCTGAAAACCGACGTAAAATTCACAGCCAAGTGTATCACCAAAAAGACAATCAGGAAAAGTGCCGATAACGCCATCGCCACCTTTCGAGCAATAGATGTTTTAAATAATCTTGCCATATATTCTATTTTAAAAATGTATTAAAAAAATCGTAACAAATTTACGAGGTTTCAGCGGTTAAAACAACCTTAACCGACCAAAATATCCTTATTTATAATTAGTATAAAAAAGAATGGTTTTATGACAATATTAAGAAAATCGAGTGTTTTTGTGTGATTATTTTAATAACCAATGTATAAAGAAACCAAACCTTAGCTCACTTAATCCACCTCATCAGAAATATATTTGGTTCAACTTGGTAGTTTATATGTTATTTAACTGATTCAAAGATACACAAAATTACTTTGAATGAAAATCCTTTCAACGTGACTACGTGTATGAATTATAGAAAAAATTTTCCTAATACCACTGAAGGTAATTTCTATTCGTTTACGCATCTGTGTTTTCTTTTCGCTATATCCTTATTATCAACACGTTTGTTATTATTTTTGCGTTGTGTTCTTAGGCTGAATGTGTCATAGGATAAAATTTGTCTTAATTTTCTGTTTTGATAAAATTGTGCGTATTTTGTATTAAAAAAACTGTTGAAAAATTTTATATCAATTCAATATTTTGAATCTTATTTGTTTATAATCAATTTTTTACATATAACAAAATAAAGTCATCAAATTCATAAATAACTGACAATCAAAATTATTCATAATAACACCAAAAATCAAACCTTTTTAAAGATTTCAGGCTTCTTGAAGATAAGTAATCTAGGAAAACGAAGAAGAGCTATAAAGCTGATTCCAAAACAAAAAAAGCTGTCTAAACTTAGACAGCTTTTCTTATCAGTGGTACCTCCAGGAATCGAACCAGGGACACAAGGATTTTCAGTCCTTTGCTCTACCAACTGAGCTAAGGTACCAATTGGGTTTCAAATTCGGTTGCAAATATATGTTGTATTTTTGATATACGCAAATAAAACGATTAAAAAATTTTTATGTACATTTGCATCTTGTTTGCAAAGCATTCTATTTGAAATAAATGTGCGCTAAAAAAAATAAACATACTTTAATTATTGACCAAGGCAATACGGCTATAAAAATAGCTGTTTTTAGTGCCGATATTCAAATTTTTTATCAAAAACTCCTTAACGAGTCTTTTGAAGACGTCGTATTGGAACTATTGAAACAATACAATATTGAATATTGTGTGATTGCTTCGGTGGTTGAAAATGCGCAAAAACGATTCGATTTTGTCTGTAAAAAAATCTCAAAAACCATTTTTGTTAGTAATCGTACCCCAATGCCTTTTAGGAACGATTATGCTACGCCACTTACTCTAGGGGTTGATCGTTTGGCGCTTGTTGCTGCCGCAGTTACACGTTACCCTAATACCAACGTATTGGTTATTGATGCAGGTACTTGTATTACTTTTGATTTGGTTACTGAACAAAAAGTGTATTTAGGAGGTGCTATTGCTCCTGGCATCGGTATGCGTCTTGAAGCATTACATCATTTTACATCAAAATTGCCTTTGATTGCAGAACAAGATTTTGACCCCACACATTTTGTGGGCAATACAACACAAGGTTGTATTTTATCGGGCGTTTATCATAATGTAATTTGTGAAATAGAAGGGGTAATTGCCCAATATAAGGCACAATTTAAAAATTTAACAGTTGTTTTGACGGGTGGAAACCATCTTTATTTGGCTAAAAACATAAAAAGCCGCATATTTGCCAATCCGTTTTTCTTGTTTGAAGGATTATATGCAATTTTGCAACATCAAAACAAGCTATAACACATTTTTTAACGTATGAATAAAAAGTCTTTTATCACTATTTTAATCCTGTTTGTGAGCTTAATGTCGTTTGGGCAAAGAACCACCAACTCGCCTTATTCGTACTACGGCATCGGTGAATTGAATTTTGCAGGGAATGCCGAAGAACGATTTATGGGGCGCTTGGGGGTACACGCCGATAGTATCCGACTCAATATGCAAAATCCGGCATCATTAGCAAAACTGCAATACACTGCTTTTACTGCTGGTTTTTCATTAAAAAGCAATCAAATCACCTCTAAATCAGGTACAGAAAAAACACAATCATCAGCAGTTGATTATGTAGCTTTAGGATTTCCAATCTATAAAAACTTGGGGCTTTCGTTTGGTTTATTACCCTATTCTTCCGTAGGATATAAATTTTCATCGCTCTCAACAGGGAACAGTCCTAAAAAGTACAATCGTTTTGAGGGGTCAGGAGGCGTAAATCAGCTATTTACTTCGCTGGGATATACTCTTTATAAAGGACTTAGTGTGGGAGCTTCAGCAAAAATTTTCTTTGGAAATACCCAAATGACAACCTACGAATTGAAAGAAAATGTAGAGCTTTTTACCTCTGAAAATAATCAATCTACTCTACGTGGTGCCGCTCTGAGTTTAGGACTTTATTATGAAAAACCAGTTACTAAACACTTAGAAGTCAACGCAAGTTTGGTTTACACACCTCAAACAAAACTCAATTCAAACAATACCCGAAGCATCATTACTGGGAATTTTGCATCGAACGGTTCGGTAGTTATTCGTGATAATATTAACATTGATTTGAATGCTTTAAACTTAAGCTCTACTAAAATTACGTTGCCTTCACAACTTGAATTGGGCTTAGGCTTGGGGCAGAAACGCAAGTGGTTTGCAGGTATGGAATACACCCACATTAGTTCAGAAAAATTTTCAAATCCACTTATCACCTCAAGTAAAGTAACCTATGAAAACGGATATCAAGTAGCCATTGGCGGATTTTTTATTCCACAATACAATTCGTTTTCAAGTTATTGGAAACGAGTAGTTTATCGTGCGGGTGTACATTACGAAAAAACAGGAATTTTGTTAAATAACGAATCCATTACTGATTTTGGCATATCTTTTGGAGCTAGCCTACCCGTAAAAGGATTTTCAAATGCTACCATAGGGTTTGAAACCGGAAAAAGAGGAACGCTCAGCCAAAATCTGGTCAAAGAAAATTATTTTAATTTACGCATCGGATTTACCTTAAATGACAAGTGGTTCCAAAAAACGAAGTATCAATAATAACCAAAAAACAAAGAAAATGAAAGGAAAAAATTTAATCGTAGCTTTGGCTGTTGGTCTTTTTGGTGTAGTAAGCACCAAAGCTCAAAACGTTGAATGTAATCAAAATCTATCTATATTCAGCGAATACGCCAAGGTGCAAAATTATGATGAGGCGTACGAGCCTTGGAAAGCCGTTTACAAAAATTGTCCGCAATTGCATTATGCTACTTTTGCTTATGGGGAGCGTATTCTCAAGCATAAAATTAGTAAGGCAACGGCTGCAGAAAAAGCAAAATACGTAAAAGATTTGGAGCAATTGTATGATGATTATAACAAGTATTTTCCTCAAAGGTTATCGGTAACCGAAATGCGTATCCGTAAAGCACTTCTGATGTTTGATGAAAAAGCAGGAACTTCTGAAGATATTTACGCTTTACTTGATCAGGCTTTTAAAGAAGATAAAGCCAATTTCAAAAATGAAAAAGCATTGTACTTGTATTTTTCCGAATTGGTAAACTTACACGGAAAAAATGTGAAATCATTACAAAATGTTTTCGATACATACGATGATGTTTCTGAAAAAATTCAAGACGAGAAAAACGATTTGTCTCTAACCATAAACCAGTATATTGATAAAGAGGATGCTGGAACTTTAAACGACAAAGAGAAGAAGGCTCTTGAAAATGCACGTAAACGTATGGATAATTACGAAAAAATTAGTGAAAGTGTTGATGGTAAATTAGGGCAACTTGCTGACTGTCCGAATCTTATTCCGCTTTACACAAAAGGATTTGACGAAAACAAATCTAACGAAGAATGGCTTAGAAGAGCGGCGGGTAAGATGACTGATAAAGACTGTACTAGCGACCCATTATACGTAAAAATCGTAACAGCGCTTCATAACTTATCGCCTTCAGCTTCTTCGGCTTACTATTTAGGAGTTTTGACCGACAAAGGTGGAAATCCTTCAAAAGCGATACAGTACTATAACGAAGCTGTTTCTTTGGAAACGGATAACTTTAAAAAAGCTAAAATCTTAACCAAAATCGCTCAAAAAAGTAGCAAAGCTACTGCAGTGAGTTATGCTCAGAAAGCGTTGAATTACAACCCATCAAACTCTGATGCGTACCGAATTATAGCACAAGCCTACGCTAATAGTGCTAACGAATGCGGAAGTACTCCTTTTGAAAAAAGAGCTATTTATTGGTTAGCTGCCAACGTTGCAAGAAAAGGTGGTTTAGGAAGTTTGGCTACTTATTACGAAGGATTAGCGCCTTCAAAAGTAGACATTTTTGAGTCAGGAATGGCAGGTAAAACCATTACTTTCAAATGTTGGGTAGGGCAATCAGTAAAAGTTCCTTCATTGTAAGCAAATGGCAGACAAAAAATCAGCATATATTTTAAAAGGCATTGCCGTACTTTTGGGTATGGCAATGCTTTTTTCGTGTACTAACGATTTTAAAAACATTCAAAAACAAAGCATTACCCATAAATTTCCGCAGGGGCAAACCTATGATTTTCGTTTGGTTTATACCGATTCGGCAAGAATGGTGGCGGTTTTGACCAGTGCGCTAAACGATGATTTTTCTAATCAAAAATTTCCGTATTACGAATTCCCTAAGGGTGTTAAAGTTGATTTTTTTGATGAAAACGACAAAAAAAACACTATTGAGGCTAATTATGGTATCGTTTACACCAAATCACAAATGGTAGAATTGCGTGATAGTGTAGTGCTTACCACTTCCGATGGTAAAAAATTAAAAACATCACAACTTTTTTGGGATCAAAAGCTGGATTGGATATTTACAGAAAAAAGTTTTACCTTTACCGACTCGGTAAAAGGTACCTTAACCCGAGGTGTTGGTATGGATTTCGACAAGAAATTTAGCACCGTTCGGGCACATCGCACCACTGGAGTTTTGGCAATCCCAGAGCAGGAAAACAATGCTAATGAACCACAAACAACACAATAAAACATAAGTAATAATGAAAACATTAAAATTTTTTGAATACGCCTATCTTGGGGTATTTGTACTCTCTGTTATTGAGGTGGTTCGCTATTGGAATCACCCTGATAAGCAACGTTTCTATATTTTTTTAATTTTTGCTGTGGTATCATTAGGAATGTTCTTCTTCCGAAGGTATTACCGCAAACGCTTTGAAAAACGCAATCCGAATAAATAACAGAACCTATGGTTTCTTTTATAATTATTTTTGTTTCCTTGTTGCTTTCTGCCTTTTTTTCTGGTTTTGAAATTGCTTATATTTCATCGAACAAGGTACACGTTGAAATTGAAAAGAAACAAAGTGGAGTTTTAGCACGAGTACTTCGTAAAATCACCAAAAAACCCTCAAAGCTCATTGCTACAATGTTGGTGGGCAACAACATATCTTTAGTAGTATATGGTTTTGAAATGGGGCGTGTGATGACGCAATTCCTTCCTGATTTTTATCAAAACGTTTTTTGGCACACGCTTATCTCTACGCTTATCATTTTGGCTACAGCCGAATTTTTACCGAAAGTTATTTTTCAGATTTATGCCAATCAATTATTAAAAGCATTGGCCATTCCGGCCTATGTATTTTATCTTATTTTTTCGCCTATTTCCAACTTTGTAATTTGGATTTCTGATTTTGTTTTGAAAGTGTTTTTCAAAACAAAAGGCGACCACGTTCCCCTGTCGTTTACCAAATTGGAATTGGTGGATTATATCTCCGAGCAGATGGAACACGTACAACAAAAAGAGGAAGTAGATGCCGAAGTGCAAATCTTCCAAAATGCGTTAAGTTTTTCAGAAGTTAAAGCCCGTGATGTAATGATTCCGAGAACGGAAATCGTTGCCGTAGATATCAACATCAAAAACGAAGAGTTGATTAAAACCTTTGTGTCTTCTGGATACTCTAAAATATTGATTTACAAAGATAATATCGACGAAATTGTGGGTTATGTACATTCTTTTGATATGTTCAAAAAGCCCAAAGATTTGCAGAGTGTACTCATTCCTGTAATTTTCATTCCTGGAACGGTACTTATTAACGAGGTAATGCGTATTTTAACGCATAAACGCAAAAGTATGGCTGTAGTGTTAGATGAATATGGAGGTACAGCAGGTATTTTAACTTTGGAAGATATTGTTGAGGAGCTTTTTGGAGATATTGAAGACGAGCACGATGTGGTTTCACTTTTGGAAGAGCAAATTTCAGTCAATGAATATTTGTTTTCTGCTCGATTGGAAGTTGACTATCTCAATGAAACTTACAAACTTGACTTGCCCGAAAGCGAGGATTATGAAACCTTAGGCGGACTCATTGTAAGTTGTTATGAAGATATTCCTCAGAAAGGCGAACGTGTAAGTCTTCCCCCTTTTGAATTTTTAATTGAAGAAAGCTCTGAGGCTAAAATACAAACTGTTCGGCTATTTGTGACTAGGTCAAACACATGAAAAGTTTTGGATAATATTTTTTAAGCAATCTGTATTGTAGGCAGCTTTGAGTCTTCGTTTCTTTAAGCTTAATTTATCTTTTTGATTTTTAATCATTTGTAAAGCTAATTTCCGCAGAGCAGACAGGTTTTCAGCTGAAAACCTGTCTGCTCTGGCTCGGCACTAATCCTCCCGAAATGTTACATCCAAATGCCATGCAATTTATTCTCAATTCCCCAATGCCCACGAACTAATTCATTGAAATAATCTGCAGATAAGCCCTCTTCACTGCTGATATAATATCTCGTTTCTCTCTGCTGACAACCCATCGCATCAATGCTAACTACCGCATTTTCAATATCTAAACTATTGATGATTTCAGGAATAGCCGTTATTTCATTGGATTTATCTGCTACTTTTTTATGTCTGATACAAAGTTCGTTTTCGCTCACCCAAGCATTCACAATGTAAAGCCCTGTATTTCCACGACCTCTAGGATTTACACCTTTAATTTTCTTTCCATCGATACAAATTTGTTTTTCGCCAAGCGTGTCCAAAATGGCTTTACCACAATCCATTAAGCATTTGTTTAAAACATAGTATCCAGTGAACTAAAAACTCGATTAAAGGTATCGTGTGAGGGTACTCCGTTGGGAAGCTTACAATATTCACGCACAAAATCAGAGTGATTTTCAGCAAATAATACCATATCTTCGTAGTCTTCGCCGTTGCTCAAATAGGTGAAAAGCCCAATGAGAAGTATGTCAGAAAGAAGATGATTGTATTTGTTCACCATACGAAAATCCTCAATGTCAGAAAAATAACTCACTAAATCCATAAAAACAAAAATATTAAATTTCGTGCGTTTGATCTAAACTTCTTTTTAAATAAAGATATAATTCATTGAATTTTTGTAATTTCGCAACCTTACAGAATCTTTTAAAGGGATTAAAGAAGTATTAAATAACTGATTTTATTTCAATTTTCACGTTACTTATGAAATTCACAGAGCACAAAAACTTAGATTTATCAGTCATTGCCAAAGAGATACTTACATATTGGCAAGAAAATAATATTTTTGAAAAAAGTATTGAAACGCGTGAGGGCAAAGAGCCGTTTGTATTTTTTGAAGGTCCGCCTTCGGCAAATGGGCTTCCGGGCATTCATCACGTGATGGCACGTACGATTAAGGATATTTTCTGCCGTTATAAAACTCAAAAAGGATTTCAAGTAAAACGAAAAGCAGGTTGGGACACGCACGGACTTCCTGTGGAGCTTGGCGTGGAAAAAGAATTGGGCATCACCAAAGAAGACATCGGAAAGAAAATTTCCGTGGAAGATTACAATAAGGCTTGTAAAGAAGCCGTAATGCGTTACACTAACATTTGGAACGACCTTACCGAAAAAATGGGTTATTGGGTAGATATGGAAAATCCGTATATTACCTACAAATCCAAATATATGGAGTCGGTTTGGTGGCTTCTGAAACAGATTTACAACAAAGGATTGCTGTACAAAGGCTACACGATTCAGCCGTATTCGCCAAAGGCAGGAACAGGACTTTCTTCTCACGAACTCAACCAACCAGGTACGTATCGTGACGTTTCGGATACTACGATTGTGGCTCAATTCCGTGTAAAAAATTTCTCATATCAACTAATAAATCAATTCAAAGATTTAGGTGAGAATGTATTCATATTGGCTTGGACAACAACCCCTTGGACGCTTCCGTCAAACACGGCTTTGGCAGTGGGTAAAAATATTGATTATGTGCTGGTTAAAACTTTTAATCAATACACTTACGAGCCGATTTATGTAATTTTGGCAAAAGATTTAGTGTCAAAACTATTTGGAAGTAAATTTGCCGAAGGTGAAAATTCTGAAATATTTGACCGAATCGAGCAAAAATACAACGAAATTCCTAATAGAGACGATGCTTTGGATATTATCAATGTCGCAATTGTGCAAACCAGCGAGATGAAACACGCCAAAATTCCGTATCAAATCCTTGCCGAATTCAAAGGTTCAGATTTAGAATGGACTACTTATGAGCAACTCATTCCGTGGTTTAGTCCTGCGGAAAATGCCGACCAAGCCTTCCGAGTAATTACGGGAGATTTCGTAACTACGGAAGACGGAACAGGAATTGTACACATCGCTCCGACTTTTGGTGCTGATGACGCTCGCGTTGCCAAAGAAAACGGGATTCCGCCAATGCTCATCAAAGATGAAAACGATAATCTTGTTCCGCTTGTGGATTTGCAGGGCAGATTTGTAAAAGGCGAAAATGTTCCTGAATTATTTAGCGGAAAATACATTAAAAACGAATATTACGACCAAGATGCACCAGAAAAATCGTGGGACGTAGAGTTAGCAATTCTCTTAAAAACTGAAAATAAAGCTTTTAAGGTAGAAAAGTACGTCCACTCGTATCCGCACTGTTGGCGAACTGACAAACCCGTTTTGTACTATCCGCTCGATTCTTGGTTCATCAAAATTACGGACGTGAAAGACCGCCTTTTCGACCTAAATAAAGAAATCAATTGGAAACCCAAAGCCACAGGTGAAGGGCGTTTTGGAAATTGGTTACAAAACGCCAACGATTGGAATTTGTCGCGTTCGCGTTATTGGGGAATTCCGCTTCCGATTTGGCGAACTGAAGACAAAAAAGAAGAAATTATTATTGGTTCTGTGGAAGAGTTAAAGGCTGAAATTCAGAAGTCTATCGCTGCAGGATTGATGAAAGAAGATATTTTTGCTGATTTTCAGCTAGGAAATATGTCTGACGAGAATTACGAAAAAATCGACCTACATAAAAACGTAGTAGATAAAATCATTTTGGTTTCAGCATCGGGCAAACCGATGAAACGCGAAAGTGATTTGATTGACGTTTGGTTTGATTCGGGAGCGATGCCTTACGCACAATGGCACTATCCGTTCGAAAACAAAGAAATGGTTGAAAATACTTGGAAAACAGCCGATTTCATCGCCGAAGGAGTTGACCAAACACGTGGTTGGTTTTACACGCTTCACGCGATTGCAGGATTGGTTTTTGATGGAATTTCATACAAAAATGTAGTTTCCAACGGATTAGTTTTGGATAAAAACGGACAAAAAATGTCCAAACGTTTGGGCAATGCCATCGACCCGTTCACCACTTTGGAAGAATACGGAGCCGATGCCACACGTTGGTATATGATTTCCAATGCCAATCCGTGGGATAACTTAAAGTTTGATTTAGAGGGCGTTGCCGAGGTGCGTCGTAAGTTTTTCGGAACGCTTTACAACACCTATTCATTCTTTGCTTTATATGCTAATATTGACGGATTTACATACAAAGAAGAGGAAATTCCGTTAGAAAAACGCCCTGAAATCGACCGCTGGATTTTGTCGGAACTTCATACCCTTATCCAAAAGGTTGATGAGGCTTTTGCCGACTATGAGCCTACTCGTGCCACGCGTTTAATTTCGGATTTTGTACAAGAGAATTTAAGTAACTGGTATGTGCGTTTGTGCCGCAGACGTTTCTGGAAAGGTGAATATGAGGAAGATAAGATTTCGGCTTATCAGACTTTGTACACTTGTCTTCTGAATGTGGCAAAACTAATGGCTCCGGTAGCTCCGTTTTACGCAGAGGTATTGTACAGAGATTTGGTGTCAGGAACCCAAAAAGAAACGGCAGAAAGTGTACATTTGACTATTTTCCCAACGACAGATAAATCGTTTATTGACAAGTCATTGGAGAGTAAAATGGAGAAAGCTCAAAATATTTCATCTTTGGTGCTTTCACTTCGTAAAAAAGAGATGATAAAGGTGCGTCAGCCGTTGCAAAAAATTATGATTCCTGTATCAAACGAAGCTGAAAAAAGGGAAATTGAAGCCGTTGCCGATTTGATAAAATCAGAGGTAAACGTTAAAGAAATTGAACTTTTGGAAGATGCTTCGGGTATTTTAGTGAAGCAAATCAAACCGAATTTCAAGACTTTGGGACCTCGTTTCGGGAAAGATATGAAATTGGTAGTTGCTCAAATACAGAATTTTACGCAAGAAGATATTCACAATATCGAAAAAAATCGTGAAATTATTATAAAATTAGAAGAAAAAGATGTAACTTTAAGCATTGAAGATGTAGAAATCACCACGCAAGACATCGAGGGATGGCTTGTGGCAAGTTCAGGGAATTTGTTGGTAGCCTTGGATATTCATATCACTGACGAGTTGAGAAAAGAAGGAATCGCTCGTGAGCTGGTAAATCGTATTCAAAATATCCGAAAAGATAGCGGTTTTGATGTTACGGATAAAATCAATATCTGTATTCAAAAACAAAAAGCCGTTGAAGAGGCTGTTTCGGACAATTTGGAGTACATCAAAAGCGAAACCCTTACTAGTGAACTTACGTTTGCTGAAAATGTTTCAGGCGAACCCATCGAATTTGATGATATTGTAACGAAAATTTCCGTGGAGAAAGTGTGATAATCAGATTAGGGGAAATTGTATTTTTAGATGTAAACGGAAAAATTGTCAAAGTATTAAAAGAGTGATGTCTTGTAATTTCCCCTAATTGAAGTTTTATTTTATCAGTAAAAATAGATTATATGATGAAAAACAGAAATTTAAGCATTTTTGTAGGATCTATTCTTTTTGTGGTATCTGTACTTGTGGGGCTTTTTGTAGGAAGCCAAATTTGGGAGTAATACCATACAAAATTACACCACTTGTAGTAGGACGCAATTTAGGAAAATAAGAGAAACAACACGGTTATTATGAAAAATCATCTGAAATTTGCGATGACTTTGTTGGTCGGTTAGTTAGTTCTTCCAGTATTGCGAAATAATTACACGCTGACCAATTTTGCCTTAGGTTGGCTTCCTTTTCTGTGGATACTTTACAAAAATGAGACGTTTGTTCATCTTATTGACAAAGGCAACGGAAAGCCTACGATAAAAGAAGAACCTTTTGTAGTGTATTTTTTAGTGGGAATACTTATATTTTTCATCGTTTCTGCGTTTTTTCCGATAGTTTTAGATATTTTTCCTCCGCAGTGGCGATATATCCTTGGGCTGTTGCCTATTATAGGTATTTTCGTGTTGGGGATTTATCATTCGGTAAAGAAAAAATATTATTTGGCACTATCCACGTTCATTATTTTTCTATTGATTTTAAGTTTGCATATAGGTTACTTCCATCGATAGTAGCCAACACTTGTAAGCGTTCAAATTCATCAATAAATACAACAGTTTTTTAAAAAGGATAAGCAATAAAATATTAAAATTAACTTAAAAATATTGCTTTTTCAAAAAGAAAATTCTACCTTTGAGAGGTAAAAGAAGGTTTTACAGCAGTAAACATCTTTTTTGAAGCAGTAAGATTGTTTTTTACTGATAGGTTGTTGAAAGGAATAGATGTAAGATTTAATTTTACTGATTACTAATTTAATTTTACTGCAGTAAAACTAAATTTTTCATCAATAAAAAATAGTTTTATTGAAAAAATAAAATTTGTATTGAAATAAAGTATAAAAAGTGTTCTTTGCTTAGGTTATTAAGCTTACGAAAAATGAGTATATGGGGAAGTACTTAGTAGTCACAAGACTTCTGTTTTGCTCAACCTGACAAAAATACGTTCTTTTTAATATATTATACTTTTAAAATCAGCTCTTAAATAGATTATTAACATTTAAAACAACATTACTATGCCAGCACTAACGTATTCCAAACAGATTATCAGTGTTAAACTGATGGTTGATGGGCTTCGTAATCATTTGGGCGAAGTTACCAAGATTGATAAGGATTTCATTGATAAATTGGAAGCTCTTCGCACGGAGGTAGAAACCCTTAACAGTGAGCAAGAAAAGTTAAAAGCCGACTTAAAAGCCAAAACTAAGGCGTTGGACGATAAAATGAAAGCACTTACCGAAAGTCATTCGTTTGCTCGAACTCGTGTTAAGGTGGATATCCCGCGTGAGAATTGGAAAGAGTTTGGTATTTCGGCAAGTCGCTGAATATCCGTTAGGAGATAGTTATTTTGAGGTCAAAAAAAGAATTATGAAAATAGTAAAACTGATTGTAATCGCTTGTTTTTTGGGGATAACATCTGGTTATGCACAAACATTTGTTTCAGAAAGCGAAATTAAGGCACAGAAATTCGGTACGGAAACCCTTTATAAGTCCTACAGAACCGATGAACCTCTTGAGGGTGATTATAAAGTGGCTCTGGGGGCAGGGAGTTACTATGAGGTGCGTTTCAATAAAGGTCGGATGCACGGAAAATACAAGCGTTTTTCACCCCAAGGCGATTTGCTCGAAGAGCGTACCTATGTTAATGGAGAACTTGATGGGAAAAAAACGTTATATTTCGAGTTTGCAAAGAACACGGTTCATAAAGTGAGCTACTACAAGAAAGGAAAACCCGATGGTAAGTGGCAAGAATATGACACCAGAGGAACTTTAATTCAGGAAGATAATTTTTCTGATGGGCAACTTCACGGACAACACAAAAAATTTGATTCGCAAGGAGATTTGCGTCTTTTGGAAAGCTACAAAAATGGCGCTCCTCACGGAAAATGGTGGGGCAAGGTACGTTCAAATCGAGGGGATTACGAATATACCAATTTCTATAAAGAAGGTGAACCCACTGGAAAATGGACAGAAGTAAATGAAAATGGAACGCTCAAAAAAGAAGTAGAATATAGCAATAAAGATACTTACGTTAAGCGGGAGTATTATAGAAACGGCAAGTTACATAGAGAAGTACGTGTCAAAAACGGAAAATACAACGGAATAAGTAAGGAATTTAGTGATACGGGGGTAATTTCGGAGGAAAACGATTATAAAGATGACGAAATAATTTCCAAAAAAACGTATCACGACAATGGTCGCCCTAACCAAACGTGGCATTTGGTTAAGGACCAGCTTCACGGAAAGTATTTGTCGTTCAATTCCGATGGAGAAAAGCAGGTAGAAGGTAATTACACGTACGGACTTCGTGATGGCGTTTGGAAATATTACCATCAGGATAAAGACAATCTTTTACAACGAGAAGTTACCTACGTTGGCGGTAATAAAGAAGGCGTTTTTAAGTCGTATTACCGTAGTGGGAAAGTTGCCTCAGAGGGGTTTTACAAGAATGACCAAATGGACGGTCTGTGGAAGTATTACACCGAAGGAGGAAAGCTCAAAAAAGAGGAGGTTTACGATCAGCGAAACCTTGTAAAATCAACAGAGTATTAAACGAATAGTAAAAAGACAACAAATTCAATAATTTTTTAAATTATGGAGGCAGAAAATATCAGAGTTCGATATTCCGACAAAGAACTTGAGGAATTTAGAGTGCTTATTGAAGAAAAAATTCAAAAAGCTCAGGCAGATTTAGAGCTTTTGAAAAGCTCATATATGAATACGGGAACTAATGGCACAGACGATACCTCTCCTACCTTTAAAGCTTTTGAAGAGGGCTCGAAAACAATGAGCAAGGAATCGAATACAGCATTGGCAATCCGTCAGGAAAAATTCATTCGTGACTTGAAAAATGCTTTAATTCGTATCGAAAACAAAACCTATGGCGTATGCCGAGTTACTGGTAAGCTCATTGATAAAAGGAGACTGATGTTGGTGCCACACGCTACGCTAAGTATCGAAGCCAAAAATATGCAGCGGTAGCATTTGCATTTAAAAAATACGTATTTAAAAAATCAGTAAACGATTTTCCTCAGAGAATCGTATATTGATTTTTTGCTTTATTATCATTTGAAAATGAAAGCCAGTGAATTTTTGAAAGAAAACGGTTTTTCTCAAGATACTATTGAAAAAATCCTGCAATGTGGAAAAGTAATCTTGCTAAAAAAAGGCGAATTTTTCTTACGTGAAAACCAAGTTAGCCATAATATAGGATTTGTTTTGAATGGTTTGCTCTACAGCTATTATACTGATCGAGAAGCAGTCAAACGCATTTATCGGTTTTATTACCAACCAAGATACCATTTGATGCTTGATTACGAAAGCTTTCTGGAAAACACCCCTTCTTCCTTAAATATAGAAGTGTTGGAAGATGCTGAAGTTTTTTTATTGGAACGTGCCGTTTTTGATGAAATATGCCTTGAAGTTCCAGAGTTTGCCAGACTTTATCAGCAAGAAATTTCTCAAATGTTGGTTCGCACTTTAAGAATTATTCGTGTTTTTCAATCGGGAAGTACTCACGAAAGATTGCGGTTGCTTAAACAAACCTGTCCGGAGCTTTTTCTGAAAGTTCCGTATTCGTATTTAGCTTCTTATTTAGGGATTCATCGTAATACATTTACCGAACTCTTAAAGAAAGTATAAAGGTTTTTTAAAGAAATACATTTGCACAGTTTTGTGCATCGAAGTTGTGCTAAAAATGACTTACTTTGCAGTTAATTTTAATTCTGATTTGATATTAAGGATATGAAACGATTCTTTTTCATAAGTTTATCCCTTATTGCTGTTGGTGTTCAAGCTCAAAGTCTTTCTTTTTCAGAAGCTTTGGACAATATGTACAACGGCAATCAAAAGCGTAAGGGAATGGAAAAACAAAGCCAAGCCGCTGATTTTGGTGCAAAAGCTTTTCAAGGGCTGTATTTTCCGCAGATTAGTCTCAATGCAAGTTACGTTCATATGAGTGACCATTTGTATTTGGACTTTAATGAATACCGCAACCGTTTTGGGACACATTTCCAGCAAAGTCCACTTTTAAAACTGCCTGGTTTCAAAGAATTTCTGATGCCTTATTTTCAACAAGATTGGAAATATCAGTTTCAAAATCAGAATATTGGTAAATTTTCGTTGGATGTTAAATGGCCTATTTTTACTGGAGGAAAAATACGCGCTGCAGTTGCTGCGGGTAAAATTCAATCCGAAATTGCTCGAATAGAATCTCAAAAAACTGAAAGTAAACTTATTTCGGAATTGGCGGAACGTTATTTCCAAACGCAATTAGCTAATGCTGCCTTTCAGGTACGAAAACAAGCGTTGCAAACCGCTGAAAATCATTTGTACAACGCTCAAAAACTTGAAGCAAATGGTATGTTAGCCCCTGTTGAAGCAATGCAAGCACAAACTGCCGTTGCCGATGCTCAACGCGAAGTGATGGCAGCGGAAAAAGACATACAATTAGCAAAGACGGCTTTGTATGGCGTTATGGGAAATACAGAAGATGATTTTACCGAGCTTTCCACACCGCTCTTTGAGGTAACTCCGCTTGAATCTTTGGTGTATTATCAGAAGGCAGCTAAGGAGAATTTTCCTGAAATTGTACAAGCAAAGCTCAAAAAGGCGTTGGCACAACAAAACTTGAAAGTACAAAAGTCCAACTATCTACCCGATGTGGCTTTAATGGGGAAAAAATATTTGTGGAAAGAAAATTTACCCATAACTGAACCCGATAATTGGGTAGTAGGGGTTGGTCTGCAATGGGATATTTTTAAAGGATTACAAAATAAGCATCATACCCAACAGGCGAAAGCTTTGAGCGAAAGTGTCGATTTACTTACCGCTCAAGCCGAGAAAGATATTCAAACTTTGGTCAAAAAGTACTACACCGAAATTGAAAAACAACGCGAACAATTACAAAGTTTGGAGAAAAGCCTTGAGTTTGCTCAAGAGTTAATACGGGTTAGAAACAAAGCCTTTACCGAAGGATTTGGCACTTCTACCGATGTAGCTGATGCTAATTTATATCGGGCGGCGATTCAAATAAAACGCTATCAGGCTCTGTTTGAAATGGATAAAACTTTGGCACAATTATTAGAAATTTGTGGACTGAGCCATAAGTTTGTGCAATATATTCCTTAAAAGCACACTCAATGTTACAATAAAAACGATAATGCAACAAAAAATCTATAAAAAATGAGACAAAATATATTAAGTATTGTTATTGCCTTCTTGGTTTTTGGAACTGTAATTGGTTTATCTATTTGGTTTTTTGCAAGTTCCGAGCCTGATTATTTACAAGGACAAGTGGAAGCTCGGCAAATTAACGTTGCACCAAAAGTTCCTGGTAGGGTAAAAACTATTTACAAAAAGGAAGGGGAATATGTAAAGGCAGGAGAATTGCTATTGGAGTTGGAAAGCACTGAATTAGATGCCAAATTGGCTCAGGCACAAGCTGCAAAATCAGCGGCTTTAGCACAATCCAATAAAGCACAAAGAGGAGCGCGTTCCGAACAAATTCAAGGAGCGTATAACCTTTGGCAACAAGCTAAAGTTGCGGCCGAATTGGCAGAAAAAACCTATCAAAGAGTTAGTAATTTGTACCAAGACAAAGTGCTTCCAGCGCAGAAAAAAGATGAGGCTTATACTCAAATGATTGCTTTGCAAAAACAAGAACAAGCCGCACTATCGCAATATGAAATGGCTAAAAATGGAGCTCGTAGTGAAGATAAAGAAGCTGCTTCGGCATTGGTGGCTCAAGCTCAAGGGGTAATTACCGAAGTGGAAGCCTATAAAGAAGGTGCTAAGGTTTTTGCTCCTGCTGATGCTGAAATACAAAGCATTATTCCTAATGAAGGAGAGATTGTTAATGCTGGATATCCGGTAATGAACCTCATTGATACTAATGACCAATGGGTGGTTTTCAATATCCGTGAAGACAAGATGAAGCAGTACAAAATAGGCAACAAATTCAAAGGAATTGTTCCTGCTTTAGGCAATCAGCAAATCGAAATGGAGGTAAAACATATTGCTGTACAGGCTGATTTTGCCACGTGGACTGCCACCAAAGCAAAGGGCGATTTTGACCGAAAAACGTTTGCTATTAAAGCATATCCTACAGCAAAAATAGCTGATTTACGTCCTGGAATGAGTGTTTTAATAGTGGAATAATCCTTTTTTAAAACGTTGAAGAACTATTTTTCAAGTGGTTTTTTGAATTTAGGTCATCTAATGAAGAGTTTGGCAAAATGATTTTGCTTAAAAATGATTAAGGTATTAGTTTTATAAAAAACCAGAAGTGATTCAAAAAGTATGATACAGAAAGATAAGTGATTTTTGTCAGGCTCAGCGAAGTCGAAGCCTCATAAATTAAGGCTTCGACTTCGCTGAGCCTGACACGGACGATAATCATCATACTTTTTATAACACAATCAAAAAATGAAATCGAATTTTCTATCTGTTTTCAAATACGAACTCAAAGGCTTATTGCTGTCGCCTAAACGCTTATTTTATGTTTTGGTGTTTCCGTTGATGCTTTTTGGTTTTTTGAGTGCTTTGTTTCATCAGGGGGTGCCACGTGATTTGCCTATGGCTTTGCTTGATGAAGATCAAAGTCAGCTTTCGGCACAACTTATTCGTGCTTTGGATGCTACTCCTTCTATGAAAATGTCTGTTAATGTGACTGATGAGCATCAAGCCCAAAAACTAATACAACAACAGAAAGTATATGGTTTTGTGCGTATTCCGAAAGAATTTCAGAGCAAAATTTTGCAAGGAAAGGGGCAAGAAGTCATTTGTTATACTAATAATCAGTTTATATTGACAGCTGGACTTATACAGAAAGATTTTCAAGTAGTTATAGGAATGTTTTCGGCAGGAATTTCGGTAAAACAAAAAACACAGAAAGGTGTACAGGTGCAAAAAGCACTTTCAGAGGCGCAACCTGTGCGCGTGGACGAACACGCTTTGTTTAATCCGTTTTCAAACAATGCTTTCTATCTGCTTACGGCTCTTTTTCCGATGATGTTGCAAATGATTGTTATTATGATTACAATGTACGTTTTAGGAGTAGATTTCAAATACAATCAAGGAAAAAGATGGTTACACCGTGCTGGAGGAAACCATAAGGTAGCGTTACTGGGAAAAGTACTTCCTTACACTTTGGTATTGTTTTTCGTGGCTTGGTGTATGAATTTTTTACTTTTTAAATGGATAGGCACTCCGTTACAGGTAAGTATGTTGAGTGTTATGATAATCAGTTTTTTACTAGTACTGGTTTATCAAGTAATCGGTTTTTTACTCATCAGTTTCATTCCTGATTTTCGTGGAGCCTTAACTATTGGTAGCGGATTTACAGCTATTGCTTTTTCATTTGCTGCTTATACTTTCCCTATTGAAGGATTGCCCACCAGTATGCAACTTTTAGCGGATATTTTTCCGTTCACACACTTTACCGAATATTTTGTTAACCGAGCAGTTAAAGGAATTCCTTTTATATTCACTTGGAAACCTTTATTAGTACTGACAGGATATTTATTATTGCTTGTAATGGCATATCCACGATTTGTAAAACGCATTGAAAAGGGAGGTTATGAGAAGAATTAAAAGTAGAATTTATATTGATTCGCAAGCATATATGAAATCGTTGCTTTGGGAATGGAAATATATTTTTAGAGATAAAGCGGTACTGTTTTCATTTTTAGGAGTTTCACTTATTGTTCCTTTTTTATACACCTTTGTGTATTCGCACGAAACTTTGGAAAAATTGCCTATCGGAGTGGTAGATAATGACAATTCGGGAAATAGTAGGCAGTTACTGCGAATGATGGACGGTAGTAGCCAAGTAACTATATTTCAATCTTATCCTGATTTAATAGAGGCTCGTCAATCTTTTGACAGACAAGAAATTCGAGGAGTTGTGGTCATTCCTGATAATTTCTCTCAATTATTGCAAAGAGGGGAGCAACCTTTTATATCTGTTTATGCAGATGCTTCTTATTTACTGTATTACAAACAAATACTTACTGCGGTAAAAACCTCAGCAGCTTATTTGAATGCAGGCATACAGATTAAAAAAGAATCGGCACAAGGTAAGTTGCCCACACAAGCGCGTAATGATAGTGTTGCTGTTTCTGCAAAAACAGTAAGTTTGTATAATCCTTCTTCGGGTTATGCTACTTTTTTAATTCCTGTGGTTTTAGTTATTATTTTTCAGACTTGTATTTTAACCTCAATAGGAATTTTGGGTGGAACAATGCGTGAAGGGAAAAAACTGCGTAAGCTATATCCACATTCTGATAATTTTTTAGGAACTTTACCTATAGTGATGGGAAAAGCAACCACATATTTGGTTTTGGGTTTAGCCATTTTATTAGTGATGCTTGGCGTGGTAATGCCAGTATTTAATATTCCGATGCGTAATAATTTACTTACGGTAGTGGTATTTATGATTCCATTTTTACTTTCGCTAGTGTATTTGGGTATATTTTTGCTTAATTTTTTCAAGCACCGCGAAGATGCTATTATGCTGATTATGTACACTTCCATTCCGGCTTTACTCATCACTGGAATATCTTGGCCTACCACTTCTATACCCAATTGGATACAGGTAATAAGCTATTTAGTACCCTCAACAATAGGGGCAAAAGGCTTTGTGTCGCTTACTCAAATGGGAGCATCAGCTCAAACCATTCAATTTTATTGGGTAGGAATGTGGCTGGTTTGTTTATTCTATTTGTTACTAGCGGTACTCTCAATGAAACGAATGTATCTGCGCGAAAAATAAAGAAACGTTTTGTGTTTAATCCAACTCTTCATTGAGTCGTGTAAATACTTTCCGTGCGTTTTTATTCAGATATAAAATCTCATAAACGGCATCTAAAATAGGGGTTCTACTTTTTCGTGCGTGATTTTGGTTGATTTTGTATGCACTTTTAACCGCATAGTACCCCTCGGCAACCATATTCATTTCCATAAAGGCGCTTTTTACCGTATAACCCTTACCAATCATATTACCAAACATTCGGTTTCTGCTGAATGTGGAATACCCCGTAACTAACAAATCGCCCAAATAGGCCGAATTATTGATGTTACGTTTGATTTTATGAATACGTTTAATGTAACGGCGCATTTCACGAATGGCATTACTCATTAGTACACTTTGGTAGTTATCGCCATAACCCAATCCGTGTGCGATTCCTGCGGCTATGGCATAGATATTTTTGAGCATTGCTCCGTATTCTGTACCGATAACATCATCAGAGATTTTAGTTTTTATAAAATTTGTAGTAAGTGCTTGGGCAAAAATTTTTGCTTTTTCGGGGTCAGCACAAGCAATGGTCAAGTACGAAAGCCGTTCTAAGGCAACTTCTTCGGCGTGGCAGGGACCTGCAATTACGCCAATATTTTCAAAAGGCACTTGGTGTTTTTTGTGAAAATGTTCTCCTACGATAAGTTCTGTCTGTGGAACAATACCTTTAATTGCCGAAAATATGACCTTATTGTGTAAAGGAAGGTTGAGTTTTTCTAGTTCAGAAAATAAAAAAGCAGAAGGAATAACAAATACCAAATAATCACCATAGGCAACTGCTTCGTTAATATCGGTGGTTAGACGTATTTTTTTTACATCAAACTCAACTCCGCTGAGGTAATTGGGATTATGCTTGTACTCTTTAAGATGCTGTACAGCTGCTTCATTACGCATATACCAACAAATTTCGGTATGGTTTTCCGATAGCACCTTTGCCAGAGCCGTTGCCCAACTTCCGCCTCCGATGACTGAAAATTTTATCTTTTTTTCCATTATTACCTAATTTGACCCACGAAGATAAGAAACAACCACAATAAACAAAAACGATTTGGAAGATATTATTCAAATTCTTTCCAAATCGTTTTAGAATCAAGGGTTAATGATAAAGCGAATTTCTATCGTACCCGTTTTTGAAACTCGTGTTGAAATTCGTCAAAGAGCATTATTAAATTCATACTTGATTGAATCAAATCTTTGGTTTCCAAAAGAATACTAAAATATAGTTTTGTATTCTTAGGACTGGTTTCCGTGGTACGGATACGGTCAATTTGTTTTTGAATCATATCGTTAACCTCTTTTTTAAGAGCTTTTGCCTCTTCCAAGAGCTTGTTCAAACTTGAAAAGTTTCCTTTATCAAAGGCGTTTTTGGTGCCATCAAAGAGCTCTTTTAGTTTGTCAGAGAGTCCTTTTAAATCTCTTAACTGATTGAATTTTAAGTTTTTATGGTTATTATTTACGTGTTCAAAACTACTTGCTGATATAAAGCAGATGTTTTGAATGATGTCGTGTAAATAATCCAACGTTAGGATATAAAACTTACTGGAAACCACCGAAGTATCATCTAATGATTTGATGAAGTAATAAATATTTCCTTTCAAATCATCAATTTCTTTTTCTAGTTTTTTGGCATTTTTCTTATTCTTGGTGAGTTTTCCTAGATTTTGAGTTCCTAAATTATTGATTACCTTTATGTAAAGATCACTTACACGAGAAACCGTTTCGGAAATGTATTCTGAACTTTCTTTTATAATACCATTGATAGTCACTAAATCGCTACGTTCAAAACGTCTTTTTTGGCTCTTCTCCTTTTCCTTATTTTTAAAAGCGGCAGCACTTTTCAGTAGTAAAAATCCAACTAAAAGTACCATACCAATAAGCCCAATGACATCACCAAAATACAAAATTCCTGCAACCAAAAAGGCAGAGGTAAATGCAGCACCAGCTGTTAAAAACCATCCACCGACAACGTTAAAAACTCCAGCTACACGATACACGGCACTCTCACGCCCCCAAGCTCTGTCCGCTAACGAAGTACCCATTGCCACCATAAAAGTTACGTAAGTGGTTGATAAAGGAAGTTTTAATGAAGTACCTAAAGCAATTAAGCTACTGGCAATCACTAAGTTGACCGAAGCACGTACCAAATCAAAAGCTGGAGCGGTACCATTTTTATCTTTTTGTTCTTCGGGTTTTACAAAACGAGCGTCAATTTTTTCGGATACACTTTTTGGAATTACCGCATTGGTAACTGTTGCTACGAAAACGGATATACGCACCACAAATCGGGAGAGAATGTTAGAAGAGAAACGTTCTTGTCCCTCACTTTGGCGTGAAAGATTTACCCCCGTTTCAATCACATTACGCGCTTTTTTGGAAAACCAAAGCGTTAAAACCATAATGGTTCCAGCAATGATTAACAGAATAGTGGGGGTTTGTGCCTTTCCAGCCAGAGCTGACATATTGAACTCGTGGGGTTCTAATCCTGAGGCTTGCCACATCTCGAACGATTGCCAAGCTGCAATAGGCACACCGATGAAGTTGACCAAATCATTACCTGCAAAAGCCATCGCCAAACCGAAAGTTCCTACAATAATTACAATCTTAAAAATATTGATACGCAGGTGAATGAGTACCTGTGAGAGTATGGTAAAAAACACAAGGCATACCGCTAGTAGCAAGTTGATGTTATCTTGCAGGTTATCAATCATTTCCTTAGAAATAAAGGAAACACTTTTTAATCCTTTAAAGACAATAAAATAAGTAAGGGCTGTCAGTGATAGTCCGCCGAAAATTCCTCCTGTAAATTTGATGTTTTTTTCGTATCGGAAGGAAAAAATCAGTCGTGCTAAATATTGTACAATCGTACCGACTGTGAAAGCTATGAGTACTGAAATAAAAATACTGAAAATAATTTCACGCGCTTTGGTAGTGTTTATGTATTGGAATACAGCACTTAAACTTTCTTGGTCGGTATAAACTTTTATTATTCCCACACAAAAGGCCGCCCCGAGCAATTCAAAAACGATAGAAACGGTGGTAGAGGTAGGTAACCCCAGAGAGTTAAACAAATCCAACAAAAGCACATCGGCAAGCATAACGGTCATAAAAATAACCATTATTTCATCAAAATAAAATTCTTTGGGGTTGAATATTCCGCTTCGTGCTACTTCCATCATACCGCTTGAAAAAACGGCACCAATGGCAACTCCTAAACTGGCAACTATCATTATAGTGCGTAAACTCACTGCCCGAGAGCCCACTGCCGAATTCAAAAAATTCACCGCATCGTTACTTACCCCGACAACCAAATCCAGAATTGCCAATGAGAAAAGCACGAAAAGCATAAAAATATAAACTTGTTCCATCAAAAAATAATTTTTATTAAAGCAAAAATCGTCCAATTTTTCGTACAGAATGTTACGAAATTGTTATTAAAGTTTAAAATGTATGCATTTTATTCAAAGTTGCGTGATTTTGGGTTATAAATATTCCTCAAAATTACGATGTTCTTTTTTGAGTAGTTCCTCTTTGGGTAAAGATTTGAAATAATTGTAGGTGCGTAGCATACCCTCTCGGCGACTTATACGAGGTTCCCAACCGAGAATTTCACGAGCTTTGGTAATATCGGGTTGTCGTTGAAGTGGGTCATTTTCGGGTAGTGGAAAATAAGTGATTTTGCGTTGGACCCCAGTGATTTCTAAAATTTCCTGAGCGAATTGATTGATGGAAATTTCTTCTGGATTACCAATGTTTATGGGGTACACGTAGTTGCTCATCAGCAATCGGAAAATACCTTCAATTTGGTCACTTACGTAACAAAAAGATCGGGTTTGCTCGCCATTGCCAAAAATGGTAAGGTCTTCACCTCGAAGTACTTGCCCGATAAAAGCGGGTATTACTCGTCCGTCATTGAGTCGCATACGCTCTCCGTAAGTATTGAAAATCCGCGCGATACGTGTTTCCAATCCGTAAGAGCGGTGATATGCCATAGTGATGGATTCCATAAAGCGTTTGGCTTCGTCGTACACTCCACGAGGTCCTATAGTGCTTACATTTCCGTAGTATTCCTCCGATTGCGGATGTACCAAGGGGTCACCATATACCTCAGAGGTAGAAGCAATTAGAATGCGCGCTTTTTTATTTTTTGCCAATTCTAACAGGTTATAAGTGCCAATAGACCCTACTTTTAAGGTGTGAATGGGAATTTTCAAATAATCAATAGGACTGGCAGGAGAGGCAAAATGAAGGATATAATCCAAATTACCAGGTACGTGTACGAATTTGGTTACATCATAATGCTGGAATTCAAAGTTGGCATTAGGTAAAAGATGTTCTATATTTTTGATATCCCCAGTGATTAAATTATCCATAGCGATAACATAGTATCCTTCAGCCAGACAGCGCTCACACAGATGCGAGCCTAAAAAACCAGCGCCTCCCGTAATCAATATCTTTTTCATTCCTTTATTTTTTCGTAAGAGCCAAAGGTACGGAAAACAAATTATTTTAAAACGAACTGGATATGTTTTTTATAATAAAGCTAGTGGTTGTTTTTAAATTTATCTCAAAAAAGTAAGAAAAAAATGCCCAAAATTTCGTACTTTTGCGCCTTGATAGTATCTATTTTATGTTTTTTGTAATAAATCAGTAAAAGTTAGTTAAACAATGAAATACAAATCTATTACTACGCTCTTTTTTTTATGTTTTCAGCTACTTTTTTCTCAAGAAAACATCAACACACAACTAAAAGTCAATGATATAGTAAGTCTTTTTTCTGCCAATTCGTCGCAGTGGGCTATTCCTGTTTCATCTTCCGAAAAAGTCAATTTGCAATGGCACGAACGCAAAACTTCATTCACCGAGAAGGAAGGTATCCGCACTTTTGTAGGATATGAAGGAGACTTGTTTGTGGCAACTTTGTCCATTTCAAAAGGTGGAGATAATGTATCAGGAGATTTCACTTGGAAAGAACATCAATGGAAAATAGCAACCACCAATGATGGATATATCTCTATTTTCAAAGAACATTCTGAAGGGGAATGCGGAGGTTGCCGTAACGGACATTGTGGTACGCATAATGATGATAAATCCCACCGAAATCCCTCAACTGCCAGACCAGAAAAAATTATTCGTAAAATCCCTACAGACAATGTGCTACGTGTATTTCGTTTAGCCGTATTGGTGGACAAATACTATTATGATAGATATTATAGAAACAAGGATGCTGTAAAAAGTTTTTGGAGCAGGTTAGAAACTAAACTCAATGAACACTATACAAGAGAAATTGGTATTAAATTTCAAATAGTTGATAGAGATGAATTGATTATTAGTGATGACAAAAAGGCTGTTTTTGATGGAAAACGTTCAGCTACTATTATAGATGGGGCTTCTGCTAAAATAGATGAACTTATTGGTAATTACAGTTATGATGCTGGAATTGTAATTGCAAGAAATAGTGATACTAGTATAGGTGGGTTAGCCTCCGCAGGTTCCATCAGGTCATCCAAATCAAAAGCTCGGGCAATGGCTAATAACGATATGCATATCATTACTCACGAACTCGGACATTTGTTTGGTTCAGTACATACTTTTTCAACGGGTGGGAGTTCGTCGTATCTAACTGAACCTGGTAAAGGTCAGTCTATTATGAGCTACGGGTATCCTGTTGACTTTTTTTCGTTGCCAAGCATCTATTACATTCGTAAAAAAATATTGGAAATTCAACATAAAGTTGCTGAAATACAAACGACTAATCAAGCTCCTATCATTAACACTTCAAAACTTAAAGAAGAATATACACTTCCAAAAGAAACTTTTTTCCAGTTTACAGTTGATGCAACAGACCCTGATAATGACCCCCTTTTGTATGCGTTTCATCAAGCAGATATAAATCTATCGAATGCTGAATTTGAATCTGAAAAATCTACCCATAACAATACAAAAGCATTTTATAATCATTGGCAAATAGGAAATTTTGTTAAAAAACAATATAACTTTAATTCTGGAAAAATATATACTTTTTGGTTAGGAGTGAATGACACTAAAAATACTCCTGATGAAAGAAGTAGCCACCCTACACGTTATGATATGTACGAAACAAAAGTCAAATTTGTAGAAGGGAAGCCTTTTAAAATAATGAATTTTCAGAATAAAAAGTACAAAATGGGTGAAAAAGTAACTCTTACTTGGGACGTAGACCCAAATCTTTTTCAAAATACCAAAGTGCGTATTTTACTCTCTGATGATTTTGGACAAACATTCAATCATATCTTAGTTCCTGAAACAGAAAATGACGGAAGTTGCGAAATTGTAATGCCTAATATCCCTATAGCAAGAAAAGTATATTATGAATCAGGAGGAATTCCAATATTCTATTCTGGTTTAGGACTTATTAAAATTGAAGTACTTGACCATATTGCTTTTGCTTTGACAGATAATAATGTTACTAACGGAAAAGGCGGTTTTGAGATAGAAGCCTCCGAGATAACCTTTACTAAAACGCCTACAAAATATCTTAAAGTATCTGATGAAAATAATATTCCCAATGAACCAATAGAAGCTGTATCAACTTGTACAGCTAATGGTAGTTCACCATTGACACTTAAAAAAGAGGAAGTAAAAAATGAAAATTTTATTACCAGAACTTGGATAGCTACGGATAATTGTGGTAATACGTCAAGTTTTGTTCAACATATTGAAATTGAAAGGGCTACCACGCCACCTCCACCACCAGCTGATTTGGTGTTTACAAAAACTCCTACGGCTTTTCTTTCGGTTTCTTGTGATGCTATTCCAGATGCGGATAATTCGCAGTTTGAAACCAGCGGTTGTAACTCGGTAATTATAACACACCAAGATACCCGAAAAGGAGACAACTGCAATTACACAATAGAGAGAGTTTACACCGCAACAGGTTGTAGCCAAAGTCTTATTTTTACGCAAACTATTTCTGTAAGAGATGATAAAGCTCCTACATTTAATGAATCTTTACCTGCAGATGTTTCTGTGGAAGAAAACAATATTCCAACACAAGAAACGTTAACTGCTACGGATAATTGTTCTGTTAATATTGAAGTTATCAAATCAAAAGAAGAAAGACAGGAAGGAGAAAATAAAGTAATCATTTATAAATGGGAGGCTTCCGATGAATGTGGAAATAAAGTTTTTCACGAACAGAAAGTTACCATTAAAAAATCTTCAAAACCTACACCTCCTACAGGTGGACTGCAACCACCTACAGGGACAGAGCCGACCCAAGAAATGATTGTTTACAATGGGGTTTCTACTGAGTCAGGTTCGGAGAATTACTTGAAAATTGAGCCTATCGAAAATTACAAAAATCTTCAAATTGAGATTTTTAACGAATTAGGTCAGAAAGTATATGAATCGAAAAACTACCAAAAAAATGGAGAAGTTTTCCGAGGATATGCTAATGTGAAAGGAGTTTTCCGAAAAGGCAAACGTCTTCCTACAGGGACATATTTCTATGTACTCGAATATAAAGATATTACAGGAAAATCAAACACAAAACAAGGCTATTTGTTTGTAAGATAATTGTTAAAATTCCCTTTGTAAAACTTTTACAAAGGGAGTTTTAGTTTTCAAAGAAAATTGAAAAATCTCATTCTAAAAAATATTATTTGATGAAACACTATATCTATCTCATTTTCAGTTTTATCAGTTTTGGTCAAGTGGTTTTTGCACAAGAAATGATTAAAACTTCAACAAAAGCCATTGATGTAATTCGTTTATTTTCAGCAGGAAATAAGATTGAATGGGCAGTGCCTATATCTAAAAATGAGAAAATTTTATTACAGTGGGAAGAACGACATACTTCATTTACTCAAAGTGAGGGCATTCGTTCGTTTGTGGGGTATCACGATAAAAATTTAGTAGCGGTTATTTCCATTTTGGATGGCACCATTTCGGGAAATATTCGTTGGAAAGAAAAAGAAATCGTTTTAAAAACGTCGGAAGATGGTTTTCTAATCTTGTACACCGAAAGTTCCAATCACAAATGCGGTACGTGTGCCAACGGACATTGTCACACCAATGAACCTTCCACCAAACGTCCCGTGCTTCTGTCAGATTCCGATACTTCAACACCTTCTATTCCAAATACTAACGTGCTTAGAGTCTATCGATTAGCGATGGCAATCAGTTATGAATATTTTTCGGATACAAGTATCATTGGTTTCAGTAGCAAGGTGGAAGAAGTTAAAAAATTTTGGGCAACCAAAGAAATGGAACTCAATGAGGTGTATACGCGTGATTTAGGCATCCGATTTGAAGTTGTAAAGGAAGAAAAACTAATTTCGACCCAAAGAGATGAAATTTCTGGCAGAAATGCAGATTATATCATTAACAATGCCACAAAAATAATAAATTCAAAAATAGGCGAAAAAAACTATGATTTAGGAATATACATAGCCAAAGTTACAGAAGTAGCGGGACTTGCGTATTTAGAAAACGCCTACAAAACCGAAAAGGCTGCGGCGGTGGCTTTGGTCTCTCGTCCCGTTATTATGCACGAAATAGGACATTTGTTTGGGGCAAGACATACTTTCTCCATTACTTCTCCTTCCAGACCTCAAATTGACCCTGCCAGTGATAAAACGGAAATGTCGACAGGACAATCCATAATGTCGTATGGATATCCTCGTGACTTTTTTTCGCTACGAAGCATACAAATGATTCGAGAAAAGTTAGTTAACGTACCTTATTTTTCGGACGCTAATCGAACTCAAAAAGTAGGTAATAATCCGTCAGTGACTAATTTTCCTTACGGAAAATATATTCAAAATCAACCTCCTACCATTAACAAAACGAAAATAAAAACAAGTTATAAAATTCCGAAAGAGACTTTTTTTCAGTTTTATATTCCTGCTCAAGACCCTGAAAATAAGCCTTTGTTATATGCCGCTCATCAAACGGATATTCGTCCAGAACGTCAAGCCTCAAATGCTCGTTTTTTAACACGAAAAGCCACTAGTAGTAACCCTGTTACATTTCAGACAGAATACAGTGAAAAATCTCGTAATGAGATGGCTAATACCAGACCTAATGCCGTAGGTACGTTTACCTTTTGGTTGGGAGTGAGTGATGCTCAACCTCAGCAAACCAGCGATTATATCAGCCAGTATGATATGGCTCAAACCCAAGTAATTATTGAAGAGGGAACGCCTTTTAAAATTACGTCTTCAATGAAAAACAATTATAAAGGAGGGGAAGATGTACAGCTTAATTGGAGTGTAGATAGTAAAATTTTTGATAAAAAAACTAGTAAAGTTCGAATTTTGCTTTCGGACGATTTTGGAAAAACGTTTAAATATACCTTAGTTGCTTCTACGGAAAATGATGGAAATCATACCGTAAAACTACCAAATATATCGGTAAATACCATTGCTTTTGGAGGACAAAAACCAGATGTATCAGCAGGAGTTATAAAAATAGAAGAAATTGATGGAATTGCCTATGCACTTACCACTTTCGACCCTAAAGTAGGAGGTTTTACAATTACTCGTGACCCTTCTTTACCTGAAATACTTACATTTACAAAAACTCCTGAGGCTTCAATCTCAGTTTCTTGTGAGGCTATTCCGAATGCGGATGATTCGCAATTTGAAACAAGTAGTTGTGATTTGGTAAATATCACTCATACCGATACAAAAATAAATGGAAGCTGTGCTAACACATATACTATCAAACGTGTCTATACAGCAAAGGGTTGTGACCAATCCGTTAATTTTGAGCAGACTATTTTTGTAAGAGATGATAAAGCACCTGCATTCAAAGAACCTTTGCCCACCGATATTTCTGTCAAAGAAAACAATATTCCAACACAAGTTGATTTAACCGCAACGGATAATTGCTCTGAAAATATTCAAGTTGTTAAAAGCCAAGAAGAAAGGCAAGAAAACGGAAACAAAGTAATCATCTATAAATGGGAGGTTTCCGATGAATGCGGAAATAAAGTTGCTCACGAACAGAAAGTTACTGTTATTCCGTCAGAAATCAATTTTGTGGGCGAATTACCGAAGAATTTGACAATTTCTTGCGAAAAAGAAATTCCGTCAGTTCCTATACTGCAAGTATCGGGTAATTGCAATCCGAAAGCGGTTTATAACGGAGAAACAAAATCAAACGAAAAATGCAAAAATGATTATGTACTAACACGCTCTTGGACAGCGACTAACGATTGCGGAAAATCCATTACGCATACTCAAATCATTACGATAAAAGATGAGGTAAAACCTACATTTTCAGGAACTTTACCAACTGATATTTCTGTGGAAGAAAATAAAATTCCAACACAAGTTGACTTAACGGCTACGGGTAATTGTTCTGAAGATATTCAAGTGACCAAGAGTCAAGAAGAAAGGCAAGAAAACGGGAACAAAGTAATCATTTACAAATGGGAAGCTTCCGATGAATGTGGAAATAAAGTTACTCACGAACAGAAAGTTACCATTAAAAAGTCTTCAAAACCTACACCTCCTATGGGTGGAGTACAACCACCTACAGGAATAGAACCAACGAAAGAAATGATTGTTTACAATGGTGTTTCTACTGAGTCAGGCTCTGAAAATTACTTGAAATTTGAACCTATCGAAAATTATAAAAATCTTCAAATTGAAATTTTTAACGAATTAGGTCAGAAAGTATATGAATCGAAAAACTATCAAAAAAATGGCGAAGTTTTCCGAGGATATGCCAACGTAAAAGGAGTTTTCCGAAAAGGCAAACGTCTTCCCACAGGAACCTATTTCTATGTGCTCAAATATCAAGACATTACAGGAAAATCAAATACAAAACAAGGCTATTTGTTTGTAAGATAACTACTAAAATTCCCTTTGTAAAACTTTTACAAAGAGAGTTTTGCTTTTTTCAAAGAAAATTGAAAAATCTCATTCTAAAAAAATATTGTTCGATGAAATACTATATATATCTCATTTTTAGTTTTATCAGTTTTGGGCAAGTGGCTTTTGCACAAGAAACGATTAAAACTTCAACAAAATCCATTGATGTAATTCGCTTATTTTCAGCAGGAAATAAGATAGAATGGGCAGTGCCTATATCTGAAAATGAGAAAATTTTATTGCAGTGGGAAGAACGTAACACTTCGTTTACTGAAAAGGAAGGTATCCGTACTTTTGTGGGCTACAACAATGACGAGTTCGTTGCTACACTTTCGATTTCAAAAGATCAAAAAATATTAGGTAATTTTGAATGGAAGCAAACTCAATGGGATATCAAAACCTCTGATGATGGCTATATTATCCTTTTCAGCGAAGAAAAGGGCGAAAAATGTGGACTATGTTCAGACGGAAATTGCCACGTACACCACCCAAAAACCCCGCAACAAACACCTTTTTCCCGACCAGCAACCGAAAAAAATACATATCACATACATTCCGATGAAATTTTACGTGTATATCGATTGGCAGTATTAGTGGATTGGTACTATTACAGCAGCGAAGGAAGTATAGAGGCAGTTAAAAAATATTGGAGTTCGCTAGAAGCTACACTCAATGAAATTTATATGAGAGATATAGGAATAAAGTTTGAAATTGTAAATGACGAAAAACTCATTTTTAACACAAGTGATAAACAGACTTTTGATAATAAAACCTCTCGCTATATTATTAATAATTCGACTCTTAAAATCAATCAGCTTATAGGTGCAGACAATTACGATGTGGGTATTGTTATTGCCAAATCCAGAAGTAAAAACAACGGATTAGCAGTACTTGGAGGTGCTTTTGACGCATCAAAAAAAGCAGCGGCTGTGGCTATCAAAAGTTATGCGACTATCGGTCACGAACTTGGGCATATGTTTGGTTCGTTACACACTTTTACAACAGGAGGAGATTCAACCATCAAAACTGAACCAGAGAACGGGACTTCTATAATGAGTTATGGCTCTCCTCGTGATTTCTTTTCTTTGCCGAGTATTTATTTCATTCGAAGAAGAATTTTGGGAGATGGAGCTTATTATCAAGACCGAGCCAGAACCATACTCAAAAAAGAATGGCTCAAAGGAGAAAATCCTGTTTTCGGGATAGACACTAAAAATCAAGCTCCTATAATAGATGTTTCAAAACTTGAATCAGAATATAGGCTTCCAAAGGAAACGTTTTTTCAATTCACCATTAATGCTACTGACCCTGATAATGACCCTCTTCTGTACGCCATTCATCAAGCAGATATAAAAAATGACGAAACATCTTCTGTTGCTGAATTTGTAACCGAGAAATCTTCATCTGTAAACACAAAAGCATACTATACGCATTGGGTGACAGAAAACGGATTTCTTAGAAAACAATATGATTTAAAAGTGGGAAAAGAATATACTTTTTGGTTAGGGGTAAATGATACTAAAAACACCCTTAACGAAAGAAGTAACCACGCTACTCGATACGATATGCACGAAGCTAAAGTGAAATTTGTAGAAGGAAAACCTTTCAAAATTACTAAGTTTGAAGGGAAAAAATACAAAATGGGTGAAAAGGTAACCCTTACTTGGGACGTAGACCAAACTCTTTTTCAAAATACCAAAGTACGTATATTACTCTCTGATGATTTTGGGAAAACCTTTAAGCATATCTTAGTGCCAGAAACAGAAAATGATGGAAGTTGCGAAATCGTAATGCCTAATATTGCCATAGGAAGAAAAGTTTATTATACAGACCAAAACGGAAGACCTATATTTCATTCAGGCTTAGGACTTATCAAGGTTGAAGTTCTTGACCATATCGCTTTTGCTTTGACGGATAATGATATAACAACAGGTGAGGGAGGTTTTGAGATTGAAAAATCGGTAATTACTTTAAATAATCTTCCTGAAAAATATGTTGTTGTAAATCAAGAATCTGAAATTCCTCTGAAAGCGAATGTAACAGCCACTTCTACTTGTGGTTCGAACCCTGTAACAATTGTCAATAAAGAAGAAAAAAACGGAAACATCACAACCCGAATTTGGACAGCCACAGATAATTGTAACAATCAAACAAGTTTTGTTCAATATATTGAAGTAAAACCTTTGCCAGAATCTGTACAGCCTTTACAATTTGTTGGAACACTTCCGAAAGATTTTATAACTTATTGTCATAATGCTTATACAGAAAATGAAGCTCCTCAGTTGCAGGTTATTGGCGGAAAATCTCCAAAAGTGTATCTCACGGAAAACAAACAATTGTTTGGTGACCAAAAGGGGTTTCAAATTAAAAGAGTTTGGATTGCCGTAGATGAGGTAGCCAAAACCATTTCTCACACGCAATATATAGTCGTTCGAGATATTGAAAAACCTAAACTATCAACTTATCCGCAAGATATGGTGGTTAAAAGTAGGAGTGAAGTACCACAAAGAGCAGAATTGACAGCAACCGATTGTGGCAATAAAATTGAAGTAAAATCTTCCACAGATAACAGAACCAATGGTCAAGGAAAAGAAGTGGTTATTTATAGTTGGTTGGCTACCGATTCGTACGGAAATGAAGAATACCACGAACAAACCATAACAATAGACCCTGATGCAACGCCACCTCCTCCTATTGATTTGAAATTCATTACAACACCACCTGCAAGTATTTCAGCTACTTGCAATGCTGTTCTGAGTGCTGATTATTCGCAGTTTGCAACTGATGGCTGTCCTTTTGTAAATATCACTCATACTGATACAAAAATAAACGGAAGTTGTGCTAATACGTATACTATCAAACGTCTTTATACAGCAACAGGTTGCGATCAATCCGTTAGTTTTGAACAAATTATTTCTGTAACAGATGATAAAGCTCCTACATTTTCAGGAACTTTACCAACTGATATTTCTGTGGAAGAAAATAAAGTTCCAATACAAGTTGATTTAACCGCAATGGACAATTGCTCTACTGTTCAAGTGACCAAGAGCCAAGAAGAAAAGGAAGAAAACGGGAACAAAGTAATCATTTATAAATGGGAAGCCTCTGATGAATGTGGAAATAAAGTTATTCACGAACAGAAAGTTACCATTAAAAAATCTTCAAAACCTACACCTCCTACGGGTGGAGTACAACAACCTACAGAAACGGAGCCGACTAAAGAAATGATTGTTTACAATGGAGTTTCTACCGAGTCAGGTTCGGAGAATTACTTGAAGTTTGAACCTATCGAGAATTATAAAAATCTTCAAATTGAGATTTTTAACGAATTAGGTCAGAAAGTATATGAATCGAAAAACTACCAAAAAAATGGTGAAGTTTTCCGAGGATATGCCAACGTGAAAGGCGTTTTCCGAAAAGGCAAACGTCTTCCCACAGGAACGTATTTCTATATACTCAAATATCAAAATATTACAGGAAAATCAAACACAAAACAAGGCTATTTGTTTGTAAGATAGCGTTTTAAGATTTTTAAACTTCAATTTGGTGAGATTGCTTTTTTAGGCACTCTCATCTTATTTTATGATGATAAGAGAATAGTTTTTGTTCTGAAAATATTAAAAACATTATCTTTGCTAAAATTTTTGACAGATGAAAAAACAGATAATCACATTGTTTTCCGCCTTAATTTTACTTTCTGCGTGTAAACAAAACAAACAACCTGAAGTAATTACTGTTAATAATTCCGTAGATGCTCCAAAAACAACAGTCGTTTCGGAAAATATAATCACTAAGGTTTTTACCATTGAAGGAATGAGTTGTGCAATGGGGTGTGCTGCCTCGATAGAGAAAAAGTTGAATCGATCTGAAGGAGTACAAAAAGCTGAGGTAGATTTTGAAAGTCAGAAAGCTACAGTTTCATATAATGCCTCTCAGCTTGATGAGACTCGAATAAAACAGCTTATTGAATCGGTAGGTGACGGCAAATCATATAAGGTAGTTACCAGCGAATAAAGGTTTAAAAATAGGAAATATATTATGGGTAAATTATTGATAGTCGGCTCTTTAGCTTTTGATTCCATTGAAACACCTTTCGGAAAAACCGAAAAAACGATGGGTGGAGCAGCCAATTACATCAGCATTGCGGCTTCACAATTTACTACCGAATCGGCGGTGGTTTCGGTGGTGGGGAACGATTATCCGAAAGACTTTTTAGACACACTTGAATCTCGAAATATTAACATTTCTGGCGTTGAGGTAAAGCCCAATGGGAAGACTTTTTTTTGGAGCGGAAAATATCATAACGATATGAACACCCGTGATACTACGGAAACTCAACTTAATGTATTGCTCGATTTTAAGCCGATTGTCCCTGAAGATTTTCAACAGCCCGATATATTGATGCTGGGAAATTTACATCCTTCCGTACAGCTTGAGGTGTTAAGCCAAATGACACAAACCCCAAAGTTGGTGGTACTCGACACGATGGATTATTGGATGAACCACACTTGGGATTTACTTATGCAAGTGATTAAAAGAGTGAATATCGTAACTATAAACGACCAAGAAGCACGGCAACTTTCCAAAGAGTATTCCTTAGTAAAGGCGGCTCAAAAAATTATGCAAATGGGGGTAGATTATGTGGTAATCAAAAAAGGCGAACACGGAGCGCTACTTTTTCATAACGAATCCGTATTTTTTGCTCCAGCATTGCCTTTAGAAGAAGTGTTTGACCCCACTGGAGCAGGAGATACTTTTGCTGGAGGATTGGTAGGCTACTTGGCAAAAACGGAAGATTATTCGTTTGAAAACATCAAAAATGCTGTGATTTATGGAGCGAATTTGGCTTCATTTTGTGTAGAAAAATTTGGTACCGAACGGATGCTTTCTTTAACCAAAAGCGAAATATGTAATCGCTTATTGCAATTTAAAGCCCTTACCCAATTCGAAATTGAAATTACCTAAAAACGGTTTTTGGGGGTTAGATGGGTTACTAAAATCAATTTTTGGACTTAATCCACCCATAGTGTAGTTGTTAAAATTCATTTTTTTTAATATTCCGTAGCTATTTGACTTTTATAATTTGTGAGAAAGTATTACTTTCGCCCTTTGAATAATAAAAATTAACAATACGAGATGGCTATTCTTGAAAAAATTAGAAATCGTACGGTATTTCTTATCGTAATTATTGGGCTTGCCCTTTTTGCTTTCGTAATCTCTGACGTTATAAGCTCACGAGGAGGAGGTATGAATCATCCTACCGAAATCGGAAAAGTTAATGGAAAAGAGATTTCCACGGAGAGCTTCCGTTTTCAAGTAGAAAACCTATTACGAAGTGTGGGCGGAAATGCGACCACTATGCAGGCAGTAAACCGAGTTTGGGACGAAAACGTACGTAACATCGTTTTAAATCAGCAATTTGAGAAATTAGGATTAAGTGTTGAAAAAGACCAAATCTTATCGGTACTTTCTAAAAATCAAGCAATTGCTCAAAATCCAGAATTTCAAAACGAATTTGGAGTTTTTGATGCTTCAAAATTTGTTAATTATATCGCTATGCTAAAATCAAGCAATCCTGCCTTGTATGAGCAATGGAGAATGCAAGAGGAAGGCATTGTTGAAATGGCTAAACAACAAACCTATTTCAATTTAATTCGTTCTGGACTTGGAGTAACACAAGCTGAAGCCGAAATGGCATATCATCAAGAAAATGATAAGGCTGATATTAAGTATGTTACTTTGCAATATAGTAGCATTGCCGATAGTACCATAAACGTATCGGACAAAGATATTAAAGCCTACATCAAGAAACACGAAAAGGAATTTGAACGCGAGGCATATCGAAATATTCAGTATGTGGTGGTTAATGAGATGGCTTCCGAGCAAGACAAACAAGCCATAAAAGACGAGTTGGTCGCTTTGTTACAACCTAGCATAGTTTATAATAGCCAAACCAAAAGTAACGACACCATTTCCGGATTCGCTAAAACCAATCGCATAGCAGATTTTGTAGCTAAAAATTCGCAATTACCTTACGATTCTCTTTTTGTAGGAAAATCGCAATTACCTGTGGCTTTTGCTGATACTTTGTTTGCTTTGCCTAAAGGAGCTATTTACGGACCTTATGAAGACGCGGGGTATTATAAAATATCTCGTATGATAGATAAACAAGCTAATGGTTCAGTAGAGGCAAGTCATATTTTGATTGCTTATCAAGGAAGTCAAGCCGCTAATCCTAATACGTCCTTAACTAAGGAACAAGCTAAAGCTAAAGCCGAAGAGCTTTTGGCTAAGGCCAAAGTAAAGGATGCCGATTTTGCTGCATTGGCAAGAGAGAATTCTGATGACCCAAGCGCTTCAATTCGAGGTGGAGATTTAGGCTTCTTCCAAAGAGGAATGATGGTAAAACCTTTTGAAGATTTTGCCTTTTCAAATCCTATAGGATATATGGGAGTGGTTGAAACAGACTTTGGTTTTCACGTGATTAAAATTACAAACAAAGCTGAGGCTGTAAAATTGGCAACGATAGCTCAAAAAATAGAGGCTTCCGATGCTACAACTAACGAATTATTTACCAAAGTAACTCGTTTTGAGATGGACGCTAATGAAGATGTTAAAAACTTCGGAGCAGTGGCTTCTAAATCAGAATTAAGCGTTTTACGTGCGGATAATTTGAACGCTAATGACGAATACATTATCGGGTTGGGCAATAATCGTCAAATTGTTCAATGGGCTTTCACCAAAGACACTAAAGTTGGAGAAATCAAACGTTTTCAAACTCCTACCGGATATGTGGTGGCTCAGTTAACTAAAAAAGCTGAAAAAGGGATAAGTACAACCGAAGAGGCTGCTCCTTTTGTAAAACCAATTTTAATCCGCCAGAAAAAAGCCGAACTATTAGCTGAAAAAATGAAAGGCGCTTCTTTGGAAGAAATTGCCTCTGCTAATAAAACACAAGTACAATCAGCAAATGCCCTAACGATGAATAACCCCATTATCATAGGGGTAGGGCGAGAGCCTAAAGTGGTAGGAACGGCATTTGGTCTTAAATCGGGGCAAGTATCAAAACCTATTGAGGGAGAGAATGGCGTGTATGTAGTTGAAGTTTCTTCCACTCAACCTGCAACAGCACTTTCCGAATACAAAGCTTTTGCGCAAAGTATTGAGAATTTAAGAACTGGACGTGCATCTCAAGAAGTGTATAATGCGCTACTTAAGGCATCAGACATAGAAGATAACCGAAGTAGCATCTATTAAAATAGAATTTTACAGGAATCATAAATTAGCCCAAAAAACCTTTTAGTTTTTTGGGCTAATTTTTATATTTTTAATTTGAAGTTGCTTTTAAAAACTTCAAATTTAAGGTATGTATTTTCCTGATTTTTTGCTATTTTTACACTCTCAATGCTAATATGCGTATTTTATTATGAATTTAATTAGGCTGTATGTTAAAGGAATTACACGTAGTCCGTTGCAAAAAAAGGCTTATGTACTGATTTTGCAGGAATCGGAGTCCGACATTAATTTACCGATTGTTATTGCAGAATCGGAGGCGCAATCGATAGCCTATGAACTCGAAAAGAAAAATATTCCCTTGCGCCCCTCCACTCACGATTTGTTCAAAACCTTTGCTGATACTTTCCAAATAAATATCCTTAAAGTAGTCATTAACAAGCTTAATGATGGTGTTTTCCACTCCAATTTATATTGTGATTATCAAGGTACAGAGTATGTTTTTAATTCGCGTACCAGCGATGCGGTGGCTTTGGCACTTCGCTTTGAGGCGCCCATTTACACTTTTCCAGATATTTTAGAGAAAGCAGGTATTTATATTTCCTTACAGCAAGAGGCTCGTATTCAGAAGAACACAAGCGAAGAGCAGTCTTTCAAAAGCCAATTTCAACGTCATTCGTTATCGGAGTTAAAACAAATGCTTGACGAATGTGTTGAAAATGAAGACTATGAAATGGCAGCACAAATTCGTGACGAAATTTCCAAAAGAAGTGAATAACCTCTCCAAATTCAATAACATTATGAGTATTAAACTAAAACTAACTGGTTTCTTTCTACTTTTTACCGCTTTGGTCTTTTCTCAACAATTGGAAAAAACTTGGAAATCTTTTCAACCCGACACCCTTTTGTTAGAAATCAAAGCTAATCGATTTTGTCTTGAGAATAACAGTGATGAATTGTTTAAAAAGTTAGAAGGAAAATACGAGGTCAGAAATGATTTTTTATTGTTGTTTCCCGAAAATGAAGGTTTTAATGGAATAGGCGATTTTCGTATCATACAAGTCACCGATTCTACTTTGGTTCTTTCCAAAAGAGGGAAGTTGTATCACTTTAAAACAGAAAAAACAAACGTACCCTTGGCGGTCGAAGATTCTGCTAAAATCATTCCCAATCAAGGATTTTCAGTAACTTCTCTTTGGCGAGGAGCTTTAGGTATGTTTGTACTGCTTTGTATCGCTTATCTTTTTAGTAATAATCGCCGAAAAATCAATTGGAAAACCGTCATTATAGGGCTTTCCGTGCAATTGCTTCTTGCTATAGGAGTACTTAAAGTGCCTCAGGTTCAGTATGTTTTTGAGCAAGTGGGAAGTGTATTTGTTTTGATTTTGGATTTTACTAAGGCAGGAAGCGAATTTTTGTTAGGTGGATTGATGGACTCCGACTCATACGGATTTATTTTCGTTTTCCAAGTTTTGCCTACCATTGTTTTCTTTTCCGCATTAACTTCTGTTTTATTCTACTTAGGGGTTATTCAAGTGATTGTAAGAGGTTTGGCTTGGGTACTTACTAAAATTTTAGGCATTTCGGGGGCAGAAAGTCTTTCGGTGGCTGGAAATATATTTTTAGGACAGACTGAAGCACCCCTAATGATTAAAGCCTATTTGGAAAAAATGACACGCTCCGAAATCTTATTAGTGATGATTGGAGGAATGGCAACGGTTGCTGGAGGGGTATTGGCAGCTTACATTGGCTTTTTGGGAGGAAATGATGAGGCACTTCGTTTGGTTTTTGCCAAACACTTATTAGCCGCTTCAGTAATGGCTGCTCCAGGAGCTATTGTGGTTTCAAAAATGCTGTATCCGCAGGAACAAGCCATTTCTACTGAGTCAAAAGTATCTTCGGATAATGTAGGAGCTAATATTCTGGATGCCATTGCTAACGGAACTACCGAAGGACTTAAATTGGCTGCCAATGTAGCGGCGATGCTTTTGGTTTTTGTGGCTTTTATTGCTATGATTAACTATTTTTTGGGATGGCTTGGTGATATTATTCCTGCTACCAATGGTATGGCAAGTTGGTTTGTTTCTGATGTGAGTCATCTTCAAGTAAAAACTTTTAACCAATGGATCGCTGCCGTTACGCCTTATGATAAATTTTCGTTGGAAACCATACTAGGACTCATTTTCTCGCCCTTAATGTGGATTATAGGTGTTGCCCAGCAAGATATGATGCTGATGGGGCAATTGTTAGGTATAAAATTGGCAGCTTCGGAGTTTGTTGGGTATATCCAATTAGCTGAACTTAAAAACGTAGCAAGTGGGGTGCATTTTACGTATGAAAAATCAGTGATTATGGCTACGTATATGCTTTGTGGTTTTGCTAATTTTGCTTCCATAGGTATTCAAATTGGCGGAATTGGCTCTTTGGCTCCGGGTCAGCGAAAAAATCTTTCGCAATTCGGTATGAAAGCCGTTTTGGGCGGTTCGTTAGCTTCATTGCTTTCAGCCACCATCGCTGGAATGATTATTGGATAAAAATTAGATTGAAAGATTTAAAAATTAAAAGATTAAAAAACAAAAAGCCTAAAAGGGATTTCTTAACAAACCCTAAAATCCTTTAAATCAATAACTACGAACCATTTTTTTAAACAGCTATGAAAGTATATTTAGATTTACTACAACATATTTTAGATAAAGGTTACCAGAAAGAAGACCGAACAGGCACAGGAACTATCAGTACCTTTGGCTATCAAATGCGTTTTGACCTTTCGGAAGGTTTCCCTTTGGTAACCACTAAAAAGGTGCATTTAAAGTCAATCATTCACGAACTTTTGTGGTTTTTGAAAGGAGATACCAATATTGATTATCTGACCCAAAACGGAGTGCGTATCTGGAACGAATGGGCAGATGAAAAAGGAGATTTGGGACCAATTTATGGACATCAATGGCGAAATTGGAACAATGAAGGCATTGACCAGATTAAGCAAACCATTCAAACGCTTAAAAAAAATCCTGAAAGCCGAAGAATGCTCGTTTCAGCTTGGAATCCGTCAGTTTTACCCGATTCTTCTTGCTCTTTTGCTGAAAATGTAGCTGAAGGAAAAGCCGCTTTGCCTCCTTGTCACGCTTTTTTCCAGTTTTATGTGGCCGATGGTAAGCTTTCTTGTCAATTATATCAGCGCAGTGCTGATGTTTTTTTGGGTGTGCCTTTTAATATTGCCTCTTATGCCTTGTTAACGATGATGATAGCTCAAGTTTGTGGTTATCAATACGGTGATTTTGTACATACTTTTGGCGATGTACATATTTATACCAATCACTTAGAACAGGTGCAATTACAACTCTCGCGTACGCCTCGTGCATTACCCATTATGAAAATCAATCCTCAGGTGAAAGATATTTTTGATTTTACTTTTGATGATTTTACTTTGGAAGGATACGACCCTTATCCCGCTATAAAAGGGCAAGTTTCCGTTTAAACAAACAAAAGCTGGATATGGAAGGAATTGTTTACAAATCAACAGGAAGTTGGTACACCATAAAAGATAGGAAACAAGGCGTTTTTTATCAATGTCGTATCAAAGGGAAGTTTCGTATTCGTGGTATTAGAAATACCAATCCGGTAGCTGTGGGTGATGTTGTTGATTTTGAGTTGGAAGACTCGGGCAATGGAGTGATAACCGAAATCCACCCGCGAAGTAACTATATCATTCGAAAATCTGTAAATCTTTCCAAACAAACCCATATTATTGCTGCTAATATTGACTATGCTTTTTTGATTGTTACCCTAAACAATCCGCCTACTTTTACCACTTTTATTGACCGTTTTTTGGTAACGGCTCAAGCCTATGATATTCCCGTAGTGTTGCTTTTCAATAAAATAGACACCTATAACCAAGAAGAGCTTGATGAAATTCGTTATTTGGCAGGGCTATATCGTTCCATAGGATATCAGTGTATAGGTATTTCGGCAACTGAAAATAAAAATATTGATAAAGTAAAGGCATTGATGCATAATAAAACATCAATGATTTCAGGGCATTCAGGGGTAGGAAAATCAACACTAATCAATGCTATTGCACCACAGCTAAATTTGAAAACCGCAACAATTTCTCAACAACACCAGCAGGGGCAACATACTACTACTTTTGCAGAGATGTTTGATCTTGATTTTGGAGCAAGAATTATTGATACTCCTGGTATTAAAGGTTTTGGGGTGGTAGATATGGAAAAAGAGGAAATTGGTGATTATTTCCCTGAATTTTTCGCTCTAAAACACGAGTGTAAATACAATAATTGCTTACATATTGATGAGCCGCAATGTGCTATAAAACAAGCTTTGGAAGAAGATAAAATTGCGTGGAGTCGTTACAAAAGCTATTTGCAAATTCTTCAAGGTGAAGACGATAACTACCGAACTGATATTTATGGACAATAGTTGGACGCACTGAAAAAATAAAAACAGCACGAAAATTACTTTTCGTGCTGTTTTTGTGTTATAACTATGGAATATTATTCTTCCTTAGGTTTCATTTTGAAAGTTTCCATAAACTTGGTGGTATAGTTTCCTGACAGGTAGTCGGGGTCATCCATCAATTGTAAATGGAAAGGAATGGTGGTTTTTACTCCCTCTACCACAAACTCGTCCAAAGCACGTTTCATTTTAGCGATAGCTTCTTCGCGTGTTTGTGCTGTTGTGATGAGCTTGGCAATCATTGAATCGTAGTTCGGAGGAATGGTATATCCGCTGTAAACGTGTGTATCCAAGCGTACTCCGTGTCCTCCAGGGGCGTGTAATGTAGTAATTTTGCCAGGGGAAGGACGAAAATCGTTGTAAGGATCTTCGGCATTGATACGGCATTCGATGGAGTGTAGTTTAGGCAGATAATTTTTCCCCGAAATTGGCACTCCAGCAGCTACCAAAATTTGCTCACGAATAAGGTCATAATCAATAACTTGCTCAGTGATTGGGTGCTCTACCTGAATACGGGTATTCATCTCCATAAAGTAGAAATTACGATGTTTATCCACCAAAAACTCTACAGTTCCTGCGCCTTCGTATTTGATAAATTCTGCGGCTTTTACTGCGGCAGCCCCCATTTTTTGGCGTAACTCATCAGTCATAAAAGGTGAAGGTGTCTCTTCAGTTAGTTTTTGATGACGACGTTGTACCGAGCAATCTCTTTCAGAAAGGTGACAAGCTTTTCCATATTGATCTCCAACTACTTGAATTTCAATATGTCGAGGTTCTTCAATGAGTTTTTCCATATACATACCATCGTTTCCGAAAGCAGCACCAGCTTCTTGTTGAGCACTTTCAAAGGCCTTTTGTAGGTCTTCTTCTTTCCAAACGGCACGCATTCCTTTTCCTCCACCTCCAGCAGTAGCTTTAAGCATTACAGGGTAACCCATTTCTTTGGCTACTTTTTTGGCGTGTTCTACAGATTCTAAAAGTCCGTCCGAACCTGGAACAGTAGGTACTCCGGCAGCTTTCATTGTGGCTTTTGCCGTAGCTTTATCTCCCATTTTTTCAATCATTTCAGGAGAAGCCCCAATGAATTTGATGCCGTGTTCCGCACAAATTTTAGAGAATTTCGCATTTTCTGCTAAAAATCCGTATCCAGGGTGAATGGCATCGGCGTTGGTAATTTCAGCAGCAGCAATGATATTCGGAATTTTTAGATAAGAATCTTTACTAGGTGGTGGACCGATACAAACGGCTTCATCAGCAAAACGAACGTGTAAGCTATCTGCATCAGCGGTGGAGTACACCGCAACCGATTTGATGCCCATTTCCCGACAAGTACGGATAATTCGCAAGGCGATTTCTCCGCGGTTAGCTATGAGTATTTTTTTAAACATAATGCTAATATGTAATTAAAGGCACAATCTTCTAAAAAGAGGTGCATATAGATTTTACAATCAAAGTTTTACACTAAGAAGGATCTACCAAGAAAAGAGGTTGATCAAACTCTACGGGCGATGAATCATCTACCAAAATTTTCACGATTTTACCCGATACTTCCGACTCGATTTCGTTGAAGAGTTTCATTGCTTCAACAATACAAAGCACATCGCCCTTTGCAATGGTTGAACCAACTTCAACAAACAGAGGTTTGTCTGGCGCTGGTCTTCTGTAAAAAGTACCAATCATTGGTGATTTGATGGTAACATATTTTGAATCATCAGTATTACCTTGATTTGTACTTTGAGTTTCAGGGGCAGTTGTTGGGAGTTGAACAGGCTGTTGAACAGGAATTTGAGCCATAGGCTGAGCTATAGGCAATTGCTGTACATATACTTGTTCTTTATTTCCTTCCTCTGAATTGGTTTTTATGGTGATTTTGATATCCTCCATTTCAAGTTTTACTTCGCTTGCTCCTGATTTGGCAACGAATTTAATTAGGTTTTGAATGTCTTTTAAATCCATAAATTGCGTGTTTTTAGATTTTCGTTAATATAAAGAAATCGGTTAGTAAGCCCATTTTAAATAGATGGCACCCCAAGTAAATCCTCCTCCAAAGGCGGCTAAAATGATGTTATCTCCTTTTTTGAGTTGTTTTTCGTAATCTACTAACGCCAACGGTATGGTAGCCGAAGTGGTGTTCCCGTATTTTTGGATGTTGATCATCACTTTGTCTTCTGAGAGACCCATCCGATGCCCTGTGGCATCAATAATGCGTTTGTTGGCTTGGTGAGGTACTAGCCATTGTACCTCTTCTTTGGTTAGATGGTTTTGTTTCATTATGTCGGCAGCTACATCAGCCATTCCTGAAACAGCGTATTTAAAAACGGTTTTTCCGTCTTGGAAAACGTATTGTTTACCTTGTTTTAGTAGTTCTTCAGTCATTGGTAGGACAGAGCCTCCAGCTTGTACGTATAAGTGATTACGCCCAATGCCGTCGCTTTTCAAAATTTCGTCTTGCACCCCTAATCCTTCGTAGTTAGGCTCAAATAGCGCAGCACCCCCCCCATCTCCAAAAAGAATACAAGTAGCTCTATCGGTATAATCAACAATGGAAGACATTTTGTCGGCACCTACTAATAACACCTTTTTATAACGTCCCGATTCAATGTATTTTGCAGCGACTGAAACTCCGTATAAAAAGCTAGAACAAGCCGCTTGTAGGTCAAAAGCAAAAGCATTGGTAGCTCCGATTTGTGAGGCTACATAAGGTCCAGTGAGGGCAACGGGCATATCGGGGGTGGCTGTTGCAAAAATCAAAAGATCAATTTCTTTGGGGTCTAATCCTTTTTTTTCGATTAAATTTTGTGCAGCCTTAATTCCCAAAAAAGAAGAGCCCTTACCTTCTTCTTTCAAAATACGTCTTTCTTTGATGCCTGTACGCGTTACAATCCACTCATCGTTGGTTTCGACCATTTCTTCTAGCATTGCGTTTGTAAGCACAAAATCAGGGACGTATCCTCCAATTGCTGTAATAGCGGCAGTTATTTTCGTCATCTTTATATGATTATGTCAAAGTCAATATTTGTAAACAAATATCTGCAAATATACGTAATAAATGTGCAAAAATAACAAATTCAAGTTTTTTTTTAGGTCAAACGCATGAAAAATTTTGGATAATATCTTTTAAGTAATCTGTATTGTAGGCAGCTTTGAGTCTTCGTTTCTTTAATCTTAATTTATCTTTTTGATTTTTAATCATTTGTAAGGCTAATTTTCGCAGAGCAGATAGGTTTTCAGCCGAAAATCCTGTTCTGGCTCGGCACGAATCCTCCCGAAATGTTACATCCAAATGCCAATGCAGTTTATTCTCAATTCCCCAATGCCCACGAACTAATTCATTGAAATAATCCGCCGATAAGCCCTCTTCACTGCTGATATAATATCTCGTTTCTTTCTGAATATCAGCACCTAAACGCCTTTCAGATTCAATTTGAATCAGGGTTTTCAACCCCGCCCAAACCGATAAATTTTCGTCAAGCAACACATCTTTCGCCTGTAAAATACGGCATTTACGAGTTTCAAATCGAGACGAAGAATACTCCCATTCTTCTGAAAAACAATCACTTGACCTAGCTTTAAATCTGCAGACTACATCCTCAAATAATTCTGATTGATTCGATTTTAAGGACAGTAAATAATGCCCTTTTTTCGCCATAATTAAAGATGCTATTTCTTTCTGACAGCCCATCGCATCAATGCTAACTACCGCATTTTCAATATCTAAACTATTGATGATTTCAGGAATAGCCGTTATTTCATTGGATTTATCTGCTACTTTTTTCTGTCCGATGCAAAGTTCGTTTTCGCTCACCCAAGCATTTACAATGTAAAGCCCTGTATTTCCACGACTTCTAGGATTTACACCTTTAATTTTCTTTCCATCAATACAGATTTGTTTTTCGCCAAGTGTGTCCAAAATGGCTTTACCACAATCCATTAAGCATTTGTTTAAAACGCTAGTATCCAGTGAACTAAAAACTCGATTAAAGGTATCGTGGGAGGGTACTCCGTTGGGAAGCTTACAATATTCACGCACAAAATCAGGGTGATTTTCAGCAAATAATACCATATCTTCGTAGTCTTCGCCGTTGCTCAAATAGGTGAAAATCCCAATGAGAAGTATGTCAGAAAGAAGATGATTGCATTTGTTCACCATACGAAAATCCTCAATGTCAGAAAAATAACTCACTAAATCCATAAAAACAAAAATATTAAATTTCGTGCGTTTGACCTAGTTTTTTTTTACGTGTGGCATATTCACTCGAGTGTTTTTTTAGGAATAACTTTTTTCTAGGAGATATTTTGTTTTATAAAACATTCAATATCAACACACTTATTGTTTCAATAAAAAAAAACTAAAAATCAGATGATTATAGCAATTGTCTGATTTTTTAAAAAAACATTTGATTTATAGAGTATAACTAATTTATATTTGTCCTAACAAAAGAAAAGAAGTGTTTTTTTTAGATATTTAATTTATAATATAAACTAATTTAAAAACAACAAATACAATGAACAGAAATTTTAAAAACATCGTTTTTGCTGTGGTTTGCTCGTTTCTTGCAATGAATACACAAGCTCAAAATTCAAAAACCACTGAAATTCAAGCAGTAGAAAATTCATTTGCCCTTGACGGAATTCAACAGAAAATTGAAAAATCTTTGGGTGAAGCCTTTGCTACCAAAAACGGACTTCCGTTAGAAAAATTGGAAAAACAACTTTCTGAAAATAAGGGAAATAACCAATGGAATTTGTATTGGAAATCTTATTTGCATCTCTATCAAACCATTTTCTATTCGAAAACAGATAACAAAGAAAAAGCGAGTGAGTACAACCGAAAAAGTATTGATATTCTGCAAGATAAGAAAAATAAAAACGCCGAAGATTATGCTTTATTAGCCAACAATTTGAGTTTGTCGTTTGTTTTTATGAAAAATCAGATGGAAGCGATGCAAATTGATGCCGAAATTCGTGAAAATCTACAAAAAGGCTTTCGTTTGCAAAAGGAAAATCCGCGTTTGCATTATGCGGAGGGCAATTATGATACGCATATTCTCAAACAATATGGCGGAGGTAAAAAGGCAGAAACTTCGCTTTTGAAAGCTATTTCACTCCCTGAACCGAACCAAAATTCCGAACATTTACCTACTTGGGGAAAGAAGGAAGCTTATCAAAGCCTTTTAAAATGGTATTCTTATGATAATCAAAAAGAAAAAGCGAATGAGTTAGAGAGGAAATTTCACGAAAAGTTTTCTGAAAAATCAAAATAAAAAAGGGCAATTTTATTTTGCCCTTTTAAATAACTATTTCTTTAACAATTTGTTATAAGCAGTATAGGCTTGGTAGAGAAAGAAAAATCCTCCCACTGCCAAAAGTGAGGTAACGCCCCAAACACCCGCCATATCATATACCGCAGCAAAAAGACGATTCATCGGACGCGAACCTCCTTCTTGTTCCCACTGTGTCAGGTTATTATGCGTTATGTAAGCATAAACCAAAAATGCTACTCCTATGAGAATCAACACTAAAACTCCCAATTTAGGATTTTTTTTGAGTAAACCTCCGTACTCATTCGTTTCTTTTTCACTCATAAAATGATAATTAAAATTAGCTAACAAAGGTCGAAAAAAATAAGAAATATGACAAGTTATTTCCTTTAATCTTTTTAAAATTTTAATAATGAAAACACTATTTTTATTACTTAATTTACTTGTTTTCAGTTTTGTACAAGCTTAACAAGACAGTCTCCAAATCAACCAATTAGAAGAAGTAGTTATCGTGAAAAAAGACCCGATTTCTGAAAAATTTGCGGTGAAGAAACTCAATTCATTAGATATTTATTTCAATCCTGCTGCCAATGCCGACCCGCTCAAAGCCATTACCACACTTCCTGCTTCCACTAATACAGATGAGAGTGCTAACCCTTCGCTTAGAGGCGGAAGTCCCGATAGGTCAAGGGTTTATCTCAACGGTTCTCCTGTGTTAAATCCCGTGCGTTTCAGTCGGAATGATGGCTTGGGAAATTTTTCACTTTTCAATACTGAACTCATTGATAAACAATATGTTTATTCGAGTAATCCACCTTTGAATTTCGGTAATTCAAGTGCGGGGTTAGTGGAAATAGAAACCAACACGCAGAAAATCAGCGAGTTTACGCAAGTTTCTTTGGCTCTTTCCAATATTGGACTGATGCGAAATCAGAAACTCGGTAAAAACAATTTTACGCAAATTTACGCCAATTATCAGTTTAGCGATGCTATTATCGGGTTGAACAGAAAAAGTTTAGACCAACTGCAACATTTTTCCACTTTCGATTTGGGAGCAAACACACATCTAAAAATCAATAAAAACCTGTCTTTCAACACATTTAATTATTTTATTGATGAAAAATATTCGGTTTTGAATCGTTCTTTGAATTTTTTAGGCGATGTTGAAGCCTTCAAAAAACGCTTTTTTTCAGTGAATAATTTGGATTATTTTACGCAGAAAACTAAAATTCGTTGGGCTTCGATGGTGGATTTTTCCGATTCGGAATTCAAATTCGGAAATATTGATTCCAAAGTGAAAAATATTCAGATTTTCAATGGTTTGGGCTTTAAAACTCAGTTTTCGAGAGCATTTAGTATGCAATATGGTGTAGATGCTTCGGTATTTCGCTATCATTACAATGAAATTTTACCGCAATTTTATTTCAGTTTAAAGCCTGAAAGTCCGACATTTACCAATGAAAAAACAACTGATTTTTTTTATGTAGAACCTTATGTGTATGCCAATTATTCACCTAATAATCAGTGGAATTTTTCATCGGCTTTGCGGAAAAATATTTTTCTTCACAAAAACACCGAAAGTTTTACAAGTTACCAATTTTCAGCTAATTACACGCCAAATAACGAGCATCGGTTGATTTTCAGTGCAGGAAAATACCACAGCTATACTACACCAAATTATATTATTCGCAATTTCAATACGCTGAGCAGTCATCAAATTGCTTTGGATTATTCTTTTGAAAATGAGAAATTTAACATTTCTACATCAGTATATTTCAAAGCAGATAAAGGCGATATTGTAACCAATCATTACGAACAATTTGATAAAACACAAACCTTTGGAAGTGAGGCTTCTGTGGATTTTAAATTGAATCATCAATTTTCTTTTTCAATATCGAATACTTTTATAAATCAGAAGTATATTATTGGAAATCAAAAATATAATACACCTTTAAACTTAAAATACTTTATCAAATCACAATTAACATACAAAAATCCGAAGTGGTTTACGGCTTCATTGGTTTTCAGTACGCGTCCGAGTAATCGTTTTACTCCTGTGCAGTCGGCAGTTTTTAATCCACAAGCCAATGATTTTCAACCTATTTTCGGCGATTGGTATTCCGCTGAAATGCCTCATTATAAACGCTTGGATTTTTCAGCAAACCGACTTTTCTTCATTGGAAAAACAGCAGTTATTGCTTTTATTTCTGTCAATAATCTGTTGAATTTCAACAATTCTGCTTCGGTGTATTACAATTCGGATTACACAAATTTACATTACAACCACCTCCAAAAACGGATTTTCTATTTTGGAACGATGGTGCGGTTTTGATTTATAAAATAAATTAAATTATATTTGTAACCTATTTAAAATTCAATAAAAAATGGAACAATTACAACCTAATGATAGCCTAAAAATCATTCAAGAGGTTATCAATCAACGCAAACAAAAGTACGAACAAAACGGATTTTTCTTTATCTTTTGGGGCGTACTCATTATGTTAGCAGGAACTATACATTTCCTGATGTATCAATTTGATTTTCATTTCAATAAATCGGGACTCGTGTGGCTTATTTTGATGCCTTTGGGATTTATTTTTACCTTTATTGCCAAAATGCGAGAAGGCATAAAAGCCGAAAAACAAGGCAAAAGCATCGACTGGATGGGCTGGCTTTGGTTCGTGGCGGGAATAGGTGCAATGGTGGGCGGATTTACACAATCTTCCAAGTGGATTATTGTACTGATATACCTACCTTTTGCAATGGCTTCCCTGGCAACGGCATTACAGCTGAAAAACCAACTTTGGATAAGTACTTCGCTGGTTTCCTTTGCGTTGGTTTACAGTACTTTGTTTATCAATTACGGATATTACAGCATTTTGATGACCGTAGTTTTGGCAGCCTTGTTGTTTTTAATTCCAGGAATTCAGTTGCATTCGGATTATAAAAAACGAATCTTTTCGTAAGGAACGGATATTTTTAACACATTGATTATAATGAAATTACAAGCGGACGAGATGTGTCTCGTCCCTACGGTGAATAAAAAACAAAAACAATGAAAAATATATTTCTATGTTCCTCTTTTAGTGAGGTAGCTTCTATTTTCGAAACATTTGCAGGAGTCGAAAATAAAGGAAAAATAATCACTTTTATCGCTACGGCAAGTTTAGTGGAAGAGGTTACCTTTTATGTAGATACTGCAAAAAAGACCTTTGAAAAAATGGGATTTATCATTGATGAGTTGGAAATTTCCACCGCAAAATATTCTGAAATTAAAGAAAAAATTCAGCAAAACGATTTCATTTATATTTCGGGAGGGAATACATTTTTTCTTCTTCAAGAGTTGAAAAAATCGGGTGCAGATACCATCATTATCGAGGAAATTAAGAAAGGAAAAACTTATATAGGAGAATCGGCGGGTTCTATGGTGCTTTCATCTAATATTGAATATGTTACCCTAATGGACGATGTAGCAAAAGCCCCCGAATTACAATCTTTTGTAGGCTTAGATGTTATTGATTTTTACCCCGTACCTCATTACACCAATTTTCCATTTGTAGAAGTAGTAGAAACCATGATTTCAGAATTTGGAAAAAAAATAGATTTGTGTCCGATAACCAATTCACAAGCAATTATCATTCACGAAGAAAACAAAGAAATAAAAACCGTATAAATCAAGTGATGTTTAAAAATTTAAATCCTCTTTTGCATTCGCAGTTACGATTGGCAATCATGTCACTTTTGGTTTCGGAAGAAAAAGCAGATTTCAATCGGATAAAAGAAGTTACCCAAGCTACTTCGGGAAACATCAGTGTACAGATAGCTAAACTCGAAAAAGCGGGATATATCACTGTAACCAAATCATTTAAAGATAATTATCCAAATACGGAACTCGCTCTTACTTCCCAAGGCTTAGAAGCCTTTGAGGAATATGTAGAGGCGTTGAAAGGGTATTTAAATAGATAAATGATTAACAAATGAAAAATGTATGAGGAAAAGCCATACATTTTACAATCAAGAAAATCAGCTTCACTTTCTAGCTGGTTTTCTTTCTTTTATTGGACATATCTTCTTGTTTTTCAGCAATTTCCGAAGGCTGTTTGGCATAATCCACCTCCCTTTCCTCTATGATGACACGAACAGAATAACTGCTTGGCTCTATGGGAGTTCCGTACATTTCCGAATAATTTTTGGTAAAAACTGCTCCGAAATAAAGTATGATTGCCGAGTAATAAACCCATACCAACAAAACCAAAACAGAACCTGCCGCTCCATAAACATCTAATTTAGCGGTATTTACTAAATAATTCCCAATTACAAATTTACCCAGCATAAACAAAATAGAAGTAAATCCTGCCCCAATGAGCGTATCCTTCCATTTTAACTTCCCGTCAGGTAAGGTCTTGAAAATGAAGCTAAATATAATCGTAACTATCGAAAAAACAATTGCAATATTAAAAATCTGGGCAAGATAAACTGAATTCTCCGAAAACATTCGTGATAATTGTTTGAACAAAATATCAATGAATGTGTTTATTAACAAACTGACTAACAGCACAAAACCCAAAGCTCCAATCATCGCAAAGGAAAGCAATCGGTTGATGATAATACGTAAAATTCCCTTTTGAGGTTTAGCTTTCAGTTCCCAAATATAGTTTATAGAACTCTGAATTTCAGCAAATACCGCCGAAGCTGTGAAAATAAGTGTAGCGATGCTTATCCATTGGGCTATCCTTCCCGAATCGTCAATTTGTATGTTGTCGATAACGGATTGAATTTGTAAAGCCGATTTTTCTCCGACTAAATCAGCAAGTTGATGGAAAAATTCGGACGAAACTTGATTGGCATCGTAAAACAATCCCACCGATGAGATGATTAAAATTGCCAATGAAGGCAATGCGAAAATCGTGGAGTAGGACAAAGATGCACTTAGTTTCAGGCAATTATCCTCCAAAAACTCCAGTGATGTTAGTTTGAAAAGTTTGAATATTTTATGGTTTGTAATTTTTTTAATCATACTGATTTTCCCTATATTTTCTGTTTTAATTAATATTCAACGAATTATATTCTGGCGGACAAAGATAGGAATTCCAAAAGGATTATGCTTCATTCTATTTTTAAAACACTTGATAAATAGTTAATTTCGCATCTTTACTTGAACAATGTACATCATAAAGAAAGAATGCGTTTAACAAAAAAATTTATAACTTTGTGGAGAAATCCACATTTTGAAAAGAAATATGTTTACTGGAATTGTTGAAGATTTGGGCGAAATTGTTAAAATCGAAAAAGAGAAATCGAATTTACATCTATTTATTAAAAGTAATTTTACCAATGAGTTGAAAATTGATCAAAGTGTAGCCCACAATGGCGTATGCTTAACCGTGGTATCTATTGACAATGAGGTGTATAAAGTTACTGCTATTGATGAAACTTTACGTAAAACCGATCTCAGTACTTTATCTGTTGGCAACCAAGTTAATTTAGAGCGAAGTATGCTGATGAATGCTCGGCTTGATGGGCATATCGTTCAAGGACACGTTGACCAAACCGCCATTTGCTCCGAAATTAAGGACGAAAATGGCAGTACCCGATTTACTTTCGTTTACGACCCAACGCAAGGCAACGTAACCATCGAAAAAGGATCAATTACGGTCAATGGCGTGAGTTTGACCGTTGTGGACTCGCAAACCAATAGTTTCAGTGTTGCCATTATTCCGTACACCTTACAACATACTAATTTTAAAAACCTCAAAAAAGGTGATGTTGTAAATTTAGAATTTGACGTTATCGGAAAATATGTTGCGAAATTATATCAATCTTCCATAAAATAATCATTTAAAAATATCATAAAATGAATACACCCGAAAAATTAGCTGCTTTACGCAAAGCGATGAAACAACAAAAGGTAGATGCTTTTATCGTTTTTGGGTCAGACCCCCATATGAGCGAATATATGCCCACACAATGGCAAGAACGCCGTTGGATTTCAGGGTTTACCGGATCGGCAGGTTGGGTAGTAATCACCCAAGAAAAAGCAGGGCTTTGGACTGATTCTCGATACTTTGTTCAAGCCCCCATTGAACTAAAAAACTCTGGAATTGAACTCTTTAAAGATAGCGTCGAAGGCACCCCTGACTATATGGAATGGATAGGCACACAACTCCCTAAAAATGCCACAGTAGCTGTTAATGCCTTAGCCACATCGCACTTAAATTGGGAAAAATTAAAAAAATCATTGGCTGTTAAAGATATCCATTTGACTGACAGACCTTTACTTGATGATGTTTGGCAAAATCGTCCTGATGAGGGGGATCACTCCATATTTGTACATCCTGAAAAATGGGCTGGTCAATCGGTAAGTGAAAAAATAAATAATATTCGTCTGAAAATGAAAGTTTTAAATACCAATTTTCATTTGATAACTGCCTTAGACGAGGTAGCTTGGACGTTGAATCTAAGAGGAAGTGATGTGGCCTACAATCCTGTTTTCTTAGGTTACATTGCACTTTCTGAAAACCAAACTTTTTTATTTGCCAAAACAGAAAAAATAACGGAAGAGGTAGCTAGTCATTTAAAAAAATCAAATGTTGAGTGGTTGCCCTATTCCGATTTTTTTAACTTCTTATCCAAAATTAAAGGGAAAAGAGTATTACTTTCCTCAAATAGTAATCAGGCTATTTTCAAAAGTTTAGAAGCTGAAAACATTTGTATTGAAGCTGCCTCACCAGCCAGTTTGATGAAAGCCGTAAAAAATGAAACTGAATTGGAGGGCTTCCGAAAAGTAATGGTTCGTGATGGAGTAGCTATGGTAAAATTTTTGTATTGGCTTACCCATCAGGTAGGAAAAGAAACAATGACGGAATATAGTGTAGGTCAGCGTTTACGTGCATTTCGTAGCGAAGGCGAACATTTTGTAGGTGAAAGTTTTGGAAGTATTGTGGGCTATGAGGGCAATGGAGCTATTGTACATTACTCTGCTCCAGAAACAGCAAGTAAAGAAATTTTCGCCAGAGGAAGTATTTTGGTGGACTCGGGAGGACAATATTTGGAAGGTACTACCGACATTACCCGAACCATTCCTTTAGGAGAGGTATCTCAAGAGTTTATTGATGATAGCACACTCACGCTCAAAGGAATGATTCAACTTTCAATGGTAAAATTCCCAAGAGGAACGCGCGGAGTACAACTCGATGCCTTTGCTCGAATGCCACTTTGGAAAAATGCAAAAGACTATGGTCACGGTACTGGTCACGGAGTGGGTAGCTTTATGAATGTTCACGAAGGGCCTCAAAATATCCGAAAAGACCTTAACCCTCAAGAATTACTACCAGGAATGGTTTGTTCTAACGAGCCTGGTTTTTATGTAGAAAGCCAGTATGGTATTCGCCACGAAAATTTGGTAGCTGTTGTTCCATATGAAAAAACACCTTATGGCACGTTCTATCAGTTTGAAACCCTAACCTTGTGTCCTTTTATGCCTCAAGGAATCAATTCGGATTTACTCACTATTGAAGAAAAACAATGGTTAAATGATTATCATCAAATTTGTAAAGAGAAATTGGAGGGGCATCTGCAAGGTGATGTAAAACAATGGTTTCTGCAAATTGTAAAACCAATTAAGTAAAAAACAAGCCAACAAATCTTTGTATATTAAAATATTTTGTTACATTTGAAATCTGTTTGAAAATTATTAGAAGCATTATGAATATACCATCAGAATTAAAGTACACGAATGACCACGAGTGGGTACGCATCGAGGGAGATGTTGCCGTGGTAGGAATTACCGATTTTGCTCAAAGAGAATTGGGGGATATCGTTTATGTTGAAGTTGAAACCGAAGGGGAAACTCTTGACAAAGAGGAAGTTTTCGGAACTGTTGAGGCTGTTAAAACCGTTTCTGACTTGTTCTTACCTTTGAGCGGAGAAATTATTGAATTTAACGCTTCTTTGGAAGAAAACCCAGAGCAAGTAAATACTGACCCTTACGGAGATGGTTGGATGATTAAAGTTAAAATCGCTGACCCTTCACAGGTAGAAACTTTACTTTCTGCCCAAGCCTATAAAGAACTCATTGGAGCTTAAAAGTTACAAATACAGCATTTTGTGGAGTTTATGGCTGATTATGGTTACCTTTCCCAGCCTAAAAACTCCAAGTAAAGAAACCGTTTCGAGCTTCATACCACACTTGGATAAGATAGCTCATTTTACGTTTTATTTTGTATTTACCCTGCTTCTTGTTTTGGCTTTAAAGAGAGAATTATTGTTTTTTAACAAAACTTTATCTATCTACACTTTTGCCGGAATTGTAGCATTTGTTTGGGGATTGAGTATGGAAATACTGCAAAAGACAATAACAGATACAAGAAGCGCAGATATTTTTGACGTATTGTTTAATACTTTTGGCATAGTTGTTGCTTTGGTATTTATAACAAGGTTAACCTCAAAATGCAAAAAAGTATTTTAACAATGTTTGCAAAAATTATAACAATAACCCTTTAAAAAAATCAAGTTATGAAACCGAAAAAGAACCCTCACGCCGACTTGACCAAAAATAGTGGATTGTTCTTTGCTCTCGGTCTTGCTTTGGTTTCTGGGCTCACTTGGGGAGCTATCGAAATGAAATCAAAGGACGACGATAAGAAATTCAACCACGTGATGGATGTCGACAAGAATTTGGATGAAGAATTGGACGCCATAGTAATGCCAAATACGCCGCCACCGCCACCGCCACCGCCGCCACAACAAGCACCTCCAGTAATTGAAATTGTGGAAGATAATAAAGAAATCAAAGAGGAAAATAATTTTAATACGGAAACCAATAAAGAGGAGAAAATCGTTGAAGTTGAACATATTGAAACCGTAGAAGAAGAGATTCCTGTTGATGTTCCTTTTACTTTGATTGAAGACAAACCGATGTTTGAGGCTTGTAAAGGTGTACCTAAAGACAAACAATTTGATTGCTTTAAACAAAACTTAGACAATCACGTTAAGAAAAACTTCCGATACCCCGAAATGGCACAAGAAATGGGTATCCAAGGTAGAGTAAATGTACAATTCCGTATCAATACTGATGGTACCATCACCATTTTAGTAGTTCGCGGACCAGATAAAAGTTTGGAAGCTGAAGCACGAAGAATCATCGAAAAATTACCTAAACTTATCCCTGGAAAACAACGTAATAAGCCAACACCTGTAACGTTCGCTTATCCAATTACATTTAGATTAGCAAATTAATAAAATTCTAGAGAAAAATAGACTGCCTCCAAAAAGCAATTGCTTTTTGGAGGCAGTTTTTATTAAACTCAATCTCATTTTGTTATAATAAAACAACAAAAATGTTATAAATAATTATTTTTTTGTATTTTTGTAACAAGTAAGTAAAACTTAAAGCAAATATCTTATGAGAACAGTTTCTTCAGCGGTAGAAAGCTACATAAAATCAAAACCTTTTTTACAAACAGCGCTTTCGCAGGGTATTATTAACCTCACTTCATTGGCTAGAATTATACGAAAGGAAATAGAAGGTGATGTTGGCAAAGAGGTTCGCAATGGGGCTATTGTTATGGCGCTCAAACGTCTTTCGGTAGATATGGAATTTCGGGCAACTCACAGAATTATTAAAATATTGAAAGATATTGGGGAGATTACGGTTCGCTCTAACCTAACGGACTATACTTTTTCTGTTTCTGAAAATCTGTTACTTTGTCAATCTGAATTGTTACGTAATATACAGGATACTAAAGATATTTTTTATACCTCTTCACGGGGAGTAAACGAGACCAGTATTGTGGTGAGTAACTCTATTGACCCTTTGATGGAAGAAATTTTCGCCAAAGAAAAATGTATTAGTAAGTTCACTGGCTTAGGTTCGATTAGTGTGAAACTTCCTAATGAAAACGTATCAACTCCAGGTATCTATTATTTTATCTTTCAGCGTATTGCTTGGGAGGGTATTAGTATCAATGAAGTGATTTCAACCGCTAATGAATTTACCATAATTGTGCCCGAACATCAAATTGATATTGCTTTTAAGGTGATAAAGGATTTGAAACAATTATAGCGGTTTTTAATCGTTAGAAAAAGTGAATTAAGCATTTGGATATAGAAAAATCGAGCCGTTTTTAATAAAAACGGCTCAATTTTAACTTTTGTCTTTTTTAGTAGCTAAAGAATGATGGATCATTTTTTATTTCAAAAGAGAAATAATTTGTGTAGCTAATTCTTCTCCTATTCGGTTTTGCGACTCAGAGGTAGATGCCCCAATGTGTGGTGTGAGTGATACTTTGGGGTGCATTAGCGTACGAATGGCAGGAGTAGGTTCATTTTCATAAACATCTAAGCCTGCGAAGCTTACTTTTTCGTTATCAAGTGCTTCTAATAGTGCTGCTTCGTTAATAACACCACCTCGGGCTATATTGATAATACCTACACCGTCTTTCATTATTTCAAAATCGACCTCATCAATAATATATTCCTGCTGAAAAGGCACGTGTAGGGTAATAAAATCGGAAGTTTCAAGAACGGTTTGTTTATCTGTAGTTTCGATGAGAAAATCGAGTTTTCTACCATCAAAAAAAGGAATTTCTATGGTAGTTTGTTGTACTGCGGGGTCGTGAGCTATGACGCGCATTCCCAATCCAATAGCCATACGTGCTACACTTTGACCGATTCTCCCTAAACCAATGATTCCTAAGGTTTTACCTCGCAATTCACTTCCTTGACTATACGATTTTTTCAAAATTTCAAAATCGGCATCTCCTTGTAAAGGCATATTTCGGTTGGCATCGTGCAAGAAACGAATGCCCGAAAGTAAATGTGCAAATACCAATTCAGCTACAGAATTAGCTGCAGAATATGGTGTATTGATAACGTGAATTCCTTTTTTCAAAGCGTAATCTACATCAATGTTATCCATACCAACTCCGCCTCTACCAATAAGTTTTAAAGACGGACAGGCATCAATTAAATCTCTTCGAGCTGTAGTTGCCGAACGTACCAAAAGAACACCGATTTTTTGCTCATTGATAAAATTAGCCAATTGATTTTGAGCAACCTTTGTAGTAATTACTTCAAAACCATTATCTGTTAATAATTGTTTGCCTTTCTCGGAGATTCCGTCATTTGCCAATATCTTCATACTCTATTCTTAACTCTGTGTATTATAAATTTGTTTTAAGCTTTTCTTTCAAATTCTTGCATCACTTCTACCAAAACTTTAACGCTTTCTATAGGCATAGCGTTATAAATGGAAGCTCGGTATCCGCCAATACTTCGATGCCCTTTAATTCCGCTGATGTTGGCTTGTTTACAAAGGTCATCAAAAAGTGAAGTCATATTTTCATCGGTTAGGTTAAACACCACATTCATCCAAGAACGATCTTCCTTTTGTGCATATCCTTTGATGAGAGGATTACGATCAACTTCGGTATAGAGCAATGTTTTTTTAGCCTGATTTTTGGTTTCCATTCCTTGTAAGCCTCCTTGTTCTTTAATCCATTGTAAGGTAAGTAAATTCACATACACAGCAAAAGTAGCAGGAGTGTTGAACATACTTCCGTTTTTGATTTGGTTCTGATAATCAAGTATAGAAGGGATATGCCTGTGAACCTTACCTAAAATGTCTTTTTTAACAATAACTATAGCAACTCCCGAAGCTCCTAAATTTTTTTGAGCTCCTGCGTATATTAGGCTAAATTTTGAATAATCAAATGTTCTAGAAAAAATATCCGAACTCATATCGGCAACTAAAGGCACTTGCGTGTCAGGAATAGTCTGATATTGTGTTCCATAAATGGTATTATTGGTGGTAATGTGTAGATAATCAGCATCCTCAGGGACTGAGAAAGTTTTAGGAATATAACGATACCCATCCGCTTTTGAAGACGCTACAACAACTACCTCGCCAAAAGCTTGAGCTTCTTTTATGGCTTTATCTGACCAAGTCCCCGTATTGATATAAGCTGCCTTTTTGTTGAGCAAATTATAGGCTACGGATAAAAATTGGGTACTTGCTCCGCCGTGAAGTAATAAAACTTCATAATCGTGGTTTAACCCTGCAAGTTCCAATGTTAAGGCACGAGCCTGTTCAATAACAGATAAAAACGCCGCACTTCGATGTGATATTTCCAAAATGGAAAGTCCCATACCATTAAAATCCAATACAGCACTGGCTGTTTTTTTAAAAACTTCCTGCGGTAAAATGGAAGGACCTGCACTAAAATTATGTTTTTTCATATTGAATGGGTTAAATTTCCAATCAATTTACTGTTTATAAGATGATTAGGTTTTGTCATTTTTAAAACTTAAACCCTTGAACAAAAACACAAAAATGATGATTATTTTCAATAAAATGAAGAAAAAAATTATGTTTTTTTGGACAGATTTGTTAAAAATAAAACAGTATCTACTCCATCAGCATACTCCCAAAGTTGAGGCTGTTGCGTTTTACCAAAAGGCACTTCTTCATCATAAAATCCTTGTGAAACTACACATTGTATTTTCTCGTTATCAGTTTTTAAGTGGTTTCGTAATGATTCATAATCAGAGTAATATTCATAAAAAAGTGTTGCAATGGGAGAACCATAATTAGAGTCTTCTTTTAAAATCAAAAAACCGTTCTCTTTCAACTTAAATAAGCTCATCAAATATACGGCTTTATTATAGTCATAATTATTAGCATATTTTTCAATATGTATGATATCTTGATACGGGAAAATAGCGTTAAAAAATAAATCAAAATTATAATTATCAGGCACATATATTTTAGATACACTTCGGCAGCCCAATCCGAAATACTGAAAGATATCCTTGCCAAGGGCGTGTAGCTGCTCAGGAGTTTCTTTCCCGCTGAGTACGGCTACCGAATTACGATTTTTACGGATAATATGTGGTTTTTTACCAAAATAATACTCGAAATAACGTGCGGTATTATTGCTACCCGTGGCAATTACAGCATCGAAATGATTAATTCGCTCATTGGTAAATTCAAAAAAGGATTCCCATTTTGGATTTATTTGTGTCAGATATTTTGCTAGAAAAGGTAATAGCACCTTATCGTCCGACGATAATTTAACCACAGCACGATGCCCTGATATTAGTACCGATAAAAAATCGTGAAAACCAACCAAAGGAATGTTCCCCGCCATAATAATAGCGATATTTTTTGCTGAAACTGCCTCAAAATGATAGGGTTCTAGCCATTTTTCTATATTTTTGGCTTGTAGGGCTTCTGACCAACATTGACAAGCGTATTGTAAATTATCAGCTGTAAACCAACCGTTTTGCTGCTCAGCAGTTTTTAGCACCTCTTTAAAATGTTCAAAATCAATGTTTATATTAGGTAAACTTTTATCTATTTGAAACGGTAATGTAGCAAATTGTTTGAGGAATTTTCCTAAAATAATGAAGCTCTCTTTTCTTTCTTGTAACAACATATTTGTGTATGTAGTAAAATTGGAATATTTTTGCCACAAATATACACAAAAAAGATACTGATAAAGAAGTAAGATAGTTTTCCATATTTTATAGAAGGAAGTTTTTTGCTGAAAATCAAACGGATAATTTCTTTTTTGAATCAAATGTAAAAAAGTGTGTAAATTATGGCGATAATTATAACAGAAGAATGTATTAATTGTGGGGCTTGTGAGCCCGAATGTCCCAATAATGCCATCTATGAGGGGGCTGATGATTGGCGTTATAGTGATGGCACCGCTTTAAGCGGGAGTATTGTACTACCCAATGGAAAACAAATAAATGCCGAAGATGTACAAGAACCGATTAGCGACGAATATTACTTTATTGTCCCTGATAAATGTACCGAATGCCACGGATTTCATCAAGAACCCCAATGTGCTGCGGTTTGTCCGGTAGATTGCTGTGTTCCTGACGATAATTTTAAGGAAACGAGCCAGCAATTGGAAGAGAAAAAGAAATTTTTACATAACGAATAGTTTAGAATTCATCTGAAGATACCTAAACCTAAAAAGCACTTCGGTGCTTTTTTTATTTTATAAAAATCATTAGATTTATCGAAATAACAAAATATTAACATAAAAATATGATTTTTTATTATTTTTCGGAATGATTGTTGTTTTTAAGTAGTCGTATAACATTAAAAATTAAATAATATGAAAAATGTATTGAAAATTGTAGGAGTTTTTTGTTTAGCTTTTGTTGCTTTTGCGTGCAGTAAAAATGATGATCCAGCAGATAACGACCTATTTGTAGGAACATACAAAGGTAAAATCGGCTTTACCTCAGAAGGAGAAAACAAAGGTACAGACAATGGAAGTATTACTGTGGCAAAATTTGAAGAAAACTATAATTTTGTATTTTCAGATGGTATTGAAGACCTTACAGGGGTTAAATTCAAAAAAGAAGGAGACAATACTTTGGTAAACGTTGACTTTCAAGATGGGATACAATATATCAAAATAACAAAAAATTCTTTGAATATGTTGTATATGAAAGACGGAAAAACTTGGACAGCAAATGCCAAAAGATAATTCGTAGCAAATTTAAAACATTGTAAAAGAGAGATGGATTTTTCCATCTCTTTTTTTATGGTGTGAAAAATAATAGTATCATAAGATTTTGAAAATTAAATCATTTGAATTGTAATTCAGACCATCATTTTATTTTTGAGTATTAAAGTTGAATTTTTCCGATAAAAACAATACATTTACCCAAAAATAAAAACATTATGATACTTGAAATGAAGGTTCCCTCACCGGGAGAGTCTATAACCGAAGTTGAAATTGCTCGTTGGTTAGTTAAAACGGGGGATTACGTGGAAAAAAACCAAACCATTGCTGAGGTAGATTCTGATAAAGCTACCCTTGAACTTCCTGCTGAAGCCAGTGGTGTGATAACATTACAAGCCGAAGAAGGCGATGCTGTTGCTGTGGGGCAGGTGGTTTGCTTGATTGATACTTCAGCTGAAAAAACAACCACAGCAGCTCCTACAAAAGAACAACCAAAAGTTGAAACCCCTAAACCAGATGTCGTAAAAACAGCTCCAGCACAGGCAGAACCCCAACCTACTTATGCCTCTAATACGCCGAGCCCCGCGGCTAAAAAAATCCTTGCAGAAAAAAATATTTCAAATCAAGAAGTTAAAGGTACTGGAAAAGCAGGGCGCATCACGAAAGCCGATGCATTAACAGCATCAAAACCTGCTATGGGAACGCCTTCAGGTGGAAATCGTGCAGAAACACGCACCAAAATGTCTATGCTTCGCCGAAAAGTAGCCGAACGTTTGGTCAGCGCTAAAAATGAAACAGCTATGCTTACCACTTTCAATGAAGTGGATATGAGTGCCATTTTTCAGCTTAGAAATCAGTATAAAGACGCCTTTAAGGACAAACACAACGTTGGCTTGGGCTTTATGTCATTCTTTACCTTAGCCGTAGTTCGTGCACTTAAGCTTTTCCCAGATGTTAATTCAATGATTGACGGTCAAGATAAAGTTACGTATAATTTTTACGACATTTCTATTGCGGTTTCGGGACCTAAAGGGCTTATGGTACCCGTGATACGAAATGCTGAAAATTTATTATTCCGAGGGGTTGAGGCTGAAGTAAAACGCTTAGCATTACGCGCTCGTGATGGGCAAATTACCGTTGATGAAATGACAGGAGGGACTTTTACCATTACCAATGGAGGAGTTTTTGGGTCAATGCTTTCCACGCCTATCATTAATCCACCACAATCTGGGATTTTAGGAATGCACAACATTGTTGAGCGTCCAGTGGTTAAAAACGGACAGATAGTTGTCGCTCCAGTGATGTATGTAGCGCTATCTTATGATCATCGCATCATTGACGGACGAGAATCCGTAGGATTTTTGGTAGCCGTTAAAGAGGCTTTGGAAAATCCAGTAGAATTATTGATGAACGGCGATGTAAAATCGGCTTTGGAATTGTAATTTCAGTTGTAAAAAGATTTATAAAAAAGCTATTTCTCTTTTTGGAAATAGCTTTTTTTGTTTTCGTTTTTGAGTGCTTTTCTATAATTATCTATTTTGTCAACTAATGCTGGAATATTTTTAAAGAAAAAGATGTTATTCAAAAATTTGAATAACATCTTTTCAATCTAAAACTATTTATTATGAAAAAATTACTCGTAAATAGCCTGAATTCCTGGTAGTACTCTACCTTCAAGGCTTTCAAGCATCGCTCCACCTCCTGTTGAAACGTAGCTTACTTTGTTTTCAAAGCCAAATTGTTTTACGGCCGCCACAGAATCACCTCCACCTACAAGTGAAAACGCTCCGTTTTTGGTAGCTTCGGCAATGAAATTACCCACTTCAATGGTTCCTTTGGCAAACGTAGGCATTTCAAACACGCCCACAGGTCCGTTCCACAAAATGGTTTTTGATTTTAAGATAACTTCTTTGAAGTTTGCCAAACTTTTTGGTCCAGCATCAAGTCCTTGCCATCCGTCAGAAATGTTAGTAACGTCAACTACTTGTGTTTTAGCTTCGTTATTGAAATCGTCAGCAGCAACTACATCTACTGGCAAATGTACCTCAACGCCTTTACTTTTAGCCTTAGCTAAGATATCCAACGCCAATTGTAACTTATCGTCCTCACAGATAGAATCTCCAATTTTTCCGCCTTGTGCTTTCACAAAAGTATACGCCATTCCTCCACCGATGATTAAGTGGTTTACTTTATCCAAAATATTTTCGATGATGGTAATTTTTGAAGAAACTTTAGAACCTCCTAAGATAGCCGTTACTGGTTTTTCGCCAGATTTCATCACTTTGTCGATGCTTTCAATCTCTTTGGCAAGTAAATATCCGAAACATTTGTTATTTGGGAAGAATTTTGCCACGATAGTTGTAGAGGCGTGTGCCCGATGTGCCGTTCCGAATGCATCGTTCACGTAAATATCACCCAATTTTGCCAATTTCGCTGAAAAATCTTCATTTCCTTTTTCTTCTTCAGCATAAAAACGTAAATTTTCTAACAGAATTACGCTTCCACTTGGGGCTTGTGCTACGGCTTTTTCTACGCTTTCGCCCACACAATCATCAACGAAAATAACAGGTTTTCCTAACTCTTTTGAAACCTCATCAACGATATGTTTAAGCGAATATTTCTGATTTTTTTCTCCTTTTGGGCGACCTAAATGGCTCATCAATACCACGCTACCGCCATCGTTTAGTATTTTTTCAATCGTTGGTTTGGCAGCTTCAATACGTGTATTGTCGGTTACTTTGAAGTTTTCATCTAAAGGCACGTTGAAATCCACACGGATAAGTGCCTTTTTGTCTTTGAAATTAAAATTGTCAATGGTTTTCATATATACTGAATGAATTAAAATTGTCTGAACGCAAAGTCCAAATTTACAAATAAAACTTTTTGTAGGAAAGTTTTTCACTGCTTATTTTCAAAACATAAGTTGTGTCCATTACAAAGGATAACGAAATTTTGTAACGTGTTTTTCAAGTCAATAGCGTAACAATATATATCATTAGTGAATTTAATCACGGTAATATTAAAGTCATATTGATTATTTGCTTTAGATGAATTTATTTAACAGTTTGGTTTTATTCGCAATCGGCTAAAATCATACAAAATTTATTTTTAGGACGTTATAAAATTTGGTAAGATTTTTGATGTTGAAAGTAAATTATTTTAAGAAATAACCCTATGAAAAAGAAAATCATACTTAGCAGTTGTCTTATATTGTTAGGCATTCCCCTTTTAAGGGCGCAATTGACAATGTCACAACGCATAGAGTATTCTGAATTGGCTTCCCCTAAAGATAAAAAGCTGTTTTTCATTGATTACTGGGCAACTTGGTGCGCTCCGTGCATTACGGTGGCTTCATATTTAACCACTTTACAAGAGCAATTCCGTGATGATTTGTATGTAATTTCATTAACTCAAGAAAGCCCCGATGTGGTAAAGCCTTTCTTACAAAAACACCACTCCAAATTGGCTGTAAGTATTGATTATGAAGGAGAAAATTTTAAGAAGCACAAGGTAAGAGCACTGCCTTACGGAGTTTTACTCAATGCCCAAGGCGAAGTGCTATGGAAAGGAAATCCTGCTAATATTACCGCTAATATGATTCGTGGATTTTTATCTAAAAATGCGCGAACTGTTCCAATTTACGATTTTTTAAAATATTCATCATACACAACAGATAATGAAGTAGATATCGTTTTGGAAGGGGACTATAAGCTTATCGAGACCAACCTACGCAAGTCTTCGTTTTCCGTAATTGAACGAAATAAAAACATTACCTTGATAAGAGGCAATCTGTCGCAAATTTTTGCGTATTTGCTCAAAATCAATCAAAAGCAAATTTTCATTGAAAACGATGATATTACGTACGAACTTTTAATAAAAAATAATTTGAATTCCCTTGAAAATGAAAAAGCTATATTTCATCTATTATTGAAAGATTTAAAAATGAATATGTTTGAAAAAAGTACATCAGGAAGGGTTTTTGTAGTTGATTTACCTGAAAACACCTCAAAATATTGGGACAACAACCAAATCGGTTGGGGAGAGCAAAATTCGAAGTTCTTGATTGATGATACCCAATTTTCAGCTGATGATATTTCGGTATTTGATTTTATTTATAAACTTTCAGAGCTCTCAGAGGTGCCTATTGTGTTGAAAAACAGCAGAAAAAGTTCAGAACAGTTGTTTGATTGGGAAGTTCATTACAAGTTTTTTGATCTAATGAAATCTAACCTAAATGATTTTGGAATCACCGTGGAAGAACGCACCGAAAACTATCCTATATACATTATTGAGCGAATATAAATAAACTGCCTGAAAAAGTTAAAAATCACTTTTTCAGGCAGTTACTAAATAACAATTCGTCTTCTTAAGACATCATCAACCATAGGTGACCCAATTTTAAGGGGCTGTTCTGTTTCCTTACTCCGATATAATGTCTGTATCTACTTGAAAATAGGCACTTCATTTGGCGAATATAATTCACAAATTAATGCCTTTTTTAAATATTATTTTTTAGGAGTTTCACCCAGTTCAAAGCGAATGTGTTTTGCTTTTTTTAGCTGATCGTGAGTTATAAAGTATGAATTGTAAGGCTTTTTATCAATGAATATTTGTCTGATAAAAATATTTTTATCAGAGGCGTTCGATTCAATGGTTAAAGTTTCATTCGGATAATATTTTTTATCCAATTTCAGTACGATTTTATTAAACTTGGGTGCAGTAAAGGTATATATGGGCTGTGCAGGAACCACAGGGTAAAATCCCATCATTCCATAGACCATCCAAGCGGACATTACCCCTGTGTCGTCATTTCCAGGAAGCCCGTCGGGGGTGTTTTTAAAATAGGTTTTAAGCAAATCATCCATACGTTTTTGGGTTTTCCATTCGCTTCCCTTAATGTAATTGTACAAAAACGGATAAGCAATATCGGGTTCATTTGCCATATCGTATTGATTTTGATCAAAAATGTAATCTAATTGTTTTTCAAAGGCTTTTGCCCCTCCCATCATTTGTATCATTCCTTTTATATCGTGCGTAACCATATAAACATATTGCCAAGCATTTCCTTCGATATAGCCTACGTTTTTCTCAAAATTGGCTCCGCTTTCGGGGTTAAAGGGCGCGTACCATTGCCCATTGGCGTGGCGCGGACGTAACAATCGGGTTTGTTTATCAAACAACTTACGATATGATAGCGATTGTTTGTTGAATCGTTCAAAATCTTTCTTTTTCCCAAGTTTTTTTGCCAATTGAGCGATAGCGTAATCAGCGATATTATATTCCTGTGTAGTAGAAACTGGTCCCGAAACTCCTCCATCAACACTCAGATAGCCTAACTTCCAGTATTCTTCAACACCAGGACGTATGGGGTTATTCTTTATCGTGTTTGCTCCTTTAAGCATTGCTTCGTAGGCTTTTTCAACATCAAACTGGGTTAGTCCTTTCAAATAGGTATCTGCCAAAACCACCGAGGCAGGGTCGCCTACCATTGTGAAAGTCTCGGTAGAGTTCAGCTCCCATTTCGGAAGCCAACCGCTTTCTTGATAAATATCAAGCATTGATTTGACCATATTTAATTGTTCCTGCGGATAGAAAAGGGAAAGTAATTGATGATAATTTCGGTAAGTATCCCAAAGCGAGAATACAGTGTAACGCGTATTTTTTGTATTTCCGATTTTGTTGGTAGTAGCCTCAGGATAATCACCATTTATATCGTTTAAAATATTTGGGTGAATAAGTGCGTGATAAAGTCCTGTATAAAGTATGGTTTTTTGGTCAGCTGTACCTCCTTGAACATCAGCTACCGACAGCACTTCATTCCAAGCCTTTTGAGTTTGCTGATAAACTGTTTCAAAAGAGGCATTCCCAATTTCTTTTTCCAAATTCTCACGAGCGTTTTCGATACTTACATACGAAACACCTACTTTAAGTTCCACCATTTCGGGTTTTTCGAACTTATATCGAAAATAGGTTCCGATACTATCGCCCACCACTTCTCTGGCGAATCCTTCCTTTAAACGAATTTGGTCGTTATAGGTCATCCATTGGCTTTCAACGCCGTCATATTTGTAAGGTTTTTGCCAAACACCATAACTGGTAGCTGGTTTTGAAAATTTGGCTACAAAATAAACAGGATATGCCAACTCAGGGCTATTGTAACAAAACGAGCCTACCATCCGCATCCCTTCAATTTCGGTATCGGAAACGATTTTTACCATCGCACCTTGTTCATTAGTAAGCCCTAACCCTAGGTTTATCAAAACATTAGCCTCTCCTTTTGGGAAATGATATCGACTAATTCCGGCTCGGGTGGAGGCAGTCATTTCTGCTTTCACGTTGTATTTATCCAATTCAACACTATAAATTCCAGCAGAAGCTTTTTCATTTCTATAGGTAGTTCCGTATTTCAAGTGGTTGGTTTCCAACGCTCCTGTGGTAGGCATCGCGATGATGACCCCTAGCTCAGGACAACCCACACCACTCATATTCACGTGTGTAAATCCAGTAAGAAATTTATTTTCATTCACATACGGATTAGAGAGCCAACGGCTATCTTTCTCTAAAGGATTTTCAATACCTTTAGTATCAAAGGACACATTGAAAGGAGAAATACTCAACATACCGCGTGGCGCTATAGCTCCTGGGTGAGTTGCTCCGAAATTTGACGTCCCGATAAACGGATTGACATATTCTGTAGGATTTTGAGCGTAAATACTGATGCTCAACAACGAAAAGAGAAAGACTTTTAATTTCATTATTCAATAAATTTTAAGCGTAAAGATAATCATTTTTTAGCAAAAGCTGTAGCTTAAAAAGCGATTAACTTTACAACTATTCTAAAAAACCTTAAAATCAAAAAGCCAAATCGTTATATAACGATTTGGCTTTTTTGGTTATCTTAAAGGTAAAAGACTATGCTAAAAATAAAAACTTAGCTTAAAGCTTCAGCCCCCCCTACGATTTCCAGAATTTCACCAGTAATGGCTGCTTGACGAGCTTTGTTGTAGGTCAATTTAAGTTGGCTACGAAGTTCGTTCGCATTGTCGGTTGCCTTGTGCATAGCTGTCATTCGAGCACCGTGTTCTGAGGCTACCGAATCGCGTAAAGCTTTAAAAAACTGTATTTTTAAAGATCTGGGTATGAGCTCCTCAACAATCTGTTCCTTTGATGGTTCAAAGATGTAATCCGTAGCAGATTCTTTAGCTTCAACTGTTTGAATAGGTAAGAAAGTTTCTTCCATTACAATTTGAGTTGCTGCATTTTTGAAGCTATTGTAAACCAGTACAATTTTATCAAACTGACCGCTGGTGTATAGCTCCATCAGTTCTGAAGCTAACTCGGAAGCTCCTGCAAAATTCAGATTATCAAAGATTTGTGTTTCGTGTCTGAAAACTTTATCCGTTTTCTTTAAAACATCATTTCCCTTTTTACCTATGGTATAAAACTTGACATTCAAATTTTTATATTTCTGAGTCTCAAGTTCTAATGCTTTTTTGGAAATATTGGAATTAAAAGCACCACACAAACCTCTATTTGAAGTAATTGGAACAATTAAAACATTAGCAACCCCCTCAGGACGTTCATTGTACACATTATCACTTCCTAAAGCGGAACTCAATTGCTCCAACAATTGTTTTAGTTTATAAGCATAGGGTTTCATCGCCAAAATAGCATCTTGGGCTTTTTTGAGTTTTGCTGCTGATACCATTTTCATCGCCCCCGTAATCTGCATCGTGGAACTTACCGATGAAATCCTGCTTCGTATTTCTTTTAAATTTGCCATTTTTTAATAATGCAAAATTTGTTTTCTAAATTTATTTTGAAAATCGCTCTGCAACTTCTTTAGCTACTTTCTCCAAAGTTCCGGTGATTTTATCATTGAATTGACCCGCTTTCAATTCATCTAAAACATCACGATGTTGCAAGTTCAAGAAATCCAAATATTCTTTTTCAAATTCTTTCACTTTATTTACAGGCACTTGACGCAACAAGTTTTTAGAACCTACATAGATAATCGCAATTTGATTTTCAACCGTGTACGGGTCATTTTGGGATTGTTTTAGAATTTCTACGTTACGTTTTCCTTTTTCGATAACGTTCATTGTAGCTGCGTCCAAATCCGAACCGAACTTAGCAAATGCTTCTAACTCACGGTATTGAGCTTGGTCAAGTTTCAATGTTCCCGCAACTTTTTTCATTGATTTAATCTGAGCCGAACCTCCTACACGCGATACCGAGATACCTACGTTAATCGCTGGACGTACCCCAGAGTTAAACAAATCAGACTCCAAGAAAATCTGTCCGTCAGTAATTGAAATTACGTTCGTTGGGATATATGCAGAAACGTCACCTGCCTGAGTTTCAATGATTGGCAAAGCAGTAAGCGACCCTCCTCCTTTTACCAAATGTTTAATACTCTCTGGCAAGTCATTCATTCCTTGTGCAATTTTATCATCAGCAATTACCTTTGCAGCTCTTTCCAACAAACGAGAATGCAAGTAGAAAACGTCCCCAGGGTAAGCCTCACGTCCTGGTGGTCTTCTAAGCAACAATGACACCTCACGGTATGCTACCGCTTGTTTTGACAAATCATCATAAATAATCAAAGCTGGACGACCTGTATCACGGAAATACTCCCCAATAGCCGCTCCTGCAAAGGGGGCATACACCTGCATCGGTGCCGGATCAGAAGCATTTGCAGCTACAATCGTGGTATAAGCCAACGCTCCGTGGTCTTCCAATGTTTTGGTAATAGCAGCTACTGTTGAAGCTTTTTGTCCGATGGCTACATATATACAATATACAGGTTTTCCTGCATCGTAAAATTCTTTTTGATTCAAAATGGTATCGATACAAACCGTAGTTTTCCCTGTTTGGCGGTCACCAATAACCAACTCACGCTGTCCTCTTCCGATAGGAATCATCGCATCTACCGATTTGATACCTGTTTGCAATGGCTCATTTACTGGCTGACGGAAGATAACCCCAGGTGCTTTACGCTCCAAAGGCATTTCGTACAATTGCCCTGTGATTGGTCCTTTTCCATCTATTGGATTTCCAAGTGTGTCCACTACACGACCTACAATGCCATCACCTACCTTAATAGAAGCGATAAGCCCAGTTCTTTTCACTGTATCGCCTTCTTTAATATCTGTTGAAGGACCTAATAAAGTAATACCAACGTTGTCCTCCTCAAGGTTCAACACGATGCCTTGCAAACCATTGTCGAACTGTACTAACTCTCCGTATTGAGCATTTGATAAGCCAAAAATACGAGCAATACCATCACCCACTTGTAAGACAGTACCTACCTCTTCCAAAGAAGCGGCTACATCAAAATTACCCAATTGTTCTTTTAAAATTGCTGAAATTTCAGCTGCTTTTATTTCTGCCATTTTTATTCTATATATTTATGTCGGTAGTCGACTGCTAATTATGTTCTACACTTTCTAATTCAATTACATTTGAACGTATAGATTTTCTTTAAAATTACGTTCAATTGCGGAAAATTTACTCGCTACGCTGGCATTGTATTGCAAATCTCCCACACGTAAAATAAAACCACCGATGATTTTGGGTTCTACTTTATTTTCAAGAGTTATGTTAGCGTTTCCTGTAAGCTCATATACTTTGGCAAGTACTTGTTTTTTAAGTTCCTCATTAAGAGGTATTGCCGTAGTTACATAAGCAGTTTTGTTATTTCTATATTCGTTATATTGCGTGATAAATTTTTGAGCCACTATATCCAATATGGGTAACCTTTTGTTTTGTTCCAACAATTTAAATAAACTTTGTGTTGGAGCAGAAACATCAGTAAATACTTTATGCAATACATTTTTCTTTACTGAAACTTTTACAATGGGGGAAATAAGCAATCTGCTTAAATCTTTATGTTGCTCAATAGTCTGATGAATCAGTTTCATATCTTCCATCACCTTTTCAAGCATATTTTGCTCTAAAGCGTGGTCAAGCAGTGCTTTTGCGTATCTGTTGGCGGCTCTAAATCCTTCGTACATAATGTAATGATTTTTAGTTTAGAGTGGCTTCTTTTAGGTACTCATTGATAAGAGCAGCTTGTTTTTTGTCGTCGGACAATTCTTGTTGCATTACTTTTTGAGCAATTTCAATAGAAAGAGCAGCTACTTTACCTTTCAAATCGGCAACAGCAGCTTTTTTCTCTGCCTCAATAACTTGTTTTGCTTGGACGATTAGTTTTTCGCCTTCTCTTTGAGCTTCATTTTTTGCTTCGGCTACTATTTTATCTTTTAACTCCTTAGCCTCTTTAAGCATTTGGTCGCGTTCGGCACGAGCTTCAGCTGCCAATCGTTCGTTATCAGCTTTCAAATTTGCCATTTGTTTACGAGCATTTTCTGCTGCATCTAAAGCCTTATTGATAGAGTCTTCACGTTGCTTAACAGCCGATAAAATCGGTTTCCAAGCATATTTTGTTAATAAAAAGAGGAGTATGACAAAAACCAATGTGTTCCAAAACAGAGAACTCTCAAAACTTACAAGATTCATACGTTTGCTTTAAAAAATATATTATTTGATAATTAAACTCTTTTATTTAAAATCACCTTATAACCAACCGTTATAAGGTGATTTTTTAATTATTTTGCGATTAACGCAACTACCACAGCAAAAAGGGCAGCACCCTCGATAAGAGCGGCAGCGATAATCATCGCAGTTTGAATTTTTGAAGCAATTTCGGGCTGACGAGCCATAGCTTCCATAGCGGCTGAACCGATTTTCCCGATTCCGATTCCGGCTGCCATAGCGGCGATTCCGGCTCCAATTCCTGCTAAAATCATAATAAAAAAATTAAATAGTTAATAAAAAATTAAATTCAAAATTTTAAATCATTTTCAGAAGCATTTCTATCAGTATGCTTTCCAAATACATTTTAATGATGTTCTTCCTCCACAGCTTGCCCTATAAATAAAGCAGAAAGTAGTGTAAATACATAGGCTTGTAGCAAAGCTACCAAAAGTTCCAAACAGCTAATAAACAAAGTAAAAGGAATAGATACTAACGAAGCCCAAGCTGTTCCAAATATGAAAATGAGTGAAATCAAACTTAAAATAATGATGTGTCCTGCAGTAATATTGGCAAACAAACGCACCATTAAGGCAAAAGGTTTGGTGAACATTCCCAAAATCTCAACAGGAATCATAATAGGTAATAACCAAACAGGTACCCCAGGTGTAGCGAAAATGTGCTTCCAATAATTTTTATTACTGCTAAATAATGTTATTAAAAACGTTACCACGGCCAAAAAGCCTGTGAAAAGAATATCATTGGTTAGTGTTCCAGCAAACGGAAAGAAAGGAATTAAGCCAAAGAGGTTTCCTATCCAAATCAGGAAAAATACGGTCAATAAGTACGGCATATACTTGGCGTATTTTTTCTCTCCGATATTAGGAACCGCTATCTCATCGCGTACAAAAAGCACTATGGGTTCAAAAAAACCAGCAATTCCTTTAGGAGCTCTTTGGTTTTTGGCGTATGATTTTGCCATAGGAATGAAAATCAGAAGCATCAAAACCGAAATCAGAATTAACGAAAACACGTTTTTAGTTATCGAAAAATTCAAAGGACGAGCGTTAACTACCTTATGCTCGGCATCATAAGTGATTCCGTTTTGCTCATTTGCGTAATAAATGGTTTCGTGATAGCGGACAAATTTCATACCCTTGCGCTCCACAGCCACCTTCCCATCATTATCGTGATGGAACTCGCTGGACATAAAAGTAACCAAGCCGTTTTCCGTCCAAAGGATTATAGGAAGTGCAAAAGAAACGGAAGACTCCCCCGAACCATACACGTGAAACTCGTGAGAATCACTAATATGGTGCATAATCATTTCGGTAACATCAATTTCCTCTTTGGGCGATTTTTCATTTTCAGTAGAAAATCCTTTAAAAGGTAATAAAAAAACTGCAATCAGTGCAATTTGCTTGATTATGTTCTTTGAAATCATTGTGTTTTATAAAAAGTATAAAATATGTTTTTTATTTAGTTTGGGCAAATGTACATTTTCAAACCGATTTTTGGAAATTTTTTTGTTTCTTTTTTAAATTCAAATATGTTAAAATGAAAAAAATGTTCTTTTACAATACGATTTTAACAGCAGAAAAAATCAAGATTTATGGGATAAACGCATTAGTTTTATGGTAAAAACGGCTTCAATTATCATATACACTATATAGGGAATGAGCAAAAACAAAACCTCTACAATAGGGGTTTTTTCTGCTACTCTTGAAAGCGGAATTACAAAAGCAATTACAGCAAACATCCGTATTAAAGAAGTTGCTAGAAAAGCGAAAGCTGTATATTTAGCTGAAATGAGGTTTGTTAGGTATATTGGAAACATAACCCCTAGCGAAAGCCCTAAATGAAACAGAGCTACTTTTTCTGGTGTAACGTGTAAATTCAGGTTGTAATATTCCACCAAAAAACGCTCAGCAAAGAACACCAAAGCCGAGAGTAACACCACGTACACCGAAAATCTTAAAAATAAAACATTCATTAAGACTCGTCGGATATATTTTTAACTTGTTTGATTACAGAAAAAAGCGCAACAAAAACTCCAAACAACGAAAGCACTACCGTAAATAACGGATACAAATTTGGGTATTTACCATCAATCCAATCTCCGGCAAATACGCAAAGTGTGATGATTATTGCCATTTGCAGACCTGCATTGGAGAGTTTAATCCACTTATTTATTGACTTTTTCGGTAACGGGTCTTGCATTAGGTTCTTTAACAGTTGTTTTTGTATCTGAATTTTTAGCTTCTTTCATTGTACAGCTCACGTTGAAAACGGCGCCAGGTTCTATGGCTAATTTCTGCACGAAAACTTCACCTTCAATCACTGCTGATGATTTTAAAGTCAGTACATTGTTTACCCGAAGATGTCCTTCTACTCGCCCCTCTATATCTGCGTTTTCACAGACTACATTCCCTTTAATGACACCCGTTCTGCCCACAACCAATTTGCCTGATGTTTGAATATCACCCTCCAATTCCCCATCAATACGAAAATCAGATTTTGAACTGACCTCTCCTTTAAATTTGGTTTCGACAACAATCCGATTGCTGGAACTTAACGTATTTTCTGACATAACTTTTTTATTTTCCTTAAACATATACAATATGATTTAAAAACGATGATATGAGGCTCAAAGGTATTTATTTTAATTTATTTTTCCTATAAATTTCTGTTTTTTAACTTTAAGGCATTTGTGACTGTATAAAGGTCAGATATTTTTCTTTACTTTTCTGAATCTGAACTTGTTGGTAATTTTCTGAAGCAATTGGGAAATTATTTTGCTGTAATTGATATTGTTTTACAAAATCATCTAAATCTTTTAGTACAGCGAGTGCTGTTTGCTGATTTTGCATTCCGTGTACTACTAACCAAGTTTCTTTGCTATCATAAACATCTTGTGAAACAAAAAGCTTTTCGGATATGTTTTCTATCTTTTCCGAAAGCTGCGATTTCGCTTTAGTTAAATCTTCGTGTGAAATACCATAAAAAATCAATTTCCAAGTTTTGGTTTTTTCGTGGGGCAGAAATTCCTCATTGGCTGTGGTGAGTTGCTCCAAATGAGCTTTTGCTATTTTGCTTTCCTCAGTGTCTGGAAAATCAATGGAAATGGTTTCCAGCGCCTCTTTATACGAAGCTATCCCTTTTAAACGCCCTTGCACTTGTGCTGACAACAAAGCCAATTGAGGCGCTACAGTTGTTTCCTTAAATCCGATTTGCTGGTTTTTCAGTTGATTATATGCCTCTATTACATTTCCGTTTTCAAATTCAGTAGTTACTGCAGTCAAAAACTGACGCGCCTGTTGATTTTTAGCCTCTTGAGAGGTTTCTCCGCCCTTTAAAAGATGAGCATAATCGGAATTCGGATATTGTGAAAGAAGTTGGTCTTCATATATTTTAGCTTTTTCTGGAGTAAATTCGATGTGATTTTTATACAATTGGTAGAGGGTAGCGGGTTTTAGGTCTTCCTCCACATTCTCCGAAAGCACACGTTCCAATCGGTTTATTGCCAATTGGTTATCGTTGAATTTAGACTTGTATGAGACGCCGAGTTGGTAAAGTGCTTGGTTTCTTTCTTGCTCTAAAGTCACAATTTCTGATGGATTTTTAGGTAATTGCGCTATGAAAAAGTCTGGTGTTAGGTGCTCGTTTTCTGATTTTTTTTCTTGTTCGAAAGTCCCTTTTTCATCATTATGCACTTTACCTGCTACCGATAACCACCTCCAATTGTCTTGTAATTTACGATTTCCCCAAAACTGCTGAAACTGCTGTTTCCCATAAGAAACCGTCATCGGATTGTAAAAATAAAATTTGTCTCCTTTTTGTTCCACAGTAGATAAAATCAAACCATTACCCGACTGAAAGTTTTCTTCTTTACGCTCATTTTCTGCTTCTTTTTGCAAAGAGGTGATGTGTTTTTCAAAAAAATGACGTTGCTCATTTTGTGACATTTTTACTAAACTCAAAACGCTATCATTTTGTTTTACTAAAAACTCAAGTTCGGTGATTTTTGCAAGATTCTCCCTTTTTCGCTCCAAAAACAAGCGCTTGAAGGTATGCTCGGGTACATAAACCAACGTACTATCAAAATGATGATACGCTGCTACATAATCTTTGGAGTCAAAATAAATTTCGGCTAAACGTTCGTGCGCTTGGGCTTTAAGGGAGTTATTTTGTTGGTTATTTTTGAGGGATTTTCTGTAAAAATCAGCAGCTGAAACCTTGTTGCCGTCTTTTTGGAGCAATTCAGCGTGTTGATAATACAACACATCCAAATAATTTTTATGTTCGTAACGCTTTTCCAATTTAGACAAATACTTCAAAAAGGCTTGTTTTTCTTCGAAAGTAAATGTTTTGTTACGTGCCCAACCCGCTTGTGCTTCTACCCACAATCGGCGCGGAATTTTCCAATTTAACTGAACCACTTTTTCGTAAGCAGTGGTAGCCAAATCTTTATCGCGTTTTTTTTCATACAATTGAGCAGCTATAAAATAATATCTTCCACGCAGTGATTTATTTTTAGTGAATTTACCTGCTTGGTAGAGTGCATTGGCTGCCGCATCGTATTGCTCCTGATTGATATAAGCCTGTCCTAAAGTAGCATATGCTTCCGCCTTGTCTTGTCGTTTTAATTTTGCTTCGGAAAGTATTTTTTGCAGATTAGTGATGGCTATTTTATCTTTTCCGAGTCGAAGATTGGTTTTTTGCGCCCAAATGTTAGCTTCATTATGATGCTCGGTTTTTCCGTAGTTGGTAAGCAGGTGATTAAACGCCTCTAAAGCAGGAAAAAAACGTTCATTGTAATATCGGGCTTTTCCTAAGAGCATATAAGCATCATCTATTTTGTAATTGCGTTGCTCTCCTTTAAAAACCATAGAGTGCTTTTGAATAGCTTTTATGGCTTTTTCTTCAGCGCGTTCAAAATGCTCATTACCTATACCATCGAGTTGTATTTTACCACTCATTTTTATGGGTTCCACAGGTAAAATTTCGTCGAATTGGTCTTGATACTGTTCATCTAATGCTTTTTTACCGATTTCAAAGGCTTCTTCTCCATTGAATAGTACATTATATTTGGTTACTATGGGCTGCATCTGCCTGTTATAGTAGGTATTAGCATTGGGTGTACAACCGACAAAAAATGCCAATAAAGGTAAAATAAAATAAACTTTGTACGATGTATGTTGTTTCATTACCCGATTTTCTTAACTGAAAAACAATTTTTTAAAATGAAATATGTTGGCAAGGTAATGTTTTTTTTCAAGATAATATATTAAAAAAATGAAAAAAGCGATAAATCAACCGATTTACCGCCTTTTTTTCAATATGCGTAATTAAATTTAAGCCTGAGCTTCAGGTGCCCACGAAGAGCATAACATCTCTGAAGAAGCCTTTTGAGGATGAGCACATTTCGAAGTATTGAAACGAGCACAAGTTCCGCAACTAACGGCCTCTTTTGCAGCAACAACCATATCAAAGCTATCACAAGTGTATTTTGCTTCTACTTTGGTTTCGTGCACTTTACAAACATTATTTTCTTTCAAATTTTGGCAGTTGATACAGCCACTTACTAAACGGATTGCCATAACAAAATATTTTTAAATGGTTATTTTTCTATTATTACGAGGCAAAGGTAAGTCAAGATATATTTAGAAACAATTTAAACAACTGAAAATAAAGTATTTATATTTAGATTGATTTTTAAAAAGAGTTTTTAAAGCAATAGGGGCAATGTTTTACAACTTTTGTTTTTCACTGCGTATTCCTTCATTGAAAAAGGGAATATAGGATCAAAAAACTAAACTAAATTCAGAGATAACAAAGAAAATATTTAATAATTTTGCCCACAAATTTAACTAAACGTGGGAAGTAAAAATAAACTCAAAAGATTTAAGGAAAATGAAACTTTTCCTAATGTTATTCAGCCCGATAGAGACTCACTTATAGGTGAAAAGTTTGCATACAAAGGGCAATGGAATACCTCTTTCTTCAAAAACGATAATCCTATTGTTTTGGAATTGGGCTGTGGCAAAGGCGAGTATTCAGTAGGATTAGCGAAAAAACATCCAAATAAAAATTTCATAGGTATTGATATTAAAGGAGCTCGTTTTTGGCGAGGTGCTAAAACGGCTTGCGAGGAAAATATCAGCAATGTTGCTTTTTTACGTACACAAATTGAACTTATTGCTCATTGTTTTGCGCCAGAGGAGGTTAGTGAAATTTGGATTACCTTTCCTGACCCTCAAATCAAATACAAACGCACCAAACATCGGCTAACTAATACCGATTTTTTACAGCGTTACAAGCAAATTTTAAAGCCTGAAGGCTTTATTCACTTAAAAACCGATAGTGAATTTATGCACGGATATACCTTAGGATTATTGCACGGCTTGGGGCACGAAGTTATTTATGCCAATCATAATATTTACAATAGCAGTGGTATTCCTGAGGAAGTTACTGAAATTCAGACTTTTTACGAACAATTTTATTTAGAACAGAATAAACCCATTACCTATATACGTTTTCGGATAAAGTAGAAAAAATTAAGCCTTAATATGTTTCTTATCAACAAATTAAGGCTTTTGATTTGTGCGGGTGAAGGGACTCGAACCCCCACGCCGTGAAGCACCAGATCCTAAGTCTGGCGTGTCTACCAATTTCACCACACCCGCGGTAAACAGCGTTACGGGTGCAAATATAGACAAGTTTTTTGAAATAAAAATCTTTTTTGAAAAAAATCTTTCAAAAGGCAAAAGTAACGATGCGTCGCTTATGAAAGAATCACTCGTATTTTTGTATATTTGCACAAAACATTCAATTGATTATGAATATACTTATTTTAGGTTCGGGGGGTAGAGAACACGCCTTTGCTTTAAAAATCAGCCAAAGTTCATTATGCAGTCGTCTTTTTGTGGCGCCTGGCAATGGTGGAACTTCGCAAATAGCAGAAAATATAAACATAGTTCCTACTAATTTTCAATCGGTAAAAAAAATCGTCTTAGAGAAAAACATTACTATGGTTATTGTAGGTCCAGAAGACCCATTGGTACACGGAATCTATGATTTTTTTCAAGAAGATACGGATTTAAGCCACGTTCAAGTGGTAGGTCCTTCCCAAAAAGGAGCAACTTTGGAAGGAAGTAAGGAGTTTGCCAAAGAATTTATGAAGCGACATCAAATTCCAACAGCAAAATACGAGAGTTTTACGGCTGAAACCCTACAAAAAGGTTATGAATTTTTAGAAACTTTATCTCCACCCTACGTATTAAAAGCAGACGGATTGGCTGCTGGGAAAGGCGTTCTCATCGTACAACAGCTAGAAGAAGCTAAAGCTGAACTTAAAAATATGTTGATGAATCAAAAGTTTGGCGCTGCTGGTAAAAAGGTAGTGATTGAGCAGTTTTTAAGTGGAATAGAACTGAGTTGCTTTGTACTTACCGATGGAACAAACTACAAAATTCTTCCCACGGCAAAAGACTATAAACGTATCGGTGAGGCGGATACAGGACTTAATACAGGCGGTATGGGAGCTGTTTCTCCCGTGCCATTTGCTGATGCTTCTTTGATGCAAAAGATTGAAAATCGAATAGTAAAACCCACCATATTAGGGCTTCAGAAAGAAAAAATAATCTATCAAGGATTTATTTTCATCGGGCTAATAAAGGTTAATGACGACCCTTATGTGATAGAATATAACGTTCGTATGGGCGACCCTGAAACTGAAGTGGTTTTACCTCGCATCAAAAGTGATTTAATCCCAATTTTTAAATCTCTAAAAGACAATACGTTGCATCAAACTAATTTAGAAGTTATTCCTGAAAGTGCCACTACGGTAATGATGGTTTCTGGTGGATATCCTGAGGATTATGAGAAAGGAAAAATCATTTCTGGAATTGAAAATGTCAAAGATAGCATCGTTTTTCACGCAGGAACCACTCTAAAGAATAATAATTTAGAGACCTCTGGCGGACGTGTTTTAGCAGTAACTTCTTTTGGTCAAAATTTTAAAGAAGCCCTTCAAAAGTCATACGAAAGTATCGCAAAAATTCATTTCGATAAAATGTATTTCAGAAAAGACATCGGTTTTGATTTGTAATTCGCAAAAATCATTTCTATGAAATTAAAGGAAAAAAATAGAGCTCAAGAATCCACTAACGCCATAGAGCGGTTGTATATTACAATGCGGCATTTATTCACGCGAGGATTTTACAAGCCGATGGGCATTTCAGGAGAGGCACTGCGTGAGTCCTTGCTGTTACTTCGCCCCGAAATTTACGGAAGTATTGCCGAAAACAAAACTGAACTGAATGGGCTAGTGTACGTGTTAGAACGTCTGCCAGAAGGTATAGAACAATGTAGATACATCAATTTAATTTCCGATGAAGGATACCGAAAGTCACATTTCAAACCCATAGTACCACCTAAACGCCGTAGAAATTGCTATCGTATTGATGAACAGCAAATGAGTGTAGAAATTACACGAGGGCGCTCTGATATTTATGACATCTTGACGCATTTGACCTTTCTTTTTATTGAATCGCATAAAATTGCTCGAAATTTCATTTTGGAAGAAGGAAAGACTTCTCGCGATTGGGAAAAAATTGTACAAGCGGTGGCTAAAAAAGAGCTTACACAAGCTGAAAGAGAAGCTGCTTTTATTCACGTAGGCAATATTTTAGGGCGTACTTTTGAAGAGGTACTGTACACTCATAAGGCATTGGCTACCAAAACTCATCCTGATCGGTTTATACATATTGTTTATTGGCTTGGAAAATTGGCTTATGATGAATTGATAGCTGATCAGAAAAGAGTGATTACTTTTAGTCCTGTGCTACGTGAAAGGCTTGGGCATCACATTTACGGAGAAATTTGGGCGAATATTATCAAGAAAACCCTGAAAAAGTACGCATTACTGGACCGCCCTTTGCATATCATTAGTGCAAATATGCACAGCGTGATGAATAGTTTATTTGCACATCAAGCCCTTTCGGATATCGTTGAAAACAAATCACGCATTGAAATTTTTCAAATGCTTAGCAAACCCGAAAACGATACGCTTCGAGCTAAGGTAAAAGATTTTGCTCACGAAAACGGAATGATTTCAATAACAGATACTTCAGGAACCAATATAGATGTTCAAATTTTTGATACTGAAAAAATTGATTTTTCGCAAACCCCATATGATTTTTCACAAAAAGGGCAACAAAAACCTGTTTTGTTTGTGATGGATTATGCTTTTGGAGAGCAAGCCTATGAAACTATTGACGAACTGTTAAAGCCTTTCCGAGAGCATAAAAAAACACATTTTTTGAATGTGCATTCCATTTCAATTATGGGTAAAGCAGGTATTTTGGAGGGTAAAAAAGGTGATTTGATGATTCCTTCGGCACATATTTTTGAAGGTACAGCAGATAATTATCCTTTTAAAAATGAACTTTCTAAATCCGATTTTGATAATCAAGGGTTGCAAGTTTTTGAAGGAACTATGGTTACAGTTTTGGGGACTTCTTTACAGAACAAAGATATTCTAAAGTTTTTTCACGAATCCACTTGGAATGTTATTGGGCTTGAAATGGAAGGAGTGCATTACCAAAAAGCCATTCAGTCGGCATCGAAAATACGTAATAGTATCCGCGAAGATGTTAAAGTACGCTACGCTTATTATGCTTCGGACAATCCTTTGGAAACAGGAAGTACCCTTGCCTCAGGTGGATTAGGTACAACCGGAGTTAAGCCTACTTATCTTATTACCAATAAAATACTAGAGCAGATTTTAGGAAAAACAAACTCATAGAAAAGATTTGATAGTTGTGTTGTAAAAGCTAGTATCATATTTTTTACAACGCAACTTTACTTTTTTAGAAAAGGTTACAGATGTCCCAAAATATCTGCTAAATATATCAGTAATAGCGATAAAATGAAAGAAAATATGGGGGCAATCATCCACATTGTAAAGAATTTTTTTACTTGTGTTTTTCTAAAAATGTTCTTTCGCCCCATTTTTGCTACACCAATTCCTAGAATGGCAGCCACATTGACTTGAACTAACGAAGAGGGTACTCCTTTTAGTAATGATGCCAAAAGTAGCAAACTACCCGAAATGAAAGCAATGATAACGGCTTCGAATTTACCAAATAAGACAATCTCTTTACCGGTGTTTTTCACGATTTTATGTCCAAAGAGTGAACTTCCGATGCCAAAGCAAGGTGCAACAATCAAAGTGGAAAGAATCATAATGAGTAAAAAGTCCGATTCAGACTGCATTTTCAGCTCATTGATGGTCATTGAGGCTATTGGACCAGCAGCGTTTGCCACATTATTTGAACCAATAGCAAAGGACACGTAAAGTGACATCAGTAGTAAGACCGTATTCCAAATGGGCTTCATATTTTCATTTTGTGCCCTTAAAAGGGTTAATCCGCGCCGCCTCATCGGTTTATATATGTATTTTCCACAGAGGTAGGCAGCAAAAAAGGAAATGATGGGTAAAAACACCCACATCGGGATAATCTCTAATAGCAATTTTCGGCTGTCCAGAACGTGATAGTACAAAGCAGGAGCCGTTACTGCCAATACCGCAACTTGACTGGTGGATTGTGGAATTCCTGCAATGTTAGCAAAAAGCATAGTAACGGCTATAGAAAAAAGAATGATGCAAACCACTGTAAAGGACATATACGAGGGGTCAAGGATACCTTTTCCCATTGTGGTTGCTGTTTCCTTTCCTGCAATGATAGCCCCCAAGAAAACCACTACACCAAAAACGCCAGGAATTAAACTTCTGCGAATAACATTAGCACCATAACTTGCTGAAAATGCTGGAGCTGTTCCGCTTCCGCCCATAGTAATGGCTAATGCCATCGCTAAAATGTAAGGAATTAGCAATTGATTAAAAATGGGTGACATATCTTTTCTTTAATGCACAAAAATAGTAAAAATAAATAAAACACCTATCGGTGTTTTATTGCAAATTGGTTCACCAAAGCCAGTACTACAAAAGTGATAAAGGAAGGGAGTAACCACTCTAAGCTGTGTTCACTTAAAGGAATGCTATTTTTGAAACGAAACAGACCACCAAAGTTCAGTTGTAGATTTTCAAGTACCGAAATGAGCGAAATTAGTCCTGTAACAATTAAAACTCCTAAATAAGGGAATTTAGCTTTTACCAGTTTGCCAAAAATGAGTATGTACACTATTAGAGCCAAGGTGATTGGATAGATAAATAGCAGAATGTTTACCGCATAGCTAATAATTTGATCAACACTGTTCACCGAAAGCAATAAGGAAATAATGGTACAACCTATAACTCCCCAACGATAGGGTATTTTTCCTCGTGAAACTCGCTCAAAGAAGTCACCCATTGCCGAGGTTAAGGCAATTGCCGTAGTCAGACAAGCAAAGGCTATGGCTACCGAAATGACATAGGTACCATTGCTACCCAAAATTGATTTTGAAATATGTAGCAGCAAATCGGTGCGCGAAACGTTTTGTGAAGTCTCATATGTTGTAGTTGCTCCTAAATAAATTAGTCCGCCGTAGATAAAAACAAGAGCTAAAGTAGAAATAACTCCTGCTGCAATAGTAATTTGTGAACGCTCTTTGACCGAAACATACCCATAGCTCATCACTGCCGAAATAATGATACCAGCGAAGGTTACAGCAGCTAAAACGTCTAAGGTTTGGTATCCTTCTGTAAACCCTAAAACAAAGGCTTTTGAGAAATCCAGAGGGCTTGTTGATATAGGGGTTGGCTGATTGACAATTCCCATAAGAACCAATACCGCTAAAGAAACAAGTAGGAAAGGTGTTAGAAATTTCCCAATAATATCTACAATTTTGGTTTTAGAAATAGACAAGACCAGTACAATTCCGAAAAAAATAAAAGCAAAAATAATGTTGCTTAGACTTGGAAATAGTGGCGAGATGCCTACTTCAAAAGTGGTAGCTCCCGTTCGGGGAATGGCAACTAAAGGTCCGATACAGAGTATGATTAAAAAAGCAATTACCGAAATCACTTGCGGATGCACTCGTTTGCCTAAATCTACAAACGAAGTACCTGTACGAATAACCATCAGTAATCCTAAAAATGGAGCTAAAATGGCGGTAACAAAAAAGCCTAACAGAGCAGCAAACCATTGCGACCCCGAAGTCAAACCAATATACGGCGGAAGAATAAGGTTTCCTGCACCAAAAAACATAGCAAATAGGGCAAAACCGATAGTAGTTGTGTTGATGATTCTGCGTTTTGGTGAGTTCATAAATGCAAAAGGTTACAAAATTAGTCTATCAAAAATTATAGAAAAGATGAAAATAAAGAGCAAAGCAAAGTAAAAAAAATATGAAAAGCAAGATTTTTATTTAAGTTGATAGAAAATAAGCACCAGAATTGAGAATATTTCATTGATAGTTGGGGTGAAGTTTAATTTACCGTAATTTGTAGCTATCATTTGCAAGGCGATGACAAAGTTCTTCTTTTCTGATGATAGTTTTTTCGGTATTTTATTTCTTTTTAAGTGAAGTAAATAGTATATTTGTGGATTGATATTTATGGGCAGATTTTTGATGTGCCGTTTCTTTTTAAAAAGTAAAATATACAAGCATAAATAAAGGCTAATTTAATGAAAAACATTCAGAAAAAAGACGTTTTGGAGGCATTACGCAAGATAACCACCCCTGGCGAAGGTAAAAATATGGTGGATGGTGGTGCTATTCAAAATATAGTGGTTTTTGGTGATGAGGTGGTAGTTGATGTAGTGATTGACAATCCCAGCTTACAGGCAAAAAAACGTACAGAGGTAGAAATTATCCGTGCTATTCACGCCGAAGTGTACGAAAAAGCCAAAGTGGTGGTCAATGTGAAGGTAATTGCCCCTGAAAAACCTGAAATAAAAGGAAAACCGATACCAGGTATCAAGAATATCATTGCTGTAGCTTCAGGTAAGGGTGGAGTTGGCAAATCTACCATTACATCGAATTTGGCGGTTGCCCTTGCTAAAATGGGATTTCAAGTTGGGCTTTTAGATGCCGACATCTATGGTCCTTCCGCGCCTATTATGTTCGATGTGGAGCAAGAAAAACCCCTATCGGTTACCATTGATGGCGTATCGAAGATGAAGCCTATTGAAAACTATGGTGTTAAGCTCTTATCCATAGGATTTTTTACCAACCCCAATCAAGCGGTGATATGGCGCGGACCTATGGCAGCCAAAGCACTTAATCAGATGGTATTTGATGCACATTGGGGCGAGTTAGATTTTTTGTTGATTGATTTACCTCCTGGAACTGGTGATATTCACTTAAGTATTATGCAAGCCTTACCCGTTACTGGGGCTGTGGTGGTGAGTACACCTCAAAATGTTGCCTTGGCTGATGCCCGAAAAGGAGTAGCAATGTTCCGTCAAGAGGCTATCAATGTGCCTGTGCTGGGTATTGTAGAAAATATGGCATATTTTACCCCTGAAGAACTTCCGCAAAACAAATATTATATCTTTGGTAAAGAGGGGGCAAAAAATTTATCGGCAGATTTAGACATACCTTTCTTGGGCGAAATTCCGTTGGTGCAAAGCATTCGCGAGGCAGGTGACGTGGGGCGTCCGGCGGCCTTACAAAGTGGCACTCCGCAGGAAAAAGCCTTTACAGAACTTGCCAAAAATGTAGTTTCACAGGTAGTGAAACGCAATGAGAGTCTTCCGCCTTCCGAAGCAATTAAAATTACTACAATGGCAGGTTGTAAGTAGTCTTTGGTGTACAGAATTATTATAAAAAATCCTGAAAAAGATTTTATTTTTAAAAGATTATAAAAAATTTGACGCAAAAAAGAAATCAAAATATAACTATGGAAAATAAAAATATTACAGAGCGAGTTCATCAAGCCTTGGAAGAAATCCGACCGTACTTGCAAAATGATGGTGGCGATATCTCATTAGTTGCCATTGAAGAGGAAGGAAAAACAGTTAAAGTGCGCTTGGAAGGAAACTGTTTGAGTTGCTCTATCAATCAAATGACCTTGCGTAGTGGCGTAGAAATGACAATTAAGAAATACGCTCCAGAGGTACAATCAGTAATAAACGTACAATAAATTAGCTAATTTTATTATTAGTAGGCTTTAAAAGGCGGAATATTGAGCTTATATAAAATAAATTTTATTCAAAAGGTGATTTATTTTTGCTCTTTTAGTTTTGTTTGATATAATAATGAAGATTGATTAGTATTTTATTTATTCAAAAAAGTCAAAAGGAACTTTATTTTTGGTAAAATAAAATCAATTAAGACTAAAAGGAGGTTTAGTTGTGTTTAATGAATTTAGAACAACCTTGTTGGGCGACCAATTGGGTATTTTGATAAAAATATTACTTTAAAAAAAAGTTGAAGTAATGGTGTTGTTTATGTTTTTCCTTTAAAAGGAAATCAAAGTTTATTTTTATAATATAAATAATGTTCAAAAACTAAATTTACAACTGAAATGAGAATGAAAAAATTAACAGCGCTTGATATAACTAAGTTATATAATGCAGAGTTTGCCCAGCTGATAGCTCGTTTTTTGGAAGATTTTTCAAAAAGCGACTTGGAAGCTAACACAGATGAAGATTTAAAGGAGCTAATGGAGTCGTTAAAAACACAATTGCCAGACTTTAATGCTGCTTCTGACCAAGTTCGTGCCAGTGGTGAGTCAGCTAAAATTGTACAGGCTGATTCCGAGCGCGATGCTACCCTTCGTGCACTTAAAGACGCCTTAAAAGCCTACAAAAATACTAAAGTACATTCTGAAAAAGAAGCCTACACAGCACTGGATTTGCTACTTTCAGAGTATAAAGGTGTAGAAACAAACAGCTATGAAGTGCAAACCAATCGTTTGGCAAATTTGGTTGAACGTTTGCAGAGCGAGGCTTATAAAAAACACGTTAATGAATTAGCTATTGCCAAGTTTGTAGAACGTTTGCATCAAGCCAATACCCATTTTGATGAATTATTTGCCAATCGCTCTTTCTTGCTTTCACAACGTAAGAAATACAATGCCAATGAGCTAAGAAAAGCTTTGGTTTTTGATTATCGTAAAATTTGTAATTATGTAGAGGCTGTGGCTAATGTTCGTAAAGATAATTTTTATACTGAAATGTTAGCTATTATAAACAACTCACGCAAATACTTTGCTGATACGGTACTTTCACGCCGAACTAAGAAAAAAGAAGCAAAAAAGGAAAGCCCGAAAGAGGAATAGAACTTTTAAAATCAATAATATGAAAATTAATTTGCATTATTGATGTCTTTTTTAGTGGTGTAGCTATAAATAGACTTTTATGCTGATTTTTTTTGAAAGATAAGTCTAATTAGCAAAAAGCATTTATATAAAAATGATATCACAAGGAATGTAAAGTAAGCATAAATAAAAACTTTTAAATAAGGAAATATAGTATTGATAATGAAACAAACTGATATTATTATCATAGGGGCAGGACCAACGGGGCTTTTTGCCGTTTTTGAAGCCGGACTGCTCAAGCTCAAATGCCATTTGATTGATGCTTTGCCTCAACCAGGTGGGCAATTGGCTGAACTTTATCCTAAAAAGCCAATATTTGATATCCCAGGCTATCCCAGCGTAGGTGCTGGGGAACTTATTGATAACCTAATGGAGCAAATCAAACAGTTTCAGCCTGAATTTACACTCTCTGAAACCGCCGAAAAAATTGATAAGCTTGAAGACGGAACTTTTATTGTTACTACTAATAAAGGAACGCAAATCAAAGGGAAAGCCGTTGCCATAGCAGGAGGATTAGGAACATTTGAACCCCGAAAACCCGAAATACCCAATTTGGAAGCCTATGAGGAAAAAGGAGTAGAGTACTTTGTGAAAAATCCGGAGCAATTTCGAGGTAAAAATATCGTCATTGCAGGGGGAGGCGACTCAGCTTTGGACTGGTCGATATTCTTAGCAAATGTAGCTGCTTCAGTAACATTGGTGCATCGCCGTAATGAATTCCGTGGAGCATTAGATTCTGTAGAAAAGGTGCAAAAGCTAAAGAATGAGGGTAAAATAAATCTCCTTACTCCTGCCGAAGTAGTTGAGGTAATCGGAAATGGAAAGGTAGAAGCGGTAATTATTGAAAAAGAGGGGGAAAGGCAAACCTTACCAACCGATTATTTTATTCCGCTCTTTGGGTTGGTGCCTAAATTAGGTCCTATCGCCAATTGGGGGCTCGAAATCGAAAAGAATGCAATAAAAGTAAATAATGCTTTGGATTATCAAACCAACATTGAGGGAATTTATGCCATAGGTGACGTAAATATCTACCCAGGAAAGCTCAAACTCATTTTGTGTGGTTTCCACGAGGCTACCCTAATGTGCCAAAGTGTTTATAATCGCCTCAATCCGAATAAGAAATATGTGCTAAAATATACGACTGTTTCAGGAGTGGAAGGATTTGATGGCTCTAAAAAAGAAGCCGAAAAAGCAGTAGTAAAAGTCATAGAATAATCAGATAGAATGAAGACAAAAAATTGCCCAATAAGGGCAATTTTTTCGTACAATCAGTAATAAGGAAAACAAATAAAATAATGTTGCAAAATTCATCAACTATTGATGCTCGTTATGAGCATTTTATTAGTAAAGTAGTGCAGACTCAAATCATTTATACCCTTGAAGATAAGCAAGGCGTAGCCATTTGTGGTTCGAATGATTTCGAATTAGATGGTGAGCCTGTACCTGTATTACTTTTTTGGTCAGATAAAGTACTGGCTAATGCGTGTAAGGTAGAAGAATGGGCTTCTTATGATGTAAAGGAAATCCCATTAAATGAGTTTATAGAGAATTGGTGCTTAGGGATGTATGACGATGAGGTGGTTTCGGGTATTGAATTCGATGCAAACCTTTTCGGAAGAGAAGAATCACCCTTGCAACTTCTGGAGGACTTAATCGCAGAGATAAAAAGCACCAAAGCAACTATTTCCTTCAAGCAATTCAAATCTGTTGCCGATATGGAAAGTTATTTAAGCGAAATAGGAGACACTTTGAATTAGCAGTAAAAAAAGAGAACGTATAATGAGCGATGTAACGATAAAAATAACAGACAGAGATGGCATACAGCACACCATACAAGCTCCTACCGATATGGGAATGAGTCTTATGGAGGTGGTTCGTGCCTATGAATTGGCAGAAGAAGGCACTGTGGGAGTTTGTGGAGGTATGGCAATGTGTGCCTCGTGTCAGTGCTATGTAGATGATGATTTTCCGCTCCCAGAGAAGTCAGATGAGGAAGAAGCAATGCTCTTTGAGGCGTATCACGTTCAAGAAAATAGCCGTTTGGGTTGTCAAATTCCCATTACCCCCGATTTGGAGGGACTATCTGTAACATTAGCTCCGTATCCGTAAGCAAAGGACTATTTTTTCAGTACAATACATCTTTAATGGGGTTGTTTATTAAAATATTTATAGATTTTAAAAGTCTATTGAAGTGGTATCAGTTCTAATAACATCATCAAAAAAGAAATGGAAAGCAACACTTCCAATGTGGAGATTGTCAGACCTGACAAGTTGCTCCTAAGCAGAGTTTGCTTTCTCTTACAATCAACACACAAAATTTAGGGATTTTCTATCAATTAAAAAAGTACCATTTTTTTCCACTTTGCCCTAAATCATCCTAATACAAAAAAATAGAGGATAAACGGTTCTTGAAAAGGTCTCAAAATACAAAAATTATTTTTTTCATAATTATTGACTTTTGTAATATTTTGTCAGTCTATACCTATAGAAGTATATTAAAAAAACAAGGGCAAGTTTTTGCCCTTAGCTAAATCACTATTTCTCTTCTACCTTCGTCCAAGTATCTTTCAGTCCAACGGTTTTATTGAAAACCAATTTTTCGGGGGTTGAATCAGGGTCGAGACTGAAATAGCCCAATCGTTGGAATTGGAAGCCCTCGCCCACTTTGGCATCTTTCAAACTCGGTTCCACGTAAGCGGTCGTCACTTTAAGTGAATCGGGATTTACGTATTCCAAAAAGTCCTTTTCTTGACGGTCAGGCTCGGCAACGGTGAACAAACGGTCGTAAATACGTGCCTCCGCCTCCAATGCGTGAGGAACTGATACCCAATGCAATGTACCTTTCACTTTGCGTTTACTCGCCTCCGTACCGCTTCCACTACGGCTATCGGGGTCATATGTACAATGAATTTCGGTAATATTTCCGTTTTCATCCTTCACAACACTTTCTCCCTTAATAATATACGCATTTTTTAAGCGAACTTCCCCACCTAATTTCAACCGGAAAAATTTGTTGTTGGCTTCTTCTCTAAAATCTTCCTTTTCGATATAAATTTCTCTCGAAAAAGGCACTTTTCGGAATGTCAAAACCTCTTCTTCGGGATTATTTTCAGCATCTAACCATTCTTCTTTTCCTTCGGGATAATTGGTAATCACCAGTTTAACAGGGTCAAGCACCGCCATTACGCGATTTGCTTTTTTGTTCAAATCCTCGCGAATGCAAAACTCTAATAATGAAACATCTATCAAATTTTCGCGTTTGGCAATTCCGATGGTGTCAGCAAATTTTCGGATAGACTCGGGCGTGTAACCTCTTCTGCGTAAGCCTGATATGGTGGGCATACGCGGGTCGTCCCAACCCGAAACGTGTTTTTCGTTGACCAATTGCAACAATTTTCGTTTGCTCACAACGGTATGCGATAGGTTTCGACGAGCAAACTCACGTTGTTTGGGGCGGACTTTATCTTTGTCAATAATTTGGTCTAAAAACCAGTCGTACAATTCGCGGTGTGGCAAAAACTCAAGCGTACAAATGGAGTGCGAAATTTGCTCCAAATAATCGCTTTCGCCGTGAGCCCAGTCGTACATAGGATATATACACCACTGATTTCCAGTACGATGATGACTTGAATGCATAATTCGGTAGATGATCGGGTCACGCATCAACATATTAGGCGATGCCATATCGATTTTGGCACGAAGCACATATTTTCCGTTTTCAAATTCGCCGTTTTTCATTCGCTCGAAAAGTTGTAAATTTTCCTCAACGGAAGTATTTCTATACGGACTTTCAGTACCGGCTTGGGTAGGAGTTCCTTTTTGTTTGGCGATTTCCTCGGAAGTTTGCCCATCTACATAGGCTTTTCCTTGTTTGATGAGCTGCACCGCCCAATCGTATAATTCTTGGAAGTAATCAGAAGCGTAACACTCTCTGTCCCACTCAAATCCGAGCCACTCCACATCGCGTTTGATGGCATCAACGTATTCTTGCTCTTCTTTAGACGGATTGGTATCGTCAAACCGCAGATTTACAGGCGATTGATAACGCAACCCCAATCCGAAGTTCAAACATATTGAACTAGCGTGACCAATGTGCAAATAGCCATTAGGCTCTGGTGGGAAACGAAAACGCAACTTGCTAGAAGAAAATCCATTTGCTAAATCTTCTTCAATAATATTTTCAATAAAATTATTTGATTTTTGTTCTTTTAATTCCTCTAACATAAAATTTGAATTTGAAGCCACAAAGTTAACCTTTTTTGAAAATTAAATGTAAACTCAGTACAAGGTTTTTTCTTTTTCAAATGTTATCTTGCTGAATAACTGAGAGAACGAATCCGCTCACGAGCCACTCTTTCTATTTTTGAAACATTTTCTGCGGAAATGACTTCAACCTTATAGGGAACGAAAACTTCTGTTTTGTCTTTCCTTTCATACTTACCTATTTTTAATGTAAATCGAATGTAGCTTTTGTGTATATCCACTTTTATTTCATCGGTAAAAAGTTCCCACATATAGATTTTCACATCTCCTTTTTTGTAATGAATAAGCCTTGTGGGAGTGCCTACAAAATAGCCTCCTTCGCTGAAAATCATAAAAATAGCTGACATAAAAACCCACATACCTGCAAGCGAAAATAAACTTCCTATAACCAACACGGGTAATCTACCCTCTGAAAGAAGTGCTATAATATTGGTTTCTTCCCCGTATTCTCCTCGAAGAAAGGCAAATAAATTCATTTCGATATCTAAAACAAAAACACCTACCACACTAAAAATCAACCCCATAACAAATGATAAAATCACATTGTTCCAAGTGGCACTTCGTCGGGAAAAACTAAAAAATTCTACATTTTCACCATTAATTACATAATTCAGTGACTGAGGTATTGTTCTTTTCATTGTTAAAATGCAAATTTGTTACTATCTTTATTTTCAGTAATTCGCTGACGAGAAATCCGTTCTATTTCTAAAATATTATCTGCTGAAAATAAATTAATCACATCACAAATCATATACATATTACCTTCTACTTCTACTTTTAGATTGCTATGCAGAAAAAAAGTAATATAACGCTTAGAAGAGTTCATATCAATATTCCCTGTAAAATCACCCCACGGATATATTTGGGTAGAGCCTTTTTTGTAATGAATTAAACGTGTGGGCGTTCCGACAAAGTGACCTCCATTTTGAAAGAAAGAAACCACTCCCCAAATCGTTATTCCTATACCAATAAGTACAAAGATACCACTGACCATTATCATAAAGGCATTCATCGTGTTATAAAAAGAATCTCCTCCAGCCCCAATTTTTTTCTCGAAATCGAATCCTCCAATTCCTAAAACCATTATTGTCAAAAGTATTCCAAAAAATATAAAGAAAATAGAGGCTAATCTAGGCACTTTTCGTTCAGCAAATACATAAAAATCAATAGTTTCGTCTCCAATAGTGGATCGCAATTCATTTAAAATAGTTTGTTTCATATTCTGCTTTCAGTTGGTACAAAACCTATTTTGAACGTAACTCTATTGTAACTATGCCTTCTTAACGTATTGAGTAACAATAACGATTTGTTGTCCATCTACTTTGCCTTCGATATAGTTAGCGTTTTCGTGGTCTAATGAAATTTTTCGAACTACGGTGCCTTGTTTGGCAACCATACTACTACCTTTAACTTTTAAATCTTTAATTAATACTACGTTATCTCCAGCTTGAAGTACAGCACCATTACAATCACGATGAATGATTTTTTCGCTTTCGTCTAAATGGTCGTTTGATGCTTTGGCAAAAGCCAGTTCTTCGTCATCCAAATACAACATATTGAGCAGGTCAAGCGACCAACCTTCATTTTTTAACCGATTGAGCATTCGCCACGCCATTATTTTCACTGCCCGATGCTCACTCCACATACTTTCATTGAGGCAACGCCAGTGGTTAGGATCGGTAGTTTCGGGATTTTCAATTTGCGAAATACACGTAGAACAAGCCAAAAGGCTACCATCAACCCCACCAGTACCCGTAGGTGGAACTTCGTAAATGGCTAAATTTTCAGTTGATGTACAAAATTCGCATTGATTTTGGCTTCGGTTTTTCAATTCTTCAAGTAAACTCATTTCTATAATTTTTTTAATGATTTTGTAGGCAAAAATAAAACTAAATCACAAAATTAAAAGATGTTTATGTACACTAAAATAACGTGAGTTCTTACAATATGGGACCTGTTGTTTTAAGAAAGAGGTAAATACATTGTAATTTATTCAATTAAAATAGATTTAACTTTGATTTTTTATATAAAAATGAGCTTATTTACAATCATTCCCATCAGTTTGTTTTGGAAAGCTATATCAAAGGGCAATATATACATTCTACATTTTTCAGTTATTTCTAATGAAAAAGTGTATTTATCCGAATAATATGAAGCTGAATGTTTTTGTTCTTTGTTTGGTCAATTGAGTAGCATAATTGTTTAAGCTGTTATTTTATAATGTATTGCTATAAAATATATTAGGCGAATTTTGTTCATGTTTTTATAATTTAAAAATCCGCCGACTGGCGGATTTTATTATCTTATTTTTTACATTACAAAAATGCAGTAACTTCCTTTCTTAATTGTTAGAGTATTCGCTTTTTTTGATAACAAATGGACATCTTTTTGAAACTCTATTAACATAATCTCTCCCGTATCCTTTTTAAGGTGAGAAATTTTTAGCTCTTTTATACAGGTATCACATGAACCATCAATTGTTGAAAGCATATAGTCCTCCCCTTCAAAATTGTAGGAAATTTTATTAGATAGATAATAGTAATCATAGCTAAAAAAAGACCTTTTATCCATCTGAACGGAGTACTTTTTAAAACTACAATCATACACCTGTTCACTATCAGGTACTACTGTAAATTTACCATCAGGTGAATTTACTTTTTTTGTAATATTTTTTCCCTTAAAACTAATAAAAAATAAACCATTCGCACTTGCTTGGTGAGACATATACTCACAACAATCCTTAAACACAGAATTAGATTCACTACATAAGATTGGCTCCGTTTGATTTTCGTACGATTTGGTTTGGGAAAGAACGCTAAAAGAATGCAATGATGCACTCATCACAAAAAATAACAAATATAATTTCATAATTTCACAGTTTAGTTTTCTATTCTTAATTAGTCAATAAGACCATGCCCATCAGATAACGCATTTTGAATTCCTTGCATAGTTCCAAAGATTTCCATTTCTTTTTCAAGTTCTGCTAAAGCTAACTTAACTTGTTTTCTGTTTACCTTCGTACTATTTTCAAATACACTAACAAAATTAAAAATATCTATTTTAAAAGCAAAAAAGAAATCAAAATTATTTTCTTTACTTTTGCTCAAATTTAACTTAATATATATTTAAAATCTTTTCTATTGACGGCTTAAGGATACGCATTTTTGATTTTCACTAATTTAAGAAATTTCGTTAAACCGCTAATTGTTGCTTAAATATTCCAAATTTTGGTTATATCTTTGGGCAATAAGTTTTTTAAAATGCTATATACGTATGAAAAATAGAATGTTTTTTTGGGTTGCTTTATTTTGGGTGATTTGTGTTTGGGGGCAGGTTAAAACGCCCGATGTGAGCCCCAAATCGGTGGTAAATCAAACCATTGGACTTACGGAGGTAGAGGTAGTTTATTCACGTCCGTCCATAAAAGGGAGAATGATTTTTGGTGATTTGGTACCTTTCGATAAAATTTGGAGAACTGGAGCCAATGCGGCTACTACCATTGAGTTTTCAACCGATGTTACCTTTGGAGGGATTCCAGTTAAGGAAGGAAAATATGCACTATATTCCGTTCCAGGAAAGAAGCTATGGAAAGTACTTTTGTATGCCGATCATCAAATTTGGGGTGATCCAGGTAATAACTACGACCCCAAAAAAGTGGTCGCCGAAGTTACAGTAACTCCTCAAACGATAAGCCCCAAGGTAGAAACGTTTCGTATTGGTTTTGATGAACTTAAACCCAATGAAGGCTTTTTAAGCATCACTTGGGAACAAACTTTAGTGCAAGTGCTTGTTGGGGTTAATTCACATCAAGTTGTTTTGGAAAGTATCAAAAAAACAATGGCAGGACCTACGGCTTCTGACTATCATAGGGCTGCAGCCTATTATTTTGAACAAAATATGGATTTGGATAAAGCTATAGAATGGGTAAATAAAGCCGCTGAGCTGAACCCTAAAGCCTATTGGGTACTTAAATTGAAATCGGAAATACAAGCCGCTAAAAACAATTTTACAGATGCCTTAAAAACAGCCAACCAAGCCCTTGAAGCAGCTCAAAAGGCAGGAAATCAAGGATACGTTAAAATGATTGAACAAAATATAGCGCTTTGGAAGAAAAAACAGTAATACAAAATGACTACAATTTTTGACGCTTCCTTTTTTAAAGATCACAGTCAACAAATCATAGCGACTGTGTTGGTAATCATTGCTTTTTTAGTCGTGCGCTTAATTACCAACTCCCTTATCTATAAATTCGGTAAAAAGTCCGACTTTTCTCAAGCGAGGATAAATTTGGTAATCAAGTATATGAATATGTTTATTACCTTGTTTGCCTGCGTTTTACTCATTACGGTTTGGGGAGTAGAAGGAGAGCGGGCATTGCTAGTAATTTCATCAATATTTACCGTTATTGGGGTGGCAATGTTCGCTCAATGGTCTATTTTAAGCAATATTACAGCAGGAATTATTTTGTTCTTTTCATTTCCCTTCAAGATAGGAAATCGCATTCAGATTATGGATAAAGAATACCCCATTGAGGCAGAAATTGTGGATATAAAATCTTTTTATACCTTACTCAAAACTAAGGATGAAGAGCTGATATGTTATCCGAATAACTTATTGCTTCAAAAAGGAATTGTTATTATGGGTAACGCCAATCTATCAACCGATTGATTTGTTAAATCCGTATTTTTTTATTATATTTGTTCCCATAACTAAAAAATAAAAATACTATGTCATTTGAATTACCCAAATTACCTTATCCTTACGATGCATTAGAGCCACACATTGATGCTCGTACTATGGAGATTCATCACACCAAGCACCATAATGCTTACACTACTAACTTGAATGCGGCTGTTAAAGATACTGCATTGCAAGATAAATCTATTGAAGAAATTCTTCAAAATCTAGATATGAAAAATAGTGCCGTTCGTAATAACGGAGGAGGATATTATAATCATAACCTATTTTGGGAAGTTATTTCACCCAACGGAGGTGGAAAACCTTCAGGAGCTTTGGAAACAGCTATCAATGAAACTTTTGGTAGTTTTGAAGAATTCAAGAAGGCTTTTTCAGCGGCAGCTGCCACTCGTTTTGGCTCGGGTTGGGCTTGGCTTTGCGTACATAAAGGCGGAAAACTTGAAATTTGTTCGACAGCCAATCAAGACAATCCGTTGATGCCTGAAATGGGTTGCTCGGGTACTCCAATTTTGGGGTTAGATGTTTGGGAACACGCCTATTACCTGAACTATCAAAATCGTCGTCCTGATTATATTGAAGCCTTTTTTAATATTATCAATTGGGAAAACGTAGCACAACGTTACCAGAAAAACAAATAGAGAAATAAGTTGGTTTCATAACTCCGCCCGAAAATCAAGGTGATTTTCGGGCGGAATTTTTATTCTATTTTCAGACAAAAGGAAATAATTCTAAAATTACTTGACAAACGCCCCTTTGAAAGCGTATATTTGCACCCCTTTAATAATGGCTGATTTTTATTACATTCGGTGGTATTAAAGTTTATTTTTAACACACATTTTTCAAGTATGAAACTATCCAATTTTAATTTCGATTTGCCTAAGGAGTTATTGGCAGAATATCCCAGCGAAAACCGAGACGAAGCCCGTTTGATGGTAATACATCGTAAAACAGGAGAAATAGAACACAAACTTTTCAAAGATTTGATTGATTATTTTGATGATGGTGATGTTTTCGTGTTAAATAACACCAAGGTTTTCCCTGCAAGATTGTACGGAAATAAAGAAAAAACCAAAGCTAAAATTGAGGTTTTTCTACTTCGAGAGCTCAATGCCGAACAACGCCTATGGGATGTTTTGGTCGATCCAGCAAGGAAAATCAGAATCGGAAATAAATTGTACTTCGGTAAAGACGAAAGTTTAGTTGCCGAGGTTATCGACAATACCACTTCTCGAGGCAGAACCTTACGCTTTTTATATGATGGTTCGTATGAAGAATTTCGCAATAAACTTACTGAGCTAGGGCAAACCCCTCTACCTAAATACATCTCACGTGCCGTAGAGCCCGAAGACGAAGAGCGTTATCAAACCATTTATGCCAAGCACGAAGGAGCGGTAGCTGCTCCAACGGCAGGGCTTCATTTTTCAAAACACTTAATGAAACGCCTTGAAATAAAAGGAATTGACTTCGCCGAAGTTACCCTACACGTAGGTTTGGGTACTTTTAACCCAGTAGAGGTTGAAGATTTATCAAAACACAAAATGGATAGTGAGGAAGTTTTAATTCCAGAAAGTGCTACAAAAATTATTAACAAAGCAAAAGTAGGCAGAAAACGGGTGTGTGCTGTAGGAACAACGGTAATGCGAGCTTTGGAAAGTTCCGTTTCTTCTGAAAAAACGGTAAATCCTTTTGTGGGGTGGACAAATAAATTTATTTTTCCTCCTTATGATTTCAGCGTTGCTGATGCTATGGTAACTAATTTTCACACACCAAAATCCACACTTTTAATGATGGTTTCAGCCTTTGCAGGGCACGACTTGATAATGAAAGCCTACAAAGAAGCCGTAAAAGAGAAATACAAATTCTACTCCTACGGTGATGCAATGCTTATTTTATAAAAATCATCATATTCATAAAAAATCTACTGATTATCAGTGGATTTTTTATGAATTCTATGTAGTAATACTGAACCATTTTTGAATTTTTACACCTACCTACCACTTTCTCACTTTCGCTCACACCTTTCGAAAGAGGAATCGGTATAACAAATCATTTTGGGTTAACTATATGCAAGAAAGATAGCTTCAAAATCTTTGAGGGTGACTTTATAACTTCTTTGTAATTGAAATAGATGTTTTAAATTTGTTTTTTGTATCTTTGTCGCAAATAAACTTGGAATAATTATGTTTTCTACAATATTTTTAGGCGTTGTAAGTCCTTGGCAAATAGCACTTATCGTGATTTTGATTCTTCTTTTATTTGGAGGAAAAAAAATTCCGGAATTGATGCGCGGTTTAGGCAGTGGCATTAAAGAATTTAAAGATGCTACTAAAGAGGAAGATAAAACAAACCCTTCTGAAAAGAAGGATAATCAATAAAATAGGTCTTCATTGATAGATAGTTCCGAAAAAGATTTCTTTTCTCGGCGTATTTTGCGGTGGTATGAGCGTGAAAAGCGTAATTTGCCTTGGCGAGAAACCCGAGACCCTTACAAAATTTGGCTTTCAGAAATTATCTTACAACAAACTCGTGTTGTACAAGGATTGCCTTATTATGAGAATTTTTTGCTTCATTTTCCTACAGTTTTTGACTTAGCTTACGCTTCAGAGGATCAGGTTTTCAAACTATGGCAAGGGCTTGGGTATTATTCTCGAGCGAAAAATTTGCATCAAACCGCCCAAAAAATAGCCTTTGAAAATCAAGGTGTCTTCCCAAAAACGCACGCTGAATTATTGAAGCTAAAAGGTATTGGCGACTATACGGCAAGTGCCATTGCCTCGGTGTGTTACGGTCAGCCTAGTGCGGCGGTAGATGGTAACGTTTACCGCGTACTTTCACGTGTTTTCGGTATTGATACTCCTATTGATACTTCCGAAGGAGTAAGTATATTTAAAAAATTGGCATCGCAGCTCATTGATGTTAAAAATCCAGGGGCTTACAATCAGGCAATTATGGATTTTGGAGCGATGCAGTGCAAACCCAAATCTCCCGATTGTGAAAATTGCATATTTTCTGATAAATGTTGGGCAAAAGCTAACGGACAAGTTTCGCAACTTCCTGTAAAGAAAGGGAAAGCCAAGGTGCGTAAGCGTTTTTTTAATTATTTTATCCTTCAAGACCCTCAAAAAAGAACTTTGTTACAAAAGCGAACCGAAAAGGATATTTGGCAGGGTTTGTATGAATTCCCGATGATAGAGTCCGAAAATGCTATCAGTTTGATGTACGATTATTTGAAAAAATATCCGTACTCGTACTCTGAAATGACTTTATGGAATGAAAAACCTATTGTGCATAAATTATCGCACCAGCATATTCACGCCTTTTTCTGGATAGTCAACGTTTCGCAATCGCTTGAAGAAGGGATTTATCTGTCGGATTTACAGCACTTCCCGGTATCTATTTTAACGGCAAATTTCATAAAAGAATTTGGTTTTTAATATTTTTTATATACCTTTGGAAAAACATAAATATTTTGATTATGAACGGAACATTAAACAAAGTGATGCTGATTGGGCGTTTGGGAGATGATATAAAAATCTCTTATTTTGATAACGGAAACTGCATCGGGCGTTTTCCGTTGGCTACAGATGATTCGTATGTAAACAAAAGTACGGGCGAAAAGGTAACCACCACCGAGTGGCATAATATTGTGGTTCGTAACAAAGTAGCTGAAATCTTTGAAAAATACGTATCTAAAGGCGATAAAATATATGTTGAAGGAAGATTAAAAACCCGCCAGTGGCAAGGTGAAAATAATGTAACTAATTATACTACAGAGGTTCACGTGACTGAATTTACTTTTTTATCAAGTAAAAAAGAGGTAAATACCAAGCCTACCACAGGCAATCAAAACACGGCAAAACCTCAAGAAAATTCAGACTTACCTTTTTAATGATGTTTAACTAAAAAGATTGATTTTGGATTCAGATCCCCCCAGTTTATTTCTAACGTTATCAACCATTGACACTACGCTGATTGTTCAATTCGTAGCTTTTTTGGCACTTTTGCTTTGTTCGGCACTAATATCGGGTGCTGAGGTGGCGTTGTTTTCTTTTTCTTCCACAGAGGTTAATGCTGCTAGAGAAGACGGAACCCCCACCGGAAAGATTATTGCTAACTTGCTTGATTCTCCTAAAAAATTATTAGCTACTATACTTATAGCTAATAACTTAATAAATATTTCCATCGTTTTACTATTTGTTGATTTAGGGGATTTTCTCTTTGGAAAAGTAGATTATCAGCTCTTTGGCATCATTAGTCTAAAAACAATAATAGATGTTGGCCTTGTCACTTTTTTAATCCTCCTTTTTGGTGAAATTTTACCTAAAATTTATGCCAACAGAAATAATCGTTTTTTTGCCAATAAGGTTGCTTATCCGCTGTATGTATTGGATATTTTGTTTTCGCCATTGAGTTTGCCTATGCGTAACTTCACCGTTTGGATACATAAAAAATTAGGACGAAAAACCTCTAATATTTCCGTAGGGCAACTTTCTCAGGCATTGGAACTTGCCTCTGATGATGATACCACCCGCGAGGAGAAAAAAATCCTGGAAAGCATTGTTTCTTTTGGTAATACGGTAACCACTGAGGTGATGACCCCACGTATTGATATTTTCGCCTTAAATGAAAATTTACCTTTTTCAGAGGTCTTGGAAAGTATCATCACAATGGGGTATTCTCGAATACCTGTATATTGTGATAATATTGACAATATCACAGGAGTTATTTATGTAAAAGATTTGCTCTCGCATATCGAAAATACTGATTTTGATTGGGTAAAAGTAAAAAGAAAAGCTTTTTTTGTTCCTGAAAATAAAAAGTTGGACGATTTGCTTAGTGAATTTCAAGAAAAGAAAATTCATTTGGCGGTGGTGGTTGATGAGTATGGTGGCACTTCAGGAATTGTTACTTTGGAGGATATTATAGAAGAAATAGTAGGCGACATTAGTGATGAATTTGATGATGAAGATGTAATATATTCGCAAATTGACAAGGATACCTTTGTTTTTGAAGGGAAGACAGCTTTAAAAGACTTTTATCGCATTTTACAGCTTGAAGAAGATGAAAACCTCTTTGAAGACCATCGGGGAGATGCTGAAACCTTAGCCGGTTTTTTACTTGAAATTTCAGGAAATTTTCCCCGAAAGGGCATTCCTATTTCGTTTCATAATTATCGATTTACGGTAGAGGCTTTTGATAAAAAACGTATAAAACAAATCAAAATTATTCGTAATGTACATTCGTAGTTTTTGGATTGCTATTTTGGTTTTGGGGCTTATTTCTTGCGGGGGCGACGTTTTTCCCAAACCCAAAGGGGTACTTCGTTTGGAGTATCCTAGAGCTAATTATCAAGTGTTTAATCTGCAACAAAAATGTCCTTTTGAATTTCAAGTCAATACAAATTCAAAAGTAAACCAAAAGGCGGGCTCTTGCGATTTGAATATCCATTATCCTAAAATGAAAGCCACCATTTACATTTCATATAAAAAAGTACAGGGTAATATTCGTAGTTTATTGCGTGACGCTCAAAAACTTACCTTTGAGCATACCGTAAAGGCAGATAACATTGCTTCAACGCCGTTTGTAAACCAAACCAACCGCGTTTACGGTATGTTTTATCAGGTATATGGTAATGCTGCCTCTCAGGCACAATTTTATGCCACTGATAGTATTTCTCATTTCATTTCAGGTTCTGTATATTTTAAGGCTTTGCCCAATTACGACTCTATTCAACCTGCCACGCACTACTTAGAAAAAGACGTACGTAAGATTATGGAAACCCTACAATGGAAATAATTTCTTAAAAAGAGAATGAAAATTCTAATAGCCTGAAAATATCACTAGCCAATAAAATCAGTACAATAACTCCTGAAACTACTTTTAAAGGTAAACTTTTAATAGCCAACGGAATCAACACATAGCTCAAACTAGCAATTATCGAAATTATGGTGTAAGCCAACTTAAGAAAACTATCTTCAAACCAGTTTGAAGGAGAGGTAACGAAATTATATCCTACCATAGCTACCAAACAGATAACTAGAAAAACAACAAGAAAAATATCGGCCAAAGATATCCCATTTGTTTGTTTTCCTTTGTGCAAATCCACTCCACAGTGTTTACAGTAATTAGCATCAGTGTCACAGGGACAAGAACAATTAAAGCAATTCATTATCAAAATTTTATTTTTTCAACTAAATCCAAACATTCCAAGGAATTACAAATAAAATAAGCAATAATGCCAATGCGTAGAAAAATGCAATTTTACCAAAAGCTCCTTGCGAAGTTTTTTGTTTTTTGTGTAAAGACCAGCCTATAGTAATTAGCGTAATAGCGATGAGAATCATTGAAGGATGTTCCACCAACATTTTACGCAAGTAACTGTCTTTCATAATAGTTTTAGCTCCTGCTTCTGACCACGAAGCGAATAGAGGTGAAATGAAGTATAAAATTAGCCCTAAAAGAAATTGAATGTGAGATACAATAAGAGCAAAAAGCCCTATGCGTAAATCTCCTAATTTGTATTCTTTTTTAGAGAAAAAACCAATAATTGCGTTGATAACAGCAACAACCAACACAATGAGTGTCAAATACGCCCAATAGGAGTGAATTAATTTAATCATAAGTAAATGTTTTTAAGTTGTGCAAATGTAACGATAATTCTTTAAATTTACATAGTATATTTCTTATGAAGTGCTTAAATTCCATTAGTAAGTGTAATTTCTTGGAATTGTTTTTCTAAACCAAAAAATATTATTTTTGCACCCTGAAAAAAATGGAGATGAAAAATTGGCTAGAACGTACGGAATTATTAGTAAAATCGGAAGGAATTGAAAAACTTAAATCAGCAAATATTTTAATAGTAGGATTGGGTGGCGTAGGCTCGTTTGCTGCCGAATTTATCGCTCGTAGTGGTGTAGGAAAAATGACCATTGTTGATGGTGATTCGTTCGATGTAACTAACATCAACCGCCAACTACCTGCTCTGCATTCCACACTCGGGAAGTCAAAAGCTAAAGTGTTGGCTAATCGTCTTTTGGACATCAATCCAGAATTGAAACTCACCGTTCTTCACGAATTTTTATCGCCCGAACGTGCCTTTAAATTGGTCTCTAGCGAGTTTGATTACGTTTTGGATTGTATTGACAGCATCACCCCGAAATTAAACTTGATAAAAGCCGCCAAAACCAAAAAAATAAAACTCATTAGTAGTATGGGCGCAGGTGGTGTGTTAGACCCTTCAAAAGTTATGGTTACTGACATTAGAAAAACCAGAGATTGCCCCCTTGCCAAAAACATCCGAAAACGACTTAAAAAGGAAGGTATTCATTCTGGATTTAAAGCTGTTTTTTCTACCGAAGTTGCTCCAAAAGATACTATGCAGCACACCGACGGAACGAATTTTAAAAAGTCGTTCTACGGCACCATTAGCTATATGCCCGCTACCTTTGGGCTACACGCGGCAGCTACCGTAATTCAATATTTGCTCAATCACGAAGAAACCGAATAAAATCACTTTTTGAAAAATATTACCCAAAAAGGATTTGAATAGCTTCCTCTATTTTAGCCACTTTGACCACTTTTATTGCAGGATTTTTTATTGCCAATTTGCTGTATTTGGAAATAAAAATGGTTTGGAAGCCTAATTTTTCAGCTTCGGTAATGCGCTGTTCCACACGCTGTACAGGACGAACTTCACCTCCTAGCCCAATTTCAGCAGCAAAACACACATTTTTCTCAATAGCAATATCTTCATTGGAAGAAAGTATCGCCATTGCCACTCCTAAATCGGTAGCTGGATCGTCCAAAGTGAAACCTCCAGTAATGTTCAAGAAAACGTCTTTGGCTCCAAGGCGAAAACCAGCTCTTTTTTCAAGTACCGCCAATAACATATTAAGCCTTTTGGCATTAAACCCCGTTGCACTTCGTTGTGGCGTTCCGTAAACAGCCGTACTTACCAAGGCTTGAATTTCAATCATTAAAGGACGCATTCCTTCCAAAGTTGCAGCAATGGCTGTTCCACTAATGGTTTCTTCCGTTTTCGAGATAAGTACTTCTGAAGGATTGTTTACTTCGCGCAAACCGTCGCCCAACATCTCGAAAATACCCAATTCGGAAGTAGAACCAAAACGATTTTTTAAAGCGCGTAAAATACGATACACGTGGTTGCGATCGCCCTCAAACTGAAGTACGGTATCAACCATATGCTCCAATATTTTCGGACCAGCAATGTGACCGTCCTTGGTAATATGCCCAATCAAAATGACAGGTACGTGGGTGGTTTTAGCAAATTTTATTAGCTCGGAGGTACATTCGCGAATTTGGGATACGCTTCCTGCCGAAGCCTCTATATAGTCCGATTGTAGGGTTTGTATGGAGTCAATAATCAGGATTTGAGGTTTGAGCTCTTTAATTTGCTGAAATATATGTTGGGTTTTGATTTCGGTCAGTACATAGCAGTTTCCCGTATTTTTTTTGATACGATCTGCTCGCATTTTTATCTGTTTTTCGCTTTCTTCCCCAGAAACATAGAGCGTTTTGTAAGGCAAATTAAGCGCTATTTGAAGCAAAAGTGTACTTTTACCTATACCTGGTTCGCCTCCAAGCAAGGTAACCGAACCAGGTACCAAGCCTCCTCCAAGCACATTATCCAGTTCGTTATTATTGGTTTTTAAGCGAGTTTCTTGTGCTGAATCAATTTCAGAAAGGGAAATGTATTTTACTTTTTTAGGTTTAGCTTCTGGCTCTTGCCACGCTTTTTTTTCTTCAGTTTGAACCACTTCCTCTACAATGGTGTTCCACTGCTTACATCCGTAACATTGACCTTGCCATTTGCTGTATTGTGTACCACAGTGCTGACAGAAATACGCTGTTTTTACCTTTGCCATTACTTTGAAGGTTAGTTTTTAAGTGCTGACATTCGCTTTTCAATAAATTCGGAAGTGATGAAATCAATCATCGTTTGCGTATAGGCTTTTTGGTATGCTTTAAGTGCCTTTTTAGGCTCATTCATTTGTTCGTAATATTCACCCAAGATGAAATTGGGTAGCGCCGTTTCTTTATAGCCATTATCTGCCACGAATTCCGATAGTTTCAGTAGCGAATAAGCATCTTTTTTATGTAAAGAGGCTTCATAAATCATTAAAATGTCATCTAATATTGGCTTTTTGCGTTGCCCCATTTTTTGGTATATCTGTTCGTATTTGTAGTTCAAATAATCGAAAATATTTTCTTCTAAAGTGAGTATTTTTTCCTCAAATTGTTTATCTGATATGGGTTTATACACATCAAAAAGGAAATCAAAAGCCCTTGGAATCCCCGAAAGTGCCACAGAATTTTTAGAAACACCACCAAAATCCTCAAAATAATAACTTACTGATTCTGGCAGAGTCGTATTTCTCAATTTTTGGTCTAAATCTTTGGTTGCCTGATAGATTTCCTTCCTTTCCAAACTGGAGGTGGCAACATAATAAAAAATCGGCTTTTTGAACAGCGGTAACTGCGCAGCCAACGATTCGTTTATATTAGCTAATGATTTGGGATTGAGCAAAAAATAGGCATCAAAAATCGATTTTTCTTTCAACAAATAATAATTAGCAAAAAATGCGGCTCTACCTTCAGCTACAATACCTTTAAAAGGACTAAGTTTATACTTGCCTGATAAATGTGTAATGAGCTCCGTGGCTAAAAAGTCATAAAACTGAGCCGACTGATTTTGAGGAAAACCAATTTGTTCATCAATAGTAACATCTTCTGGAGTGTTAAAAACTCCAACAATAATACTTTCGGGCATATCTTCAAAATACTCGTAAAACCGAGCATTCGCCATAACAGGTTCCATCATATACCCAGCATCAAGAACCACAAAAAGCGGATAGGCTTGTTTGGGGTCGTATTTTTCAGGGGTGTAGATAACAATTTTGCGTGATTCTTGCAATCTTTTTGAATTTACCGATTCCGATATAAGCTGACTATAAGCGTTTTGTATCAAAAGTAGAAACGCAAGGAAAATACCTATTTTTTTCATAGTTTTTAAATTTTTAAGTTCTTGTTTTTACTTACGAAGATAAGTTTCGAAAGTAAAATCATAAGCGTGTTTATCATCTTTCAAACAAGTTACGGACTCTACCAATTGCCATTCCTTGTCTGATATTTCTGGGAAAAAAGCATCAGCCTCTTCAAAATGGGCGTGAACTCGGGTAAGTTCAATCTTTTGAGCGTATTTCATCGTTTGGCGATAAATTTCCCCTCCTCCGATAATAAACGGATTTTCATCTATTTGTAAAGCCATTTCAATAGCCCATTCAACCGAAGGCACTACAATACAATCCGCTTTTTGATACTCTTTTTGCCGAGTTATGATAATATGTTTTCTACCAGGGAGTAACTTGGGAAAAGTTTCAAAGGTTTTGCGCCCCATCACGATGCAATGCCCCATCGTAAGGTTCTTAAAATGAGTAAAATCCTTGGGCAAATGCCATAGTAAATCTCCGTTTTTGCCCAGCGCATTGTTTTGTGAAGCCGCTGCAATGAGTGTTATCATAGGTTTTCTTTTTCTTCCTGAATTTGTGCCTCCAAAGCAATAGCTCTTTGAGCTTCTTCCTTTTGTTTTTCAAATTCTTTCTCCACCTGAGCTTGCATTTTTAGTAGCTTTTTTTGTTGTAAGGCAACTAATTTTTCACGTTCTTTTCGTTGCCACTCACGCCCCAAAAAACGGTCGGTAATAAATACATTTACCACGTGAATTAAAAAGAAAAAGGTCCAAGCCAAAATTGCCCATACGAACCAATCGGTTTGCCCGTATCCTAATAGTTTGTTAATCACAAACATAAAAATACCTCCTAAAACGTAAATAATAAGATGAAAAAACAAGCGTTTTTTCTGCTTAATTCGGTGTTGAGCGGTTTCAAACATTTCGTGCTGTGCCATATCAATCTTTGGCGAATTTGTAGTATTTCCGAACATAGTTGAATATTTTTTCCAAAAGTACAATATTTATCATAATCTTGACGTAGGCAATTCCAAAATTTGAGTTAAATATACGGAGTAAACTTCCTCGTTTTTTATCATTTTCATAACATATTTTTCTGTAACTTTGCCCCGTGATAACGAAATTAGGACACATATTATTTTCCCTTCTGCTCATATTTTCCAATTCGGGCTTAGCATTTTCTTTGCATTATTGTAAAGAAAAATTGGCCTCCGTTTCGGTAACTATTGAGCCTATGGCTATGGATAAAGAGCCCGATAGTTGCTGTTTATCCAATAAAGAAAATACTCCTTGTTGTGATGACAAATCGGTAGAAGCCCCTCAAACCGATGATGAATTTCTATCAAAAATTCTAAAAATCAATGAGTCAACGTTTATTCTGCCCTGTGAAGTAGCTCATATTTTTGTCAAAACAGCTTCCGCAGAACGTAAACTCTCAAATAGCTATACACAAAACACACAATCCAACTCACCACCACTGTATCAGTTATACTGTAGGCTAGTTTTCTACGCTTAGTTTTTACGTTTTTTAACTCCCTAAGACTTCTCTAAATCAATGAGTTGTCCTTATCTTATATCCCAAAGAATTTGGGGATAAAATTCTCTATTTACACGTAAAAAACTAATCATAAAAACAATGAAATTCAATTTATTTTTTATGCTTTGCCTACCACCTATTTTTTTGTGGGGGCAAAATATATCTGGAAATGTATCTGACGAAAAAAACAATCCGTTGATGGGAGTAAATATTTTTTGGGAAGGTACTTCAAAGGGGGTAACCACTGATACTGACGGAAATTTTACGATTGCATCGGTTTCTGATTCAAATACTTTAATATTTAGTTACATCGGTTTCAAAACACAAAAAGTAATTGTAAAACCGAGCGAAAAATTACAAATCCGCCTTTTGCCTGAAACCGATTTGGACGAAGTAGTGGTAAGCCATAAAAAACAAACCACCGTACGCTCTAAATACCAAGTAGCTAATTTACAAGTGATGAGCCATCAGGAATTACTCAAAGCCGCTTGTTGTAATCTTTCGGAAAGTTTTTCAACCAATCCGTCTATTGATGTTCATTTTTCAGATGCGGTTACGGGAAACAAACAAATTAAAATGTTGGGACTTACAAGTCCTTACATCTTAATGGCGGAAGAAAATGTGCCTGCCATTCGCGGGGCATCACAAGCCTACGGGTTGTCATTCATTCCAGGCACGTGGATTGAAAGCATACAAATTACCAAAGGAGCAGGAAGCGTAACTAACGGATATGAAAGCATTTCAGGGCAAATCAATTATGAAATTTTAAAACCTGCCACCAATACACCTATTTTTTTCAACGCTTATGCCGCAAATGACGGACGATTTGAGCTGAACAATCACCTAAATCATCATTTTTCCGATAAATGGAGTGCTACTTTATTCATTCACGGAAACTTACGAAAACAAAAAAGCGACCACAATTCCGACGGATTTTTAGATCATCCTATTGGGAATCAAATCAATCTACTGAATCGCTGGCAATTTTTAGATGCTGAAAAAGGTTGGGTAAGCTTTTTGAACCTTCATTATATGAAAGACGAAAAACAAGGTGGAATGACAAGTTTCAGCCCAAAAATGCACAGAAATACCACAAAAGCTTGGGGTAGCGAAATAAATACCGAAAAGATAAGTGCTTTGAGTAAAATAGGTTATGTTTTTCCTGAAATTTCACACCGAAGTTTTGGTTTTCAAAATGCTTTTCAATCCTATAATCAAAATTCATATTTCGGTCTAAACCAATATAACGTAAAGCATAATAGTTTCTTTTCTAACTTAATGTATAACTCCATTATTGAAAACGTAAAGCACAAATTTTCAACAGGTTTAAATTTTATTTATGACCATTTTGATGAATCCGTTGCGGTTAATTTTTCTAAAGATTTTACACGTACTGATTACTCTTTCGGTGCTTTCTTTGAATATACTTATGATAATTTAGATAATTTTAGTTTGGTTGGAGGATTACGTGCCGACAATCATAATCAAATGGGAACTTTTTTAACGCCACGCTTACATCTGAGATATAACCCTTGGGAAGGTAGCACTTTAAGAGCTTCGGCAGGAAGAGGCAAACGAATGGCTAACTTTTTTACTGAAAATCAACAATTTTTTGCTTCAAACCGCAATGTTTTATTCACCGAAAATTCAGAAAATCTTTATAAAAAACCTTCTGAAACGGCTTGGAATTATGGGGTAAGTTTGGTACAATCGTTTTACATTTTTTCAAAGAAAGCTGAACTTGCTATTGATTTTTATCGAACTGAGTTTCAAGAGCAAATTGTGGTGGATATGGATAATAGTCCGCAACAACTCTGGTTCTATAAACTCAACGGAAAAAGTTTTTCCAACTCTTTACAAGCCGAACTTTCAACAACTCCTTTAAAGGGTGTGGATTTACGTATGGCATATAAATGGAATGAAACTAAAACATCATATCTATCAGGAACTTACCAGAAAGCTTTAACTCCAGAACATCGCTTTTTTACCAATTTAGCTTACCAAAGCCCAACAAAAAAACACGGATATTGGAAATTTGATCTAACCTATAATTGGTTATCCAAGCAACGTTTTCCTTCAACGCTTTCGAATCCTAAAGCATACCAAATGGGAAATTATGCTCCTGATTTTTCCACTTTTAATGCTCAAATCACAAAAGTTTTCTCCAATCATTTTGAGATTTATTTCGGAGGAGAAAATTTAGGAGGCTACAAACAACATCATAGCATTTTAGCAGCTGATGCACCTTTCGGAAACTATTTCGATAGCACTTTAATTTACGCTCCTACTTTTGGTAGAATGTTCTATACTGGATTACGATATAGCATCGGGCATCCTAAAAAATAATCATAACTTTTTAAATACAAACAAGATGAATACAATTTTATTTTCTTCAGTTTCAAAACTATTTTATGTTTCTATTTTTTGCTTTTTTATAAGTACCTCTGTCCGAGGTCAAGAAAAGTTCAATAGTAACCAAAAAGTAACATTTACCGTAGCAGGTAATTGCGATATGTGTAAAAAGCGCATTGAAAAAGCGGCTTTTTCAGTCAAAGGCGTAAAAAACGCGGTTTGGAATGTACAAACACAAAAACTTGCCCTAACTTTTAACGAAAAAAAATGTAGTGAAATAGAAGTGCATAAAGCAATCGCGAAAATAGGACACGATACCGAAAAGATACGTACCGATGATGCTACTTACGAAAGTTTGCATCACTGTTGTACCTATGAGCGTTTACCCGTACCTAAAAATTAGTTTTTTACATAAAGTAATGGCTTGATTGTTAAAAGGAAAGGCTGTACAAATTTGTACAGCCTTTCCTTTTAACAATGAAAAAATTTTATAAACTTGGCACTTTAGTCTGCTAAAATAACAGCTTTATTGTCATTGAACTCCAAAGTTCCGCCTTTGATAGCCAATAGATATTCGTCTTTTTTATCTCCTTTGATAAATTTAGAGGCTACGTTTTCTTTAGGAGTTATATCTCCGTATAGTTTTACATTCCCTACAGTAAGTACAGAAATTATAGGAGCGTGATTCTCTAACATTTGAAATTCCCCATTAATTCCAGGCACCGACAAAGCACGTACCTCTCCTTTGTATAGAATCATCTCAGGGGTAACAATTTCCACTTTCATAAGTTATTCTTTTTTTGAATAATTATTGAGCTTCTGCTAACATTTTCTCACCAGCAGCGATAGCATCTTCAATACTTCCTTTTAGGTTGAAAGCTGCCTCTGGCAAATGGTCTAACTCCCCATCAATAATCATATTAAAGCCTTTGATAGTGTCTTTAATATCTACCAAAACTCCTGGAATACCTGTAAATTGCTCTGCCACGTGGAACGGTTGCGACAAGAAACGTTGTACACGTCGAGCTCTGGCAACAGCCAATTTATCTTCTTCTGAAAGCTCTTCCATACCCAAAATCGCGATGATATCTTGCAATTCTTTGTAATGTTGTAGCAATTTTTTTACACGTTGAGCACATTCGTAATGCTCTTTTCCTAAAATTTCTGGCGTTAAAATTCGTGAAGTAGAATCCAACGGGTCAACGGCAGGATAAATACCTAACTCAGCAATTTTACGAGAAAGTACGGTAGTGGCATCAAGGTGAGCAAACGTAGTTGCAGGAGCAGGGTCAGTTAAGTCATCAGCAGGAACATAAACCGCTTGTACCGAAGTAATTGAACCTGTTTTTGTTGATGTAATACGCTCTTGCATAGCCCCCATTTCAGTAGCCAACGTAGGTTGATAACCCACCGCTGATGGCATACGACCTAACAAGGCTGACACCTCAGAACCCGCTTGAGTAAATCGGAAGATATTATCCACGAAGAAAAGCACGTCTTTTCCTTGCCCATCACCTGCTCCGTCACGGAAATATTCAGCAATGGTAAGCCCTGAAAGTGCCACACGAGCACGAGCTCCTGGTGGTTCGTTCATCTGACCGAAAACAAACGTAGCTTTTGATTCTTTCATCGCTTGTTTATCCACTTTGCTTAAGTCCCAACCGCCTTTTTCCATAGAATGCATAAACTCCTCACCATATTTGATGATGCCAGACTCTAACATCTCTCTCAAAAGGTCGTTCCCTTCACGTGTACGTTCTCCTACACCAGCAAATACGGAAAGGCCTCCGTGTCCTTTCGCAATATTATTGATAAGTTCCTGAATCAAAACGGTTTTACCTACACCAGCACCACCAAACAAACCGATTTTTCCTCCTTTGGCATAAGGCTCAATAAGGTCGATAACTTTAATTCCAGTGAAAAGTACTTCGGTTGAAGTAGAAAGTTCTTCAAATTTTGGAGCCTCGCGGTGGATAGGTAGTCCGTTAGCTCCATCTTTTGGAAGATTTCCTAACCCATCAATCCCGTCACCGATTACGTTGAATAGGCGTCCGTAAATATCTTTACCAACAGGCATTTGAATAGGATTTCCTGTTGCAATAACTTCAGTGTCACGGCTCAAACCTTCGGTTGAGTCCATCGAAATGGCTCTAACGACATCTTCACCAATGTGCGATTGCACCTCCAATACCAGTTTTGAACCATCTGCTTTAATAATTTCCAATGAATCGTAAATTCGAGGAAGTTTTGCGTCCGCAGCAAATACAACATCCACCACAGGACCAATCACTTGCGATACTTTACCTTTTTGTTGAGACATTACTTATGTACGTTTTTATTTATTTTGATTCTTCTTAAAACCTTCAATATGTTACTTTCTGATTTTAAGACCTAATTTCTACCGTTCGCAAAGATATATTTTTCTTTCGGAAAATTAAAAACGATTTTAAATATTTCTTTCAAAAAACATCTTTTTTAACTAAAATGAATTAAATCGCATCTGCACTTAAGATATAGGCATTCACCCCTAAGGCTTGGTATATTTTATTACATTTGCAAAAATATTTTTCATTGTGAGAGAAGACTTAATGCTCAAACTAGGGCAAAGTATCGTTTATAGCAACCTCGAAAAGGAATTAAATCATAATAAGTCCGTTGATTTAAACGGACTATCAGGAGCTTCATTATCATTTGTCATTGCCAATCTTTTCCGAAACACGAAGCGAAATTTGTTTGTGATGCTTTCGGACAAAGAAGAAGCAGCGTATTTTCTGAATGATTTGGAAAGCCTGTTGGGCGATGAGCACGTAATATTTTTCCCCGATAGCTACCGCCGTCCGTATCAGATTGAAGACACAGATAACGCCAATGTTTTGCTTCGTGCCGAAGTGTTAAACCGATTGGGCTCACATCAAACACCTTTGATTGTGGTGAGTTATCCTGAGGCTCTTTTTGAAAAGGTAATTACTCGCAAACAACTCGAGAAGAACACTTTAAAAATTAAAAAAGGAGACTCTTTATCTTTGGATTTCCTCAATGAAATACTTTTCACCTACAATTTCAACCGAACAGATTTTGTCACCGAACCCGGGGAATTTTCAGTTCGTGGTGGTATTGTCGATGTTTTTTCTTTCTCGAACAACGAACCTTATCGCATTGAGTTTTTCGGCAATGAAATTGAAAGTATCCGTACTTTTGATGTTGAAACACAGCTTTCTACACAACAATTATCAAAAATAACGATTATCCCAAACATCGAAAATAAGGAAAATGAAGAAGTAAGGCAGTCCATTTTGGAATACATTTCGGAAAAAACGCTTTTTATCGCCAAAGATATTGATAGTTTTCCTCAAAAAATCGATAAATTATTCAATAAATCCGTTGAAATTTACGAAAAACTATCGAACGAAGTCAAACATATCGCTCCCGAAGTGCTTTTCTGTCAAAGTAATGAACTTCTGGAATGTATCGGCTCTTTTCAATCGATTTTCACAGGGGCGAACTCATTATTTTCTTCAGAAAAAATCGTTTTTAGAACTAATCCGCAACCTGCATTCAATAAGCAATTTGAACTATTAATCAGCTATTTAAACGAAAAACACGAAGAAGGTTTTACCAATTACATTATTTGTTCCACCGAGCAACAAGCAAAGCGTTTTGATGATATTTTCAAGGAAATGGAACAAAAAGTACATTATCAAACCGCCATTTTATCGCTACACAGCGGATTTGTAGATTCGGACAATAAAATCAACGTCTTTACCGACCATCAAATTTTTGAACGCTATCATAAGTTCCACCTAAAAAACGGATATGCTAAAAAACAAGCCATTACGCTTAAAGAACTCACTCAACTTACTGTTGGTGATTATGTTACGCATATCGACCACGGCATCGGAAAGTTTGCTGGATTACAAAAAATTGAAGTAGAAGGCAAAATGCAAGAAGCCATCAAACTTATCTATGGCGACCGCGATGTACTTTTTGTCAGCATTCATTCCTTACATAAAATTACGAAATACAACGGCAAAGACGGCAAACCTCCGAAGATTTACAAACTAGGTTCGGGAGCGTGGAAGGCCCTGAAACAGAAGACAAAAGCTCGGGTTAAAGAAATCGCCTTCAACCTTATTCAATTGTATGCCAAACGGAAAGAATCTAGCGGTTTTGCCTTTGCTCACGACAGTTATCTGCAAAACGAATTGGAAGCCTCATTTCTTTACGAAGATACGCCCGACCAAAGCAAAGCTACTGCCGAAGTCAAGGCCGATATGGAAAGTCCCAAACCAATGGATAGGCTCGTTTGTGGCGATGTTGGCTTTGGAAAAACGGAAGTTGCCATTCGGGCAGCCTTTAAAGCGGTTGATAACGGAAAACAAGTAGCCGTTTTGGTACCTACGACCATTTTGGCATTTCAACATTATCAGACATTTAGCAGCAGAATGAAAGATTTTCCGGTCAGGATTGATTACTTAAATCGATTCCGAACGGCAAAAGAGAAAAAAAACATTCTGGAAGAACTCGCCAAAGGTTCACTAGACATTATCATCGGGACACATCAAATTGTAAATGAAAGTGTTAAATACAAAGATTTAGGACTTCTAATCGTTGATGAGGAGCAAAAATTCGGTGTGGGTGTGAAAGACAAACTCAAAACGCTGAAAGAAAACCTTGACGTACTGACACTTACAGCAACTCCAATTCCAAGGACACTGCAATTCAGTTTGATGGCAGCAAGGGATTTATCAGTAATCAATACGCCTCCACCAAATCGATATCCTATTGATAGTCAAGTTATCCATTTCAATGAAGAAATTATCCGTGATGCCGTTGCTTACGAAATTCAGCGAGGCGGACAAGTATTTTTCATTAACAATCGCGTGGAAAATATCCGTGAAGTGGCAGGAATGCTACAACGGCTTGTTCCCGATGCCAAAATAGCCGTAGGTCACGGGCAAATGGACGGCAAAAAACTCGAAGAAACGATGCTTGCCTTTATGGACGGAGCTTATGACGTTTTGGTAGCAACGACCATCATCGAAAGTGGTTTAGATGTGCCTAATGCCAACACCATTTTTATCAATAACGCTCATAATTTTGGCTTGTCCGACCTACATCAAATGCGTGGACGCGTGGGAAGAAGCAACAAAAAAGCCTTCTGTTATTTCATCACACCTCCATTTGTGGCAATGAGTGATGATGCTCGTAAACGGATACAAGCCATTGCTCAGTTTTCGGACTTAGGAAGCGGATTCAATATTGCGATGAAGGATTTGGAAATACGAGGAGCAGGTGATTTGCTCGGTGGAGAACAAAGTGGTTTCATTAACGAAATCGGATTTGAAACCTATCAGAAGATTTTGCAAGAAGCCATCGTGGAGCTGAAAGAAAACGAGTTTTCGGAATTGTATCAAACGAAGGAAGAAGACAAATCATATCTGAATGACACACAAATTGATAGTGATTTTGAGCTTTTATTTCCGGATACTTACGTAAACCGAGTTGCGGAACGATTAAACCTTTACAATGAGCTAAGTAACATCACTTCGGAGGTCGATTTACTAACCTACGAAAAGAATCTGATTGACCGCTTTGGTCAGTTACCTCCTCAGGCTGTCGATTTACTCAATAGCGTACGTCTGAAATGGTTTGCGACCAAAATGGGAATCGAAAAATTAGTAATGAAAAACGGAAAAATGACAGGATATTTCATTTCCGACCAAGAAAGTCCGTTTTATCAAAGTTCTCGTTTTCAAAAAGTATTGCAATTTGTGCAACGCCACCCCGACCGATGCAGAATGCAAGAAAAAGAAACCCGCAACGGACTACGGTTGTTGCTTCACTTCAACAACATCAATACTATTGCTCAAGCCTTAAAAGTGATGCAATTGGTTTTCAACGAACAACACTCCTTTTAAAGATAAATAAATTTAAAACCATATAGAAACATAGAAAAATGCTATGTTTTTATATGGTTTTGAACTATTATAATCCTTCCAAAAATAGTATTTTATACGTTTATCTCATAATGGTGCGCCCAATTCCTTTCGAAGTGGGAATCAGTACGACAAACTATTTTGGCTTAGCTATAACGATACATTCTTTTAAATTAGCCTTATACTAATTGTCATAAAAAAATGTGGTAAAAAGATTTAAAATTCTATTTACCACATTACTTCTAAAATATTATAACGCTAAAAATCTATTTGATTGAAATCTTCCTCATCGCTTGTATCTGTTGATTGGTTTTGTTTTCCACAGTCCACAACAATATCACTATTTTCAGGGACAGGGAAAGGGTCTTTTGACACGCCCAAATCCTTATCCTGATAGCATTGCTTCATAAAATACCCCCAAATGGGCAATGCCATAGTTGCCCCTTGCCCAAGAGCTATTCCTTTAAAGTGAGTTGCTCTGTCCTCGCCACCAACCCAAACTCCGGTAACCAAGTTAGGAACCATTCCCATAAACCAGCCGTCACTTTGATTTTGGGTTGTTCCGGTCTTTCCTGCAATCGGATTGGTAAAGGCATACGGATAGCCCGTCATTACATTTTTGTAGATATTGTTATACGAATCAGCTCCTTTAGTTCGCAATCTTGCCCCAGAGCCCGACTGCGTTACGCCTTCCATTAAATTGACCACCGCACGAGCTACCTCAGCACTAACCACATCTTTGGTTTCAGGAGTGTTTTCATACAAAACGGTACCATTTTTGTCTTCTATTCGGGTAACCAAAACAGGTTTTACATATACCCCCTCATTGGCAAAAGTACCATAAGCTCCTACCATTTCAAAAACAGTTACATCGGAAGTGCCCAAAGCAATGGAAGGAACTTCGGGTATTTCGGCACTAATACCCAATGATTTAACCAAGTTTATCACAGGTACAGGACCTACCCTATCCATTAAGTTTACCGTAATGGAGTTCACGGAATTTGCCAAAGCGTGTTTTAAGGTCATCATCTCTCCAGAAAACTTACCATTTGAATTTTTAGGACACCAAGCCGTAGGGTTACCAAATTTACCTGCCTCGACACAAGTTTGAATGTCAGGTAATTGTAAGCAAGGCGAATAATGCAACTGATCAATAGCCGTAGCATATACAAAGGGCTTAAAAGTAGAACCTGTTTGCCTTGCCCCTTGAATAACCTGATCATACTGAAAATGTTTGTAGTTAATCCCCCCTACCCAAGCCTTTACGTGACCCGTTTGAGGCTCCATTGCCATCATTCCAGTACGTAAGAAAGATTTATAATACAAAATAGAATCCTTTGGGGTCATTATAGTATCTTTTTCGCCTTCCCAAGAAAACACAGTCATCTCGGTTTTTTCATTGAAAGAAGCCCGAATTTCTTTTTCAGAAAAACCTAATGCATTCATTTTCTTCCAACGAGGTGAATTTTTTATTGCTCTTTCAATGATTTTATCATATTCTTCTTTGGATACTTCTAAAAAAGGAAAGGTTTTATTTTTCTTCGGATTGTTTTCATTGTCAAAAACCTTTTGAAGTCGTTTCATATGTTCTTGTACCGCCATCTCAGCATAGCTTTGCATTTTGGAGTCGATGGTTGTATATACTTTTAATCCGTCAAGATACAGATTGTGTTTGGTACCGTCGGGTTTTGGGTTATTATCAATCCACGTTCTCATATAGGAACGGAGATATTCCCGAAAATAGGTTGCCACACCTTCATTGTGTGTTTCTGGGGTAAACTTAATTTCCAAAGGTAATTTTTGAAGTGAATCCTTCATTCGGCTTGTGATAAAATTGTTTTTCATCATCTGCCCTAATACTACATTACGCCGATTGGTTACGCCTTGAGGGTTACGCCTTGGATTATACAATGACGAATTTTTAAACATTCCTACCAAGGTGGCTGCTTCTTCAATGTTGAGCTCTTTAGGCTCTTTATCAAAATAAATTCTTGAGGCAGAGCGTATTCCGTCAGCTTGATATCCAAAATCATAGATATTGAAGTACATCGTTGCGATTTCGTTTTTGGTATATTGAGTTTCGAGACGAACGGCAATAATCCATTCTTTTATTTTTTGCACATAACGCTTCCAGCCACGAGTATCCGTACCGTGAAATAGCTGTTTGGCAAGTTGTTGAGAGATGGTTGAAGCCCCTCCTTTACTTCCTAAATAGAATAAAGCCCGTAGAGTTCCTCGTGCATCAATACCTGCGTGGTCATAGAAACGCTCATCTTCGGTAGCTACCAAGGCATCTATTAGATGTTGTGGTAAATCACTGAAAGTTACCGGAGTACGATTATCATCTAAATAAAACTTACCGAGCGTTTTTCCGTCAGAAGCAATAATTTCAGTAGCCAAATTGGTTTCTGGGTTTTCCAATCGCTTGAAATCGGGCATTTCCCCTAAAACTCCCCAAGCCGCCAACAAAAACAATAGGCATACGAAAAGGATTCCACCCGCAAATAAACGCCAGAACCACACCACACCTAAGTTCCTTTTTTTTGTTTTATTCAAATTTTTTGCCATTGATATTTTATTGTTTTTCAATTATTATCCCTAATTCAGTAATGCCTTCAAGGACCACAATTCCGTCAGGATTACCTACTTTACGCATTGCTTGTTCTACCTCAAACCGATAATTTCCCTTGACAGGAAAAGCAACATTTTCCTTAAACCAAAGTTTACTTTCTTTCACCGCCGAAAATCCTTGCCCGAGCCACTTGCCCTCAGGAGTTGCCATTTCATACTCTAAAGTATCCACGACTACTTCATTATTAGGCATTTCCATTCTTGTTATCAGAAACAAATTACTGAACGGATATTTTTCATCATTTCTGACCACTATAAATACGTTATTTTTAGAAATCGTATCGGTAGGTTGATAATCAAAAGCGATGCGATTGTCTTTGTGCCAACCGTTTTGCAGCGAAACAAATTCACTGTACGACACGTTTGACTGACAAGCTGTTATAAACAGAATTGCCACCACTATCCCAGCTAAAAATCTCATTTTTTATTATTGGTATTTGGGGTTTTATCTTTCGGTTTTCGTCGTTTTTTGTTCTTACTACGCTTGTTTTTCTTATTGTCAAATCGGGTTAGGCTATCTTGCCCTACCACATTTTGGAATTCGGGTAAAAGAGTAGTTTCTTCGGCAGCAAGAGCAAAATCTTCCAAGGCTGCGATTTTCACTCCTTTTTTGTTTTGGGTGATGATTTCATTAACTTGGTCAACGGTAAGTTTGTGCCAGTTGATGGACTCATCATCATAGGTAAACCACATAAAACGCTTGAAAATATCTATCTTTTGGCAAGTGGCACGTCCTTTTTCGGTCAATAGTTTGGTTTCCATTTTTGGAAAATCTCGCAGAGCGTCCAAATAGGTATCCAACTCGTAATTCAAACAGCATTTAAGTTTTCCGCACTGCCCTGCCAATTTCTGTGGATTTAGCGAAAGTTGCTGATAACGAGCCGCAGCTGTGGTTACTGAGCGAAAATCGGTAAGCCACGTAGAGCAACAAAGCTCCCTTCCGCAAGAACCTATGCCCCCCAATCGGGAAGCCTCCTGCCGAAACCCAATCTGACGCATTTCAATACGGGTGGAGAAGGTTTTTGCCATATCTTTAATAAGCTGACGGAAATCAACCCTTTCTTCAGCAGTATAATAAAAGGTCGCCTTAGAACCGTCACCTTGGAATTCAACGTCTGATATTTTCATCTCCAAGCCCAAGGCAATGGCAAGTTCACGCGATTGTTTTTGTACTTTTTCTTCTTTGGCACGAACTTCCTGCCAAATATCTAAGTCTTTCTGATTGGCTTTCCGATAGACTTTGGGCAATTTTTCATCGTGCCAATTGACCTTGTTTTTCTTCATCTGTAAACGCACTAACTCTCCCGTTAGCGTCACGATGCCCACATCGTGCCCTGGATTGGCTTCTGTGGCAACTACATCGCCCATTTGTAAAGGCAAATTTTCAGAATTACGGAAATATTCTTTGCGACTGTTCTTAAAACGAACCTCAACGCAATCAAATTTGACCTCTACTCCTGGCATTTGAAGGTTGGAAAGCCAATCAAACACCGATAATTTGTTACAACCATCAGTGCCGCAAACTCCGTTATTTTTACATCCTTTAGGGCTATTTATATCTGTTGTGCAACTACTGCAACTCATTGTTTATTATTATGTTAAAAAATCATCACTTGAGGGCAATCCTTCACAATAAAAAAAGGAAACAACACCCGAAAATTAGGGGTAAAGTTACAGATTTTTCTTTTAAAGTGGTTATTTGATTTTTAGTTTGTGTAAAAAATGTGATGATTGTTCGTTTTTTAGGCTATATTCTTATCGATTTTATCTTTCAACTTTCTTTTATTTTTGCCCGACATATTATAAAAAGAAGCAACAAAGATAAGGCAAAAAATACCTTCGTCTTTGTTGCTTAATTTATGTAGCTGGATTTTTTTATCCTTTACCCTTTGTACTTTATCCTTTGTAAATATGTTTTATTATTCCTTCAATTTTTGAACTCCCATATTCCAAAGGATGAAGGATTGTACATCTGCCGCTTGTTCAATAATTTTACTTACAGGAGTTCCTGCACCGTGCCCTGCATTGGTTTCGATACGAATCAGTACAGGAAGATTTCCAGCTTGCTTGCTTTGCAATTCGGCAGCAAACTTATAGCTATGAGCAGGTACTACACGGTCATCGTGGTCTCCGGTAGTTACCATTGTAGCAGGATATTGCACGCCTTCTCTTACGTTGTGCACTGGAGAGTATGCTTTGAGGTATTCAAACATTTCCTTACTGTCGAGTGCTGTACCATAATCGTATGCCCACCCTGCTCCAGCAGTAAAGGTATGATAGCGTAGCATATCCAATACGCCTACGGCAGGTAAAGCTACACGCATTAGGTCAGGACGTTGGGTCATTGTAGCCCCTACAAGCAATCCTCCATTAGAACCTCCGCTAATGGCAAGAAAATCAGAAGAAGTGTACTTTTGAGCAATCAGATACTCGGCTGCAGCAATAAAATCATCAAAAACGTTTTGTTTCTGCATTTTAGTACCTGCATCGTGCCATTTTTTACCATACTCACCACCTCCGCGTAAGTTAGCTACCGCATAAATACCTCCGTTTTCAAGCCAAACCGCATTAGTAACACTAAAAGAAGGAGTCAGACTTACGTTAAATCCGCCATATCCGTACAAAATAGTCGGATTTTTTCCATCAAGTTTTAATCCTTTTTTATGGGTAATAATCATCGGTACTTTGGTTCCGTCTTTCGAGGTGTAAAATACTTGTTTCGATTCGAAATGGTCTGAATTAAAGTCGATTTTAGGACTCCAAAATATTTCAGAAGTTCCCTCGGCAATATTCAATTTGTAAATTTTAGATGGTGTGTTGTAGTTGGCAAAAGAAAAATATGTTTCCTTATCTTCCTTTTTAGCTGAAAATCCTCCAGCAGTACCTACCCCGGGCAGGGTAATCTCACGAATAAGTTCACCTTGATAGTCATATTGTTTTACCTTAGAGATGGCATCAATCATATATCTTGCATAGAAATAACCTCCTGCCATTGAAAGCGATAATACATTTTCGGTTTCAGGAATTACATCTACCCAGTTTTCAGGATTTGGATTTTTTAAATCAATGGCAACCAATCTTTTATTAGGTGCCTTTAAGTTCGTAATGGCATAGATTTTTGTTCCGTTGTTATCCACCACATCGGTGTCATTATCCACACTATCGGTAATGGTAATCATTGGAGCTTTAGGGTTTTTCAAATCTTTGACGAAAAGCTTGTTCCCTGAGGTAGATACTGCTGCTGTGATAAACAAATAGTTACCATCATCAGATACTGTACCTGAGACATAACGATATTTTTGGTCGGGCGTTCCTCCGAAAATAAGTTGGTCTTCTTTTTGAGAGGTTCCTAATTTATGGTAATAAAGTTTATGGGTGTCGGTTTTTGCCGAAAGCTCACTTCCTGTTGGCTTGTCATAACTGGAATAGAAAAATCCTTCAGTTGCTTTCCACGAAGCTCCGCTGAATTTAATATCTTTCAACGTATCGCCTATAATTTGTTTGTCGGCAGTGCGCATTACGATGAGCTTTCGCCAGTCGCTTCCGCCTTCCGAGATTAGGTAAGCTAACAATGAACCATCTTTAGAAAAACTCATCCCACCCAAGGAGGTTGTTCCGTCTTTAGAAAACGTATTAGGATTTAAAAATTCTTCTTCCTTACCCTGCTTATCTCTACGATACAAAACGCTTTGATTTTGCAAACCATTATTCTTGTAGTAGTAAGTATAGTCGCCTTCTTTAAATGGCGCTCCTACTTTTTCGTAATTCCATAATTTTTCCAACCGATTTTTTAATTCATCACGATACGGAATTTGACTCAAATAGCCAAAGGTAACTTCATTTTGTGCCTTTACCCACTCGGCGGTTTCCGCACTGCGGTCATCTTCAAGCCAACGATAGGGGTCGTTTATCGTTTGTTCAAAATAAACATCAGAGGCTTCTACTTTTTTAGTTTGCGGATAGGTCAAAGCTGTAACTTGTTTTTCTTTTGGGTTACACGAAATCATTACAAGTACACAACCCAACGGAACAATTTTTTTATGCATCACTCAAAGTTTTTTATTTATGGTGCGAAAGATAGTAATTTATTTTAAAGAAATAAAGATTTTTAGGAGCCTACAAGCTAAACTAATGTTTCTAGCTATCTTTTAGAAAAGGTATAATTATTATTGCTTCCTCTTTAGATAAAACCAAAATGACTCGCTTATAACATATTGATAATCCATTTAATCACTATATACAGATATAGCAAAGTAAAGGATAAAGCTGTAACTATTTTAATAAAAGTCCCTGCTAAAAAACCAAGAAAAGCTCCTGCTGAAGCCTTAAAGGCTCTGGGGGTATCCGAAAAATCATAGAGAAGCTCTCCTACCAAAGCTCCCGCAAAAGGACCTATTAAAATTCCCCAAGGAGGAAAAAACAATCCTACAACGATGCCTAAATTAGCTCCCCATATCCCATATTTGCTTCCTCCGAATCGTTTTGCACCCATTCCAGGTATCAAAAAATCGGCAACGGAAATAACTAAAGCTACTACAAATGTGATTATTAGTAAATAATAATTAATTTGCACTGTCGGGGCCATATACGTCAATAATAATCCGAGCCAACTCAAAGGTATGCCTGGGAGCCCTGGGGCTATGCAACCAATAAAGCCTAATAGCAAACAAAGGAATCCTAAAATAATCAAAATATAGTCCATAACTAAAATATATTTATTGCCTATCGAAAGCAACAAATATAATCTGCAAAATGAAATTACCAAAATTCAAGATGAAATGTACATTTTTTGAGGATTTCATCATCAGCCATAAAGGTTATTAAACCTAAAAACAAGGCAATTAAGCTGTGTTTTTTTACGTAATTTCTCCCGCAAATTGCTTCAAAATTAGTAAATTGAGTTTATAAATATCTTTAATGTTAGTGAGCACATCACGAACATCTTAATTTCAAAAACTATAAAAAAGTGAGTAATGACATTTGGATTTTGAAGAGCCTAAAAATTTATTTTATAAATTCGTAGCATATAAAAATTACACTTGTGGGTTGAATGTGCCAAATCGCATTTTTTGTAGTTTATCCAAAAATTTTTAAATTGCGGGGCTTAATTTGATAGAATCTGCTATGCGATTTTTTTTATTTTTAATAACTTGCTTAACAGTTGGTGGCTGTAAATATTACAATTTTACAGGCGGAAGCACTGGAAATGCCAAAACTTTTCAGGTGAATTTTTTTCGTAACGATGCTCCTTTGGTTGAGCCAGGGCTGGACAGAGATTTTACCATTGCCCTTCAAGAACTCATAAATAACCAAACCAACTTATCGCTTACCGATCGTAATGCGGATTTGGTTTATGAGGGCGAAATTGTAGAGTATCACATCGCTCCGATGACGGCTACAGCCAATCAAACAGCAGCACAAAACCGTCTTACAATAGGCGTAAATGTACGTTTTACCAATAATATTGAAGAGAAAAAAGATTTTGAAAGACGTTTTTCTTTCTATTACGATTATCCTGCCGCAAGCCAGCTTAGTTCGGTAAAGGAAGCCGCTTTTGGCGAAATATTTGAACGAATTACACAAGATATTTTTAATGCCTCTTTGGCGGATTGGTAACCTAAAATAATGACTCTCAAAGAATTTATTGAAATACTCGAAAAACCCAACCAAATTCAAGCCCAGCAAATGCACGAATTGGAAGAAATTCTCCTTGAATATCCTTACTTTCAAGCGGCTCGGGTATTGCAGTTAAAAAAATTCCATACCGAACAAAACTATCGGTACAATAAAGCCCTTAAATTGGCGGCAGTTCACGTGGCAAATCGTTCCGTTTTATACGATTTTATTCATTCAAAATCGGGGCAGCACCTTAGTGAAGCTGAGGTGATTAGGCAAATAGCTTTGCAAAAGACAACACCGAAAACCGATTTTGTGACCCCTACAGCAACATACCAGAAAATGCCTCAAAAGGAGATGGATTCTTTCCCTAAAGAAGAAATTGTTCCTAAAATATATGGTTCTTTTACGGATAATCAAGAGGCTGATGCTATAGCAGCTAAAAATCAAGTTTCCCAGACCGATTTACACTCTTTTTCACAGTGGCTCAAAACCATTTCCGAGGTAGGAAATCCGTCAAAACAAGAAGAGAGGCACGTTGAGGAAAATCCTAAAATAGCCGAAAAATTTAAGTTGATAGACCGATTTTTAGAAACCAATCCGAAAATTGAGCCTTCACGCGAATATGTATCGAATATCAATTTGGCAAACGAGGTAAAAACCGATCCTCATCAATTAATGACCGAAACTTTGGCTCAAGTTTATGTAAAACAACGAAAATATAAGCAGGCAATTCAAGCTTATGAAATTTTAATTTTGAAAAATCCAGAAAAAAGTGGTTACTTTGCAGACCAAATAAGAACAATTAAAAATTTACAACAAAATAATTTATAAAAAATGACAGCATTTAATATCTTTTTAGTACTTATCATAGTGGTTTGTTTGTTACTAATGTTGGTAATTATGGTTCAAAACCCAAAAGGAGGAGGGCTTTCTTCAACCTTTGGGAGTAACACCCAAGTGGTAGGAGGGGTTAAAAAAACGGGTGACTTTTTAGACCGTAGTACTTGGACTTTTGCTATCCTTTTGGTGGTTTTGATTATTGCAGCAAATACTTTTGTTGAAACGGGTAGAGAGACAAATTCTGGTTCAAGATTATTGGACGGTAAAAAAATAGAAAATGTAGCTCCTGAATCCAATCCGTTAGAGGCACCAACTACACAAAAAGATACAGCGCAGTAAAATGTCCTAAAAAATTTATATCTATGCCAACTTGTCAGTATAAGTTGGCTTTTTTATTTTGATTTGGCAGTTTTCTGCAATTGGCATACTTTCTGAAAAGAAATACATACAGCGTAAAATAATTTATGAATTTAAAAGAAAAAATATGACAAAAGTGAAAATTAAACCCCTAGCAGATCGCGTTCTTATTGAACCAGCCCCTGCTGAAACCACCACAGCATCAGGGATTATTATTCCAGATACGGCAAAAGAAAAACCTCAGAGAGGAATTGTAGTGGCTGTTGGTGCAGGAACAAAAGATAACCCAATTACATTAAAGGCAGGAGATGTAGTTCTTTATGGTAAATATGCAGGAACGGAACTCAAATTTGAAGGAAAAGATTATCTCATTATGAGAGAGAATGATGTGTTGGCAGTGATTTAAACATTACTGTTGGCTTTTAAGCTATTGGCAAGAACTAAAATAAAATGAGAGATTTCAAAAAAATGACTTAATCTCAATCAAAAAGCAATTAGTATCATTACGTAATAAATAAAATAATCTGCGGAAAGCTGAAAGCTAACCGCCAAAAGCAAAAAATAATAAAATGGCAAAAGAAATAAAATTTGATATAGAAGCTCGTGATGGCTTAAAGCGTGGTGTTGATGCTTTGGCAAATGCCGTAAAAGTAACTTTAGGTCCGAAAGGAAGAAATGTAATTATCAGTAAATCATTCGGTTCGCCTCAGGTTACCAAAGATGGTGTTTCTGTGGCAAAAGAAATAGAATTGGAAGATGCTCTTGAAAATATGGGAGCTCAAATGGTAAAAGAAGTTGCTTCGAAAACCAATGATTTAGCAGGTGACGGAACCACTACAGCTACTGTTTTGGCTCAAGCCATTGTTAAGGAAGGTCTCAAAAACGTGGCAGCTGGTGCCAACCCTATGGATTTGAAAAGAGGTATCGACAAAGCGGTTGCTAAAGTCGTAGAAGAGCTTGGAAAACAAGCCAAAGAGGTAGGGAGCTCTTCTGAAAAAATCCAGCAAGTAGCTTCTATTTCTGCAAATAACGACGAATCAGTAGGTGAACTTATTGCTAATGCATTCGACAAAGTAGGGAAAGAAGGTGTAATCACTGTTGAAGAGGCTAAAGGAACAGATACTTATGTAGATGTTGTGGAAGGAATGCAGTTTGACAGAGGGTATTTGTCGCCTTATTTCGTTACAGACTCTGAAAAAATGATTACTGAGCTTGATCGTCCTTACATTTTGTTGTACGATAAGAAAATATCTACAATGAAAGATTTACTTCCTGTTTTAGAGCCTGTTGCTCAATCTGGAAAACCCCTTTTAATCATCGCTGAAGATATTGACGGAGAGGCTTTGGCAACCCTAGTGGTTAATAAACTAAGAGGAGCGTTGCGTATTGCTGCCGTAAAAGCGCCTGGTTTTGGTGACAGAAGAAAAGCGATGCTTGAAGATATTGCAATTTTAACCGGAGGAACTGTAATTGCTGAAGAGAGAGGATTTATCCTTGAAAATGCTACTATTGATATGCTCGGAACCGCTGAAAAAGTAGTTATTGATAAAGACAACACCACTATTGTTAATGGTGCAGGTGTAGCTGATAATATTACAGCTCGAGTAAATCAGATAAAAGCACAAATTGAAACTACAACTTCCGATTACGATCGTGAAAAACTACAAGAGCGTTTGGCTAAACTTTCAGGTGGAGTTGCCGTTCTTTATGTAGGAGCAGCCTCTGAAGTAGAAATGAAAGAGAAAAAAGATCGTGTGGATGATGCGCTTCACGCCACTCGTGCTGCCGTTGAAGAAGGTATCGTTGCTGGAGGTGGTGTCGCTTTAATTCGTGCTAAAGGTGCTTTGTCTAAATTAAAATCTGAAAATGCCGACGAAGCAACTGGAATACAAATTGTGGTACGTGCTTTAGAAGCTCCTTTAAGAACCATTGTTGAAAATGCTGGTGGAGAGGGCTCTGTAGTGGTAGCAAAAGTATTATCAGGTAAAGATACTTTTGGGTACAACGCCAAAACCGATCAGTATGTAGATATGCTTAAAGCAGGTATTATCGACCCTAAGAAAGTAACCCGTGTAGCTTTAGAAAATGCAGCATCAGTTGCAGGTATGATTCTGACTACCGAGTGTGCTTTGGTAGATATTAAAGATGAAAAAGGAGCAGCAATGCCTCCAATGGGCGGCGGTATGCCAGGAATGATGTAGCAGACAGCGTCTGTGGCGATAAATTTAAAATGCTAACGGCTTTTGGGTCGTTAGCATTTAAGTATTTTCAATCAATTATTAGTATTTTATGAGTGTCATCAACAAAATGGAACTAGTCAGCAAAGAAACTATTCTAAATATCAAAAACAAAAATGTGAAATCCGAAAGTGAGGAGTGGGATTTTAAAGAAATCTATAAAATAAAAGAGACTATAGATAAAATAGAATTGGTAAAAGATATTGTAGCTTTTGCTAATTCGAAAGGAGGGTATATTATCTATGGCGTAAATAAATCATATGAATGGATAGGGCTTGACTCTAGAAGTGATATAGATGTAGATGATGCTACTATAAATAATATTTTAGACACTTATTGTGATGGTAAAATTGATTTTGTTTCTAGTATAATAGAGATAGATGATTTATCTTTTTTTGTCTTGTATGTTTTCCCATCAAAAGATATAATTCCTTTTAAAAAGGATGGACAATATAATAAAGAAAAATGGGGAAATAAAAAATCTATTAATACTACAGTATTTAAAAGAGGAGATGTATATTGGAGAAAAGGAAGTAGATCTATTAAGGCAGATAGTTTATATTATAAATTAAAGAGTAATAATTTTAAAATTCTTGAAAATGTTTCTTCTCAACCTATAATGTACACTGAGTTTATTGGGAGAAAAGAGTATTTAAGAGATTTATATGAAAAAATTAAGAACCCTAATAATAGGATAATCCAAATAGATGGAATAGGAGGAATAGGTAAGACTAGCTTTGTACACTATTTTGTGCAAAAGTTGATTGAAAATGATGAATATCAAAATGATTTTGATTTTATAATTTGGACTAGTTCAAAAAGAAATAAATATACTCCGAAAGGGATAAAGGATGTTTCTGAATTTATATCAAATTATGCAGACTTAATTCAAGAGATACTGAATTTTATTGAAATGAACGAAATTTCTAATGATGGAAATTTGGAATATGATGACACAGATTTAGTTAAAATTTTTCTACAAGAGAATAAGGTTCTATTAATCGTTGATAATTTGGAAACTTTAAATGACAATGATTTGATAGATTTTTTAGAGCACTTTCCTACAAAATCAAAGGCAATACTAACCACAAGAGAAACACTAGGAGATTTTTATATGTCTAGGATTAATATGAGTGGATTTAGTAGAGAAAGAGAATTTGAGGATTTCTTAGTTTCTCAATACACAAATTTTAATGGACAAGGAAACTTTCTAGATGTGTTTAAAGAATATCTTGATGAACTATATTCATATACAAAAGGAATGCCTTTAGCTTGTCAATTAATCACACATCAATTAGCAAATGGAATTCCTATTGAAAATGTTTTCAAGAATTTAGAGAGTGGTAAAGCATATGAAGATATACTAATTTTTTGTTTTAAGGGCTCTATAGAGCGTCTTTCAGAAATTGAAAAAACAATATTATTTATATTTTCTCTGTCAGAAAAAGAATCTTTACTATCAATAGATGATTTGATATATGTAAGTGGTTTTACTAATGATGAGATAGGCTTGGAAGCAATTCCCAAATTAACAAAAATATCTTTATGCTATCAGAAAAAAATGGATACAGGAACAATAGGTTATTCTATTCCTTATCTAGCGAAAATTTATTCTAGGCAGTTTTTACATTTAGATAATGAGCAGGAGATTATTTCCAAGTATGAAATATTTGTTCAAGAAAGGGCGAAATTCAATTCTTTAGATAGTGGAATTGAAAGTTTATTTTATAGATCTCAAGCAAAAAATCATAATGAAAAAGTGCTAGCCGATAAAGCTTTGAGATGTTTATCCATAGCAAGTTATGACTATTATTCAGCTATAGATTCTATTGATGAATTAATTCAAAATAATAATAAATTTCCTTTTTTATATTTAATAAAAGGAAAAATAGAAGAGAATAGCTTTTATAGTAGTAGCTTAGAACGAGCTAAAAAAGAATTTTTAATAGCTATTGAATTAAATGGCGAATATCTAGAAGCTCTAATAGAACTGGGATATATTGAGTATAAACTAATAGTGGGAAATAAGGATAAAGCAAAAAAATATCTTCAATCTAGTATTGATTATTTTCAAAAAGCCTATGAAATTGCCCCTGATGACCAAAGGGTATGTTTAGGATTAGCACAAGGATACTCAAAACAGGCCAGAAATTTAAATTATAATTTTAATAAAGAAATGAAGATGGAATTAGCAGAAAAAGCTAATGAATATTTTGAAAAATCTTTTTATAAGGGAGAAAATTTAACAAAACAAGAAAAGCATTCTAATGCTATTACAGCTTGTGGATATGCGGCTAATTTGAAAAGAAATAGAGATAATGTTAAAGCACTAAATGTTTGTTTAATAGGATTAGGATATGAGCCAGATAATCATATTCTTTTAGAGTTAAAAAAAGAAATCGAATATTATGTAGATCCTAAAAAATATGTTACAGAGGGGTTTAAATATAAAGGCTGGGTAAAAAATAAATAAATGATTTTGTAGAAGTGTTTTGTAAACGCCCAACGCAATATCATCATACACAAGGACGAATCCAATTCACCCCTGCAATCAAACCCAATCATTCCGCATTTGGTTAACAACAAGATGTTTAAACCAAAATACAATTACAGTTTTGTTTCCGCAAAATATAAGCCCACATTAACCTTGTTGATATCCACGACCCCTAACGGGGTCGCATGTGTATAGCATAGAAATATCAAGTGTGATGCAGATATGCCCTCTTCGAGGTCAAAAATAATGAATGTGAATGAGCGAATGATGGATATTTTTAATGAATGAAATACAATAGTTGCAGTTTTGTTCCCACAACCTGTTTCACCTCAATGTATTCACATTATGAGACGGGAGATTTTGATTAAAATCGTCCCGAAAAAGAGACAAAAAATGATGAAAAAGAACACAATTTCGAATTTTCAGAAACACATTTTCTAAAAAAATCATCCGAATATGAGAAAATAGAAAGTGAATGGTTCTTCCAAGGGGATCAAACTATTTGGAATTACCATAACTATAGGACTCAAAAATCTTACTATAGTATCATTTAAAAAGCCGTGAGATGCAACTATCTCACGGCTTTTTAAAACAATGATAAACAAATTTACTATTTTTTAGAACGGCTCATTTTTGCAGCTAAAATAACTGCGTTTCGTGCATTAACAATGGTTCCTGAAGTAGATAATTCCGAGAAGTTTACTTTAACCTGCTCTTCACCTACAATAACATCAAATTTTGGAGCCACTCCCGATTGCATAATTACTTTTTTAACCTCAGCAGCAGTCAATTTTGGGAAGTATGAGCGTATCAAAGCCGCTAAACCAGCAACCTCAGGCGAAGCCATTGAAGTTCCTTGCAAGAATTTGTATGTGTTTTCTGGAGCTGTAGCCCAAATTTTTACACCTGGAGCAAATACATCTACCGTTCTTTTTCCGAAATTAGAAAATGAAGCCACTAAATTTTCATCATACTTGTAATTTAAAGCACCAACAGTCAAGAAATTATCTGCTATTTCTTTTTTGCTTACTTCATCAGTAGGGAAAACTTCTTCGTTATCAATATTTTTACTATCGTTTCCTGCAGCATTTACAATAAGTACATCTTTTGAAGCCGCATATTTTATAGCTTCTTGAACTTGTTTGTAATGAGGCGAAAAATCTTTTCCAAAGCTAGTATTGACTACCTTAGCTCCATTATCTGCAGCATAACGAATAGCAAAAGCGATATCCTTGTCGTACTCATCTCCATCAGGAACTGCTCTTAAAGTCATAATTTTAACATTAGATGCCACGCCATCCATACCCACTGAGTTTCCTCTTTGTGCCGCAATAATACCCGCAACGTGAGTTCCGTGTAACGACTCCTCAACATCTGGACCGATTACATTGTTATTTCCGTATCCTACTTTACTGAAGTCATTTTCATCATCTTTTAAAATTTCTTTACGTGGATGATAATTCAAATTCAAATGATAGTTCAGCTTTGAGGTAAAATGTTTTACCCCTTGTGAAAGATCTTCTTTGGCTTGATTCACAGAGCCTACCAAAGAAACCATACGTGTTAAGAAAGCTACATATTGTTGCAGATTATCATCTTGGGTTTGAAAATTTTCCAAATCTTTCAAAGTATAATCTTTCTTTTTGAGTGCTTTTTGCACGGCAACATCTGCAGTTTCAATCATTTGCATTAGTTGCTCATAGCGGGTTTTATTCTCCAATGCCTGAGCGTGTTCAGTTTCGTACATCGTTTTAGCTTTAGCAAAATCTGGATTTTTAGTATCATTGGTTTTCATAATACGCACGTACTCCAAATTCTCGTGATTTACATCACCCAAGAAATTCCAACCATAAACATCATCAACATAACCATTATTGTCATCATCAATTCCGTTATTAGCAATTTCGTTAGGATTAACCCAAAGCACATTTTTTAAATCTTCGTGATTGATATCAATCCCCGAATCAATAACCCCTACAACTACAGTAGTGGGTTTTAGACCCTTTAGTAAATCGTAAGCCCCCTGCAGATTAATACCAGGAAAGCCATCTTTGGCAAGATTGGTATGTGGCCATCCTTTCAAAACCTCTTCAGAAACCTCTTCAGGCTGAGCAGGAACTTTGCTTGGTAGGGCATCAACATCTGTTGAGGCAATTTTTGACAATGAGCTACATCCTGATAAAATAAGAGCAGATGCAACTAACCATAAGGATTTTTTTACATTCATATTTTTAAGAGTTTATTTTTGAAATCGTTTTTATTCTTACTATTTGCTAAAAACAGCATTTGCTAACCCTTATTGATACTTAGGGAGTACAAATGCCATTTGTTACAAAGGTCAAAAATAAGTAAATTTAAAATCTATCAAAAAATTTTATGTAGAATATTGCCAAAAATACCTTAAATGCACTACAAAATAGGTCTTTATGATAAATTTTGTGTGTATTATTCAAAAAATTTTACTTTAGAAGCAGGATATAAATATTGATTTTTAAATTATCTCCTCCAAACCAAATGCCCATCACAAGGAATACCTCTATTTCCGCTTCTGGTTAGGGAGATGGCTCCGCTGTTTTTATCGTCAAGGTTGTAGAGCTTCCCATTGGCAGGAATCACAGATATATAGCCAAATTTTCCACCTACCGCTCCTACCCACGAACCATCAGGATAATCGTGGTCACTCCACGCCATACCACGAGAGCCTCGCGAGGTAAAAGCAATGTATTTACCGTCAGGGGAGAATGTAGGAAAACCTTCACCGTCCCAACTTGCCCAATCGTAGGTTTTACTAGTGGTAATTTGTTTGCGATTGCTACCGTCAATATTGCAAAGCCACAAATGTTTATCCTTATAATAAACAAACTTTGTTCCTTGTGGATTCACTCTGTACGAACCGCCTCCATCGGCAGAACAGACTTTTTGATACGTTTTATATCCGTCGGCAGGACTCATCTTGTAAACCGAATTGCCCACCTGTACGTATAACGTATTATCCAACGTCCAAACGGGTTTTCCCCAGTCGTAATACTTTACATTGGACGGATTGCAACGACCTACTTCGTTATCCTTATCCGCTTCGATGATAATCATAGGCATATCCGAATATCCCTGTCCTTCCAATGCAATATACTTCTCATTAGGAGAAATAAAGGCATCAAGGGTGATTACATCTCCCCATTCGTATTCAAAATCGTGGATATTTTTCCCATCGGTTTTTACTTCTTGATGCGTTACAGGGTCGCTAATGCTCCTATATACAATACGTTTATGATTAAATCCTTGTACATCAAGGGTAAAAAGCACCTTTGAAGTATCCCACGACACATCATACGTTTGTAAAACTTGTGTCGAACTTACTTTTGCTACTTTTTCAGTATATTTATTATCCGTTAGATTATATACAGACACCTCGTCGGTAAACTGAATGAATAAGTTCCCGCTAAGATTATGTGCTCCTGCACTTGATTCGCCTTCTTTGGAACAAGATGACAAGAAAGCCAATAACATTATTCTGAATAATAAAATCATCTTTTTCATATTTATGCATTAAAGTTACTTTCTAAAAGATACCATTATGTAATGTTTCTGTTTGTAATGTGATGCCTCAGATTGTTTGTTTTTATCAAAGAAAGGGAATTCAAAGTCTTTTTCTACCTCCAAATCATATTACTGAAATAACCTGCCACAGAATAACCATAATTGTCTTTAATCATTATGGCTCCGCTGGTGGGGTCTTTCAAATCGTAGAGTTTGTTGTTATCAGGAATGATAAATACATATCCATACGCTCCGCCAACTACAGTAACGTGAGGCAAACGTGGTTGCAAAGGGTCATAATCTGTCCACATCCGACCGATTGTAGGTGAACCTACAAAAGCAATATACTTCCCATCGGGTGAAAATACAGGCTGATACTCTCCGTCGGCTTTAGAACTTCCTGATGGTGGACTGGTGGTAATCTGTTGCAATCCACTTCCGTCAATATTCTGTATCCATAGATGTTCTTTGTATCGGAAAGCAACTCGTGTTCCCTGCGGATTTACAGCCACATAACTCGCTCCATTACCATTATTGATGTTCAAAACCTGTTCTGTTTGTATTCCATAATCTTCTTTCCAGCGATACAACACCCCCCTGATAGCAAAAAATAGCTCATTATTAAGTGTCCAAACAGGAGTAAATTGGTAGTCTAAATCCGCTTTAGAGGTATAAAACTCAGCTAAAAGTTTCCCCGTTTGCGTGTCTAATAGGAGTATGCCTCTGTTTTCCCAATAGTTGCCATCTACGGCGATGTATCTTTTATTGGGAGAAACCCGTATTGGGGCTTCGCGATAGAATTCTCCTTCGGGGCTAATACCATTATACTGATATTTGAAACCAAAAATATTTCCCTTAGAAGGTATTCCATTGGGGTCGGAAATCGTACTGTACCACGTATATTTCCCCTCAAAAGGTCGCATTATAAAAGTTTGCTTATCTTGATAGGAGTCAAAAGTACGGCTTGTACCTATCGACAATGCTATTTCCTTGCTTCCGTGGGAGAAATCATAACCTGTAACTCCTGGTCCTCTGTCCGTTTTGGTTACTTTAAAGAGCTTTCCTGTTTTAAAATTGTACGAACGGATGCCATCAGTAGCAAATTCGATGTATAATGTTCCGGGCAAATTATTTAATGACGATGCCCCACCTCCTCCATTGTCCTCTTTAGAACAAGAACTATACACCAATGTCCCTAAAAGGCTCATAAATATTATTAATATCTTTTTCATATTTATCAATTTTTATAGTTAAACTTTTACTCTTCTTGTCAGGATGAGCGAAGTCGAAGTCTTTTTCTTACTCTTGAAATTTGCTCAAAGTGGTGAATCAAATAATTTTAACTTTAAATTCTTGATTTTTTACTTGTTCCTCGTCTATTCTTTTTGCAAATAAGTGTATCCATCTACCACGATGGTAGCGTCATCTCCTTTTGTAGAAGGTCTACCGTAGAAGAAACTATGTGTAGAAGTCGTATCGTTACTGTATCGGAGAGTTAAATTTCCGTTAGAAATGGTGTACGTTCCGACGTATTTTTGCCCTGAATAGCTGCCACTTCCTATGCCGCTTCCCGAAGTTTGAGTGAAAGCACTTTTATCATTGGAGAACTTACCATTACCATCAAAATACAAATAGCCACTCACCCCTGAAGCTGAAAAATTACCTGCAGCATCAAGCACTGCAATATTTTGGAACTTGTAGCCACTGGGCGGAATCTGATTGACAAATTCTACTTTGAACATAAAATAGGCTCCATCAGCTAACATATAGCTGTAGTTATCCATATATTCATAGTACGACTTCTCACCGGATTTACTCGTAGTGGTAAGTTTATTACCTTGAATGGTGTAATTTCCATCAACTCGGGTTTTCCAATCGCTCTTACGAAGCCCTTCAGTGTATGTTCCGTCATCTCGAAGGTAGATAGCAAGGTCATATCTACTTGAACCGATAAACCAAATACCTGCATAAACGCCCGTTCCAGGCTTGGTGGCGTTAGTTCCACTATTGCTCTCTTTAGAACAAGAAGTACAAGCCAATGTTCCTAAAAGACTTGTAAAAATTATCAACATCTTTTTCATAATTATTTTTGTTTTTCAAATTTATTCTTTACGTTCCTTTTTCAAAGTAATAAATCAAAAGTTTATTCCCCTAAGTGTCTTTTTATTATCCGCATTTGATTTAAAAATATAGTACTTTATGAATATGGGTTGAAAGAAATAACCACATAAATAATACCAAAAATATTTGTAGAATTGTAAATATATCATAAATCAGTATTAAAAAAATCACTTCCTTTATTTTTCATAATCAGTGAACTACCTCAATTTGTGTTTGAAATTGTGCTAATAAGTTTATACGTACTGATTTTAAAAGCACGATACTTCAAAAAATGAAACCTTTTTTTCAGATTGAATAAAACCAAGTTTGTAAACGAAATTTTTCCTAAAAAATCACTGACTTATTCTTTACGGCATAGCTGATTTGTTTATAAATGAGTATTAATTTTACAGTTTTTACACATTTTACACACTAATTTTAGAGACAAATGAATACTTACATATTTATTCGTATATTTGTGGGTTAAAAATTTTAATCATTCGCATAATGAATCATTTTACAGCAGAAGATTTTGAAAAATTATTGAAGGGGTGGATTACTGAACTCATTAATTTTGTTCCAGCATTAGTTGGAGCAATCGTCGCTTTTATTGCGGGTAGATATATAATTCGTTTTTTGTTAAATCTCACTAAAAAGTTAATGATAAGAAGAGAGGTTGATGTTACTTTACAAACCTTTCTTTTACAATTAATTAAATGGACTCTTCATATAGCATTGTTTTTAATAATTATTCAGATTATTGGGGTTCCAGCAACACAATTTTTCGCTATTTTAGCCAGTGCAGGTGTTGCTATTGGTTTGGCTTTACAAGGTTCCTTATCAAATTTTGCAGGAGGAATTATGATATTGATTTTCAAGCCTTTTAAGGTAGGAGATAACATTGAAGCCAAAGGCGAAAGAGGTACTGTAAAGCGTATTGGGTTGGTTTCTACCACATTAAATAAATTTAATAATGAGGAAGTTATCATTCCTAATGGTCCTCTTTTTGGAGATAGTATCATTAACTATACCCGTGAAGATAAAAGAAGAGTAAAGGTATTAGTTGGTATTGGTTATAGTTCTGACCTTCAGAAGGCTAAAGAAATTTTGTTGGATATTGCCAAAAGTGATAAACGTGCTTTTGAAGAACCTGCTCCGTCTGTTTTTGTTGAAGAATTGGCAGATAGTTCGGTAAATATTTCGGTACGTTTTTGGTGTAATAATGATGACTATTGGGATTGCTATTTTAGTGCTATTGAGTCAGTTAAGACACGATTTGATGCCGAAGGTATCGAAATTCCTTTTCCACAAAGGGTTCTCAATATTGTGAGCGATACTAGCAAATCTTAAAAAACGGAAATAAAATATATTTTTGACAGATATGAAAAAAATAGTTGTAACTGGCGGATTGGGATTTATCGGTTCGCATACAGTAGTAGAGTTGCAAAACTCAGGTTTTGAAGTAGTTATTATTGATAATTTATCAAATTCATCGGAAGATGTACTTCCACGTATTGTAAACATCACGGGGAAAAAGCCAATTTTTGAAAAGTTCGATTTGCGTGATAAACAAGCAGTTATTGATTTTTTCCAGAGACATCACGATATTGCAGGAATGATTCACTTTGCAGCATCGAAGGCAGTTGGAGAAAGCGTGGAAAAACCTTTGTTGTATTATGAAAATAACTTAACCACTTTGGTTTATCTTCTGCAAGAATTGAGCAAAAAAGAAAAAGCACATTTTATATTTAGTTCATCTTGTACGGTTTACGGTCAGGCCGATGAACTTCCGATTACAGAAAATGCACCTGTGAAAAAAGCGGAATCTCCTTACGGAAATACCAAACAAATCGGGGAAGAAATCATTGCCGATACGTGTAAGGTAACCCCTCATTTACAGGCAATTTCTTTACGATATTTTAATCCGATTGGAGCACACCCTTCTGCCGAAATTGGCGAATTGCCCATAGGAGTTCCACAAAATTTAGTGCCTTTCATTACTCAAACAGGTATAGGTTTGCGTGAAAAATTGTCTGTTTTTGGTGATGACTATCCAACACCTGACGGAACTTGTATTCGTGATTATATTCACGTGGTGGATTTGGCAAAAGCTCACGTGGTGGCTTTGCAACGCTTGTTGGAAGGCAAAAACACTGAAAATTACGAAGTTTTCAACGTTGGAACAGGAACAGGAAGTAGCGTTTTGGAAGTAATCAATAGTTTTGAGCGAGTTTCAGGCGAGAAACTGAATTATCAAATCGTGGGTAGACGTGCGGGTGATATTACCGCTGCTTACGCAAATACGGATAAAGCCAATAACGTACTCGGCTGGAAATCAAAATCTACATTAGACGAGGCAATGGCTTCAGCTTGGAAATGGGAAAAGAAAGTTAGAGGTAAATAACTCTTAAAAATGCTCGAAATTGGCGAACTTACTCCTTTTTCGAGCATTTTTTTACAAAATAAAAATTATGAACGTCCTTTCCGAAGAAGAATTACTTCACCTTATCGCTTTGAAAAATACTCCTTTGGTAGGAGACATCACCGCAAAACGGCTCATTTCACACTGTGGAAGTGCTCAAAATGTATTTACTCTTTCCAAACAAAAACTACAAAAAATTGACGGAATCGGAAGTAAAATCATTGAAAATTTATCAGTAAGTACTCATTTGAAAGATGCCGAAAAGGAATTGAAACTCATTGAAAAGTATAAAATTACTCCAATTTATTTCACTGAAAAAAACTATCCTGAGTTACTCAAACAATGCCCTGATAGTCCAATTTTACTCTACCAAAGAGGAAATATCCATCTGCAAAATAAACGAATCATTAGTATTGTAGGCACAAGGAATGTGACGCCTTACGGTATGGCTTTTTGTGAAAAATTGGTAGAAGATCTTGCGCAGTGGAATGTGGTGATAGTAAGCGGATTGGCTTATGGCATAGATATCACGGCCCACAAATCAGCATTGGCAAATAACTTGCAAACCATTGCTTGTCTTGCTCACGGATTAGATACCATATATCCGAAAATACATAAAAAATACGCTGACCAAATGGAACAAAATGGTGGATTGGTAACTGACTTTCCGTGCCAAAGTCCTTTTGACAGAAATCATTTTTTGAGCCGCAATCGAATTATTGCTGGAATGTCCGAAGCTACCATTGTCATAGAATCAGGAGTAAAGGGAGGAAGTTTGGTAACTGCCGATATTGCCTTTTCATACAACAGAGAGGTTTTTGCCGTTCCTGGAAGAGCCACCGATACCTATAGCGTTGGCTGTAATCAACTGATAAGAAACGAAAAAGCACGGATTTTACTTCACGCTGAAGATATCGTTTATCAATTAGGATGGGAAAAAACAGCTCCAAAACTGGTTCAAAATCAACTTTTTCCAGAATTATCCGCAGAGGAGACCATCATCGTTTCCTTTTTAAAAAGTAATGGAAAACAATTGTTAGATGCCATATCATTAGGGTGCAATTTGCCTATTTATAGTGTTTCTAATATTCTGTTTCAGCTGGAAATGAAATCGGTAGTACGTGCACTACCTGGTAAAGCCTTTGAAATCATCTAACTGATTTTGGAAAAAAACTAATGTAAAAAGGGGCTTAATAGACATTTTTTAGGCTACAAACTCTCGAATCCCTTATTGTTACTAACTTACGATGTGGAAAGACGCACCCGAAAAGGCTCTTTTTACGCACAAGTCGATACCATTATCGATTGGAAACCCATTTCCGCTATCATCGACAAACACTATCAAAAAGGACTTTCCGCCTCGGGTGAAAACCCTATGACGGACTCCTGCTGTTGAAAATGTTGCTCATCGGAATGTGGACGATAGCAAACTAAATGCAGGTAGCTATATCAGTGGGTTCTTTTCATTTAGTACTGAAAAATAAATAGCGGTTTTACAAATTTGTAAAACCGCTATTTTTAGATGTTGTTTTAACAGAAAATTATTGTTTGTAAAAAGGCAATTTCACTACGGTTGCGGGTACTCTGTTTTTACGGATTTGGATAAAAATTTCGCTTCCAGGTTTGGAAAGTTCGGTAGGCACATACCCCAAGCCAATCCCTTTGCCTAATGAAGGTGCCATTGTGCCACTGGTTACTTTTCCGATAACGTTTCCGTTGGCATCTACAATTTCATAATCGTGACGTGGAATGGCTTTTTCCTGCATCTCAAAGCCTACTAATTTTTTGGCAACACCATTTTCTTTGTGAGCTTTAATAGCTTCGGCATTAACAAAATCTTTGGTAAACTTGGTAATCCACCCTAATCCTGCTTCAATGGGCGAAGTCGTATCATCAATATCATTTCCGTATAGGCAGAAGCCCATTTCTAAACGAAGAGTATCACGTGCTGCCAGACCAATAGGCTTGATTCCGTAGGAAGCTCCAGCTTTGAAGACTTCGTCCCAAACGTGTTTGATGTGTTCGTTTTTTACATAGATTTCTATTCCGCCACTTCCTGTATATCCTGTTGCAGAGATAATGACATCATTAACTCCAGCAAACTTGCCAATGGCAAAATGGTAGTATTTGATTTCGGAGAGGTTTACGGGAGTGAGCGACTGCATTGAATCAATGGCTTTTGGACCTTGAATGGCAAGTAGTGAATATTGGTCGGAAACGTTCTCCATATCTACACCCCAAGTATCGTGTTTTTTAATCCATTCCCAATCTTTTTCAATATTGGAAGCATTTACTACCAAAAGGTAATGCTCATCGGCAATTTTATAGACAATAAGGTCATCTACAATACCGCCCGTTTCGTTGGGCAGACAGCTGTACTGGGCACGGCCGTCAAACAAGGTAGTGGCGTCATTAGAAGTTACTTTTTGGATTAAATCCAAAGCGTGTTTTCCTTTGAGAATAAACTCTCCCATATGGCTCACGTCAAAAACGCCTACGCCATTGCGTACGGTTTCGTGTTCGGCATTTACCCCCTCGTATTGTACAGGCATATTAAATCCTGCAAAAGGAACCATTTTTGCTCCTAATGCTATGTGAACGTCGGTTAATGTTGTATTTTTCATATCGTTTAGGTATATTTTAATTATAGTTACTCGTTATTTACAAGGCGTAAACTTGACTTTGTTTTTAGTACTTTTTGAATTGTCTCTAAATTTTTAAAGGTATTATAAAAAAGCAAAAACCTTATGAAGCCTCACAAGGTTTGTTGTGCCAATTATTTGTGTCTGATAGTAAAATTTTTGGTTTGGTCAGCCTCATAGCGTTCTTTACACTGATGATAAATTTCGATGGCTTCTTGCAGATTTCCCCAACCGTTTACAGCTACTTTTTTCTTTTCTAAATCTTTATATACTTGGAAGAAATGCTCAATTTCCATAATTAGGTGCGGATTAACATCGTCCAAATCGTTGAGCTTATTCCAAACAGGGTCTGACACAGGTACGCAAATCATCTTTTCGTCGGGTCCTTTTTCGTCTGCCATATGGAATACGCCTATGGGTTTTACCTCCATCACACAACCTGGAAAAGTGGGTTCGGAAACCAACACCAACACATCAAGGGGGTCGGAGTCAAGCGCCAAAGTTTCAGGAATGAATCCGTAATCCGCAGGATACATCATTGATGAGAAAATCATACGGTCATAACGGATTTTTTTCAACTCAAAATCATATTCATATTTATTACGGCTTCCTTTGGGAATTTCAATCAGTACATCAAACGAAATATTTTCTTTGTTATTCATATCTTTTTATTTTATCGCTTACAAAAGTAGGAATTAATTTTTAAATTTTTGGGATTTATTACATTTAAGGTATGCTTTTATGCATCCTTGCTCCAAAGTTAAATGTTTATATTTCATTGTCTTATGTGTTTATTTGACAAAGAAATAACATTTTTTGAAGGGAGAAAGTTTTTTTACTTTCACTCTTTTTCTTACACACTTTGCTTTCGCAGACTTTGGATACGCCTCCATTCAAAGAAGAAAAAAACTACCCCAAAAAGTTACACTTGCTAATAGAATTTAAGGTTCAACAAGTACATCTAAGAATAGCATTTGCAGTTCTTTCATTGACTTTTCGATACGTCGCACGGTTTTCTCATCCTCAATAGAGGTGTGTAATTCGGCTTGTTGAAACCACATTGTTCCCTCACCAGCCCTACATTCACGCACCTCAAGCTTACCATCAATACAAGCCACAAAAACGTATTGAGACGGGAAGTAAGCGTCTTTCACATCATAGAAAACCAACGCTTTAGGCAGATAAAAATCGCCGTACTCCATTGTTTTGTGTGGCAAATCAGTATGCCAAAGCACTGCATATTTATACCCTTTGATGTCTCTCTTCCAAGGAACAAACGAATATTTTTGAGGAAGGGTAACAATTTGTTGCTGATCACTGGCATTATTCTTACTCATCGTCAAAATCTTTTGGAAATTTTCCAAATTGATGGTTTCACTCTCAAAGGGTGTTCCACAAAGATGTCTGTCTCTGTAATATATTCTTGGCATAATTTACAACAATGCTTTTGGGAAGGGCAAAATTACCGAAACTTTTTTGTTTTCCGAATATTTTTTGTGCATTGTTAATATCTTTTATTTTGTATTTTTGTGGCTCAAGGATACGTTTTTTCCTTTGTTAATTCATCACTATTTCAAATGAAGAAAATCATTATTTTAGCTTCAGGTTCAGGCACGAATGCCGAACGCATCATCAGTTATTTTGACCAAAAACAAACTGCTGAAGTATCACTGATTCTTACCAATAATCCTCAAGCAGGGGTTTTACAAAGAGCTAAACGGCTTCAAGTTCCATCATTGGTATTTGACCGAATGGCATTTTATCAAACGGACATCGTGTTAAATATCATTCAAAACTTACAACCTGACCTTATTGTACTTGCCGGATTTTTGTGGAAATTCCCTGAAAATATATTAAATCATTACCAAGGGGGTATTGTAAACATTCACCCTGCGCTACTGCCAAAATTTGGTGGTAAGGGAATGTACGGAATGCACGTACATCAAAAAGTTATTGAACAAAAAGAGACCCAAAGTGGCATTACCATTCATCACGTGAATGAAAACTATGACGAAGGGGCTATCATCTTCCAAGCAAAAACCCAAGTTAGTGAACAAGATACCCCCGAGACCTTAGCAGAAAAAATACATCAGTTAGAATATGAACATTTCCCAAAAGTCATCGAAGAATTATTAGGATTGTAAAACACCAAATTAAAAACGATTGTTATGAAAATATATCCTATCGAAACGGGTAATTTTAAGTTAGACGGAGGCGCTATGTTCGGCGTAGTTCCCAAAACTATCTGGCAGAAAACTAATCCAGCGGATGCCGAGAACAAAGTAGGGTTAAGTATGCGATGCCTTCTGATTGAACAAGATAATCGACTGATATTGATAGATACGGGCATTGGCAACAAACAATCTGATAAATTCTTTGGGCATTATTCCCTTTGGGGAGATTTTAATTTAGACGATTCCTTAAAAAAAGTAGGGTTTCATCGTGATGATATTACTGATGTTTTTATGACGCATCTGCATTTTGACCACAGCGGAGGCGCCATACAATGGAACAAAGACCGAACAGGTTATGAACCCGCTTTTAAAAAAGCTCATTATTGGAGTAATCCAAGCCATTGGCAATGGGCAACCGAACCTAACGCCAGAGAAAAGGCTTCCTTTTTGAAAGAAAACATTTTGCCTATTGAAGAAAGTGGTCAGCTTCGTTTTATTGACAATCCTATCGGAAACTTTACAGAAAAATCTCCTTTAGGTTTTGACATTCTTTTTGTTGACGGACATACTGAAAAACAAATGATTCCTTACATTTCTTATCAAGGAAAAAAATTGATTTTTGCTTCGGATTTGTTGCCTACCATTGGGCATATTCCCCTGCCTTATGTAATGAGCTATGATACCCGTCCGTTACTAACCCTTGAAGAGAAGAAAAATTTCCTAAACGAGGCTGCTGATAACCAATACTATTTGTTTTTAGAACACGATGCCCAGCACGAAATTTGTACCTTGCAACACACCGAAAAAGGCGTACGCTTGAAGGAAACATTTCGCTTTGAGGAGGTTTTCAATCCGTAATTAGCTTGTATTTCCAAAGCAAATAACTACTTAAAAGTGATAAAAAATTCAAAAAGAATTATTTTTTTAGCACTGTTTTTATATTTTCTAACTTAATATACTATATTTGTTGTTCAAAAGCAAATGCACTAATATTAAATGACGACAGCACTGAAGCAAGAAGGTAAATTTTCATATCTTGAGAAAGGAGAAGGCACTCCAATTATCATTCTACACGGGCTGATGGGAGGGCTCAGCAACTTTGAAGGTGTAGTTTCTTTCTTTTCGGAACGTAATTATAAAGTGGTGGTTCCTGAATTGCCTTTGTACACGATGCCACTACTACGAACAACGGTAAAAAATTTGGCAAAATTCATACATAAATTCGTAAAACACAAAGGATACGAAAAAGTGATTCTTTTAGGTAATTCACTCGGAGGACATGTTGGTTTGCTATACACAAAACTTTTCCCAGAATCGGTGAAAGCACTCATACTTACCGGAAGTTCAGGGCTTTATGAAAGCGCAATGGGTGATGGGTATCCCAAACGCGGCGACTACGAATTTATTAAAAAGAAAAGTCAAGAAGTGTTTTACGACCCCAATGTAGCTACCGAAGAAATTGTTAATGAAGTTTTTGAAACCGTAAACAATCGTACAAAACTAATAAAAACTTTAGCTATTGCTAAAAGTGCTATACGCCACAATATGGCTAAAGATTTACCCAAAATGCCTACCCCTACTTGCTTGATTTGGGGCAAAAATGACAACGTTACTCCTCCAAGAGTTGCCGTAGAATTCAACCAATTACTACCTGATTCGGAGTTGTTTTGGATAGACAAATGTGGACACGCCCCAATGATGGAACACCCCGAAGAGTTTAACCAAATCTTGAATAATTGGCTGGAGAAACGTAATTTTTAACCTATACTTTGTTTCTCGTATTTATGATTATTACCAAAGCCGAATTCATCATCAGTAATAGCGATGTAAGCAAATGCCCTAAAGAAATACTCCCCGAGTACGCCTTTATAGGGCGTTCCAACGTAGGTAAATCTTCGTTAATCAATATGCTTACCAATAATAAAAATTTGGCAAAAACTTCGGGAAAACCTGGGAAAACACAACTTATCAATCATTTCAAAATCAATAACAATTGGTTTTTGGTGGATTTGCCTGGTTATGGGTATGCCCGAGTTTCAAAGAGTACTAAAAAGGTATTTCAAAAGTTTATTACCCAGTATTTTGAAAAAAGAAAGCAACTGATATTGGCTTTTGTTTTGGTGGATATTCGGCACGAACCCCAAACCATTGATGTTGATTTTATGCAGTGGTTGGGGGAAAATCAAATACCGTTTGCTATCATCTTTACCAAAGCCGATAAACTCAAACCCGAAGCCATCAAGCGCAACGTAGCTACCTACCACGAAAAAATGCTTGATTTTTGGGAAGAAATGCCCACTTACTTCGTTACTTCATCTTCCAACCGAATGGGAAAAGAAGAAGTATTAGCCTATATTGACAGTATCAACCAATCCCTTTAAAATTGAAGGAATATATAATTTGTTGAATATGTTATTGTTGCTGTCAATTTTACATAAAAGGCGAAAACAATCGAAGATTTTCTCTATAAACTGTTTGTAATTAGGGCGTTGCAACCAGTGTTCACAAGAGAGTTTTTGGGAAGAGACTACATCACGGTAAAAATCAGTACGCAGTTCTGTAGCGATGGCTCGGTCAAACACCAAAGCCGACACTTCAAAATTCAAATCGAAACTTCTCGCTTCTAAATTTGCCGTACCCACCGATGCCCATTGCCCGTCAATGACAAAAGTTTTGGCGTGGACAAACCCTTTCTGATAGCGGTAAATTTCCACTCCAGCATTTAGCAATTCCTCAAAAAACGCCTCAGCAGTGGTATTCACCAATACAGAATCTCCTTTTTCGGGCAAGAGCAAACGCACCAAAACTCCACTGAGTGCGGCTACTATCAAGGGGAACGTGCCGATTATTCCTGCGGGGATGCTCAACGGCGACACGATGCTTCAATGTGATTTAGGCATTACGGCCCATTCTTTTGATTATATCGGAAAAAGAACGCTTATATTCCGCATTTAGGATACTGTAATCGCGTTGAGTGCGTTTTACATATTTATCCATAATAACGATTTTTTTTGTATCGATATTTCAGGATAAGACACCTTTTTTATAAAAAGAGATGTGTTTTTGCTCCACATCAAAAGGAGATTGATCATTAGCTACCAAATAAAACCCAAAATCTTTCCAAATGGTGTTGAATACACATTTTTTTGTGACATATTTAACATAAAAATACACGTATAAACTTTCTTAAATTTCATTTGAAAAATTATCTATTATGCAGTTTTTTTTCGTAAATTCGTTGGGTGTTCAATACTAAAAATCATAGAGTGTTATGGAAATGTTACTTATTACAACACAATGGATTACATCAAGTTTTGAATGGTTAGCACAGGCTACATATTTACACCAATTGGTGGTGGTGTTACTTGCTATTTTTATTGGGGCTCGTGTAGGAGGCATAGGGCTTGGTATTTTCGGAATGATGGGAATGGCTATTCTGGTTTTTTACTTCGGGTTGGAGCCTGGAAAAGCTCCTATTGAAGTGATGCTGATGATTGTTGCCGTAATTACCGCAGCTTCGGCATTACAAGCAGCAGGAGGTTTAGATTATCTGGTACGGGTAGCTGAAAAAATTCTTCGAAAAAATCCTGCAATGATTACCTTCCTCGCCCCTATGGTTTGTTACTTTTTTACATTTTTTTCAGGAACAGGGCACGTAGCATATTCGCTACTTCCTATCATTTCCGAGATAGCCACAGAAAGTAAAGTCCGCCCCGAACGCCCAATGAGTATTTCGGTAATTGCTTCACAACAAGCCATTACGGCAAGTCCTATTTCGGCAGCAACGGCGGCTCTTTTGGGTATGGACTTGCTCGGTAGTAAAGGCGTTGAGTTAAGTGATATTCTAATGGTTTGTATGCCAGCCACATTGATGGGTGTAATTGTTGGCGCTGTGGCAGTGAGTTTTGTGGGTGTTCCCTTAGAAAAAGATCCCGAATACCAACGCCGATTAGCCGAAGGCTTATTAAAAGCCAATCGAGAAGATAAACAAATGACACCCAAGCAAACTCGTAGAGCCAAAATATCGGTATTGGTCTTTCTTTTAGGGGTATTAACCATTGTACTATTTGGTTCGGTTCCAGCGCTGCGTAGCGTAGGGAATGTTACCATAGGTATGCCTGAAGTTATTGAAATTGTGATGATGACTACTGCTGGATTTATTTTTATCTTGGGCAAAGCCGATGTTGGTAAAGCCACACAAGGAAGCGTTTTCATTGCTGGAATGCAGGCGGTAATTGCCATTTTTGGGATTGCTTGGATGGGGGATACCTATTTCAACGGAAATTTGGAATTCTTCAAAACAAACATTGAACATATCGTTACGGCATACCCGTTTTTGTTCGCCGTTGCCCTTTTTGTAATGTCTATTTTGCTATTCAGTCAAGCGGCAACAGTACGCACACTTTATCCGCTGGGTATAGCTTTGGGCATTCCTCCTATGGCACTGGTAGCGATGTTTCCTTCGGTAAATGGCTATTTTTTCATTCCAAATTATCCGACAGTAGTGGCAGCTATCAATTTTGATCGTACGGGTACTACACGCATTGGCAAATACGTTTTAAATCACTCATTTCAATTACCAGGTACTATAGCCACAGTGGTTGCTGTAGCTTTAGGTTATGCTATTATAACTATTTGGTTTTAAGTATTTTTGGTGGAGTCACGTAGAATTAGTTGAGTAGGCAGTTGAATGATTTGATGTTCAAACGGAATATGTTTGTCGGTCTTCTCAATTTCATCAATGAGCATTGAGGTTGCCTTTTGCCCCATTGTGGCACTGGGTTGCGCCACGGTAGATAGTTTTGGGCGAATGTATTGCGTTACAAACCAATTACTAAACCCGATGACGGCTATTTCCTGCGGAATTTTCTTTCCGAAATCTTTAATGGCATTGACTGCTCCTAAAGCGAGAATATCGGTAGCCGCAAAAACGGCATCTATTTCAGAGTGCTTTTTCAGACATTGATAGGTAATTTCATACGATTGGTGCATATCGTGTGGTTCCGTATGAAATATATAGTCAGAATTTTCTTGTAGCCCAAACTCATAAAGTGCTTTCAGATAGCCTGTAAGCCTTTTTCGGTAATTGAGAGGCAGGGTGGTTCCTCCTAAAAAGAGAATGTGTCGAGCTCCTTGTTCAAGCAAATGTTTTACAGCCAGATATGCCGCTTTTTGGTCGTCAATCAGTACCTTAGAACACGGTATAGCACTCGAAATCCGGTCAAAAAGCACCAAGCCAATATCATTGGCTAAAATATCCATAATATGCTCTTGCTCATAGGCTAAGGTCTCGTGTGAAAGTGCCATCAAGATTCCATCGACTCTTTTATCAATAAGCAACCCTACTTGTTCCTTCTCCATTTCGAGCGAATCTTCAGAACATAGTGTGATAACTAAATAACCCCGCTTAGTTGCCTCTTGAATGATTCCGTTTAGCACTTGTGAAAAGAAATAATGGTCGATTTTAGGAACGATAACCCCTAAGGTTTTTGACTTTTTGCTTCGGAGAGTAACCGCGTGAACATTAGGCTTATAATTAAGTTCCTTTGCCAATTGCTGCACTTGGTTTTTGGTCTCTTGACCAATATCAGGGTAATTTTTTAACGCTTTTGAAACTGTAGTTACTGAAACGCCTAATCGCTCTGCCAAATCTTTTAATGTTACCGAAGGCATAATTTATTATTTTTTGTCATTGACAAAGGTAATGATTTTTTGCGCATCAATAAAAAACAACAAGTGTTGGATAATACGTATTTTAAAATAATTTGGATGACAAATAAAATTGTGAAGACACCATCATTTAAAGTTTGATGGTAATCTTAAATTCCATATAGTAAGTACAGCAAATCCAACTTTCGCCTTTTAAACTGCGACTATTAGTTTTTACAATTTTAAAATTTCAATTGAGGTTGAATGTGGTCATTATCTCATACTGCTTTTAAACAAAACAAAAATTATAATCAATAAAACAGAATCATTTTCTTCTTGATTTTATAAATCCGTTAAGGAAAATAGCCGCTAGCATAACTGCCGAAGCCATATAAAATATAGGGCTCATATGCTCCGATTCACCAAAAATGAGATAGGCAAAAACCACCCCATAGATGGGTTCTAAATTTACCGCTAGCACCAAAGTAAATGGTGAAATGTGCTTCATTAAACGTATTGATTCAAACATAGGATAAGCCGTGAAAAGCCCCGCCAGAAGCAATACCCACCAAAAATCAACCCAAGAAATTTGCGTAAAGTTCAAAAGTTCACCTGTCAGCCCAAAATAACCACTAAGGGCTAAAAAACCTCCGAATATTTCGTAAAAAATGATATTTCCAGAAGTGGTACTTCCGTGTAATTTACCATTGAAAACGCTAAAAATAGAGGCTAATAAAGCACACAAAATGCCGTAAAAAATGCCTTCTTTGTATTGTATCTCAGTCTTGAAAATCAAAATCATTCCTAAAACAATAACAATCCCTATGATGATTTCCAGCCAATCCAATCTTCGTTTATAAACTATTGGTTCGGTAATGGCGGTAAATAGCGTTGTGGTAGATATACACGATAAAGCAATGGAAACATTGGAAACTTTTATGGATTGGAAGAAAAACAACCAGTGCAAAGCCATTAAAAAGCCCACACCCAACAGTTTAAAAAACAATTTTTTAGGAATCTTAATAGTCTCTTTTTGAAAGAAAAAAACAAAAACCAAAAGTATAGATGAGGTAAAAAGCATCCGATACCAAACCAATGCCGAAGCCTCCAAAGTAATGATTTTACCCAAAATAGCGGTAAATCCCCATAAGAAAATAATGAAATGTAGCCGAGCTAGGTATGAATTAAGCATAGTATTTTGGCGAAAACTAAATTTGCTGAACTGGGCAAAATTATAAAAATCTGGTAAAATGAAAATAACGTTTTTACCCTGATGTTGCTTTGTTTGAGCGAACTTTATAAAAAATATTTCATTTTTAAACTATTTGATTATCTTTGTCCGCACTAACTAAAAAACAGAAAATTGCCTACAACGGTAACACATACAGCTACTTTTGCTAGTACATATTCGGACTTTAAGCAAATCACCAAGGCGGGGTTGTCTGCCAGTGTTGTTTTCTCTTCGGTTGCTGGATATTTACTTGGGGCAGGTGAAGTGTCGTGGAGAATTATCGCTCTTTTATCGCTCGGCGGATACTTTATGGTTGGCGCTTCTAATGTGTTTAATCAAATTATCGAAAGAAATTTGGACGCCCTGATGAAGCGTACGCAAAATCGCCCAATTCCCACAGGAAGAATTTCGGTGCCTACGGCTTGGTTTATCGGTATTACTTTTGTTATTGCCGGAATTTCTTTGCTTTATGTGGTAAACCCCAAAACGGCTATGTTTTCAGCGTTGTCCGTCATTTTATATGTGGGCTTATATACACCTTTGAAAACGCGGACGCCCTTATCGGTTTTTGTAGGCGCTTTCCCTGGAGCAATTCCTTTTATGCTGGGGTGGGTAGCTGCCACCAATGATTTTGGTATAGAGGCAGGAACGCTATTTATGATACAATTTTTTTGGCAGTTCCCTCATTTTTGGGCTATTGGTTGGCTTCTTGATGATGATTATAAGAAGGCAGGATTTAAGCTTTTGCCTACTGAAAAACGCGACAAAGCCACCGTCATACAGATAATAATGTATATCCTTTGGATGATGTTAGCAGCTGTATTTCCTGCTTTTGGCTTTACAGGGGCATTAAAGCTCTCTGTTGGGGCAAGTATATTAGTTACACTTTCAGGATTTGTGATGCTGGGGTTTGCCATAAAGTTGTACGAGAAACAATCTCATATAGCGGCGAGGCAGCTTATGTTTGCTAGTGTTATTTATATTACCGTAATTCAAGTGATTTTTGTAGCCGATAAATGGATTCGATTATGGATATAACAGAATTGGAAAAAGGAAAAAGAGCCAAAAAGATGATGCTTTGGTTCGGTATCGTTAGTCTTTCAATGACTTTTGCTGGACTTACCAGTGCTTATGTAGTTAGCGGAAGTAGTCGCCCAGATTGGTTGAGTGATTTGCGATTGCCTACGGCGTTTTTCATCAGTACTGTCGTACTTTTGTTGAGCAGTTTTTTATTTTGGACGGCAAAAAAATCAATAAAAAACCAAAAATACAAACAAGCAACCCTTTTACTTTGGAGCGTTTTTGTCTGTGGAATAGCTTTTATTGTTTTGCAATTCAGCGGATTTTCTGAATTTGTTTCACAAGGATATTATTTCACTGGTAGTGAAAGTAACGTTACCGTATCGTACATTTACATCATTGCCTTCTTGCATATTGTTCACGTAATAGCAGGGTTATTAGTGGTTTTGACACTCATATACAAACATACAAAGCGAAAATACACTCCCGAAAACACGCTAGGAATTGACCTAGGGCTTACTTTTTGGAATTTTCTTGACCTTTTGTGGCTGTACTTAATAATATTTTTTTACTTTTACCGATAAAACTTAAACAAACACTAATTTTTAAAACTGACATTCACTAACTATGGAAGCAGCAATTGCAAAACCAGAAAAAAAACAATCGCGTTGGGGCGGAGGTGATGCTCAACCCTTTGGGGTGAGTTATGGGAAAATGATGATATGGTTTTTCATCGTTTCCGATGCCCTTACTTTTTCCGGATTTTTAGCCGCTTACGGGCTCATTCGTTTTAAATTTATTGATATTTGGCCTATCGCCGATGAGGTTTTTACACACATTCCATTTTATCACGGTGACCCTCAGCCAATGATTTTTGTGGCATTTATGACCTTTGTGCTTATCGCCTCTTCGGTAACAATGGTATTGGCTGTTGATGCGGGGCATCGTATGAATCAGAAAAAAGTAGCTACTTATCTGTTACTGACCATTATTGGTGGGATAATCTTTTTAGGCTCTCAAGCTTGGGAATGGGCTACTTTTATTAAAGGAGAATTTGGAGCAGTGGAAACAAAAGCTGGAAATATTTTACAATTCGTTGATGCTAAAACCAATAAGCAAATTGCTTTGGCTGATTTTGTAAAATCTTCACAGGTAGTGCGTCAGCAGCAAAAAGCTAATAAAGGGATTTGGTTTATGAAAGAAAAAGCATTGCCTACCTATGCTTTGGCAGATGTAGTGGCGTCATTTAAAGCCAATGAAAATGTGGTAATTCGTACCGAAAAGTTAAACGAAAAAGGGCATAAAACGGTGCTTTCCAGAGCTGAATCATTACAGCAAATTGAAAATGCAAGGTATGTGGTTGAGGGAGCAAACCTTATCCGAAATGAGTATGGTCATCGCTTATTCGGAGATTTCTTTTTCTTTATTACTGGATTCCACGGATTCCACGTTTTTTCAGGAGTAGTGTTGAATATCATTATTTTCTTAAACGTACTCTTAGGTACCTATGAGCGTCGTAAGAGCTACGAAATGGTAGAAAAAACAGGACTTTACTGGCATTTCGTGGATTTGGTTTGGGTTTTCGTATTCACTTTCTTCTATTTGGTTTAAAAAAATATTATTGATTATGGCACATACAGAACATAAATTAGAGATATTTCGTGGAGCTATTAAGTTCAAATCCAACGAACAAAAAATATGGGGCGTGCTTATTTTGCTGTCTATAGTTACGGCAATTGAGGTGCTTTTGGGTATTTATCGCCCAGAATTTTTAGAAACTAAAGTGCTTTCTATGAAGCTTTTAAATTGGATTTTCATTATCCTTACCATAGTTAAAGCTTACTATATTGCGTGGGATTTTATGCATATGCGTGATGAACTTAAAAGTTTCCGACACGCGGTGGTGCTTCCACTTTTGATATACATTCCGTACATCATATTTATTTATTTAATAGAGGGAAGCTATATCAATGAAGTGTTGAAAAACAGCTTTATGACTTGGAAATTTTAAAAATAGTTTCTTATAGTTTTTGCTTATGGACGCCACCTTTTTTCAGGTGGCTTCTCTATTTTATAGGGTTTTTATCCCCCCTTCTGACTAAAAATTGTAGACTCAAATTGAAAAAAATTCGTAACTTCGCTAAAGCAAAATAAAATGTTATGATATACGATGCTATAAACCACTGGGAATTATACTTTAAAAACCCCATTTTCAGAGAAATTTTCAATAATTTAAAAACGTTAGACGCACAAACTCCAGATGGGATTTACTTTGCTTGTGAGCAGTATCAAATACGGGTAATGACTTATCAAACCAAGGAAATACCTACTATAATTGAATCACACCAAAAGGAAGTGGACATTCACGTGGTTTTGGCTGGGGAAGAACGTATCAAATTATTTGGCAGAAAAGATGTAATTGTAACCACCCCTTACAATGCTGAGAAAGATTGTCAACTCTATAAAGCAGTAAATCCACCCGTTATTGATTTACACCTAACTCCCAAAAATATGGCAGTGCTTTTTCCTCAAGACATTCATCAGCCTCAATTTATAGCAGAAACTAAATCTCAAACCATTAAAAAAGTGGTTGTTAAAGTAAAAGAATTTGTTTTTGGAGAGCATTAACTATTCTTCTCCAAACCATTTGCTTGAGAAGTTGTGCCCAGAAGGTTCTTGGAATAATCGGAGGTTAAAGGTGGGGATAATGGCAAAAATATGGTCGAAAATATCGGCTTGTATTTGCTCGTAAACTGCCCATTCTTTTACCTTACAGAACATATATATTTCAATGGATACACCTTTTTCTGTAGATTGTAATTGTCTGACAATAAAAGTCATATCTAAATTAGCATATCCTGATTCTCGCAAGTAATTTTCAACATATTTTCGGAAGGTACCAATATTGGTCAGTCTGCGTTGGTTTACGTGTTCTGTTTCATTGGCATTTACCGCTGAAATTACTTGGAGTTTTTCGTCAATATACTCGGTAAGCAATCGTATCTTTCTAAAAGTTTGTATTTCAGCTTCTGACAGGAAGTGAATGGATTCAATATCAATACTCACGTGACGTTTGATTCTTCGTCCGCCTGAAAGTTGCATTCCTCGCCAATTGGTAAAAGACTCGGAAGTGAGCTTGTAAGTAGGTATAGTGGTTATGGTTCTGTCCCAATTTTGGATTTTAACCGTAGTCAAGCCAATATCAATAACCGTTCCGTCAGCGCCGTCTTTAGGTAAAACAATCCAATCTCCCACATAAACCATTTTATTTGCTGAAAGTTGTATTCCTGCTACAAACCCCATAATCATATCTTTATAAACAATCAGAAGAATGGTTATCATAGCTCCCAATCCAGCAAGGATGTCTAAAAAGTTTTTATTTGCAAAAATGGAAATAACGGCAATACCTCCTAACGAAAAAACAATCACTTTTGCCAATTGAATGTAAATTTTTAAGGATGCCCCCTCACCTTTTACGTGACCATACAATTCGTCAATAGCATTTAGTAGTGCATTGAAAAACAATAACGAAACAATAATAAAATAGGTACCGATAAGAGTTTCTATTACCCATCGCAGCCCGTCAGAGGCAATGAGTTCGCCAAAGAGAAGCATCACCACACCAGGGAAGAAATGTGCCATATTGGCAAAGACCTTGTTTTTCACGAAAATATCATCCCAATCGGTAGCGGTACGTCCTACAATTTTAGGAATATATTTACGCATTATTTGCGTAGCTAGTCGGTCAACCATCCAACCAAAAATACACATTGCCAGAAAGGTAAAAGCCGATTGTAACGTAACAGCCCAACCATTATCAATACCTAAGTTCTCTATAAAAACAACACTTTCAATACGGTATTTCTCAATGAAATGCATCATAGCTTCAAAATCAAGATTTTCACAACAAAATTATAAAATTAAAATATATGATTAGATTTAATGAAATAAAAGACTATTTTTGCGGTATGTAAATTTAAAATTTTATAATATGAAAAAAATAATGATTGCGTGTTTTATGCTTTTATCTGTTAAGGCATTTTCTCAAGATTACCCAAAACATCAAATAAATTTAAACATCGCCAATGCTATAGCCATTGCTTCTATTGAAGTGGGATATGAACATTATGTAGGTATGAATCAGTCGGTTGAGTTGGAAATGTTTTTCAATGATCGTTTTTCGTACTTTCCTAAAAATAGCGATAAAAAATTCTCTGCTACCAGTATCAAATTAGGATATAACTACTACTTTGATCCTGAAAATCTCTCAGGACCTTACATCAATCCGTTTATTAAACAGCGTTTTGGTAAGTATAAAGAAACCGAAGGAGCAAATGTTACTGAAATCAAACTCAATAGTTTTATTTTAGGGGTAGGTCTTGGCTATCAGTGGAATTACAACGATACTTTCATCGTAGCACCGTTTGTTAATATTGCACGTAATTTTGGATCCGAAATTAATAACAGTAAAAAGTTTTGGGCAATTGAGCCTAATGCTGGTTTAAAAATAGGATACAAGTTTTAAGAAACTAAACCCATAATAAAAAGACGTGAAAACCCGTGATTTGCTTGGCAAATCACGGGTTTTCTGTTTCACACGTTTCATTTTGCAAAAAAAGTAGTTATATCACAAGGATATATACCTCAAGATGCGCTAAAAAAATAATCTGGTGGGCTTATCCTAATTTTCAAAATAACAAATTATTAACGATAGCGTTTTTATTATCTTCCAAACTCAAATATATAGCATCTATCTATTTTGCTACTGAGAAAAACATTTTTATTACCAATTTGAACAACTTGCCCTATTAGAATTTCTTTGGGTTATGTTAAAGAATAGATAATTTATTATTAACACCTTACGAAATTAGAAAAAAGCGCTTTATTTTCAACAGAAAATTCATACCTTAGCCCCAACAAAGCAGATCTTCGGATTTCAACTATTGTTTTATACTAACAGTAAATCAAATGAAAAGAATAGCTCTATTAACTTTTATGATGCTTTTTTCTGGAAAAATATGCTCACAGGAATTGCATCTTCCTCAGATGAATCAATATCTGGCAGATAGCGAGTTTTTGATTGCATCAACTTACGCGGGGATTGGAGACTTTGTTAAATTGCGCTTCAGTGGAGTAACCCAATGGGTTGGAATCAAAGATGCTCCTGATTATCAGTCGCTTTCTGGAGATGTTCGAATCGGTGAACGTAGCGGTTTGGGCTTGGTGCTATACAATGACAAAAATGGTCACACCAAACAAATGGGGGGTAAAGTCAGTTTTGCACACCACTTAACATTAGACCGTTACGATAATCACTTCCTTTCTTTCGGAATTTCGTATGCACTCAATTCCTTCCGAATTGATACTGACAAATTCGATCGTATTTATGACCCTTCCGTAACCAACAATCGCTCTACAATCAATCATAATTTTGACGTAGGAGTGTTGTATCGTTATAAGGGTTGGTTTGCTAATTTGACTGTAGCCAATTTGCTCAATAAGGATATTGATATTTTTGCAGTAAGCGAGCCCAAGGCATTGCGTAATTACAGTGTTTACACGGGGTATCGTTATAAGAGATATCGCACTAGTGATTTCGAAATAGAACCCTCATTATTTTATCAGCATTATGAAAGTGATGGACGTTCATCAACGGATGTGAACCTAAAATTCAGATGGTTAGATATGCAAGATTACTATTGGGCTGGGGTTAATTATCGTTTTTTGAATGACCAGATTTTGAGACCCTTGAATATCGGTCCGATGGTGGGCTTGAAGCGAAATATGTTCTATTTTGCGTATTCTTATCAACTAACTTTAAATGAGATAGCAACATATAACACAGGAACTCACGTAATCACCTTAGGGCTTGATTTATTTCAAGGAATTAGTAACTGTAGATGTACTGATAGATAATATGCTGGGTAAAATTCACTTGAAAAACATTCGTATTTTTAGTAATCACGGTTGTTTAGATGAAGAAAAAATAATAGGTAGTGATTATTTAGTTAATCTGAAAATCAAGGCTGATTTGAAAAAAGCCATAGATTCTGATGAGTTATCCGATACGGTTGATTATGTTCATTTAAATAGAATTATTAGTGAAGAAATGCACAAACGTTCTAAATTGTTGGAACACGTAGCCTATCGGGCATTGAAGCGAATTTTTGATGAACTTCCACAGGTTCAGCAGGTAAGCATTGGTATTGCTAAAGTTAATCCACCCATAGGTGGCGATGTGGCTTCGGTTGCGGTCAAAATAAAACAAAAAAGAGTTTGTATTTGTGAATAAAAGTAGTAAATTTGCAATCTGACTTACACAAATAGGGCATCGTGGCCGAGTGGCTAGGCAGAGGTCTGCAAAACCTTGTACAGCGGTTCGAATCCGCTCGATGCCTCAACTTAATATAAAGTTCTTTGTTGAGTGTATTACTTGATCTAGTTATACCAAATGTAGAAGTGATTCAAAGTAGTGATGGGATTTTCATCATACATCAATAAATCTCTATTATCTTAAAATATAGTTGATTTTAAATGTTTTATACAAAGAGTTTTAAATCAATAATAAAATTATAAAAAAATGACAAATGTATTAGACAAATTCGTTCAGGATATGAAAAATAACGTTCCTGGATTTATAGCAGTGTCTGTCACAGAGGTAAGATCAGGTGTTTCTTATGTTTCTGATACTGTTGTACCTAGTTTTGACCCTAATTTAGCTTCAGCTTATAACTTAGAAGTAGTAAAAGCTAAATTGAATGCTCTTAGTGCTTTAGGACTAGCTCCAAAAGAAAAAATTGAAGATATTTTGATTACTTTGACAGATCAAATTCACATCATTGACATTGCTGCTAACGGAACGTACTTTATTTATTTAGCGGTAGATTCAACAAAAGCAAACCTTGGTTTAACACGGGCTTTACTTGCTAAATACAAAAAAGATTTGGCAGCAACTTTCTAAGAACAACAAAAAAATTAACAATAAAAAGTTTGAAATTATATAGTTTCAAACTTTTTTGTTTTTTAATAACATCTCTTTTTAAAGCATAATACTTAAAAATAGTTGGTAAAAGTTTTTGAGATATAGGCTACCAGAGGCTTGAGCAGAAGTTTTATGGAATGTGTTTCATAAAACTTTTTCTTTGTAATTCAACTTGCTAGTTTATATTATTTAAAGCCTGTTTAAATTTTATTGAGTAAAATTTTTATAGCAGATAATTTGACCATATTTTCTGAGTTTTCTAGCAGTAATTCATAATTTCTACATAATCTTCGATCATTGTCTAGCCAAGCAAAAGTGCGTTCTATCACCCATCTTTTAGAAATGGGATGAAAATCCTTTTTCTTTTGATCATTTCTCATAACTACCTCAATGATATAACCAAATTTATTCTTCACTTGTTCGATAATCTCTCTCCCTATAACCTCCATTGGCAAGGATAATCTTTAAAGGAATGAATAAATATACCAAAGTTCTCATCAGAAAATCTGCCGCTTTACCATCGTGAATATTGGCACTTATAAGTTGGAATGAACTTACGTTTATTGAGCAAAAATTAATTTTTTTTAAGAATTTTATACTTTTGTGTCTTAAGAGAGAAAAATTTGTTTACAATATGGAAAATACCCAAAATATAATCCTTTATACCACCCCTAATGGAGATGTCAGATTAGATGTTTTGCTTCAGAATGAAACTTTATGGCTTACACAAAAAGCTATTGCAGAACTTTTTGGAGTGCAAAGACCCGCTATTACCAAACATTTGAATAACATCTTCGAAAGTGGAGAACTAGAGGAAAATTCAGTTAGTTCCATTTTGGAACATACTGCAAATGACGGAAAAAAGTACAATACCAAATTTTATAACCTAGATGCCATAATATCTGTAGGTTATAGGGTTAATTCATCAAAAGCTACACAATTTAGGATATGGGCAACCAACACTTTGAAAGAATATATTGTTAAAGGCTTTGTTTTAGATAATGAAAGATTAAAACAAGGACAAAAGGTTTTCGGCAAAGATTACTTTAGAGAGCTTTTACAAAGAATTCGTTCCATAAGAGCCAGTGAAAGAAGGATTTATCAACAAGTTACGGATATTTTTGCAGAATGTAGTATTGATTACGACTCCAATTCCGAAATCACGAAGAATTTTTATGCAATGGTTCAGAATAAATTTCACTACGCCATTACAGGGAAAACAGCCCCAGAGATTATATATTCTCAAGCAGATAAGACCAAAGAGAATATGGGGTTAAGTACTTGGAAAAATGCTCCTGACGGTAGGATTTTAAAACAAGATGTAGTTATTGCTAAAAATTATCTTCAAGAAAAAGAAATTCAGCAATTAGAAAGAACTGTTACAGGCTACTTTGATTATATTGAAGGACTTATAGAAAGGAAAAACACATTTACGATGGAGCAATTAGCCGAGAGTGTAAATAGGTTTTTGAGCTTTAATGAATATAAAATTTTGGAAGGAAAGGGTAAAATTTCCAAAGTTCAAGCCGACAGAAAAGCTATTGCAGAATATGAGGAGTTTAACAAAACCCAAAAAATAATCTCTGATTTTGATAAAGAAATTAAAAAATTGAAAGAATGACTTTTTTGTCAAATAATAATCAATAAATACCTATTCATTTTTACAAATGAAATAAAAAATCCCCCTACCTTACTTGGCAGGGGAATTTAACTAACTCAAAAACCAATGGTACTTATCACCATTTAGTGCCGATTGCAACGTTTTTGAAAAATCAAAAGCATTGAGTGTTCTGTCTAAAAAAGTGTCGATATAACTACTTTTATTCGCCTGAGTAAAAAGATTATACACCTTCCATAAACTAATGGAGCCATCTTCATTTCTGCAAAAATTATCATCTTCATAATAATCTTTAACTATAGTATTGATGTGACTATCATTAAAGTTTAATGATGGAATGTCTTGCTTTTCAGTTTTCGGCAAATGTTGATATAATCTTGTCCTTCCTATGAGTTGAGCAAACTGATGTTCCGTAAGATGATAATTTTCAAATTCTTGCATTGCTTCTAAATGCTGAACTGCATTGTAATTTTGGAGGGTTTCAATAATCCTTTGTTGTAAATCCTGAGCATTAGAAACCCGTAAATCTTCCAAAAATCCATCTGTAGAAACACACATATTGCAGCACACTTTATTCTGAAAACCAATAAAAAACTTGAACTTTTCTAAAGATTTCCTGCTGTAAAGATTTTCCAAATTATAACTTCTTACCCCACCTATCGTCAAAGTGAGTTCATTACCACCTATCATCTCTTTAATTGCAGGAATTTTAACGATAAAAGCCATTCTTTCATAATAAATGGTCTTTTCGTGGTCTAGTAGCTCTTTAACACTTTTATGAATAGCTTCTGGAGTTCTGCCTTTAATCTGGTGAGAAACCCGAATTTCAGGATTTGAAATAGCGTGATGTGGAAACCGACATAATTAAATCTTTGTCTTTTTTCTGCGTTGTAGTAGCACGATTATTTTGCTCATAAAGTTTCTTCAACTCTCTGTAATCTAATTGAATATCTGTTACATCCAAACTTTTTAGCAAAAATACTATATAGCCTGCCAACTTCTTAAAAAAATTAAAGATGTAAGGATACTCAACAAGGAAAGGGGCTCTATTATTGATTATAAGTTGAATAAAAGAAAACTGAATTTTTAAATATTTAATTGCTTTTTCAGTGGAGTTTTCTAACGTATAAGTCTGAATGAAATCTCTACTTTTTGTAAGTTCGTTATTCAGTTTATTCTCTACAAAAAAACTGATGTGAACGTCTTCTTCTTCCCATATGCCGTCCTCTTCATAAGTAATTCGCAAAGTGGTAGAGTTCACAAAGGAATAAGGAATTCTATTATATTCAAGAGTCTCCAGCAAAAGATTTTTGAAAACTCCTTCCTTAGTAATAGAAATAAAAAAATTTAAGGGGTTATGTAAGTTACCTTCTTTTACCATAATGCAAATGTATCAAATGTTTCAGTTATGTTTCAGTCGATAAATAAAAAAAGCACCTACATTTCTGTAAGTGCTTGATTTTCTTTGCTCCCCCTACTGGACTTGAACCAGTGACCCTCTGATTAACAGTCAGATGCTCTAACCAACTGAGCTAAGGAGGAATGTTTTATTCTCTTTTGCGATTGCAAATATACCACTTTTTTTTATCCTAACAACAATTTAAGGTAAAATATATATGTTAAATAAAGTTAATAATTGTTTTTAACTGAATAACAATACATTACATTCTATTTGAAAGTACAAAATTTAGAAATTTCTCTGTAGCTCCGCTGCTTTTTTGGATAAAATCCTTGTTGATTCCACCCATTTCTGATCTTTTATTAGGGTTTTGAATAAGTAAATGTAGTTTCTCTTGCAACTCTTTTTCGGTCGAAACAGAGATTACCCCTCCCCTTTCCACCAATGCTTTGGCTTCGGCAAACTTATCATAATTCTTACCAATCATCACAGGAATTCCAAAAACAGCTGGTTCCAACACATTGTGTAACCCACTGTTGCCCATTCCACCGCCTACATAAGCAATATCAGCATAGCTGTACACCTTGGTTAAAATCCCGATTGTATCCAACATCAGAACATCGTATTCGGATAAGTTCTTTCCTTCTTTTTGTGAAAAAAATACGGTTTTCAAAGCTATTTTTCGTCGGAAACTCTCAATTTTCTCGGGTTTTATATCGTGAGGAGCAATAACAAACTTTACATTTTGACTATTGGAATAATTTATCGCTTTCAAATAAATTTCCTCGTCGCTTTCCCAAGAGCTTCCGAAAACCACACAAAGCGAATCTCCTTTGAATGCCTCCATAAAATCCAAAACATTATCTCGTTTTACAATCTCGGAAACGCGGTCAAAACGCGTATCACCACTCACCGTTACATTTTCAAAACCAATGGATTGAAGTAATTTTTTAGACGTTTCATTCTGAACAAAAAAATGATTAAAACATCGTAGTGCATCGCGCATCATTACTCCGTAAGGTTTGAAAAAAATCTGATTTTCTCGAAAAATACCAGATAGTAAATAGGTTTTTATTCCTCTATTTTTAAGCTGATTAAGGTAATGATACCAAAATTCATACTTTACAAAAACTGCCATTTCGGGCTGAACGATTTCCAGAAATTTTCGGGCATTTTTCGGAGTATCCAAAGGCAGATAAACCACCATATCAGCATCGGGGCTATTCTTACGAACCTCGTACCCCGAAGGCGAAAAAAATGTAACCAAGATCTTTTTCCCTTTGTTTTTCAAAGCTTTAATCACAGGAAGACCTTGCTCAAACTCGCCTAGCGAAGCCGTATGTACCCAAACATATCGCTCTCCTTTTTGAATGTTTTCCTTTAAATAAGGAAATACATTCTTGCGCCCCTGAACAAAAAGCTTGATTTTTTTATTGAATAAAGCTATGATTTTCAGTATAAAACCAACCACATAAATAGACAATGTATACAGCGTTTTCATCAAGGAATTATTTTTTTGCTAAGGTACAGTTTTTGCGTAAAAGTATATCAAACTCTAAATTTGATTTTGTAAAAAGAATATCTGTTCACCTAATCTTTCCAAAATAAAAAACAGTACAAATTTAAAAACTTGTACTGCTTAATAGAATCTATTATTTTCAAAAATATTAGTCCATACTCACGATAATAAACTCGCTTCTTCGGTTGGCTTGATGTTCCTCCTTGCTACAATCCACCCCATTGCTGCAATGGTTAGTAAGCTGACTCTCCCCATAGCCTCTTCCTGTTAATCGATCCGCACTGACGCCATTGGCAATCAACCATTTAATCGTAGATTTAACACGTCTGTCCGAAAGCGCCATATTGTAACTGTCCGAACCACGGCTATCCGTATGCGAGCGTACATCTATCTTCATCTTAGGATACTCCTGCATCACCTCCAATATCTTAGCTAACTGTACCGAAGCATCGTAACGAATATTCGACTTGTCAAAATCAAAATAAATGTTCTCTATCTTGAATACCTTAGCCAAATCATCCCCTTGCGTTACCTGAATCACCCGCGGTGTAAGCAATACCTCACAATAAAAATCCTTGTCCGTCTGCGATAACACCTTAACCTCTGCCGTTTCATAGCCCTCCTTAGCCCCTTTCACGTAGTAGTAAGGTTTGTAGCAATCCACTTCCTTAGCAAAGGCGAATGTTCCGTCTTGAGCACTTTGGATGCTGTCCAATGCCTCAAAATCAACCCCTGAAAGCGTCAATGAAGCATCCGACAATACCGCCTGTGTATGCGCATCCTTAACCACACCACGCATCAACTTCGTACAAGAAAAATATAACGGTACACGCTCATAAAAACTATAAATATCATCTTTACCCACACCTCCCGAACGATTCGAGGTTAAAAAGCCCACACGCGTGTCGCTGTCTATCACATAACAAAAATCGTCATCCGGACTGTTGGCAGGGCGACCAACATTCACCGCCTTACCTAAACTTCCGTCAGGGTGTATCTGTGCCGCAAAAATGTCCAAACCGCCCAAGCCCGGAAATCCATCCGAGGCAAAATAAAGGACATTATTCTTCGAGATAAATGGAAAAGACTCTCTACCATCCGTATTTACATTCTCACCTAAATTCTCCGGTTTACCATATCCTCCGCCTGATAAAATCTCCACACGGAAAATATCAGAAGCCCCACGGCTGCCTCGCATATTCGATGCAAAATACAAATACTTCTCATCCGGACTCAAAGCAGGGTGTGCCACACTATACACATTGCTGTTAAATGGCAATTCCACCGGTTTGCTCCAACGACCATTAGCGTCCTTGGTAGATTTCAATATCTTTAAAAGAATGGCATTATCACTATCCATTCCTACCTTCTTGTTGATGTAGTTATTACGCGTAAAATAAACCGTATTGCCATCAGCGGTAAAAACCGCCGTCGATTCGTTAAACTTCGTGCTTAACACCGAAGAAAACTCTGATTTTTTACTCAAAGCGATGCTATCGCGACGTGCCTCATACAAGTTGTAAAACGTCTCTCCCGTCCAATACGAAGTCGGTTTGAAAAGACTGTTGTTACTCGCAGCAAAAACCACCTTATCCCCATAAAATGCCGTACCATATTCCGAGTACTCCGTATTGATATCCACCAAATGCAAATCCATACGACCCGAATTCTTAGCAATCACCTGCTGATAATTGCGGTTCTCCTCGAATATCGTTCCGCGATTGTCTTCCTCCGTAAGGGCAATAAAGCGGTTCATCATCGCATCCGATTCCTCATAACGCTCTGCCGATTTAAGCGATTGCGCATAACGATAATAATACTCCGGCTTACTAATCTCATACTGCGAATTACCAAAAAGCTTTTCATACCAAACCAAAGCATTGCGATAATCCGCATTGAAATAATACGAGTTGCCCAAACGTTCCAACAACTCCTGATTCTCAAAACCCTTACGTGCTATACGCTCATAAATGCTAATGGCATCAACATAAGCAAAACTGTTGTAAAGCTTGTTGGCCTTTTCCAAATCCTTGTTCTGGGCATAAGAACCACTAAAGCACAACAGCCCAAAAAACAATACACTATATAATCTGTAACTTAATTTCATATCCTAACCTTTTATTACCCTTAGAAGAAACGAGGTGATACCACCTTCTTGTACGTCTTTATAAATTCATATCTTAAGAAGATTTCGTGAGAACCCGAATTATACTTCGACAATTCCGTAGTCTCAAAATCATAGCCATAACCAATAAACCAGCGGTCACTAATCTGAAAACCTGCCATAGCACTCACCGCTGCCGACCAGCGCCAAGCAGCGCCCAAGACAAATCTTTCATTAAACATAAAGTTCGCCGACAAATCCAACTGCAAAGGAGTACCATAAGCCAATTTAGACAAAGCCGCAGGCTTGAACTTTACAGAATCTGACAAATCAAAGACATAACCCCCTATCAAATAATAATGCTGTGTGTTCTTAAGTACAGAAATCGAACGATCATTACGAGAGTAAACATCCGTCTCCAATAGCGTCGGAACAGACAATCCCAAATACCAATTGTCCGAGTACCAGTACAATCCCGCCCCCACATTCGGAGAAAAAATACGATTATCACCTCCCGTGAATATATAATCCCCAGAATCCTGCAAACGCAACTTATTGTAATCAATATGGAAAAAACCTGCCGTACCCTTTATCCCAAAAGCCAACTTGCTGTTCTCCAAATTCAACGTGTACGAAAAATCAACCATCAAATTCGTGTCCGTCTGAGGACCTATCGTCTCGTGGTGAATCGACAAACCCAAACCAACATTCTTGTTCTTTATCGGCGTATGAAAACTCAAATTACTCGTCTTAGGAGCTCCGTCCAAACCTACCCATTGCGTACGATAAAGTCCAAACAAACTACCCACACCACGAGAACCCGTATAACCCGGATTAAACTGCATCGTGTTGTACATATACTGCGTGTATTGCGACTCCTGTTGTGAATATCCAAATACACTAAACATAAGCATTAAAATGAGTACAAATCTATTACTTCCCTTCATAACTGAATCTTTATTTCTTTTTTCCTTGTTCGATTTTTTTTCCTTTTCGTTTAGTTAAGCAAAGCCGAATGAAAAAACATCCGGCTTATGCTTATATATAAAAACTATCGCTTAATGTACAACCAACCCGCCTCACTATGCGTTTGATTTGAAGCATCGGTGTATTCCAATACATAGTAGTACGTGCCTTGCGGAAGTTTTTTATCCACATCTACCGTTACTCGTCCGTTAGAAATCCCTCTAAACAAGCGTTCCTTGTTGTTGTAACCTTCCGTTTCGAAGACTTTAACCCCCCAACGATTATAAATACGTACCTTATTTTTAGGATAACACTCAATACCGTCTATTACAAAACCGTCGTTAGTACCGTCTTCATTATTAGATAATCCGTTGTAGAAGTTCAGCGGACAACCCTTTATGATACGTACATAAATCTCAGCCGTAGCACAGCTACCCTTGCTCTTTTCACAGACCTCATAAGTTAGCGTATAAGTACCTTCCGTAGCTCCTTGTGGAATCGTCAAATGACCCGAACCATCTAAAGTCACTCCCGTAAGACCTCCATCAGATAACAGCGTAACACCACTCACCTGTCCTGAACTAATCGGTACTCCCAAATACGTATCATTGGTAAGTACACTACCCAATACACCTCCCACCATATTGCGAATTGGGGTGTTTGTAAAGTCATCATTATTAGCCACAATGCTCTCCGATTCATTTACCGTCAAATACACTGTAGCAACAGCGCAAGCCTCTGGTGTGCCATCATCACACAACTTATAAGTGAAACTATCTGGACCTACATAACCCATATTAGGCTTATAGCTAAAGGTTCCGTCGGCATTTAACACTACCACTCCTTTAGTAGCGCCCGACAATAATGTTGTCGTTTGACCATTTCCTTCAAGATCCACATCATTACTCAATACATTACCAGAAATCACTCTGTTTTTATCTCCGTTATAAGCATCATCATTAGCAAAGGTCGTATTGCTTGACGTATCGGATAAAATCAATACCCTTACCGTAGCTGTAGAACAAGCCTTATCCGTAGTGCGATTATCACATATCGTGTAAGTGAAACTATCTACCCCTACATAACCCGCATTAGGCGTGTAAATAAATTTACCATTGGACAACGACAAGCTACCATAAGACGTATGGCTCGGATGGCTCGTAATCTCAAAGGTATCCCCTTCCACGTCAATATCATTTGCCAATACCGAAATCAACACAGGAGTTCCTACCTTAGTGCGTACCGCATCATCATTGGCAAATACCGTATTAGCACTCGCATTAAGTTGCGCAAATACCCCTATCGTTAACGTTGCCGTAGCACAAGCTCGAGGCATCCCCTTATCGCAAACCTCATACTCATAAACCACAACTCCCGTAAAACCTTCCTTAGGCGTGAACACGTATGTACCATCCGAATTAAACACCAAACTATGACCCTGATGATTCGAAGCCGTTAGCAAACTAAATTCCAATGCATCCCCTTGAGGATCTTCATCATTAGTAGATACATTACCACTCACAGAAGTATTCAAATACGTATTGTTAATGTCAGAAATCGCCAATACCGTGTTTGATGATAATACCGTGATTGTTACCGTAGCTGCATCACAGTTCAACGGATTAGAGCCGTTCTCACAAATAGTATACGTCAATGTATATTCACCACTCGGTACATTATTAGCAACACTAACTTTACCATTCGTAGTATCTATGGTAATGCCCGTTGGGGTAATAAGCGGAGTAAGCGTTACCTGACCTACTCCTGTACCTATAACCACAGGCGTACCGTTGAGCTTGTCATTACTAATAACCGTCTGCGTAGTCGTGCCTCCCGATACTACCGGTCCTAAATCATCGTTATCAGCTACGATGCTGTTTTCAACCGTGATCGTTACCGTAGCTTCATCACAATTATCAGGGGTCGCTCCATTCTCACAAATCTTATACGTCAACGTATAAACTCCACTCGAAACATTCGTTCCTACCGTTACTTTCCCGTTAGTAGCATCTATCGTAATGCCCGTTGGGGTAACTATTGGAGTAAGCGTTACCTCACCCGTACCTGTGCCTATAACCACAGGCGTACCGTTGAGCTTGTCATTACTAATAACCGTCTGCGTAGTCGTGCCTCCCGATACTACCGGTCCTAAATCATCGTTATCAGCTACGATGCTGTTTTGAACCGTTACCGTTACCGTAGCATCATCACAATTATCAGGGGTCGCTCCATTCTCACAAATTTTATAGGTCAACGTATAAACTCCACTCGAAACATTCGTTCCTACCGTTACTTTTCCGTCGCCATTGAACGTAATGCCCGTTGGGGTAATGATTGGTGTAAGGGTCACCTCACCCGTACCTGTGCCTATAACCACAGGCGTACCATTAAGCTTATCATTACTAATAACCGTTTGTGTAGTCGTACCACCCGATACTACCGGTCCTAAATCATCATCTTCGGCGACTATGCCGTTTTGAACCGTGATCGTTACCGTAGCTTCATCACAATTATCAGGGGTCGCTCCATTCTCACAAATCTTATAGGTCAACGTATAAACTCCACTCGAAACATTCGTTCCTACCGTTACTTTTCCGTCGCCATTCAACGTAATACCCGTTGGGGTAATAAGCGGTGTAAGTGTTACCTGACCTACTCCTGTGCCTATAACCACAGACGTACCATTAAGCTTATCATTACTAATAACCGTTTGCGTAGTCGTACCTCCCGATACTACCGGTCCTAAATCATCATCATCAGCTACGATGCCGTTTTCAACCGTTACCGTTACCGTAGCATCATCACAATTCAACGGATTCGAGCCGTTCTCACAAATCTTATACGTCAACGTATAAACTCCGCTCGAAACATTCGTTCCTACCGTTACTTTTCCGTTAGTAGCATCTATCGTAATGCCCGTTGGGGTAATGATTGGTGTAAGGGTTACCTGACCTACTCCTGTGCCTATAACCACAGGCGTACCATTAAGCTTATCGTTACTAATAACCGTTTGCGTAGTCGTACCTCCCGATACTACCGTTCCTAAATCATCATCATCAGCTACGATGCCGTTTTCAACCGTTACCGTTACCGTAGCATCATCACAATTCAACGGATTCGAGCCGTTCTCACAAATTTTATAGGTCAACGTATAAACTCCGCTCGAAACATTCGTTCCTACCGTTACTTTTCCGTTAGTAGCATCTATCGTAATGCCTGTTGGGGTAATGATTGGTGTAAGGGTTACCTGACCTACTCCTGTGCCTATAACCACAGGCGTACCATTAAGCTTATCGTTACTAATAACCGTTTGCGTAGTGGTACCTCCCGATACTACCGGTCCTAAATCATCATCTTCGGCGACTATGCCGTTTTCAACCGTTACCGTTACCGTAGCTTCATCGCAAGGGGTACCATTTACTCTTGCACAAATGGTATACGTCAGCGTATAGGTTCCTGATGGGACATCATTAGCAATACTCACTTTACCATCTGTTGTAGCAATGGTTATTCCGGCGTGCGGACTAACCACATTTTTAATCTCTACATTGGCAGTGGTTGCCGAAGCTGTTCCTAATTTATCATTATCCAAAACGCTTCCCGTAGTGGTTGTATTTGCTTGTACTACCCCGAAATTGTCATTAACAGCATCTATAGTTACCAATTTAATAAACACTGTTTTAGTAGCCGTATTGCCAAAAGTGTCTGTTGATGTAACGGTTACTGTTACCGTATTACCCGATACATTACACCAATCAGTCGGTTTAACCGCCTGGTAATTATTTGTCGTAGTAGCTACCGATCCACAAGCATCTGTAATAGCAATTGTTGACAACCAATTATTTACCTGATTATCAATATCAGTAGCTTGACAACTAATGGTCAAATCTGCTAAATTATCAATTACAGGATCTTGGGTATCATCAATAGTGATGGTTACAGGTACTTTATCACTTTCACAACCCTCTGCATTTACCTGACTTACATATTTGGTAAACGTTGTTTTGGTAGTCACGCTTAACGAAACATTTGGTGCAGTGGTTTCAAAAGTAGTTGAAGTTACCGTATCGTACCAACGTAAGGTATGACCTGCCGTTGGCGTAGCTATAAAGGTTGCCATTGCTGTTGACGGGCAGAACATTTGGTCTGTAACTGTTGGAGATACAGATGCGGGCAATGCTGCTTTGGCGCTAAAATTCGCAGAAGTTGCCAAGCAGTTACCTCTTTTAACCGTCAGCGTATAATCGATGCCAATTTGCAAACCTGTTATCTGGTTACCACTTACAGTTGCCGTATTAGGAGTTAATTCATATGTTAAACTTGCGTCATAATTGGTTATAGTAGCAGTTGTTACGGCTACTCCACATTTTTCAACAACCTGAACAACAGGAATACTTGGTGTAGATAAAACATTTACCTGTACGTTAGCTTTAGTACTTTCGCATTGCCCTGCGGGAGTTTGGGTAACCTGATAGGTTGTGGCGTGTGTCAAGGTCGTGGCATTGTCTAACAACAAACTTCCATTATATACTTTTACAACATTCGGATTTGATGGGTTGATACGTGATTTCAAATCCAACACTGTAGCCGTATCACAAAAGTCCTGTGGACTTGTAACAGTTATAGCTGATGAAGGCTTAATGGTTACTGTTACCGATTGGGTAGATTCGCAGCCATTGGTTCGTGTTACTTTCAATCCATAAGTAATGGTTCTTGTATTTGTACTTGACACTCCTGTATAGGTAAACACAGGGTCTTTTATATTTGATGAAGACAAATACGCCAAATCAGCAATGTTGGTAGCCGTCCATTGATAGCTTTGATAGTTAGGTGCTGTTGCTACATAGACAAACGAAACCTGTTCTCCTACACAAGCAGTTAAATCCGTTACCAAGCCCGAAATCGGGTTGGGTATAGGTGCTTGTAAAACAGGGGAATCACACAAACAATGGTTCGATTGCCCTGAAATTTTTACATACAATCGACAAATCTGATTTTCAGGGAATGAAACCGTACCGGTTAAATTTTGAACAACATCGTTGGCATTAAATGTTTTTCCAGAAATAACAATTTCTTTACCGACAATTTTTTCAGGCTCTTCAATGATTCCATTATTATCGGTATCATCATAAAACGAAATTTTTAAATCACCGGTATAACCAATCGTTGCACTATTATTTCTTATATCAAAAGCGAAGTTCAACTGTTCCTGACCGCCAGTAACCGCTGAATTTATACTCAGATTTTCAATGCTAAGTTTAGCCCTATCGGTTTCAATAGCAACAGTTTTCTCTGGCGAAGTTAATGCTATGATAGATGGACAAGCTGTTCCATTACACGACACATTATTAGCCACATCAACCGTATAATAATCTATTTTGGCTAATTGTGCACAATCCACCGCAGGAGAATTTTCTTGTTTAATGGTTATTTCATATTTAAAATAGTTAAGGTTTTGCATACCCGAAGGTATTTTTATAACCAATTCCTGATGGTCAGTATTTTGTGTTGTTGATTCCAAAACAGGATCAGCAAAAGTTCCGTTCTTTCCGGTAACGGTAAACGTTCCTGTAACGTACTGGAATCCATCAGGTATTTTAACGATTACTTTTCCGTCAGCTCCACTAGAATTTCCTCCAGAGGCTTGAATTTGATGCATACCTTCGTATACAGCTCCGACTCCAGTTGCACAATAATTAGCATTACCCGATTTTCTGACAAGGGTATTATTTACCGTATAGTTCGCAGAATTCACCCCATCAACTCCCGCAGTAATAGCGTTATCACGCGTACCTTCAAGAGCTCCGCCACAAACGTTTTTACCTAAAACCTCAACACTGAACGTTGATCCTACACGGAAATCACACTTTGGTTTCACATTTACGCGAACACGTATTTTACGTTCAGGCGAATTAGTTCCTGATGCAGCTGCCGTACCTTTAAGGATTTCACCAGCATTCAATAAGTTGTATTCCAAATTATTCCCCACTGTAACGGCTGTAAGGGTACGAGTTACTGTGCTGTTTGACGGATAAAACGCCTGTACCTCGTGGATGTCGATACCCGTTGCTTTGGCAATAGACATTTTAATATCTACCACGTTACCCGGTTTTCCGTTATTAATTTCGTACTCATACCAGTTGTCTTCACACATATGCAAACGACCTATTTGGCTTCCAGGTGTTTCTGGATAAGGCGTTACGGTACGTTCAAGTTGTGTTTCACTAGCTGCGGATTTCAGTGTAAACGAAGTTTTTGCATTATCCAATCCTGTCGTATTAGCACTGCTACACGTTTCAGGATCATTATATCCTTTTGAGAACGAAGTACAATTCCAACCTGCATACAAACTTAATGTCGCATCTTGGCAATTCGTCAAGCGAACCAAAACCCGGTATTCTTTTGAGGTATTAGGGGCTAACCCTTGCTTTGAAAGATGATACATTTTTTGTCCTGTAATAGTAGGTGAATGCGTAATGGCGTCCGCCCCATCATAAAACCCTAAGATTTCAACTCCTTGCACATCGGGGATAGAAATCCAAGTGTAAGGCGCTTTTGATATCGTACCTAAATTTGTGAGTTTTACTTTTAGTTCTGTTACTGCCTCTGTAAGTACTACTTCATTGTTACCCGATGATTCTAATTTTATGGTAGGCTTGTTAATCATATCCAAATCATACGAGATCGTTTTTAGTTGATCCACAGGTGGATTAGAAACCGAGGGGTCAAGATTAATTCCTGCATAATGGTAAAAATCATCATAATAAGTAGGATATATTATTACATCATCAGGGGTGTTGTTTTTACCTGTGGTAAACCCTGACTGGGTAGAACGACACGAACCAATAACTGTTACCCTTATGTAGGTAGCATAGTCATTCGTTTTTGAAATTAAACCTGGTGGCAATTTATAGGTTTTGGTTACAGGATCGTATTCATTATGAATTTCGTAAGTAACAAAATCAGCCGTTTCACTTTTAATAAAGTCAGAATACTCAAAATATTTAGTTATGAATTTTTCCCCGCTATCACTGGGTTGTGCTATTCTATATTGATAGCGTACCCTTTCGGTTACTGAATAAGTTTTGGGTAGGGTAAATTTAAAACTCTTTATCAAACGATCAGGACGAAACTCGTGTTTAGTAAGCGATATATTCGACCCCTTATGACGTTTACCTATATGTAATAGATTCCCATCAACATCCTTAGGAATACAAGCATTGGTTCTTTGGTTCCCATTAGTGCCATCAAAGGGATACAACAAAATAATTTTCATATTTTCAGGCGTACGAGGTGCTCCACAATACAATTCGGTTCCTGCTCTTTTCATATAAAAATGAGAAGACTCTCCTACGTAACGTTGTGTTGTATAATTGTCAAAAGATATATCATAACCTACGACCCAATCGTATTTAGTTACTTGATAGGTAGCCGTTACCTCAAAGGTTTCGCCTTGTAACAAAGGTTGCCCACCTAACGCTTGGGTCAAATTCCAATCAAAGGTCATTTGCCGATTAATTCCTGAACCACTGTTTATTTGAGTTAGCGTAGATGGATCGGCATTAATGGTGTACTGAGTACCTGCACGAGTTCCGTTTGTGAATTTTACTAAAACCGATTTAGGCTTCAGCGCTACGTTTTTACCCGTTTTAAAACGATAATATAGATTGTCGGCGTTGCCCCGATTTTGCTTTCCTTTAGCAAACACCTCTACATCATCGTGTTCAAGGGCATATTCCAATAGCTCTGGAGCTATAGGTCGTAAGGTTGCTTTGGTATGTCGAATTTGCATCGTATGGTCAGTCCACCCTAATGAATTTTCAGCCCTTTCAGCATATGTTGCATCTATTTGAGGTCCATCATTATCACAATCATCTCCACAAATAATTCTTATAGGCTTGCTATCGCATATCAACCTGACGGCACATTGTTGGGGCTTACCATAATGATCCAAGTGCGAAATTTCATAATCGATAGTAGTATTAGAACTTGCTCCGCAATTGGCAGCAAGATCCATCGTTATATATCCTCTGACATTATCTTCAAGAGCCTCAAAGGTATATACATTCCCTGAAATAGTGGGTATTACGGTCTGCCCCGATGTAGGGGGAAGAACTTCATATCCATTGGATTTATACCATTTAAAATTGGAAGCCGTTACGTTAGAAGGCAGGGTGATTTTGTAGCGTATGCGCCATCTAGCTTCTTCCTGACCCGTAGAGCCTACCTCTCTTATCCAATAATTGGGAGCCTGTCCTATGGCAAAATGCACCTGTTTTGCGGCTTCTCCTTCAAACAAAGTAGGCACCACAAACGAGGCGTCTGGGGCTTGGTAATTTCTATAAAAAGTCCAATCTCGTAAGTAACGTGCTCCTTGAAGTGGATCAGCCCCTTGCCCACCCATCTTATTACCACACAAGGTTTGATAGGTTATGTACGGATCATATCGGTAATATAAATATGAATAATAATTAGTGGAGCCACATTTATTGGACGAGTCTTCAACTTTTATTAAGTCGTATTCCAAAACAAAAGTCGCCATTGATGGTAAATCGTCATAAACGCCGTCACCATCAAGGTCATCTAAACCTCCCGATCCATCGGGGTCGGCATTCAACGAACTGAAATCTACTTTATTGGTAAGCCCCGAAGTGTCTACTGGGGTTGTGGTAAGTACTTTTGTTCCTACCTTCACGTTATCTGGTTTAAAAAGGACTGGAAAGTAACTCGAACTCTCTTGTTTTATGTAAATAGCTACCTTATATATTGCAGAGCTCAAAGAGGTATTTGATCCGTAGTTGGTAAATGAAAGCCTTACCTTTCCTACCGATTCCCCCACAGTAGCACAAAGCCCTTTATCTATGATGAAATAGGTCTTGGTATAATCTATATTATCATAACCATTATTTACATTAGGACTTGTCGGATCTTTTCGTGTGTATTCAAGTCTGGGTTCTCCCTCAGGGGTAGCTACACGACGTAATTTTCTATTTGCAGTGTCATCCGCTTGATACCAATCGTTTACATCACCAGTTTTTCCCCAATTGGCTGTATAGGTGATATTTTTATCTAAACAGTTAACCGTAACGGTATATTTATCAAAAACCGTAACAGAAGTAGCAGGAACCAAGCCGTTAGCTCCAGCAAACTGCGTTTTTGCTATCTTGAAAAATTTTTTGTTGCCTTCTGTACGGTAAGATGTGAGTATCGTCCCCGTTGCTGAATTTAGGCGTACCTCCCCTCCACTAATGCCTTCGGGATACTCAATAGTAAAATACACATCTTCTGCGGTTGCAGTACCTCCGTTGAGTATAACGAAACTACCTGTGTACTCCGTATTTTTTACAACAGTAGTATTAGCGTCCATTTGTTGTAAATTCATAATGGGGTACTTATAGAAGTAATGGTCGTTAGAGACTTTTTCATCAGAGGTTGTTCCGTTCTGAATTTTTACCTTATCTTTCAACTGTTGCCCGTTGCGAACAGCAAAATGTGCTTGCGGAGACATTTCCTTAACGATGGAAAATTTAACAGCACCAGCAGAAGTTACTCCAAGATTAAAGGTAAGTTGATTGCCCGAAGCACTTACCGATGAAGCCGTAGGATTACCAGCCGCCCCTGATATGGAAGTATCAAAAACAAGCGAATTATTTTTGTAAGTTACCCCATCAGGTAAGGTAATGGTCACCAGCGAAGTACCATTAGGTATATTGGCCTCCACAGTGAGCTTCCCCGCCTCGAAGTTATTCGTACCCAAAGAATAGTCCGTTTCAATAGAAACATTAATAATTGATTGTGCAGTTGCCAACCCAACAAACAACACAAAAACAAATAAAAAAATTAATCTTCTCATCGTGAATAAAGTTTTTTTGAAAGTAATCTGCACATAAAATGCATGCCGCAAAATTACTCTTTTTAAACTCCTTTTCTATACACATTTAAAATTTTATGATTTTATTAAAACTAACACATCTTTCAAAAATCTAAAATATATATTTAAAAAATTGAAAATCAATAATAAAATACATAAAATAGAATTATTCGGTATTTTTTAATTAACATAAAAGATACTGAAATACACATTATATTTGTTAAAAATAGTATAAAAAAACAAAGCCTAAAAAACAAAATTTGATGTTTTTTAGGCTTACCACACAAGATGTTTTTGATTTTTTACTCTATAGACGGTTTTTTATCAACAATTTTATCAACAATCACTTGAGCTAATTTAGTTTTGCTTTGAATAGTCCAACCAGCAATGTGAGGTGTTAAAATAACATTTTGGGCTTGCAATAAATATTGAAAATCGAGAGGTAATTCTGTTGTGAAAAAATCTTCAAAGGAGCTTTTTTCGTACTCCAACACGTCCAGACCAGCTCCTAAAACTTTATTTTGTTTTAGGGCTTCAACCAAATCGGCAGTAACTACGCTTTTGCCCCGCGCTGTGTTTAAAAACCAAAAAGGCTTTTGAAATTTGGAAATAAACTCCGCATTAACCATTCGGGTGGTTTGAGGAGTTTGTGGGGTATGCAGACTCACCACATCTACAATTTTAAAAAATTCTTCCAAAGAAACTTGCTTTGCATTAGCATCTGCTACATCAGGTAAGATGTCGTAACAAACCACCTTGCAATCAAATCCGCGAAGTTTCTTAGCAAAAGATTTTCCCATATTTCCGTATCCGATAATCCCTACGGTCATATCATCAAGTTCCAATCCGCGATTTTCCTCACGAAGCCACTTGCCGTTTTTAATTTCATTGTCCGATTTCTTCAATTTATTTAAAAGAGCCAACAGCATCGCCAAAGTATGCTCCCCCACAGCATTACGATTCCCTTCTGGAGAAGAAATTAGGCAAATACCTTTATTTTGTGCATATTCCACATCAATGTTTTCAAGCCCTGCACCTACTCGGGCAATAAATTTCAAACGTGTGGCTTTATCAATGAAATGTTTATCAATAGTAAACCGGCTTCTTAGTACAATACCTTCGTATTGGTGTATTTTTTGCTCGATTTCAGATTTAGAGCTGTGATAATCTTCATCATTTTGAAATCCGTGCTGATTTAGTTGAGTTATCATCAGCGGATGGTTGGTATCCAGATGTAATATTTTCATTTTATTTATTTTCAGATTTTTCATCAATTACCTTAACCCTTACCTCATCACCCGATTTGAGGATTCGGCTTACCAAATTGTAAGGACCTACGATGATTTGCTCTCCAGCCTCTACCCCTGAGAGGATTTCAATATCAGTATTATCCTGTATTCCAGTAGAAACCGCTTTAAGCAGTGCTTTTCCGTCTTTTACCACAAAGACCGCTTCTTGGCGTTTGTCATCCTTTTCTTTGATTAAACTATCTTTACTGATTTCTTTTATTGATTTCATTACAATGGCACTTACTGGAACCGTTACCACATCATCACGCTCGGTAGTTAAAATATCCACCGTTGCTGTCATTCCAGGGCGAAAGGGAGAATATCCTTGTTTCTTACCCGTTAGAAGTGCCTGATAAGATGCCTCATCAATATGTATTTTTACTTTGAAATTGGTTACTTGCTCAACACTTGCTGTGGCATTTGCCGTATTGGCAATGTTAGTTACCCTTCCTTCAAAATTCTTTTTCGGATAAGCATCTACTTCAATGGTAGCTCTGTCATTTATGTTTACCTTTACAATATCGCTTTCATTAACATCTACCTCAACTTCCATACTACTCAAATTGGCAACACGCATAATTTCGGTTCCTGTCATTTGTACCGTACCTACCACGCGCTCACCAAGTTCCACATTTAATTTGGATATCGTTCCCGATGCAGGAGCATAAATACTAGTACGCTTAAGGTTATCTTGAGCTTCGGAAACACTCGCCATAGCACTTTGTACGCTATATTTGGCAGACTCTTTATTGGCTTTAGCTATATCGTAAGCCGATACGGCTTTGTCCCATTCAGCTCTGGAAATAACTCCCTTTTCAAACAATTTTTGGTTTCGCTCAAAACTAGCTTCATTTTCTTTGAAATTAGCTTCGGCTTGGCGTAATGACGATTTTATGTTTTCAAGACTAGCGACACTTCGGTTCAATACCGACTGATAAATATCGGGGTTGATACGCACCAACAAATCGCCTTTTTTTACCATTTGCCCTTCAACTACAGGCAGTTCTATAATTTCCCCCGAAACCTCCGAAGAAATTTTGATTTCCAATTCCGGTTGAATTTTTCCAGTAGCCGATACTTTTTGTGTTAGAGAATTACGTGTAATTTGCTTGACTTCTACTTCTTTGCCCTTGGGCTGATTGCCCCACCAACCTGACTTTTTACCCACGATGAGCAGTATCAATACCAAAACTATACCTACGATGATAATTACTTTCTTTTTCATATTGCCTTTCTCTATTTTTTGACTTTGATGTTTTTTATGAAAAATTATCTTGTGTTAAATCTATCCCAAAATAATATTGGAGTACTTTGAGCTTAAATATATACTGATATTTTGTCCTGATATATTCATTCTGAGCATTTTCATACTGATTTTTTACTTGATTGAAATCAAAAATACTCATCAACCCTACCTCATAGCGCTCTTGTGCATAACGAAAAGCTTGTTCTTTGGATTCAGCCGTTTTTTGGGTAGCCTCATACAATTTACGAGCATTCACAGCATCATTATATGCCTGATAAACTGTTCGCTCGGCAGTAAGTTCCGTTTGCTCTCTGCTCAATTGAGCTTTCAACAGATTCATTTTTTGTCGTTTAACATTTGCCGATGTGGAAAACCCATTAAAAATAGGTATAGAAAGCGACAAGCCCGATGACAAGCCCTTGTTAGCATTAACTTGCGACCAAAAATCATCAGGGAAATTCTTCGACCATTGAGAGTTATATCCCATAAAAGCTGATAAGCGAGGAGCTTGTGCCGAACGAGCCAATTGGTAATTGGTTTGTGCCAACTCCACTTGGGCTTGTGCCAACTTCAAGTCTTGTATTACCTCTTTTGATTTGTTAAAAATTTCAGCAGGTGATTTTGATAAGATGTCGGTATTGGGCACTTCAAAAGAGCTATCTGCCACTTCAAAATTATGATAATCCTTGAGTAAAAGCAGTTGTGCGAGTCCCATTTTGGAGATAAATAACGCATTTTCAGCAAGAATGATTTGTTGTTCGTTAAGCATCAGCTGGGCTTCTACTTCAAAAATATCGCCTTTGGGTAACGCCCCAGCTTCAATCAAATCAGAAGTGCGCTGGAAATTTTGCTTGGTAATTTCGTGTTGAGCTCGTAAGGTTTTGATTTGCTCTTTATTAGAGATGATTTCCAGATATGAATTGACAATCATCAACAAAATATCGTCTTTCATTTTATCTAAACTATATTGAGCAGCCAACGCATTTATTTGAGCAAGACGCAACCTACGCCAATTCTGCAAACCCGAAAACAAGTTTACACTAAGATTTACACCCCCCGAAGCCGATTGAAAAAACGCATTCTGAAACTGATTGGTTACCGGATTGATGTTTTTCCCCTCGTTAAGCTGATACGATAAGTTACTATTTACTGAAGGGAAAAAGGCTCCTCGTGCTTGTAACTGCTCAATATCACTCATTTTCAAATCCACTTCCGATTGTTTTACGGAAATATTGTTTTTCAGTGCATAATCAATACACTGCTCCAAACTCCATCGGTTTTGTGCCTGAGTAAAACTCACTACTACAAAGGCAATGAGTAAAGTAATTTTTATTGGCATAACAATCCTTTTGCTTTGATTGGTTAAAAAATATCGGTCAATGTATGATTTTTTTTTCATAAAAAACACACAAAAACCGATTTTTTATTTTTTATTAAAATAAAATCTTGTAAATTAACGATTTGTACTTTACTATCGTTTCAATTTCTTACCTAAATAGCTTCCGAAACGATACGCAAAATACACCCCAAAAACCAATAATAATACGTTGAAGTAAACGAATAATACATAAACCCACCGATTATCATACGAATTGAAGCAAATATCTTGGGTAAAACAAATGGCTACTTTTTTTTGTGTAAAAAAAGTAAGCAAATAACTCATTAGCAAAAGTATCAAAAGTACCGAAAGCACATACCTCCAATCATTTTTTTTGACAGTTTTACCCGTAGGCTGAAACATACTTCGCTGACTTTCCGTGCGCTTGTCTTGCTGTAATGACCACGTTTTTTTACTCTTACAGTCCATAAATAAAGGATAAAGTTTAAAGGATAAAGAATAAGGTTTAAGCTGAACAAGAACCAAGTAACAAAAGTCAAGTAGGGAAGGATTTTCTTCCTAACTCATCTCTACCGCCTATTGCCTAACCTCTATTGCCTAATCCTTATATTTTTTAACGACATCAAGCCAAGTGAATTTTAATATGACTGTGGTCAGTGCAAAAACAGCCAATGTCCACCACATTTTAGGATAATCACGCACCATCAAATAGATAGGCAACAGAATCATACTTGATTGCCATACAATCCCTATGGCACAATTTCCCATATCTTTCCAAAAATCGTGATTTTTACGAGCAGTAGGCTCTTTTTCACGCAACTGCATATATACAGGATGCCACCAACCCCACGGACGTATGTTTTTGTAAAACTGAACCAGTACATTCATATCGGTAGGTTTGGTCAAATAAGTTCCTAAAAAACAACCCAAAAGCGAAAAGCCAAAAATTAGTGGAAACAAATAAATCGCAGGAATGTGAGCCAGTTCATACAACCAACTTCCAGGGGTGAAATGCTCTTTATAGCTATCCATCAAAAATTGAAGAGTTGCAATGACCAATCCGGCAAGCATTCCCCAGAAATATCCCCAACCGTTAAAACGCCACCAAACCCATTTCAAATAATTTGCCGCTACATATCCACCGTAAAGGGCACTGGTAATCCAAAGGGTAATGGCATTGATAGATTCGGCAAAGAAGCCCATAATCACCCCAAGGGTAACTACCCCAAAAGAAGCCAAATGCGAAGCGCGTATGTAATGACTAACGGAGGCTTCGGGTTTGAAGTATTTTTTATAAATATCATTAACTATATAAGCAGGACCCGAATTTACAAAAGCCGAAAATGTGGACATAAATGCTGCCAACAACCCTGCAAGTAACAAGCCTTTTATCCCTACCGGAACGTGAAAATTCACCACCTTGGGCAAAATCACCTCCAAATCATTATTACTTAATTGTGTCAGAGTTCCCATTTGAGGAGCAATTGCCACCAAAGCAATTACCACAATACCACCAATGAGTAAATATCTAGGGATAAACAAAATCAAATTCGTAAAACCACTCATATAAGCAGCTTCCTTCACGTTGCGTGTGGAAAGAATGCGTTGCATATCATAACTTGGAGTAGGTCCAGCAATGCTGGCAAAAAAACCTTTCATTAGCGTCATACCAATAAAAGCTCCGAACATTTTATACCCTTCCGAATCTATAAAATCATTAAATACCTTATATTTTTCGTCCCAAAAAGGAGTCAATTCTGTACCAAAAAATACATTTTTCCATTCCTGAGGAATAATACTTTGAATTTGGGCATCGCTGATAGTAAAAAAAGCATATCCTGCCACTAAAATACCTGCCAAAACCATAATTCCGTATTGAAGCACTTCGGTAGCTACCACCGAAAACATCCCCCCTTTAATGGTATAAATAGTGGTTAGGAAAATCACCAATAAGGCATAGGATTGCTTTGAGGTGAGTAAAAGCGTATCACCAACGGAAAGAGTCATATCCCAAGGGAGAATAATTTCCATAAATTTACCAACACCCTCAAAGAAATAAGCAATGAAACCTACCGAAGCAATCACGGCGAAAATAGCAACGATTAAGTGCGATGCGCGTCCGGCTCGGTCATCACCAAATCGGGTAAGAATCCACTCCGAACCCGTCATAATATTCGAGCGCCGAATCCAAGCTGCCAAAAACACCATCACGAAAATTTGGTTCCAAATAGGCCACATCCACATAAACATAAAGCTCTTTACCCCATAAAGAAACAGAATGCCCACCATCCAAGCCGTTCCAGAAACGTCAAACATTCCTGAACCATTACTCAGCCCCAGATAGTACCATTTGATGCTATTGCCTCCTAAAAAGTAAGAGTCCAATCCTTTAGATGCACGTTTGGAAATCCAAACCCCTACAGCTACAGTTAATACAATATAAAGTACAATAATTAGAATATCTATTTTACTCATAGGTGTACGTTTTGGTTGTTAATTTATTTGCATTGCCAAAATTTGTTGCGTGGGCAAAGGTACTATTTTTTTAGTATTTTAAGATGTTTAAGTATTTTGTTTTTTAGGTGAGCGACACAAAATTATTTTTTAGCTCAGTCTATACAAAAAATTATATTTTCTCATCACTTCGAATGCTTTATGCCTTGCCATAAAACAACTCGTGTGTTTGTTCTAATTTTATTTTAAAGAAAGTAGAAACGTAAAAATCTGCTTTTAGAGCTGTTACTTATTTTTAGAACAAGAATTGATTTATAACTATTTGTACAGATGTTTCATAGCTACTTCCTCCTGATAAATACGTACCGACAAAATAATCATATAAATAGGAAAAAGAAAACAAAAGGTGTAATATGCTTTACATAAAAGTGCCATACCCACAAGTTCAGGCAGAATATTTAAAAAATAGTTCGGATGTTTTATCCATTTGAATAAAAAGGACGTATTTACTTTATGCTCAGGAAGAATATATATTTTAAGGGTCCAAACTTCTCGCAATTGGTAGATGACGTAAAACAGCATTGCATAGGCAAAAACAAGCAACGCCACACCCAGTTTTGAGGTATTGTCCAACAACAGATTATCATTTTTAATGGCTTCGTACAAGCACAAAAAGTAAAATGAAATATGAGCCAACGTAAGCAACATTGAATTTATTTTTCCGTATTGAACACCGCCTAAGGCTTGGATTCGCTTTTCATTTTTTAAGGAAATTGCCAGTGAAATAAGTCGTAATCCGAAAAAACAAACGAATAAAATAATTACTTCTTGCATCTGATTATAATTTTAAAAATGAATATTCCAATTTTCTGCCTTATTAAAAAATGATAATTTCTTAAAACCAAAAACACATCTTTTTCAAAATAAGGGCGACAAAATTAACAAAACACAAGCGTTTTACATAATAAATTTTCATTTTAAAAATATTTTTTTGCTTACTTACACATTTATAACCCTAATCCTGATGATAATTTGACACTAAAATCATTTAGTTATTAACTCCTTTGTAATAATTTGACTAAAATCTATTTAGTCATTGCTTCTTTTACGATAATTGAAATGAAAAGTATTTAGTCATTTGTTCCTTATAGTGATTTGATGAAAAATCATTTAGTCATTGGTTTAGTGATGATGATTGAAGTAAAAAGTGTTTAGTTATTAGTTTCTTTATGGAGATTTCATTAAAAATTATTTAATTGTTACTTTCTTAAAATAATTACAAAAAATATTTAATCATTATCTGTTTTATAATGACTTAACTTTTATTAAATGCTATTCCTTTCGGTAAGGCAAACTAGCGTTGATTGGCAATGAAGAATGCGAAATTTTAATATGAGTAAAATCTTTCATCTGGTATCTGAATATTTCTACTTTTCTTTTCTGGTTAGTTTTTTCGTAGTTTGTTCCTAAAATTACCTCATCTACCATATTAGTTATATCTGAATAAGGCACATAAATAGAATTCGATTCTTTGCAATATTTTATTTTGTCAGAATCCATTTTTTCTATTTGCATTAATCGGAATTCCTCTTCATCACGAAAGGCAAAATCTTTAAACAAATAACGAATGTACTCCAATTTATTTCTATCTTCTTCTGATACACTTTCTGCTTTGAAATATTCCATTAGGTTAACTAAGGCTTTCTCCAATTTTTTCTTGCGTACCTCGTGCCATTTTTTATTATCACTAATGTTATTCAATAGTACTCCAAACTTTGGATTGTCAATGGGTAATTTAATCTCACATTTACTCTCTTTAATGTATTCATCTAAATACGCAATATAAGCTACTTGATAAAGAGGCTTCTTTTTGAGAGACTCATCTGATTTGTCTTCCTCATTTGGTGTAGGTAATTCTTTTTCTCCATTTACCAACGGTCGGTAGGAGGAAGCAATATCCGTATCTTGTAACCAATTTCCTTTCTTGTTAAATACTAAACAACAACCTGATGCTTCCACACCATCTTCCTTGCCATACAATCGGAATTGATTCAAATCATTAATTCTTATAGATAAACAAGTAAAGAAAGCATTGTAAGGGGATAATTCACGTTTATTATCTAACTCTAAATCTTGCTGGTTTAACAATTCTAATAAAACACCACCCTCCGTCGGGTCATTCATATAAGTGGAACTTCCCATACGCATATTGCTTCTTTCTTTGCCTTTCAAACCAAACAAATTTTCACAAACAACTGGACTTGTGTAATGTGCTAAGGGAGTATTTCTTAATTCTACCTGATGAATGTTTAGCACAGCAAGAATAGTAGCTATCTGCTCTTCTAATTCATTACTTTGAGTATTGTGTTCAAACAAATTATTAAAAATAGATTTCTTTTTTCTCTCAAAATACTCGAAGTATAAATCGTAAATAAATAAAAGTCTTTTTAGCTCCTTTCCTAAAAATTCTTTTGTTTCTTTTTCTAATGTACTAAATAGACTTTCAAGTTTATTACATTCTTCTTCGTATTTATCTTTATTTTCTTTTTTTTGTGTTGATATTCTTTTCATTTCTTTTAAAAAACGACAAATACCAAGCCAGCACTGAGGAATTAATTCTGTACCAAGATTTCGTTCTTCCTCTTTTAATTTTAGTTGTTCGTAAAAGTGAATAGCGTTGTCAATTCTCTTATCCTCAAGATGGCAAATTCCAAGCCAGAATAAAGAATTTAGTTGTTCCATATGGTCCCTCCCTTCTGAGAGAGCCTGTTGTTTCGAAAAAAAACTAATTGCCTTATCAAAATTTTTCTGTTCAAAATAACATCGCCCAAGCCAATAAAGAGAGTCTAATTGTACATCTATGATTTTCTTTTCCTTTGTAAGACGTAATCGTTTCGAAAAAAAATCAATACTTTTGTTAAAGTCTTTTAGTTCAAAATAACATCGTCCAAGCCAACATAGAGGGGTTAATTGTTTTTCCACACTATCTGTAAAATCCAATTGCTTCGAAAAAAATTTAATTGCCTTGTTAAAATCTTTTTCTTCAAAAAAATATTCTCCAAGTAAATCTAATACCTCTAACGTTTTTGCCTGATTCATTCCTTGGTCTAATGCTTTATGAAAGTTATCAATAGCCTCTCGAACTTTTTTATGTTCAAGTAGGTTAATCCCCTCTCCTATTAGTTTGTCTATTTCCTCCTCATTCATAAAATTATAAATTATTTAAAAAGCTAAGGGCGAAAAAATCTTTTCGCCCTTACATTGTCAATTAGTTGTTTGTTGGTGCTACCGACCCCATTATGAATTTCAACTCTCCGCCGTTTTTAAGTTCTTCATCAGTGATAAAAGTGCGGTCGAGTGGTTTGCCGTTAAGCGTTGCCGACTGAATGTACATATTTTCCGCAGACACATTTTCAGCAATGATGGTAAAGGTTTCTCCGTTAGGCAGATTTATTTTCGCTTTCGGGAACAACGGACGCCCAATTTCGTACTCACCCGAAACAGGATTCATCGGATACAAACCAATGGAACTCCACACATACCAAGCCGACATTTGTCCGCAGTCTTCATTCCCTGAATATCCGTTCGGCGTGGTGTTATATTGCGTTTTCAAAATTTCATTTACCCAATATTGTGTGCGATGTGGCTCTCCCGCTTTGTTAAACAGATACGCAATATGGTGGCTCGGTTCGTTGCCGTGAGCGTACTGCCCAATCAGTCCCGTAATGTCCGCCGAAACGTTATCGCCCGTAATTTCAGAACTTTCGGTAAATAGTTTTTCCAAATGTGTTGTGAATTTCTCTTTTCCGCCGAAAGCCTCAATAAGTCCTTGCGGATTTTGCGGAACAAACCACGAATGTTGCCAAGCATTTCCTTCGGTGTAATCGGTAGCTTCGCGGTGGTTGGAGTGTTTCGGGTCGAAAGGCTCACGCCATTTACCACTTGCCGATTTGCCTCGCATAAAGCCCGTTGTGGGGTCAAACAAATGTTTGTACGCCTCACTTCGCTTCATAAAGAACTCGTAATCATCGGTTTTTCCTAAGGCTTTTGCCATTTGTGCTACACACCAATCATCGTAAGCATATTCCAACGTAATGGTTACCGATTCGTCCCATTTGTCGTACGGAATGTAGCCATATTGTTTGTAGAATTTCAGTCCGCGTTCGTCTCCCATCATCGTTTTTTTCATCATTTCGAAGGCTTTTTCAGCATCGAACGAACGAACTCCTTTCAAATACGCCTCAACAATCACAGGAATAGAATGATAGCCCGTCATACAATCGGTTTCGTTTCCGTAGAGCGTCCAAACGGGAAGTTTATTGATAACGTCGGAATACGCTAACATTGAGCTAATAATATCCGAAGATTTTTTAGGTTGAAGCAAAGTAATTAGCGGATTTTCAGCACGGAATGTGTCCCACAATGACAAAGTAGAATAGGCTGTAAAATCCTTGGTGGAATAAATTTCATCGTTTTGCTGACGGAATTGTCCGTTCTTGTCAGAAAACGTCACGGGAGCTACTTGCGTGTGATACAAAGCCGTATAGAAAATCGTTTTAAGCGAATCGACAGGCGTTTCAATTTCGATAGAAGAAAGATGTTTTTCCCAAGTGTCGTGAGCTTTTTGGCGTACTTCGGCAAAGGTGCGTTTGTTGTACAAATCCAAATTCGCCAACGCATTCTCTTCACTTACAGAAGAAACCGCTACACGCACGACCAATTCCTCCCCTGTGGAATTATCAAAGAAGAATTGCCCTGATGAGATTTGTTTTCCACTATTTTGAAGTTGTAAATCTTTAATAGGTTTGGAAAATGCAATAGCGAAGAACACTTTTTGATTTTTCGCCCATCCCGTACTGAATCGATGTCCTGTGATGATGTTTCCGTCGTTTTGTCCGTCCAATTTTCGATTGGATTGTTGGATAAACATTTCCGTAGGGCTATCCCAATTGATGGCAAATCCTAAATTCAAAATAACGGATTGTGTATCGCCTTTTTGGTAGGTATATTTGTGGTAAGCAACGTATTGGTCTGCTGTAAGTTCTGCATTTACTTTGGGGTCTTCAAGGAAAACTTGATAGTAACCAGGTTCCGCTTTTTCGTTTTGGTGCGAATAACGCGATTTGTACGAAACTTGATTGCGGAAATCCAAAGCAGCCTTCGGATATTGGTCTTTTTTTCCAGTAGAAAGCTGTGATAAATCGTACTCTTTATTGACAGGCATCAGTAAAATATCGTTCAAATCACCAATACCTGTTCCACTGAGCGACAAATGCCCAAAACCGATGAGCAACGTATCGCTGTGGTGGTAACCCGAACACCAATCCCAACCGCTGATGCCATTCACAGGACTCACTTGCAACATTCCGAACGGAACGGTAGCTCCGGGGTAGGTATGTCCGTGTCCGCCCGTACCGATGAAAGAGTCAACGTACGTGGTGAGTGGTTTTTGCTGTGTTTCTTGCTCTGTTATAGGATGTTTTACTTCTTGGCACGAAGTCACCATCAGCCCTAAAAGCGCCAATGATGAAATGTATTTTCTTATCATTGTTTAAAATTTTTATAGACTCTTTTTTAATCCGTCGAAAATACGAAAAAAATAAGAATAAAATACAAATTGTAGAAATAAAGTCAAGAGACAAAAATACAAATTGCCAAGTCTATTCATCTAAAACTTTCTTTTTGTAACTCTATTCACTTCCGAATTGTAAAAATTGTATTATTTATGCCCCCAATGAGCTAAAAGATATCCGCCAAAACAAGCTACTACTCCTAAAAAAACACTTCCTAAAACGTAAATAATGGCTTTGTAACATTCTTTCTGTTCAATCAATTGCAGTGTTTCCAGAGAAAAAGCTGAAAACGTAGTAAATCCGCCGAGCACTCCCGTAAGTAGAAATATTTGTAAATCGGCACTAAAATTTCGCTTATGAAAAAAAGCAAACAAAAAACCAATCAGAAAACTTCCTATCCCATTGATTATAAAGGTTCCTATCGGAAAATTTTTCCCAAATTTCAATGTGATTAGAAAATAACACAAAAACCGAAATACACCGCCAAGGGCACTGCCTAAACCTACATACAATAAAAATTTTAACATCTGTCATTTTTTAAAATAAAGCCTTCAAAAATACCAATTTTATAATAGATTATCATCTACCTAAAAAATGAATAGTTTTAGATGTTGTTAAAATTGTTACACACTCTTTATTTGGCATAATTTTAGCTTATTTTTGTAGAAAAATCATTTTAATTATGAGGACAATTCTATTATTTTTTCTGACTTTAGTAGTTGCCTATGGGCAAGAATACGAATTGAGCGGTATCGTAACCGATGAATCAAAAACTCCTTTGGTAGGTGCTTTTGTGATAGTTAAAGGAACAACTAAGGGCACACAAACGGATTTCGAGGGAAAGTATCTTATCCGTGTAAAGCCTAATGATGTACTGATTTTTAGCTATATTGGTTTTGAAAGCCAAGAAATCACCATCAAAAAACAAAAAACACTCAATGTAGTTTTAAAAGAAGACCAACAAATACTTCAAGATGTAGTTATAGTTGGGTATGGCAATCCAAATAAATCGTATAAAGCAGGAGCAACCATACGAGGAATAGCGTCTTATCAAGAGAGAGAAACCTACAAAAACATTCAGGAAAACAAGTTCAAGAAGACAACTACCGACCCTGTTTCTACGTTTTCAGCAGATGTGGACAGAGCCTCGTACAGCAACATTCGGCGTATGATCAATAATGGTAGTTTGCCCGACAGAGATGCAGTTCGCATTGAGGAAATGATTAACTACTTTGACTATGACTATCCACAACCCGATGCAAATAGCAAAACTCCTTTTAAAGTTACTACCGAACTAAGTGAAGCTCCTTGGAATTCAAAAAATTACTTACTTCAAATTGGAGTACAAGCTGAAAAAATCAATTTGGAAAAAACACCTCCTTCCAACATCGTTTTCTTGATAGATGTTTCGGGGTCAATGGATTATCCTAACAAATTACCACTACTGAAATCGTCTTTCAAATTGCTTCTTAACTCATTAAAATCTACTGATAAAGTGGCGATTGTGGTTTATGCAGGTAGGTCTGGATTGGTCTTGCCTTCCACCTCAGCAAAAGAAAAAGCAAAAATCGAAGCTGCTTTAGACAATTTAAATGCAGGTGGAAGCACCGCAGGTGGAGAAGGCTTGAAATTAGCCTACAAAGTAGCCCGTGAGAACTTTATTCCAAGCGGAAACAATCGCATCATTTTGGCTACCGATGGCGATTTTAACGTCGGTATAAATAACTATGGCGATTTGCAACGATTGGTGGAAGAGGAACGAAAAAGCGGTATATATATCAGTGTTTTAGGATTCGGAATGGGAAATTATCGTGATGATATGACCGAAACTATCGCCAATAAAGGCAACGGAAACTATGCTTATATTGACAATATTATTGAAGCTAAAAAAGTGTTGGTAAACGAGTTTGGTGGAACATTTTACACAGTGGCTAAAGATGTGAAATTTCAATTGGAATTTAATCCCAAACACGTTAAAGAGTACCGATTGGTAGGCTACGAAAACCGAATGTTAAACACGGAAGATTTTGAAGATGACCAAAAAGATGCTGGTGAAGTAGGTTCAGGGCATACCGTAACTGTTTTCTACGAAATTGTTCCTACCAAAGGCAAAAATGAAAATACCCTACGCTATCAAAAACAAGAACTCAACGAAAAAGGAAAAAAAGGAAATGAAATTGCTTTCTTGAAAATTCGATATAAAAATCCGGATTCCAAAACCAATAAAAGCATTGAAGTTTCACAGCCTATTGATTTTCAGTTAAAAGAACTTTTAAAAACCTCTGACAATTTCCGATTTGCTGCCGCCGTTGCAGAGTTTGGTATGTTACTACGTAATTCTGAATTTAAAGCCAATTCTTCTTACGAACAAGTCATCAACCTTGCCCAAAACGCATTGGCAGATGACAAAGAAGGCTATCGAAAAGAATTTATCCGATTGGTGGAGAGTGCAAAGCTATTAAAAAACGAATAATTTGATTATCTTTTAAAAAAAACGGAACGTTGATAATTTTTTATCAACGTTCCGTTTTTTATATCTTCTTGGTTGAAATAATTTTAACGGGACACGCTTTTTGGGCGGCTTCACAAGGCTCTAAAATGTTATCATCGTGCGATTTGAGTGTGAAAAAACCCTTCTTCTCTGTAGAGCGAAGCAAAACACTTTTTCCGTCTTTCTTCGACATTTGGAACTGCTCCGGAGCTACTTCCACACAATAATTACACCCAATGCATTTATCACGCTGTAAGGTTACTACTACCATTTCTTCATCTTTTGTTTCTTTATTTTATAAATTCTTTTTATGTTTTAGTGTCTCCCGTTGTTATTTTAATACTTCGGAGGGCTTTTTAGTTGTACATTTGTTTATTTTAGTCCGCATCGACTTATTAAAATGCTTCGGAATGTTTTTTAGTGGTGCATTAGCTCATTTAAACGCTCCGAAGGGTGTTTTTGATGTTTATTATCTATTCGGTTATGATTTTGCAAACTCCGTAGCTACAATCTTATATAATTTATCTGACAGACGAATTCTGAAATCGGTTTTAATGGTGCAAGAATCGCCTTTCGTTGCTGTTTGTGCAGGAGCGTCATTTACCATCATATTTTCCAAAACGAACTCCTGTACGCCTGTGGTAGGTCCTGTAATGAGGAGTTTGTCGCCCACTTTAATATCGTAGGCTTCGATGAGAAATTCCGCAATCCCCGATTTTGGAAAATAGTGCTTTCCTTGCCCCACGTACACCTTTTTCTGTGTAGCGTTCGACCCCGGATTCTCGCTCCATTCTCCCAATTTCTGTCCCAAATAATATCCACTCCAAAATCCTCTGTTGTAAACAGTTGAAAGGGCTTCCATCCATTTTTCAACCTTTTCTTTTGAATATGTCCCCTCGTAATACGCATCAATGGCTTCACGATAGGTTTTTATGACAGTCGCCACGTATTCGGGAGCTCTTCCGCGTCCTTCAATTTTGAGTACTTTGGCTCCTGCGTCAATCACTTGGTCGAGAAAGTCAATCGTACACAAATCTTTGGGCGACATCATATATTCATTATCGATTTCGATTTCAAAACCGCTTTCTTGGTCGATTACGGTGTATTTTTTTCGGCAATTTTGCTTACACGCCCCTCGATTTGCCGACGAATTATGCGAATGCAAACTCAGATAGCATTTTCCTGAAACTGCCATACACAACGCTCCGTGACCGAAGATTTCTATCTCGACCAAATTCCCTGACGGACCTTTAATCTGCTCCCTTTGGATTTGCTCAGCGATTTTCTTTACCTGCCTAAGGCTCAATTCACGACTCATTACCATTGTATCGGCAAACATTGCATAAAAACGCACCGTTTCGATGTTTGTAATATTGATTTGGGTGGAAATATGCACTTCCATACCAATTTGACGAGCATAGGCAATAACTGCTTGATCCATAGCAATAACTGCGGTTAAGTTTGCCTTCTTTGCAGCGTCGAGCAAGGTTTTTATGATGGATAAATCGTGGTCGTATATGATTGTATTTAAGGTAAGATAGGTACGGATACCTTTTGGGTGGCAACGTTTTGCGATTTCGTCCAAATCGTCAATGGTGAAATTGATACTTGCTCTTGCCCTCATATTCAGCTGGTCAACTCCAAAATATACCGAATCAGCACCATTGTCAATAGCTGCTTGTAACGATTCGAAGTTTCCTGCGGGAGCCATCAGCTCTATTTTTCCTGAATTTGTCATAAATGTGATTGAAAGTTAGCGGGTGCAAAGATATGAAAAAAGACAACGATATTCGTAAATGATTATGTATTAGCAAGTCAAATGTACGAAAAATTATCGTATCTGTCTTTAATAAACTAAAAAGTTGGGATAATCATATCCCAACTTCTACATGTTTTCAAAATCGTTAAGTGTTACCTATACGATTTTTAGCTTATATGTCTGTTTTTACAGAAAGTATATTTTGAAAAACTACTCTTTAATCAATCTTACATACATTCTGAATTTATCCCCTTTTTGGTCTCGTTCAATGGCTTTTCTTCTGTAAGAAAAGGCACGATACCAATACACTTCTTTGTTGAGCAAATCGGTTTGTTTTGTTCCCGTCCAAACATAAACATATTCATTAGCCCCTTTAAAACTAAATGAAGTTTCTCTTGACGATTTTCCAAAATATCCACCGTATGTGAATCCGGTTTTCATTTCATTGGTAGGTTTTATAGCTGGGGAAGAAAATCTTTGAGTTAAACTGATAAATTTGTGCATCATTTCTCCACGATTTCTGTATCCGGTTGTATTGATTTCAGTTTGTGCCATTCCGCTGAGCAATTCTATGGTTTTCCAATCCTCATCGGTGGCAACACGCCAACCTTGTGGGGCAATGGTGGGTAACATCTCCATAGCATATAAAACACCATATTTGTTGTAATTTTCAGTTGTTTTTAGCTCATTGGCTGTTTTACCTTCGCCCTGAACTCCGTAAACTGAACAAAATTCAACCTGATTTTCAGGAATGTATGCGTAATTTTCAGCCAACCAAGTAACTCCGTTGATGGTTACTGTTTTGTAGGTTTTTCCGTCTCTTGAATCAGTCCAAGTGCCTTCAACAATGGTAAGTTCATCTTTTATAGGAGCTTGTTGGGTAGTTTTTGAAACGATATTACTACTAACAACGCCTCCGTTTTCGTCTTTGGTAACCACCTTAGCCCAGTATGTTTTGGAGAAATCAAGCCCTATGACAGTATATGAAAGTTCACTTTCCGAGGTCATTTTAATTTCATCTTGGGTGAAGTTTTCATCTTCACTTAAATAAAACTCATAAGTAAGCACCTCGGGGCGGAGCTTTCCGTTTTCAAAAATTCGGTCTTCATCGGTAGATTTTTCCCATTTGAATTTTAAAGCTACGCTATTTTTATCATCGGCAAGTAATTCTTCTACACGATTGCTCAATCGGGCTGGAGTTGGCAAAGTATTGGGAGTGGTAAAGGTGAAAACATCACTACGTAACACTTCTGTGCCTTTAGCGTTTACAGCTGCAATTGCCCAATAATATGTAGCATTTCCCTTTAAGTCATTCAATGTGATTTCTTCTTCTTTAATTCCCTTTTTGAAAGGAGTTGAAAAAGAAGCTGAACCATTTCTTAAATAAACCGAAAAAGTCAAATCTTCGTTGTAAACTTCATTTCTAAGGGCTTTCCATTTTATTGTGGTTTGATTTGTAGTGAGTGCCGTTTTATCCTTAGGTTCTAACAAATTCACTCTTAAATCAACATCAATTGTTGTAAAAGAAAATATTTCGGATTCGGACAAATTATTTTTGTCGTCAGAAGCAATTACTTTCCAAAAATATTTAGACAAAGGCTGGAGTTGTTTGCTTTCAAAAGTATAAAAAGTATCCTCAATATCAATGGCTTTGAAAGTTTTTTCTGAAGTAAAATGCTCATCGGAAGAAACCCAAACTTGATAGAAAATCTCAGGACGAGTTGCCTGTACTTTATTCCAACGGAAAGTAGGAATACGCGATATGGCTTTTGCTTCCTTTTGAGGAGAGGTAAGCTCTGCTTTGCTGATAGTATCTGCAACTAGCTTACTTTCTCCATCTTGCTTTTCGCACGATAGCAAAACCGACAGACACAAAATACTTGTTATTAGGTATTGTATTTTTTTCATTAGATGTTTTTTTATTTAATTCGGGTATAGAAATAATCCTCTGTAGGATTGGCAATGGATACAAAATCCCAGTCAATTTGCCCAGACTCAACAGTTCGTTTAATGTACCACCCCGTTGGATTACATAGATAATCAATTAAATCATTAAAAGCAGGATTATCCTTAATTTCATTGGCTATAGCAACAGCATCTTCTCCTTCTTTAGGCAAACACAATTCTTCGGATTTGGGTTTACGTTTGAAACGAAGACGATCTTCTTGCAATTTTTCAATTTCCAAAGGAACGAAATAGAAATAGAATTGATTGCCTTCCTCAAAAGAAAAGAGCAAACCATTTCCTAATTTCTCTCCTTTTTCATAATCGTGGTTGAATGCACTATCATAAATAGGGTTTCCTTTTTCATCAAAAAGCGGTATTCTTCGGTTGTAGTCGGTAACAAAAACCATTCCTTTGATAACAGGCAATTGCCTTCTCATTTGAGCGTATTTGGTATTAGGCTGCCCAAAACTTGCTTTAAACCAAAGGCTGTAATCATCTAAGAATTCATTAACAACACCAGGCACATAATACACTGGCAAATTAGAGGTATAAATATATCCCTTTAAGTCAGAACGATCAATCTCGTAACGTTGTTTCTCTCTGTTATAAACAAAATACTGTATTTGATGTCCATCTATTTCGATAGGCGAACTCAGACCCATACCTGTATGGCTGAAATAAAGCATTTTACGTCCGTTACGGAAAATATTTTTATAATTGTAAGCATAATCAGCAGCCTTGGCTATGGAACTTAAGTCTAATCCTATGGAAACGGGTTTTTCTTCCGAAGCCCCTTCAAGACCGTGAGTCACCGCCAAATTCATATAACGAACTCCGCCACGTTGCTCCGCCAGATATTTTACAAAATCTTTAAGCCTATCGAAGTCTTTGTACTCCTCTTTGGCTTTTCGTAAAATGAGTTTACCTTTATATTTTTTTCCTTCTAAAACAACTTCATTTTTTCGAGCATTTACCGATTTAAAATTAAATTCAATATCTCCTCCGTAGCCTTTCGGAACTCTTTCACTAGGATAACTGAAAATGGTTAAATTTTCATTAAATGTGCTAAACATCAACTCAATATCATCTTTGGCTATGAGTTTGTATTCGCTGGTTATAGGCTTTGACAAATCAGGAGAATGCAAAGTAACCGTATTATCAGCCGAAAAAGTAGCTATTTGGTATGACAAATACTCAATATTCGACCCTAAGGAATAAAACATTTGCCAACCAAAAGGAGCTTGAGTTAAAACTTGTTTGTATTCTGCCATTTTAGCTTGTACTCTTTGGTCGGGTAGTTGACTGAACTTTGTTTCATCATCTTTTTGACAAGAAGTCGTGCCCAAAGCTACAAACAACAAAGCAACGATATTGTAAATATATTTTTTCATCTTTTTAAGGTGTATTTTGAAGAATTAATTCGTTGGTAGCCTGTTCAATTTTTCCTTGAAGTCGGAAAAGGTCAATTCCCCAAACTTCTTTATAATAATCGGAAACCATATCAATTTTCTTAAGCATCGTGTTCAACCCTTGTGGCGCAGTTTGCTCTTGAACGATTCTGAGACTTCCATTACTTTGCTGTTGAATAGAGATACCAAACATATATAGTTTAAGTTGAAAATCTGTCAAATTCATACGTACCAGATTTCCAGTAACATTTCCTGTATCGTCTTTTTCTGGAACGATGCGTTGTATGGGTGAATTACTGTTTTGCACTGTAGATAAAATAGTAGCTGCCACTTCAACAAAATCTTCATTCTCGTTGGACATACTATAAGGGGTAATGAACCCTCGAGCATTGGCTCTTACCTCTGATACATTAAACCAAGCTCCGGTGTACTGCCCCTTGGTCAAATCCTTATATGTGGTGGAGAAAGCAATTTTTTGATGCAAGATATGTGCAAACTCGTGATGCATTGTATGAAATGCTTTTGTCATCTTATCTAAATCTTGATTGTCAAAGCTATCTACATCGAATAGTGTTATTTTTCGTCCGCCCTCAGCAAGGCCTAAGGTTTTCGTTCCGTCTTGATTAAATTGAGGAGTTCCTACCAAATAAATGAGTTTAGGAACATAAGTTTTGATAAATTCGGTTCCAGCTTCTTCCTCATAAGGCTTGATCCAGATGGCGTGTAGTGCTTCCATAATTTGCCTTGCCTTCTGTTTTTGCGGAGGTGTAACGTGGAAGGAATTATCAATCTCGGTATCGTCCCACTTCCATTTTACCTCAATGTTATAAGGTTTTGTGAAGGTTTCATACAACCATTGGTCAAAATCGCTTTGGTGTTCGTCTTCCAAATAAATTACAGAGTCTTTGCTTACAGCATCTTTTTGGTTACAAGTAACGAATAAAAAAGCAAGTAATAGTAAGGAAATGTATTTCTTTTTCATTATTATCTTGGATTAGGGGTTATTCCGTTTGATATTGCATTAGAGGGTATTTGTAGTTCTCTTCGGTTATCGTCAGGTTCTAAAAATACAGGCTTTGACTGACGTGCAAAAAAGTGACGTACTCTTACATTAAATCGTTTTAAATCGAACCAACGCATTCCTGTGTAATAGAATTCTTTTCTTCTTAAATCGAACAAACAGTTTAAGTACGGACGTTGTTCTTTTGATATGGCATAAAACGGATTTAGTCCGTAGATTTCTGATTCTCTGTATTCTAATTCCATTTTTTCATAAGAAAAAGCGTGGGTATCAAACTGATAATTTTTTAAACGTTTACTCAAGTAGGCATTCATATCTTGTTCAAAGGCGGCAAAATTATTGAGCATCACGTTAGCTTCCATTCTCAAAAATAAGGCTTCCTCCATTTGAATTAAAGGATTCATTATCATATAATACCCTTCTGAAGCGTTTATTCCACTTCTCTCTCTATGGAATTGCCATTTAGGAATGAAAATATTAGGGTCTTGTCCGTACAAATCCCAAATCCACTGCCCTCCAACGAAAGGGTTTCGGAAGATATAACGATACGCATCGTAGCTCATCCCGAAGATATCTCTTCCATAGGTGTATGAAAACCAGTTACTATATTGAGGAACAACCAATAAGTTTGCATTTTCGGAAGTTTTTGACCATTGGGCGAGCATTTCCAAGACATCCATTTTGGTATATTTATCGTTCAAATCGCGTATTTGCTGTGCAGGGTTTGCCGAAAGTACCTTATTGGTATAAGCTAATACTTTTTCAAAATCTCCAAGAACGCTATAAACTCTTGCTGCAAAAACGTTTGCTGCATCTTTATTCCAATGTAATTTTTTGTTCTTATACTTGGTATCATCAATATAAGCAATTCCTTCAATTAGGTCAGCCTCAATGTTTTTATAAACATCTTGTACTGTTCCTCTATGGTATTGTTTAAGGACCTGTTTTTCAGGTTCTTTCACGTAAGGAATTCCCATATTGGAAGCCGCCGTTTGCGGATTATAAGATTTGCTCCATAAACTTACCAACATAAAATGAGCATAAGCTCTGGCTACCAATGCTTCTCCGTAATACGCAGTAAGTTCAGAAGGAATTTGCCCGTTTACTCTGAAGTTATCAATCCCTTCCAAAGCGTGATTGATTTGCTTTATGGCGCTATAGCAAGCTGTCCAATAGGCTTCAGGAGTATCTTGTGAGGTTAAGTGATGTTCACGCCAATGATAAGCATCTGCCATAATAATATTTTTAGTTGCACCGTTTACTTTTTCGGTAGCGTTATCACTCATCGCGTAACAAAACATTTGATGATTTTGGTCAGGATAAGCATACGTGAGAAGCTCCCCTATCTTATCATAGGAATCCAACACGGCTCTATCGTCGGGGTTTTTGCTCAAAAAATCGTCGCAAGCCGAAAATAAAGCGATTGCAAAAACCAAGTATGTGTATTTTATATATTTCATATTCAATAATGTAATTACAGATTGATGTTTAAACTCCAAGAGTATTGACGTGCAATGGGTAGGGCTACACCTCCAGAGCCAAAAAATTCGGGGTCTTGTCCTTTAAGTGCTTTATCTGAGTAAAGCAGGAACAAATTAGTTCCAGAAACTTTGAAACTTGCCCCAGCTACGCCCAATTTTTTAGCAAAATCGTTAGGCACTTTGTAAGTCAATGATACCTCTTTGAGCCTTACAAAATCGCCTTTTGCCACTCTTTCAGTTGAAAAGTTATAAGCATTATAAGTAGATAAAATGTTATTTCCGTACTTGTCATAAAGCGGTTTACTCAAGATAGTAGGAACGTTAGTATGTGCCTCATCACCAGAGTGTAACCAACGGTCTTTCAAATCAGAAGGCATCGCATTCAAATCACTATATCTGGCTTGGAAGCTGGGGTATAGGCGCACCACATTTCCGAGTTGATAGGTAAAGAACAAATTTAGTGAAAAATTATCAAAGGTAAATCGGTTTGATACTCCACCAGTTATCTTAGGGTCGATACTTCCTTCGTATTTCAAATGATTGACATTTCTGTCTTGAAAGAAAATATCATAGGAAGCCTTTCCTTCTTTGTCATAAAAAGTAGGAATTCCTTCATTGCTAAGTCCAGCAAATGGAATGGAATAAAGCCCTCTGACAGGTCCACCCAACTTGGCTGCTCCTTCACTTCTTGTTAACGAAAATACGTTAGGCTCACTATACAAACGCGTGATTTCATTTTCGTTATAAGCAAAAGTTACATCGGTTGTCCATTTAAAAGACGGAGTGTCTATGTTACGCGAGTTCAGGCTAAATTCAACCCCCTTGGAAACCATATCAGCATAATTTGCCAATTTAATAAGTTCCCCTCCGATACCACTGGTTCTGATGGCAGCAATAAGGTCAAATCCTTTTCGGTGATAAAAATCTGCACTGATACTGAATCTATTATTGAAAACTCCGATATCAAAACCAGCATTGGCTTCATATTGTTTTTCCCAAGTCAGTTCAGAGTTCTGTAAACTACGTACCAACAATCCGTTTTGTATTTCATCAGGATATGGTGCAATGGTGAGGGTACTTCGTAATACGGCTCGGCTGTTGGTAGCTGGTCCCATACTTGCAGTGAGCCCATAGGTTGCTCGAATATTCAAATTGGAAAGCCAATCCACGTTCTGTAAAAAGCTTTCGTCTTTGGCATTCCATCTTCCACTTACGTTCCAAGTAGGTAGCCAACGCGCATCGGTAGAGCTTCCTAATCGGTTACTTCCGTCCAAACGAGCTGTAGCGTTAAAAATGTATTTGCTGTTGAAACTATACGCTCCGTTGGCGAAAAACGCCACAAATCGGTCATAAGAATTGGAAACGGCAAAATAAGGAAATCCTGCCTGAGTCAATTTTTTGATTATGTTAGGGTCGGTAAAAACGGTATTCCCTTTGTCGTATTGAATTCCATATCCGTCAAAGGAAGCCCCCTTTCGGTCAGAGGCACGTACTTCTTGCCCCAATATGGCGTTGAAACGATGGTCTTCCAAAGCAATATTTTTATACTCAATAATATTTCTTAAATAGAAGTTTTTAAGAAGATTATCCTCGCGATTGTAAAAACCTCCTTTAGGCAGCACCACAATGGGGCGACTGCTTGGGTTTTCGGGGTCTTTCCACAAATAATTGTTTTGGTCTTCAATGGTTGCATCATCATTGGCACGATATGCTTTGGCTACGTTAGCATCTGCCTTGATTTTATGCTCTGTTGTATTTTTTACATATCTGATATTTCCTACGAAAGAATAGCTCCAATTCGGATTGATTTTGTAATCAAGATTTGCTTGAATATTCAAGTCAAGTACATCTAAATCAATATAGTTGTTGTTATATTCATTTAATATGTTAAATGGAGCATAGTTCATACGATGATAGCGATAGGTTTTTGCATCGGTTTCATAAGGACTGATGGTTCTACTGGTATTGAGTGCATACGAGAACGGATTGATATCAAACTCACGAGTATATCCTCCATTAACTTGACTGGGTTGGCGAGAGAAAGTACCAGGTGCTCTTTGCTCACGGTAACTCCCTTTGGTTGAAATACCTAAAGTGAATTTGTCAGAAATATCAAAAGTTCCTTTAGCGTTAATGGTGTATCGATTCACTTTATCGGAAATCGTCCAGCCCGTATCGTGTAAGAAACTCGTAGAGGCGTAAAATTGTGACTTTTGCGAACCTCCTTTAAAACTTACGGAATGATTTTGTTGTAAATTATTCTGAAATAGCAATTTAAACCAATCCGTATTGATTTTTTCATAAGTTTTAAGATACTCGGCACGTGCTTGTGGAGTATTGAGAAGTCCGTAAGAACCATTTTGATAAGTGTTTATAGCGTTATACATTTGAAAATAAACACCTCCATCTCGGCTACTCATCATATCGGCGTGCGAGAGCCAACCTTTGCGTTCCATCTCTCTGAAAACGGACATTTGATCTTGTGAATTCAAAATGTCATAATCGTTATAAGAAGGTTTGCTTCGCATCGTATATTCGGATTTAACATCAATCGAAACTCGGTCACGACTTCCGTTTTTGGTAGTAATCACAATAACACCATTCATTGCACGAGCTCCGTAAAGCGCTGTTGCCGATGCGTCTTTCAAAATTTGAAAACTATCAATATCCTCTGCATTTAATCCAGCTACTGAGCTACTTATGAGGGTTGAAATATCTCCTGAGGAAAGTTGGTCAGGATTTACATCTACAACATCTTCAAGAACAACACCATCAACCACCCACAAAGGTTTAGTATCCCCGTAGATTGATGAAGCTCCACGAATACGAATTTTAGGAGCCGCCCCAAAAGACCCCGATACGTTCTGTACGCTCACTCCCGATACACGCCCTTCAATCATCTTTCCAACATCAACAATACCGTCAATTTTTGTGTCTTCTGCACTTACTTTGGTCGCAGCACCTGCAAATAATTTTCGGTCAGTTTTTTGATATCCGGTAACCACAACCTCTTTGAGTTCTTGAGTATCTTCACTCAATACCACATCCAAATGTTTCTTTTTTCCGATCAGAACTTCCTTTTGAGCGTATCCGATATAATTGAACACCAAAATATCCGATGCATTGGCTACGATTTCAAAATTTCCGTCAAAGTCAGTTGTTGTACCTTTGTTTGTGTTTTTAATAATAATACTGACCCCAAGCATAGGCTCACCTTCGGTATCTTTAACCGTTCCTGATATTTTCTCTTGAGCCAACATAACAACTGGCATCAAGAAGAGCAAACCCTTGAGCAAAAGTTTTTTCATACGAAATGCTTAATTTATTAATACAATTATAATTTATTCCTTTTGAAAACCAATGATTTACATTTAAAAAACTACTTTTGAATATTCTTCAGTTTTCAAAATAAAATCATCAGTAAATAGTTTCATATTTTTTTATCAACAAAAGGGCGCAAATATAAAAAAGAAATCATAAAAAACCATTTTTTACCTTTACAATTTAAGATTTAATCTGTCTTTTTTTGATTTATTCGCAGTTAACTCTATCAATATTTGAATTGATTATATCAGTTTACAAAACAACTATTTTATTCTAACAAGCGAAAACTAACTCTATTTTTGATATATTTATTTTATCAATCTTTCAAAAAGAAAGTCTAAAATTTCACTTACGTTAAATATTATATAAAAATAGCGTTTTATGTTTGATTTATCTGTAAAATAATTTACCTTTATAGTGCTTTTAAAAGAGCTTTTTTTCGGATGTGAAAATTTTAGTTTAGTTAGTAACCAACTCAAGTGAAATTGGGTTAAAAATAGTAGTATTATGAATTTTTTAAGAAGCATTGCGTTAATGGTGTTGTTATCAACATCTGTAGTTGTTTTCGGGCAAAAACCGAAAGTTCGTATTATTGCCACGGGTGGAACCATCGCTGGGGTGAGCAAATCATCTACTGAAAGTAGTTACAAAGCAGGGGAATTGGGCGTTTACCAACTCTTACAAGCCGTTCCAGAGGTGAAAAACATTGCCGAGGTTAGCGGGGAGCAATTGGTAAAAATCGGTTCTCAGGATATGAACGATGATGTGTGGCTCAAACTAGCCAAACGCATCAATGAACTGTTAAACAAAGAAGGATATGATGGTGTGGTCATCACTCACGGTACAGACACTATGGAGGAAACCGCTTATTTTCTAAACCTAACGGTACATAGCAATAAACCCGTTGTAATGGTTGGGGCTATGCGTCCTGCTACGGGTATGAGCGCTGACGGACCTCTAAATCTATACAATGCCGTTGCCGTTGCTGCCAATAAAGATGCTATGGGAAAAGGCGTTATGGTTTGTATGAACGACATCGTTTTAGATGCAAAAGACGTAATTAAAACCAGTACTACCGCTGTGGAAACTTTCCAAGGGGCTAATCACGGAAAATTGGCTTACATTCATAACGGAAAACCCTATTTCAATCGCATACCTCAAAACAAGCATACGGCTCAATCCGTATTCAATGTTGATAATATGAAATCATTACCCAAAGTAGGCATCGTTTATGGTTACTCCAATATGTCCGAACTTCCTATGAAAGCCTTTATGGATGCTAAATTCGATGGAATTGTATATGCTGGGGTAGGAAACGGTAATTTCTATCACACCCTATTTGATTTGGCACAAAAAGCGCAAAAACAAGGAATCCAAATTGTTCGTTCTTCACGTGTAGCCACAGGAGCGACAACTTTGGATGCCGAAGTGGACGATGCTAAATATCATTTCGTGGCAGCTCAAAATCTTAATCCGCAAAAGGCACGTGTACTTTTAATGCTCGCTCTTACCAAAACCAAAGATTGGAAGCAAATTCAGAAGTATTTCAATGAATATTAAAAATCAATAAGCATTGAAAGCTTTAATAAATCTGTTTTTTTATTAGTTTTCAATGCCTTAAAAAAATCAGAAGATATGAAAAATTTGTATCTAGCAATGGCTTTCCTACTGGGAGGCGTTGCATTGGCACAACAAGGCTTTCAAGAGCAAATAGATGAACTTAAACAAAAATCAGATAAATTTAATGTCTTTTTAAATTTTCAATCCAGTTTTGATGTTATAAACACTCAAGACGTTGGCACTGAAACTTATTTCAAAGCGCGTCAGTTACGTTTGGAATTTCGAGGAAATATCAACGAGCGAATTTTTTACAGACTGCGCCATCGGTTAAACAAATCAAACGCAGGTGCGGACTTGGATAATCTTGCCCGAGCCACCGATTTGATGTATGCCGGTTTCCGATTGAATGAAAAATGGACGCTCACAGCAGGAAAAATGTGCCAAGCGTGGGGTGGTTTTGAGTTTGACCTCAACCCAATGAACATTTATGAATATTCCGATTTTATTGAAAATATGGATAACTTTGTGGTAGGCGGTATGCTCACCTATGCCCCCGATGCCAATCACGAAATCAATTTCCAAATTACCGATGTAAGAAACAATCCGTTAGATAAAGTTTATGAAGGAAAATTGCCTGCAGGAGTTGAAAAAAGTAAATCTCCGCTAACCTACATCATCAATTGGAATGGAAACCTTTGGGACGGAAAATTCCAAACTCGTTGGGCAATAGGCTTGGAAAATGAAGCAAAAAATCACAATTCAATGATGGTTACCTTAGGTAATCGATTGAATTTGGATAATTTTCAGGTGTTTTTTGACTATATGATGGCAAAACAAGATTTGGATCGTTTGGGTTATGCTTCAGTATATTCCTCTGGTTTGAGCCACGATATGGCTTTGCAAAATACCACTTACAATACTTTCATTTTAAAAGCGGAATATCAGCCTGACCCAAAATGGAATTTATTTGCTAAAGGAATGTACGAAACGGCACGTGTAGATAAAAGCAAAATGCCCACAGGATTTGTTGACAATGAACGAAATTCAATGGGCTACTACCTTGGTGTAGAATACTTGCCTTTCAGCGACCAAGATTTGCGTTTTTTCCTTACCTACGTAGGGCGTCAGTATGATTATAAACACGGACAATCACCCGATACCAATCGCGTTAGTTTGGGTATGATGTATCGTATAAAAGCTTTTTAATCCATTTGATAAGAACAATAAAAAACGGCAGATTATCAAAAAGTAATCTGCCGTTTTTTTATTTTAAAGTTTAAAACAAATCTCGTACTTCTTGCCAAGAACCGCCATTGTAACAATCAAGCCCTTGGTTTCGAAAATACGTTGTTGCCTGTTCGCTTCTTGCCCCAGAGCGACAACAAAAAATAACCAGCTTTTGAGAGTTTTTAATTTCATCGGCACGTTGGGCTATTTCTTGTAAAGGAATATTTATCGACCCTTGAAAATGACCTTGATTAAATTCCTCAGGTGTGCGTACGTCCACAATCAGTGCATCTGTAGCTATTTCTTTCAAATTCATCGTATCTTTCTTTTTATTTTTAAACATACTAAATAGTAATCCACCTAAAACGGCACCGTAAAGTGTGCTATTGATGGGTTTTGAGGTTATAGCGCAAGTTCCTGATAAACAACCTACATAGTGGTAATACAAATACCCAGCCATTGCCCCCAAAATAATACCTAATAAAATCCATTTATTTTTTGCAATGATATACTTCATAACTATTGTAATCTATACGAGAGCAAAGCTAAGGACTACTTTTTACTTAAAAAGCAACCAATGTTACAGATTGACCAAATTACTTGTTATTAAACAAATTCATTGTATTGGTTAGCCCTGCCATAGCAAACGAAATGACAGCCTCAGCAGCTTTTTCTAAACGCTCAGGGAGTAATTCTTGCTCTTGTTCATTCCATTGCCCCAATACGTAATCCACTTGCTTTCCTTTGGAAAAATCACTGCTTATTCCGAAACGAAATCGTGCATAATTTATGGTACTAAGCTGTGCTTGAATATCTTTCAATCCGTTATGCCCTCCGTCGCTTCCTTTGGCTTTAATGCGTATGGTACCAAATGGTAAATTCAAGTCATCGGTAATAACGAGTAAATTTTCCAACGGAATATTCTCTTTTTCAAGCCAATATCGGACAGCCTTTCCGCTGAGATTCATATAGGTAGAGGGTTTGAGAAAAACAAGTGTTCGCCCTTTGTGTTTGTACCAAGCCACATCACCCAATTTTTGAGTTTCAAACTTTAAATCGTGACAATGAGCCATATAATCGAGTACTTTAAACCCAATATTATGCCTTGTATTTGCATACTCAAGACCAATATTGCCCAAACCCACAATCAGGAATTTTTTCATTGTTATAGTTTTATCTGCAAATTTTATTCACTCGGTTGGTATGTCTGCCTCCTTCAAAATCAGTCTCTAAAAAGGTTTTGACAATTTCAACAGCTTGTTCAATGGCAGTAAAACGCGCTGGAATGCTAACCACATTAGCATCATTATGTTGCCGTGCTAGGGCAGCTATTTCTTTGGTCCAACAAAGTGCAGCACGTATGCCTTTATGTTTATTTGCTGTCATTGCAATACCGTTTCCGCTACCGCAAATAACGATACCCAAATGAGCTTTTTGAGTTTCTACGGCTTCTGCTACGGCGTGTCCAAAATCAGGATAATCAACGCTTTGATGTGTATCTACTCCGAAATTAAGAACTTCAATTCCTTTACTTTCTAAAAAAGCAACAATGGCTTTTTTATAGTCTGGACCAGCGTGGTCATTACCTATGGCTATTTTCATATGCTGTATAAATTTCTTTAAGTTGCGAAATTATGAAAAAAATAAAATCATCATTTATCTTTTACTGTTTTTATAGCCCTTTTAAAGACTATTTGTCTTTTTTTCCTGAAAATTGATACAGCAAATACCTTAATCCATAAGCCGACCTGACCACCACGGACCACATAAAAACACAAAACCACCAATGGCAACGCATAAAAGGGCATAATTTTCTTTACCAAACCAAAAAAGTGTATAACTTTGAGGTGGAGAATTAGCATAACTATTTTGTGGGGCTGTGGGCGTTGTTGGTGCATAATGCCTGTGAGATGTAGCAGGAGGAAAAGCCGATGCCATAACAGGTTTAGGAAATAGCCGAGTAAACTCTTCCATAGGTTCGCAGTGGGGAAAAGGACGAGCGGTTTCCATAGAAAATCAAATAAAACAAGCCTATGGAATTCCACCTAAAACAATTGATGACATACCTGTTACAGATATGATGAATGTGAAATTATTATAAATATGGAAACAATACAAAAATTTATAGACCGAAACAAGGATAGTTATATCAAACACGCTGATGTTCCGCAAGAATTAATAGATAAATACAAAAATATTTTACCTGATGAACTGATTTGGCTTTGGGAAAATATGGGTTTTGGCATTTACGAAAATGGTTATTTACAATTGGTAAACCCCGAAGAATGGGATTTTGTGTTTGAATATATTGATAAACTCTATGATCCTACTATTGTATGGGGTATGACAGCTATGGGAGATTTGCTTTTTTGGGAAGAAGATAAACCTAAAAATGTAAATAGAGTTTTCTTGATTAACAACAATAAGGGGACATCAGAGGTCATTACTCAAATTACAGGATTTCTAAATATTTTCATAGGAAGTGATTTTTTTATAACATCAAAAGATTATTTCAATGACAAACCTTACTTGGAAATGAAAGATAAACTCCCTAAATTAGAATATGGGCAATGTTATGGCTATGTTCCTGCTTTGGCGTTGGGCGGTAGTCGTAGTAATAAAAATCTGCAAGTGGTCAATGCCAAAGCCTACATTCATATTATCGGTCAAGCGGTTGGGAAAATTTATGATTTAAGTTAGGTTTGTAATGGTTAATTATTAATTGTTAATTGTAAAACGTGAAAAATATGTCAGAAAAATTAACCAAATTAGAACAAAAGGATATTCAGCCTTTCTTTGATAGAAATCAAGATTACATCAAATACGCTGATGTTCCACAGGAATTGATAGATAAATATACAGGGGTATTGCCTGAACCTATTTTGGAAGTATGGCGAAGAACGGGTTTTGGTATTTACGAACGCGGCTTTGTGCAGTTTGTAAATCCTGATGAATGGGAATTCTTTTTTGATTATATTGATAATATTTATCAGAGAAGTATAGTTGTTGGTATAACAGCCTTGGGAGATATTTTACTTTGGGATATTAAAAATCAAGGTAATATGAATGGGGATCATATAAAAATTGTTTTTGTCAATGATTGTGATGATGATGTAATGAGCGATGAAGATACTGCCTATTGGTTGGGTAGTCTAAACATAAACAGAACTGATGAAAGTGATGAGGATTTTGGTTTTTATGTCGAAGAATATCGCTCAAAAAATTATCAAAAAATCAAACGTGTTTTACCTCCGTTAAAATACGGTGAGTGTTACGGTTATACACCTATTCCTGCTTTGGGAGGTAAAAAATCATACAAAACCTTGCAAATTGTAGATGCCAAAACTTATGTCGATATGATAGGTCAAGCCACAGGTAAAATCATTGATTTAAGTTAAAGATTTACTACCATTAAATTAAAACTCATTTTGAAATATAAAAAAACCGAGTGAAAGTTCACTCGGTTTATTTTTGTTATTTACTTTTTCTCTATCTTTTTAAAAAGTAACGCAACCCAAACTCAAGGGCAGAAATAAAAATTTGGTTACGCCTTCTTGCCAAAGTAAAACCCAATCCTCCTAAAAAATTAGCCATCATTGCTTTAAATGACAATGATTGTTTAGTTGAAGAGATGCTGTTTTTTAAAAAAAGTAAATCTACTTGTTTTTTAAGTTTAAGAACCCTTAGGTCAGCCTCTATTTGCTGAAACGATCGGTAATTATGCATCTGTTTCATCTTCATCATCATCTTTAAAATATATATCGGACAACTTTTCTAGAAGTGGTTTTTCTATGAAAATCTTTCTGAAAAGAAAGATAATCAAAGCGACTAAAACAAAAAAGAAACCTACAATCAAGAAGCCCAATCCAGTATCATTCACCCATTTACCCACTGCAAAGGCAGCTGCAAATGACAAGAAAAACAATACCAAAAGACATAGTAGCCCAAATATAAAAATATTCAACAACCCGTAGGAAGACTTGGCTATAAAATGAAACGCAAATAACCTATAATATTCTACCTGCGATTTAAAAGCCTCCTCTGCCCTTAAAGGAACTTCCTTAGCGGTTTCCTTAATGGATTTGATTGCCATAATTATTTTTGAAGTTTAGCGTTGGCTTGTTTCAATTGAGCTAATTTCTTCTCTAAAACGGTAATTACGTCTTCGGCTTTGTAGCTTGATTTTGATAAAATGTTTTCCATTTTATCTTCCAAAGAACCCTTCAATTCAGAAGTTTTATCTTTTACTTGATCCGCCAAATCATCTAATTTATGTTTCAAACTAGCCGTTGAATCATCAAACGATTTTTTAATTTTTTTACGAGTTTCTTTCCCTTTATCCGGAGCAAACAAAATTCCTGCTCCCACACCTACGGCAACTCCTGTTACCAACGCCAATAAAGTATTTCCTGTTTTTGACATAATAAATTGATTTTTATTGTTAATAATTATTTTTTACAAAGATAACACTTTTAAAATAAAAAGTTTTTAATTTAATGTTAAATTTTTGATTTTTTATTGATAAACTAAAGCAAACTATCAAAAAACAACATCATACGTGTTACTGCAAATTTGATGCCAAAACCAAAATTTACCGCAAAGAAAATTTCTTCCGTAAAATTTTAACATTTGAAAACCAAAAATAACTACTCAAAAAATCATTTTTGGAACAATTTTAGCTGTAATAAAAATGGTAATAAATATTATTTTTTAACTATTTTTTATGAAACACTTTATATTTGGAGTTCTTATTGTCTTTTGTTGTTTGTCGTGTGATTTTACCAAAGAGAAGAAACAATATCTCCCCCAATCTAACGGACAAATAAACTCTTTAGCCGTGGTGGTGGACAATACCCTATGGAAAGGCTCCGTTGGTGATACCATTCGCAAATATTTTGCGGCTCCTTTGGAAGGAATTGCTGTGGAAGAACCCCTATTTTCCATACACCAAATACCACCAAAAGTTTTCGAAGGAAATACCCGAAACAGCCGTAATATTCTCATCATACAAAAAGATAGCATAAACGGACTTGCCCTAAAAGATACGCTTTTTGCTAAACCTCAGAAAGTGGGCATCATACGTGGGGAAACCGAAAAAGACATCGTTTGTCAAATTCAGGAACACGCCGAAAAATTCATAACTGCCTTTAAAGAAAATGAAATCTTAGAAAGCCAAAAACGATTCCGTAGTTCGTTAAACAAAACCACCGATATTGAAAAAACTTTAGGATTTAAACTTACCCTTCCTTCCATATACAGAATTGCTAAACACGAAAATAATTTCTTTTGGATTGAACGCCAAATCAAAGGCGGAACAGCAAACATTATCATTTATGAAATGCCTTTGCAGCGTATGCCACAAAATAACCAATTGGCTGAAAGCATCGTAAAAATGCGCGATTCCATTGGTAAAAAATATGTACCCGGACCCAAAGATGGTATGTATATGATTACCGAAAAAGCTTTTGCTCCAAGCATTTATCAAACACAAGTGAAAGATAGAAAAACCATTGAAAGTCGTGGTTTATGGGAAGTAAAGGATTTTTTACTCGGAGGACCTTTTGTGAACTATATCATTGAAGATGCTCCTAATGCACGTTTGGTAGTTTTAGAAGGCTTCGTTTCTGCACCGATGACCAGCAAACGCGATTATCTGTTCGAGTTGGAGTCCATCATCAAATCTATTGAATTTACTAAATAATTTTTATTGGATTTTTTATGAAAATCGTGAAAAACATTTGGGTATATTATATGCTAATTCTTTTTCCATTAGCAGGTTTATTTATTGGACTAAAATATTTAGGTATGAGTAGCATTCTATTTGCTGTGGGGATTATCTTATACACCACCGTTTATCGCTCATTTATTGACCGTAAACGATTGTATTATAAAAATATCCTTCCTGAAAAAGGAAATTACAACCGAGTTATCCCTGCTGGTTTTTATGCCAGATATTTTAAAGAACTGTATTTGAAGCCATAAAATATGTCATAAAAATTTGCTCCTCACCCCCTACTCCAACCTTTGAATCATTGTTTGGAATTTTGACCTAAAAAACTATAAAATTAAAGGTAAAAAATACAGACTAAATACACGAAAATCACCAACCGTTGATTGGAGTCGTTTTTTGACCTTGGAGAAATTAGTAAAAACAAAAAACGTAAAGCAAATTTTAAACCACATAGAAACATAGCATTTATTGTATGTTTCTATGTGGTTTTAATTATAATATTTTGTGCATTTGATGACTAAACTGTAAAATTAGTCCATTACAAATAAAAAGCCCTAACGAATTGTTACGGTTTTTCGCTTATAAAATCCGAAAAAGGCAATGTAAACGTAACAAATGGTTAACAATAAAAATGCTATTTTGAACCCAAGTGAGTCGGCAAAAAATCCGCACAAAGGTGGAATAACAGCCCCTCCAACAATCATTGTACACAAAATTCCAGAAGCTTGAGGTTTGGATTCGTTCAGCCCGTCTAACGACAAAGTGAAAATGGTCGGGAACATAATGGAATTGAATAACCCCACGGCCAAAATACTCCACATTGCTAGTAATCCGTCGGTATTTACTGAAACCAGTATCAGTAAAATTGCTCCTGATGCAAAGAATATCAGTACTTTGGAGGGTGCCATAACTTTGGTCAAATAAGCTCCTATGAAACGCCCTACCATAGCACCTGTCCAATAGAAAGTTACAAATGCCCCAACGATGGCTTTGGAATCTTTACCCGAAAGGTCTTTATCGCCAAAAATAAAACCTAAAATATTGCGCATCAAATCATTTTCAAGAATATTCTTTGACAGGTTCATTTCTGAAAAATAGCTTACCAAATAACTCCCGATAGCTACCTCAGCCCCAACATAAAGGAATATACCAATCGCCCCAAGTAACAACCCTTTTTTAGAAAGTAAACTCAAATAACCGCCACTTTTTGCGCCTTCGCCAATCACATCAGGAAGTTTTATAAAGATAAATAGCACTGCCAAAACAACAATGAAAGCAGCTATAGACAAAAACGGCATCTGTACTGCCGAGGCTTCACTAATGAAATAAGCATTTCTATCAACTTCATTAAGTGCTTCGATTTCTGACTTTTGCAATACTTTATCACTTAGAATAAACAACGCACCCACCATCGGAGCAATGGCTGTTCCTAAGGAATTAAAAGCCTGAGACAAATTCAAACGACTCGAAGCCCCCGACTCATCTCCTAAAACCGAAACATACGGATTGGCTGCCACTTGCAAAATGGTTATCCCTCCGGCTAAGATAAATATTGCCAACATAAATACAAACAAAATACGTTCGGAGGCGGCAGGATAAAACAGCAAACAGCCCAAAGCCATCGTGAAAAGCCCCAAAATAATTCCTCTTTTGTATCCTATTTTAGAGAGAATAAATCCTGCAGGAATGGATAGGATAAAATAAGCAATAAAAAATGAAAATTGAATTAAGCCCGCCTCGTAATAACTAAGCGTAAAAACATCTCTGAGACGCGGAATTAAAGAATCAACAAGCACCGTAATAAATCCCCACAAAAAGAATAGTACGGTAACGAAGATAAACGCACTTTTATAATTTTTCTGCATTGGTAAACCTGTTTAAAATAGCACGCTAATTTACGGATAAAATCATTATATGCTAAAAATTTTAACATTTTTGCTATCTAATTTTTATTATTCAGCACTAAATCACTGAATAACAAATTTTTAAAATGTGTTAAGAATTACCACTCTTAGCAGCTGTAGTATGGAATGGTTTGAGGTAATCAGGCTCAAAATAGGCAATATCTTCAAAGGCTTGATTTTTAAATTTCTCAAAAGCCAAAGCACACATATCCGAAGCCTTTGGAAAAGCATCGGATATAAAAATTGCATTAGGATGTTGACAAATTTTGGAGAACTTTTCAGCTCCATCACCCAAAAAAACTACCTTGCCTTGTTCCAACCAATGTTGATAGCTATCGGCTTGAAGAATTACTGCCTTAGTGGGCTCTTGCTGTAAATGCTGCTGATTAAAAACCGCGCTATACACTTCCATTCGGCGAGCGTCAAGCATCGGGATAATGATGCAACTATCAACCTGTTTTGCCAAAATTTGTAATGTAGGAAGTACAATAAGCGGTTTTCTTTTAGCAAAACAAAGCCCCTTAGCTGCCGAAACTCCTATACGTAAACCGGTGTACGAACCCGGTCCACCACTTACAGCTATGGCATCAAGGGTATCAAAAGTAATATTTGCCTCTTTAAGAGCTTGTTCAATAAAAATGTGTAATTTTTCGGAATGTGTAAATTGCCCTATATTTTCACCTTTTTCCACAAAAGAAATTCCATTTTTAGCAATTGCTACCGAACAACTTACCCCTGAGGTTTCTATACAAAGTAAATAAATATCTTTCATTATGCGTTTCGTTTGCCTTCAACAATCATTACTATTTCGCCTTTTACAGGTTTGTTTTGATAATATTGTAACAAACTTTGGAGCGTTGCGCGTTGGGTTTCTTCGTGTAATTTAGTGATTTCTCGAGAGATACTCGCATTTCGCTCAGCACCAAAAATTTCTATGAACTCCGAAATGGTTTTGAGTAGCTTATGTGGCGATACGTAAAAAATCATTGTTTTTTGTTCCTCAACAAGGCTTTTTAGGCGGGTTTGTCTTCCTTTTTTGTCGGGTAAAAATCCTTCAAAAACAAAGCGATCATTAGGCAAAGCACTATTTACCAAAGCAGGAACAAAAGCTGTGGCACCTGGTAAACATTCCACAGAAACCCCTGCCTGAACACAAGCACGTACTAACAAAAATCCGGGATCGGAAATTGCAGGAGTACCTGCATCGGTAATCAGAGCCACTACCTGTCCTGCCTGAATGCGCTTTACAAATCCCTCAACGATTTTATGCTCATTATGCATATGATAGCTTTGCATTGGGGTATCAATCTGATAATGTTTTAAGAGCTTTCCACTGGTACGGGTATCTTCGGCCAAAATAAGATCAGCTTCTTTCAAAACACGAAGCGCCCGAAGGGTGATATCCTCTAAATTACCAATAGGAGTAGGAACAAGATACAGCTTCATTACACATCAAATCGTTTCATTACCAAAGTAAGAAAACGCTCTTCATATTCTTCCTTACCTTTCCAATAATTGTAAATAGGTTTGACCTCTTGCTCCAAATAGATGGCAACTTCGGCAATGCTTTCCTTTTCTTCAATGGCTTTTAGCACTTTATTGTACTCGCTTTCACTACCTAAAAACAGATATTTAATGAAAGCCAAACGATTATTCAAATCAATGGCGTTAGACTTGCCCAAGTGATCATTAAGCGATTTTTGCTTAGGCTCAACCACCTCTTGTTTGAGTTCAAAACCTGGGTGCTCCACCACATCAGAAAAAACAGTGGTTACATCAGGATTTTTCTGTACTAATTCAACCTCTTTTTGTGGTTCTTGAATTGTGGTTTGTTGAATGGGTTGTTGCTCAAAAGTTTCTTCACTGACGAAAGCCTCCATTTCGGTAAAGGGTTCCTCTAAATAATCGGGTGTGTGTTTATCTTTATGGATCACTTCATCGACAAACTCGGAGGTTTTTCCTAAGGAGTATTGTATTCTGTTTTCGGAAGAACCATTATGCCTGTAAAACTGCTCGACGAAATTTAAAATGGTTACTTTTTCGCTAAGCAAATTTACTTGTTGTTGAAGGGTCTTCAAATCCCAATTATCTTGACTTTCAATAATTTGATTTGCTATAGTGATAATTTCTTTGCCTAAAAGTTTTTTCATATTGCTCCAAAATTGTATGGTTAAATACACAAAATCCGTACGAACCCCAAATATACAACCAAATGCTGAAAATGTAATCATATTTTGCAATATTTTAGAATTTCAGCGTCAAAATGCTGTCTTTAAATCGTGTTTCTGGTATAAATATCATCTTTTTTTTTGTAGTTTTGTATTGGGTTATTTTAAAGGCAAAACTCAAGTGAAACCACTACTTTCAATTCAAAATTTATCTGTTTCTTTCGGAAAAAATGAAATACTTCACGGTATATCATTTGATATTTGTCCGAATGAAATTGTAGGTATTGTAGGAGAATCAGGAAGTGGAAAGTCAATTACCTCACTGGCTTTGATGCGTTTGTTACCAAAAAATGCATCGGTTGGTGGAGCTATTCATTTTCAAGAAAGAGAGATACTCTCCATTACTGACCAAAAAGAACTACGAAAAATTCGTGGAAACCAAATCGCTATGATTTTTCAAGAGCCGATGAGTAGCTTAAATCCGTCTTTAAAATGCGGTTATCAAATTGGTGAAGTACTAAAAAGCCATACCCAATTCTCTAAAAAAGCCATCAAAACCGAAGTGCTTTCTTTACTAAAAAAAGTGAAATTTCCTGAGCCAGAGCGCATTTACGAAAGTTATCCGCATCAAATTTCAGGCGGACAAAAACAACGCGTGATGATTGCAATGGCAATTGCCTGTGAACCCAAATTACTCATTGCCGATGAACCCACTACCGCACTCGATGCTACCATACAACAAGAAATTCTATCCCTTTTAAAAGAATTACAACAAGAAAATCAAATGGCTATTCTTTTAATCAGCCACGATTTGAATGTGGTTGGGCAAGTAGCCGATAAAGTTCTGGTGATGCACCAAGGCAATATCATTGAAAGCGGAACCACTGAACAAATTTTTTCTTCACCACAACAGACTTATACCAAAGCTTTATTAGCCGCTAAACCCAATTTGAAAAACCGCCCCAAAAGGTTACCTACCCTTTCGGATTTTCAGCTTGGAAATCCACAACAAATTTTAGAAACGCGTGAAGAACGATTTCTAAGACACACCCAATTGTATGCAAAACCTCCGCTATTGCGTATTGAAAACTTGGAAAAAACATATTTTTCCCAATCCTCATTTTTTGGAAAAACAACAGAATTTAAAGCCATTAACGGAATTTCTTTAGATATTTTTGAGGGCGAAACCTTAGGCTTGGTGGGCGAAAGCGGTTGCGGAAAAACCACTTTAGGAAAAACCATTTTACAACTGGAAAAAGCTGAAAAAGGACAGATTTTTTATCGTGGGAAAGATATTACCTCACTTAAAGGAAATCAGTTAAAAAAATTACGTAAAGATATACAAATCATCTTTCAAGACCCATACTCCTCTTTAAATCCAAAAATGAAAGTAGGTCAAGCCATTATGGAGCCTATGGAAGTACATCAGTTGTATGACAATAGCAAAAACAGAAAAGAAAAAGCATTAGAACTTTTTGAAAAAGTGGGATTAGATGCTTCCCATTTTGAACGATATCCGCACCAATTTTCGGGAGGACAACGCCAACGCATCGGCATTGCCAGAGCCATTGCTCTATCACCAAAAATCATTATTTGTGACGAATCGGTATCTGCCTTAGATATCTCTCTCCAAGCGCAAATTATCAATCTTTTAAATGAACTTAAAGAAAAACAAGGGTTTACCTATCTTTTCATCTCACACGATTTGGCAGTGGTAAAACACATCAGCGACCGTATTGCAGTTATGCAAAAAGGCATCATTGAAGAACTCAACGAAGCCGATGCCCTATACCAAAATCCGCAATCAGCATATACACAGAAACTTATACGTTCCTTTGAGGTTTAGTTTTGTATTTGCTCGTTTAAGTCGATAACTCTCAAAATATTGATATTTTTATGTTGGAAATTTTTAATTGATCAAACAAATAATATTTCATCTTCACTCAGTAGTGTCTCACCTCGAAATCTCAAAAAAATTTGAGCTACGGTAACAGTGTCCTTCTCACAATAGGTAATAATACGATCGATATCTTTTTCTTGATAGAACACATCACGAACTTGGCTGCCGTCAATGTCATCTTTTGGAGAAGGAATTCCTAAAACATTTGCCAATAATTTGAGCGAAGTAAAGTGCTTAAAATCACCAAATTTCCAAAGTTCTAATGTGTCAAGATGTGGCACTTCCCAAGGTTTTTTGCCAAACATTTGTAACTTGTAAGGAATTTTCATATTATTGATAATGAGCCGTCTGGCAATGTATGGAAAATCAAATTCTTTACCATTATGTGCACAAAGCAATTTGTTTGGGTAAGAAAAATGGTTTTCAATAAGTGCGGTAAAATCTGCTAAAATCTGCTTTTCTTCCCCAAAAAAAGAGGTTACCCTAAGGGTACGTTGCTGATTTCTGAAAGAAAAATAACCTACCGAAATGCAAATAATTTTTCCAAATTCTGCCCATATTCCTGCTTTTTGATAAAAATCTTCCGCCGAAATTTCACCTTTACGCATATATTCGGTTTTATCTTCCCAAAGTAACTGACTTTCAGTAGTAAGTGAAGAAAAATTTTCAGCTATTGGTACGGTTTCGATATCCAAAAACAAGATGTCCTCCAAATTGATTTTTGTAAGCATCAGTTCATCAGTTTGTAGGTTTCATCAATATATCCATAAATATCCGCTCCGAAGATGTTTTGGGAATCATCTGCATCCAAATGCCCTAAACGCACAATAATTACATTATTTTTAGGGTCAACAATCACATACTGACCCAAATGCCCTCGCATCATAAAAAAAGATTTGTTTTTGTAGTTGAGTAGCCACATTCCGTAGCCATACTGAGGACTGTCAGAAAATCGGGGTTGAATGGATTTTGCCACATATGCCGAATCAAGTAATTGTTTGCCGTGCCATTGTCCGAAATCTTTGTAAAGTTTGCCCAATCGAGCAAAATCACGCGCATTGGAAGCAATACAACAATATGCCTTTTCTGTGCCTTCTTTGCCATCTAACTGCCAAAGAGCATCATATTCACAGCCCAAAGGTTCCCAAAGTGATTGAGACAAATATTCGGATAAAGTTTTGCCAGTAGCTTTCTCAATAACCATTGCTAAAAGCTGGGTATTACCGCTTTTATACTCGTATTTTTTCCCTGGGGGGTCAGTCACTTTAAGATTTAATATTATCTCTTGCAAAGGCGCGTCAAAATAAGCCTTGGTGGTAATGGAAAAAGGATTGTAATAATCCTCATTCCAGTCCAAACCAGAAGCCATAGAAGCCAAATCGCCAACGGTAAGTTTGGCAGCTAATCCTTTTGAAAATTCGGGGAAAAAATCACCAACGGGTTGTTGTAAATCTTTGATGTACCCATCAGTAATGGCTTTACCCAACAATGCCGAAACATAAGTTTTCGCCATTGAAAAAGAATTACTCAACGATTTTTGGGTATATCCTTCAAAATATTGTTCGTGCCAAATACTATCATTTTTAATAACTAAAAAAGCTACCGTTTTGTACTTTTGGTGCAGTACTTCTAAAGATTTAGGTATTGGGGCTTGATTGTATTGCGTATGTAAAGCCCAAGGTTCAGTATAGCTTCCTTTTCGGATAACTCGATTATCAAAGCGCTGATAATCTGATAAAAATGCCGTTTTATGCCCTGAACCGTAAATGATACGCATCGCTTTGAAAATATAGCCATACCCCATAGCATACATTCCTCCTACAACAAAAAGCAATAGTAACAAAGCACCTATGACAAATTTTTTTATCTGTTTCATCATACGAAAATCTAATTATGCATTGTCCTTTTTTTGTAAATTTTATCAATTATCAAAGCAATGGCACCATCACCCGTAACGTTACAAGCCGTTCCGAAGCTATCCATAGCAATATAAAGGGTAATCATCAAAGCGACCTGCTGTTGGTCGAATCCTAAAATGGTTTGTAAAACCCCAACGGCAGCCATTATCGCACCTCCTGGAACCCCTGGAGCCGCCACCATAACAATACCCAACATCAGTATAAACCCTACAATAAGTTCAAAATCATAAGGAATTTGTTGAATAATCATTAGGGCAATGGCACAAGCTACTATCTTCATAATGCTTCCTGCCAAATGAATGGTAGCACAAAGCGGTACCACAAAACCTGCAATATCAGGAGAAACTCCGTTAGCTTGTACTTGTTTGAGCGTAACGGGAATAGTCGCTGCCGATGATTGTGTTCCTAAAGCCGTGAAATAAGCAGGCATCATCGTGAGCAATGCCTTAAACGGATTTCTCTTTGCTATAGCCGCTGCTACCAAATACTGAATAAGCAGTAAAACGATATGCATCAGAAAAATAATTCCGACAATTTTCAGAAATACGGATAAGATGGTATATACCTTACCATTAAAAGTCATCTGCGAAAATATTCCTAAAATAAAAATAGGCAAAAGCGGAACAATTACCCTTTCAATTACCTTAATAATAATCTCTTGAAAATCCTTAACTACTTGTACCAAAATAGCCTCTTTTTTAAAGGAAAGTCCCAAACCTATCATAAATGCCAAAACTAAGGCAGCCATTACATCAATAACTGGCGGAATAGGAACCGTAAAAAACGGAAGTAATTCAGGGTAAGTGGTATTATTTTCGGTTATGCCCTCTGTATGCTGTATTAAATCTGGAAAAATAGCATCGCTAACCCAATACGTTGCAAATCCAGAAAAAAAAGTAGAAGTATAGGTAATACCAATTGTGATGAGCAACAATTTACCAGCATTTTTACCCAAATCGGCAATGGCGGGCATAATCAGCCCCATAATGATTAATGGTATGGAAAAGGAAAGAAACTGACTAAAAAGCCCATTAAACGTAGCAAAAATACGATTGAACCACTCGGGGAAAAACTGCCCAAACAATATCCCCAACAAAATAGCAATAATTACTTTGAATAGCAGATTCGAAAAAATTTTTTGGAGCATTTTGTGTTGTTTTAAAGTTGAGATAGAACAAAGGTAATGTTTTTTCAAATACGAATAATCAAGAATGGAATCAATGGTACAAAATAATTCAATTTTAACAAAAAATTAAGTGCTTAAACTAATTAAAGTAATTCAAGCTGTTTATAAACTCCTTGCCGAAATAATACCATATTGTAAGACCTCAAGAGTATAACAGGTTCAACAAATTTACATTCATAGGTTTATAAAAACAACGAAGCTATCCTTTTCGGACAGCTTCGTCTAATTTTTATAAAAACCTAAACATCAATACCTAGTATTCTTTATTAGTTTTTTTATAAATCAAACCACTGACTATCCCATAATTTGGGAGATGTTTTAGGAGCTTTTTGATTTCCATTCAATTCATCTTTAGGATATTCCCAACGTCTCATAATCTCACCATTAGGTACTGGAGCATCAGCTGGTGTTTGAAGGTTAGGGATTTCTTGACCCTTTGTTCCACTTCTTCTTTGTTGTACCCAAGCCTCTAAAGATCTCTCAAATAAATCAACATATTGTTGTTCTCTTAAAACCTTTAATACATTGGAAGAAGTTGTTAAGTTCAATTCTGGTTGTTCCACAAAAGTTTTAATTTTTGCGTCATCTACTTGATAATATTTTAAAGATTGACGCAATCCTTTCTCAAAATAATTCTGAGCTTGTGCATTGTCTTGTGCTACACCTAAACCTCTAGCATACGCTTCGGCTATCAATAAGTTAATTTCTTGGCTACTTAATACCAAATCGGATCGTTCTGGACTAAGAATTGTCTTTTCACTTACAAAAGCATATTTCTTGTTAGGCGCTGTTAGTGTACCAACTGGAGCTCCCCAAAATTCTCCGTTACCTTCTTCTCCAATAACAAAGTATTTCTCCAAACGAGGGTCGTTATAAGGTTTCATAAGCCCATCAATAACTACATCACTTCCGTAAAACCAAGTATTTTTTCCTCCGTTATATTTTTCCAAAAGTCTATATTTCGGATTTTTGTGTCCCGAAGTATTATAATATGGGAACGCTACATTAGAGGAAGGTTCTGTAGCTAATTGTATTGGGTCGGCAACCAAACTTCCGATTAATGCTGCTTTTGAAGGGTCTTTATCTACCATTAAAAAAGCAATTTTCAGTTTTAAGCTATTCGCATATTGCTTCCATTTGTTCATATCCCCAGAGAAGAATAAATCCTCAGTAGTGATTTTTTCACTAGTTGCGTCCACTAAATTAGTAGCTTCAGTTAATAAATCAATCAATTGATTAAGCACCTCTTGTTGTGAATCAAACTTTGGAGAATTTTCTTCTGTCCAAGCCTCTGAATAAGGGATATCTCCATAAATAACTGTTGCCTCATACATTAGGTGGGCGAGTACAATTTTAGCTTGTGCCACAGTATTATTACTCCCTTTATTTTTGGCAAGTTTTATAGCGTCAACAAGGTTTGCTCCTGACGTTGCATAATACATCTTCCAAGTATTTCCTAAAGAGTATGGAGAAATATCGTATCTATCAGCATCATGTCCCCACTCGTCATCAACAGAGTACAATTGTGCACCAATGGAAAGTGGTAATCCACTATCTCCTCCAGTTCTATTTCCGCTCCAAGAAGTAATTGCATATCCAAAAAGGTAGCGAGGTTCTACTTCTGTTGCAGCATTTGGATTTTTATTAACATCTAACCAATCAGAAGAACATCCTCCTAATAGGAATGCCCCTAAAAATCCACCTATTATATATTTTTTTAGTCTCATTTCGTATTCAATTTAAAAATTAACTTTACAACTTACTCCAAAAGTTCTTGTCAAAGGAATGCTGTTAAACTCTACTCCACCTCCTGTTGTACCAGGTCCGAAGAAGTTTAACTCTGGGTCTACGTGAGGTACATTATCTATAATATTCCATAAGTTACGTCCTTCTATTCCAACCATAACTCCTTTAATAAAGGAATTCTCGGGAAGGTATTTTTTAGGCATGTTCCATACTAAACTCACCTCTCTTAGTTTCATATACGAAGCATCATAAACATTTCCTTCTGTATTACTTGTACTGCTGATATGCCCCCAGTAAGTTTGCATATTTTTCACAGGGGTTGCATTAGGTTTGTATCCACCGCCAGCAACTGGATTTACTCCTGTATCGACAAATGTTTCTCCTCTATGTGCTAATGTTTCTTGAACCAAACCAGTTGATCGGAGTGAAGCGGCTGTTCCTGAAAACATTTTACCTCCTTGTTTCCAATCAATTACAGCAGATAAAGTGAAATCTTTGATACGGAATGAATTATTAATACCCAAACGGAAATCAGGATCTATATTACCTAAATTCTTTCCTGTTTCCACTTCTCTTAAACCTGTTTTTTCATTTATAATAATTTCTCCATTATCATTACGTTTCCAAGCAGTTCCAAAAATACTTAAAGGTTCTCCTGGTGCAGCTTTGATTTGTAAACCAGACCAACCACTCGTTACACTATACTCTTTAAGATTACCATCCAATTCAATTATCGTATTTTTGTTTTGGCTGAAATTGAAAGTCGTATTCCATTCAAAATCTTGTGTTTTTATAGGAATTATTCCCAATTGAATCTCAAATCCTTCGTTACGAACTTTCCCTGCGTTAATTTTTTTAGCAAAGAACCCAGTAGATAGAGGTACATCAATAGATATGATTTGATCATCAGTATCAATACGATATACTGTGGCATCAATATTTACTCGGTTATTAAATAATCTCAAGTCTAAACCTGCTTCGTAACTTACTTGATTTTGAGGTTTAAGATTTTTGTTAGGTAGTGTTCTTGGAATTGAAAATGCACTAACTCCTTTATGAGGAAATTCCCCTCCTGCTCCATATTGAGAGAACCAAGTAGATTGAGCTGCATACTCATACTCTAGCAAATAAGGATCTTCATCACTACCAACGTTTGCCCAATTCAGACGAACTTTACCAAAATTCAACCAATTTAAATGCAGGTTTTTAGTAAATACATAACTAAAACTCACTGACGGATAAAAATAACTATTATGCTCTACTGGTAAAGTACTTGACCAGTCATTACGCCCTGTTAAAGTCAAGAAAAATGTATCGTCATAATCTGCACTAATCTCACCATATACCCCATGAATTCTTTTTATAGAGTAATAATTTGTAGGAACATTTGCTTTCGCATTGGCATACGTCAACAAATCAGGAACAATCAATTCAGAAGCTGTATTTCCTTTTCGAGAATATTCTCTTTGGAACACATTATATCCCAGGATAGTATTTAAACCAAATTTATTTCCTAACTTGAAATTTCCCATAGCAATCAAGTCATTATTCAATATACGGGTTCTATAAACCTGATCAGAAAATTTACCTTTTATCTCACCAATAGTTCCTACTGACCATAAAGTATTTCGTTCTTCAATACTTGTATCAATTCCTGATTGGTTTTTAATTGTAAGCCAACTCAATGGTTTTGCTTGAAAAGAAACGGATCCTAAAAATCTTTCATTGTCACTTCCTATTTTATTGTTTTCTAGCACATAATAAGGAATATTTGTTTTTCCAGCACCATCCCAAGAATTAGGTTTTCCTTGTTCATTGTATACATTTTTTCTTAGAAAATCAATATCTGTAGTTCTTGGCATACCCAAAATGCTTCCAATAATAACATTCGGATCATTAGAGCCTTGTGCAGAAAGACCATTTCTTAAACCACGTGTATAAGTACCTGTGATACGGCTATCTAACCACTGATTTAATTTGCGCCCTACATTGAAGGTTAAATCGTTTTTCTTGTAAGAACTGAATGGCATAACACCATTTTGTAAGGTTAAAGTATATCCAAATCGATAATCACTTTTTTCATCACCTCCATTTAAATCAAAACTATGTATTTGGGTAGTTCCTGTATTAAAAAAGTTTTTCACATTATCAGGATATGCTTGTAAAGTTACATCTTGACCTAAAAAGTTTTTCACAGTTTGACCATTTATTTTTTCTCCCCAACCATTAAAGCTAGTCACTGAATATCTTCCGTCAAGACCTTGTGAATATTCATTTTGGTAATCTGGTAGTTTAGCAACTCTATCCATACGGATACTTGTGTTGTACACCAAATTCATTTTTCCTTGTTTTCCTCTTTTAGTTGTAATAATGATAGCACCATTTTTGGCACGAGCTCCATACAAAGCGGTTGCAGCAGCACCTTTAAGTATATCCATTGATTCCACATCTAAAGAGTTAATATCGGCAGCAGCATTTCCATAATCAACAGCCCCTTGAATACCATTAGACAAATAAGTATTGTTAATAGGCATACCATCAACTACAAACAAAGGTTGGTTATCTCCACTTAATGAAGATGCCCCACGTATTACGATTTTAGAAGAACCTCCTACACTTCCTGATTGTTGAGTAATATTGATACCCGCAGCCTTTCCAGCTAAACTATTAACCAAGTTAGGATCTTTGGTTTTTACAATATCTTCTCCACCAATTTTGGAAACCGCGTAACCCAAAGATTTTTCACTACGAGATATCCCCATAGCTCCAGTAACCACAACTTCTCCCAATTGATGAGTATCCTCCTCCATTACCACGTTTATGGTATTGGAATTCCCTACGGTTTTCTCTACATTTTTCATTCCTAAATAAGAGAAAACCAGAATTTTTCCTGGAGCTACTTGTAGTGAGTAATTCCCGTCAAAATCTGTTTCTGTGCCTCGCTGCTCTCCTTTAATTTGAACAGCTACTCCTGGTAATTCTACACCAGAGGCATCCTTTACTGTACCTTTCACCGTTTTTTCTTGTGCAAAGGACAGTTGCAATGCTGTAAAGAACAACATTACCATCCAAGTTAATTTTAATCTCATAGTTATTCTTTTTGAATTAGTCTCGAGGCAAATATTTATCATTTTTTTTGAAAAAACAAATACCTTCTGTTTTAAATAAACTTTTTATCAAAAAAACATTTCAGTTATTCATTATATTTAAAAAACAATTGAGTTAAAAAATTGAATAATAATAATAAATTTATACATAAAAATTATTTTTTAAAAAATAATAAATAAATTCATTGAAATATTATTTCATGTGTTAAATTTTGTATTCATTAATAAATGGGCTGAAAAAATGAACAATTCTATATTTTTATATTCATTTTTCGAAAGCAGAATGCAACTATAATTAGATAATTTTACAAACTTTATTTTATGAATTTATGATTGAATATAAATTTTTTATCTATCTAAGTATTCAATAAAGATACATGTACTAACTTATTAGTCACTGCTTAGAGTTATCAACAATATTGTTAGCTATTTTTTATAAGATTCTGATATTAAAATGTTTATTTTTTTTCTGGAAAAGTTAATAATTTACGATGTAAAATTTCGATAGATTATTTGTCACTGTAAAAAATTTGTACATACAAGGCTTACTACTTACAAAACAAATTTATTTTTATAAAAATATCACTGATTTTTTGAACAGTTATTAACAATCCTATTTTTGAAAGTTATCTTCAAATAGAAAGAAAAATCATTTATTAACATTACTAATAACATTTATATAATAACTGATTTCTAATATATTAAAGCTATAAAGAATGTTTAAAACTGTTGATAAATTGTGAATAACAATATTTCCAAATTTTTTAATTTCATTTTTTCTATACAATTAACAGCCTATAATAATCATCATTTTATTTTTAAATTTTTAAATTCTATTTTTATTATAAATTCAATTGTGGAAAAATTTTAAAAACGTTTTTTTAAAAATATATGTGTACAAAAATTTGTTTTTAACTTATTTATTGTACATTGTACGCTCTTTAAATAATAAAGCAAAAAATATATGGCAAAAAAATCTAAGAAAACAGCTAAAGCTAAAAAACACGACCTTACCAAAGGCATCTTTTCTGTATTGGAAACCAATCAGAATGAGAGTTTTAACTACAAACAAATTGCTGCAAAATTGAACATTACCGATGCCTCCGGACGTAATCTACTCATAAAAAGATTGGTACAACTCAAAGAAAAAAAGAAAATCCTTGAAGTTGAACGCGGAAAATACAAAGCCATTCCAAGTCAGAATTACTATACAGGAACGGTAGATATTACCTCTCGAGGAAATGCCTATGTTATTGTAGATGAGTTAGAAACAGATGTGTTTGTTCCTTCCAATATGCTCAACAAAGCTCTTCACGGGGATTTGGTGGAAGTTTATATTTTTCCTCGATTCCGAAAAGGAAATAAATTAGAAGGCGAGGTTACAAAAATTATCGAGCGTAAAAAAATGCGCTTTGTGGGCGTGGTGCAAATGCAGAAAAATTTTGCTTTCGTCTTGCCAACCGACCACCGAATGTACACCGATATTTTCGTATCGAAAAATGACATTAACGGAGCTGAAAACGGCGATAAAGTCATCGTTCGTATCGAAAAATGGGAAGGAAAATCCAATTCGCCTTTCGGAGTGATTGAGCAAATTCTTGGAAAACCCGGTGAACAATCCACTGAAATGCATTCCATTTTGGCAGAATATGGTTTGCCTTACGAGTTTCCGCACGAAGTGGAAGCCTTTGCAAAACAATTGGACACCTCCATCACCGCTGAGGAAATTGCCAAACGCCGTGATATGCGTAACGTGCTGACTTTCACTATTGATCCGAAAGATGCCAAAGATTTCGACGATGCGCTTTCGTTCCAAATTTTGGAAAACGGAAATTACGAAATTGGCGTACACATTGCCGACGTGTCGCATTATGTCCAAGAAGGAACTATTTTAGATGAAGAAGCCTACAATCGAGCCACTTCCGTGTATTTGGTGGATAGGGTAGTGCCGATGCTCCCCGAAGTGCTTTCTAATTTTGCGTGTTCGTTGCGTCCGAATGAAGAAAAGTACACATTTTCAGCGGTTTTTGAGATGAATAAAAAGGCAGAAATCCTAAATACGTGGTTCGGACGAACCGTAACGCTTTCCGACCATCGTTTTGCGTATGAGGAAGCTCAAGAAATCATTGAAAATTTTGCAGGAGTAGGAGAGAAGCAAGAAAAAGTAGAACTATCTGATTTTCAAATGCCTTCTGAAATTTCAATTCGTAAAGAAGGAAGTTATTCTGTTCCAAAAGATGTAGTTCAAGCCATTTTACTTATGGACGATTTGGCTAAAAAACTGCGTACCAAACGAATGCGATTAGGAGCGATTTCTTTTGACAAAATTGAAGTAAAATTCCATTTAGATGAAAACGATAATCCAACGCACGTATATTTCAAAGAAAGCAAAGATGCCAACAAACTCATTGAAGAATTTATGCTTTTGGCAAACCGAAAAGTAGCTGAATTCATAGCCAAGCAGAAGAAAACTTTTGTGTATCGTATTCACGATGAGCCTGATGACGAAAAATTGATGCAGCTCAATGGTGTGATTTCTCGTTTCGGTTATGGCATCAATATGAAGGACAGAAAGAGTATTACACATTCGTTGAATTCTCTTTTGGAAGAAGTAAAAGGCAAAAAAGAACAGAATTTGGTGGATACACTTGCTATTCGTTCTATGGCAAAAGCCTCATATTCAACGGAAAATATTGGTCATTATGGCTTGGCATTTGATTTTTATACGCATTTTACTTCGCCTATTCGTCGTTATCCTGATGTGATGGTACATCGGCTATTGCAGAAATATTTGGATAATCAACCTTCTGAAAAACAGGAAGTTTATGAAACGAAATGCAAACATTCTTCACAGATGGAAAATTTGGCTTCGTCTGCCGAGCGTGATTCTATCAAATATATGCAAGTGAAATTTATGGAAAATCATAAAAATCAGCATTTTAAAGGAGTCATTTCAGGAGTTACCGAATGGGGTATTTATGTTGAAATTGTGGAAAACAAGTGTGAAGGTTTGGTCAGAGCTCGAGATATCAAAGACGATTATTATATTTTCGATGAGAAGCAATACGCTTTGGTAGGAGAGGTAACTAAAAATATGTATCAGCTTGGTGATGAAGTAGTTGTTCGCGTAAAAAATACGGACTTACTCAAAAAACAACTAGATTTTGAGTTGATGGGAACAAATTAGAAAAATTGATTAATAAAATTATTTTAAGGGATATATAAAATATTATTGCAAATGAATTCTTGTATTAAAAGATAATTTAAAAATTTTGTTATTTTGACTTTTTTATATATTTGTTTTTGATAGCTATAACTAAACTATTTCTGCTATGGAGACAAAAAATCAGTTGATAAAAAAGAAATTTGGATTGTTTTTTTTAATATTCTGTTTGGTTACTTTCTTGATATGGCTTATTTTTCCAGACCAATTGGTTGGGAATATCTATGTTTTAATGGCATATTTAGTAGCAAATTTAATTTTTTTTATATTTTGCATAGATATAAAAAGCGTTCAAATAAAGTAAAATAATTGTAATGAAGTAGGGGAGAGGTCAAAAACTTCTTCCTTATTTTTTTGATTTTTTTTGATTTTTCTTTATTTTTGTTAGCTCACTTTTATTTCATTGATTATAACTATGTTACACGATATATTAGTTGCTTTGCCTTTGGGTTTAATATTAGCTTTTACCATTGGTCCGGTTTTCTTTGTTTTATTGGAAACGGCTATTACTAAGGGTTTTCGTATGGCAATGGTTTTTGATTTTGGAGTTATTCTAGCCGATATTCTCTTTATTTTGATTGCTTATTTTACTACCAGTAATTTATTAGAAAAGATAAAGGACGATCCACGTTTGTTTATGTTTGGAGGTATTATAATGATTTTTTATGGCTTGTTTTCCTTTATTAAAGAGAAAAAGGATTTTAATAAGCAACGAAAAATCAAGGAACAAGGTAGCGAGATTTGTCTTCAAGTAAAGAAGAATTACTTTTCCACATTTGTAAAAGGATTTTTACTTAATTTTATAAATATCGGGGTTTTAGGTTTTTGGTTAGGAATTATTATTGTTTTTGCTCCAAGGTTGGATATGGATACTTATCGCATATCTGTTTTCTTTTCTGCGATTATTCTTAGCTATTTTTTGGTAGATTGTTTGAAGATGTTTTTAGCTAAACAACTTAAAAATAAGCTGACTGCTTTCCATATTCATAAAATAAAACGCATTATAAGTATTGTTTTGTTGGTTTTCGGAGTGTTGCTATTTCTTCAAGGAATTTTCCCAGAAAGTAAGGAAACTATTGGTGAACAATTGAATAAATTTGAAATTTTCAATTAAAATAGGTATAAAAAAAGCAGTTTTTAAAAACTGCTTTTTTTATGAATTTGTTATTTTTTGTAAGATTCGTTCATAGCTTTGATAACTTCAGCGGTGATGTCTTTCTTTTCATCGCCGTAAAGTACACTTCCTCCATCGTTAGCACCAAGTATAAAAGTATATTTTTTCTCTTTTCCGTAATTTTTTACAAACTTTTTTACCTTGTTTACTAAACTATCCATTTGGGTTTGGCTTTCCATTTTAATGCTTTCTTCTTCTTGCATCAAATGTTGTTGTAGCATTTGACTTTTTTGAATAAGTTCATTATACTTTTTTTGTGCTACGTTTTGAGCCAGATTTCTGGATTGTGCATCGAAGGCTTGTGCTTCACTTTGAAATGCTTTTGAAATACTATCTCTTTTTTTCTCGTAAGCACTGATTTTTTCTTTTAGTTTTTCTTCAATGTCTTTTTTCTCTTGATATTCGTTTAGTAGTTTGGTATTGTCAATGTAGGCAATTTTTTCCTGACAAGCCGTCAAAGTAAAGATGGCAATTCCTCCGATTAAAATTTTTTTCATTTCTAAATTTCTTAAATATTGATTCGATTACAAAAATAGAAAAGTTTTTACACGAAATGAAATTATCATAGTGAAATTCATTTTTCTTTTACAAATACTATTTTATGGATTTTTTCTATGATATTTTTAAAAATATAAATTTTATCTATAAAAATCGACCTTCAGAAATGGCTTAAATTTTGATTTTTAAAAATTTTCCGTATAAAGTTATATTTCTACTCGAGATAATCAAAAAAATAGACTTAAAAATAATTTTTCACTTTTTGAAGGACGTAAATATGTGATGAAAACTCTTTTTTTCGCATTCCATAGAGGTTTGAACGCATTCCGTTTACAAATCCTTTGATGAAATTCTTTTTTCCAGTTTTATATTGTTCGGAAAGTATCGATACGTAAAAAGCGTCGAAAAGCATCGGTTTGATTTCTAAAAGTTGAAATCCTTTTGAGGTAAAAATTTTCTGTATGCTTGTTTTTGAAAAATGCCATAAATGACGAGGAACATCATACGCTGCCCAAAATTGTTTATAATGCTGGGCGTCCCACGATTTGTAATTGGGCACGGCTACAATCAAGATTCCGTCTTCTTTTAAGAGTGAATTTATTTTTTGAATTTCGTTTTCTAAGTCGGGAATGTGTTCCAGTACGTGCCAGAGGGTAATTACGTCAAATGATTTTTCTTTTAAATCATCGTAATTCTCAAGCAAACGGATTTGTTTTTTTTTGGCTAATTGTCTTGCTTTTTCATTAGGTTCAATACCTGTGGCTTCCCAATGCATTTGTTTTTTGCAACTCAAAACGAAATCACCAGTTCCTGCACCGATATCTAGTAATTGAATTTTTTGCTTTTTGTACTTAGAAATGATATGTATTTTACTTTTTAAATTGATGTTTTTTACCGCTTGATAAACCTTATCGAACAGCGTTTTTTTACTATCGGTGTGTGAAATATATACATCACTTTCGTAGTATTTACTTAAGTTTTGGGGTAGGGAGGTGGTTTGATATAAATCAAGTTCGGGCTGATAAATGAGTTCAAAAATTTCTTGACTAATACTGTAATCTTTAACCATTATTTTATGCATAAATATCAGATTTTTAATATTTTAGTTATTATTTTACTAATGTTTCACGTGGAACATTGGGAGGTAATGTAAAAAGTATGATATCTTTAAAAATAGGGTATTCTTGTTAGGTTGAGCGTAGTCGAATCCCGGTAACCAAAACCGTTATCATACTTTTTATAATACGACCGAACATTGTTATGATTATATTATTTTTATTGTAAAAATATTTTTTAAATATTAAATAAAGTTGAATTAAACTTGTTTTATTGTTTTTTATGTTCCACGTGGAACAAATTATACTTCGATTCATATAAAAATGATTTTTATATTGTTGTTTTAAAATCTTCTTTAAAATGTTTCACGTGGAACCTTAAATGAAAATTTAAAATAGTTTGGTTTGATAGTTTATTGTATTTTGTTCTAATTCGAGTAATTTTTTCTTTCGCCAAATTCCTCCGGCGTAGCCTATCAAGTTTCCGTCACTGCCAATAACGCGATGGCAAGGAATGATAATCGAAATTTTATTCTTTCCGTTAGCCGAAGCAATGGCACGTATTGCTTTATTATCTCCGTATTTTTGGGCTTGTTTTTTGTAACTAATGGTTTTTCCGTACGGAATTTGTTGTAGTATCCTCCATACTTTCTGCTGAAAAGGGGTTCCTGTAAGGTCTAAAGGAATCGAAAATTGTTTTAGATTGCCATCGAAATAATTTCTGATTTCTGTTTCTAAAAGTATAGTTAATGGATTTTCAGTAAAAACAATTTCTTTATTTAATGAAGTAATGTCTTTTTGAAATGTTTTCTTATCCGTATATTCTAAAAAGCATAATCCGTTTTGGGTGAAAATGCCCATCATTTCACCTAAAGGAGTTTGGATATATTTTGCGATAAGTTTATTTTCCATTGGTTTATACCAGGTTTTAGTTTTTACAAAAGTATGGAAATATATTTTAATGAAATGTTTTTAAAAAGCTTTTACTTTTTAGTTCGATAAAATTGATTATTTTTGGAGGCGTAATGTCAAATATGTGTTATGATAAATAAACGTTTACTGATAAAAAATTTGTTGGGGCATAGTGACGAAAATAGTTTTTATGACCGTAAACGTTTTATTGACTTATCTTCAACGGAAGGAAAAGCTAAATTTTTAAAGCTTGTTTGTGCATTGGCAAATTCCAATCCTAAAAATTCAGCTTTTATTGTGATAGGAGTTGAAGATGATTCACGAAAAATTGTAGGAGTTGATTTTTTTGATGATAGTCGCATACAAAATTTAGTAAATGCGTTTTTAGATAATGCGCCCAATATCGCTTATGAAAATATTATTTTTCCTGAGCTTCCTGAAAATAAGGTAGTGGGTTTGGTAACGGTATTGTCTTCTGGTAAAATATGTTCTTTGCATAAAGGTATTTGGAAGTATCCTGCGGGTATGATTTTTTATCGTGAAGGAAGTAATAGTAAACCCAAAAAAGAAAAATCAAAGCCTAATTTAACTAATGCAACCATTGTTGCTGAGATAGAAAAAAAATCAAAAAATAATATCAAACATAGCCTTGACGGAGTTATTGATTTTATCTATCATAGACATAAAGATTTACAAGCAAATTATTTGGTCTATGAAGAGCAATTTATTTTGTGTTGGGCAGGAAAATCTAAAATTTCCAAAGATAAAACCTATTACACACGTGTGGATATTGAACTGATCAATGAGCAAGTTCGTTTGTTTTTTTCGGCCTTAGATGAAGTTGAAATCAGTTATACTGAAAATAGTTTTAGTATTGTTGAATATATACAACTGGGTATAAACGCAAATCAAAAGTATTATCCGTTGGAAACCACTGATATTTATTTTTTTAATAACGGAAGTTACAAAATAGAACAAAAACTAATTTTTCAGCCACCTGTTTTTGAATCTTCCGTCATTGAAGGCGTCTGGCAAGTCAGTTCAATACTTTTTGATAAAATAGAAAATGAAATGACTTTAAGTGAAAAAGAAAAAGAGCAACTTAAAAGTTTACCATTTGTAGCTTTACTTTGTTATTTAAATGGGGTAGGGGAGGCAAAACAACGTATGGAAAACATACGTCCACTACTTAAAACTATAGATGTTGAGGCTTATATTTCGCTTAAAGAATCTCTTCGAATATTAAGAAAAATAAAATACAATTCATAAATGAGAACCCTTGTTATAGGAGATATTCACGGTGCTTACAAAGCACTTGTTCAGGTATTAGAAAGAGCAAAAATTCAAAAAGATGATTTTCTTATTTTTTTAGGGGATTATGCCGATGGTTGGAGTCAAACCCCCGAAGTGATTCGTTTTTTGATAAATTTGAAATCTACCAATAAGTGTTTGTTCATCAAAGGAAATCACGATGCACTTTGTTTGCAATTTTTGAAAGGAAAACCGATGAGTGATTTATGGTATTTTCACGGAGGAGATGCCACAGAAAAAGCTTATGCTGAAGTTTCTGATACTGAAAAAGAAGTACATATTTCTTTTTTGGAATCCTTGGAAACCTATCATTTAGATCCTCAAAATAGGCTTTTTGTTCACGCCGGATTTACCAATTTAAGAGGAGTTGTTTTTGAGTATTTTCCAGAGATGTTTTATTGGGACAGAACCCTTTGGGAATTAGCCTTGTCTCTTCCTAAGGAAATTGAAAAAAATGACCCATATTATCCAGCACGTCTTAAACTTTATTCTGAAATTTTCATTGGTCATACCCCCACTACGCGTTTTGGAAGTACCGAGCCTATGAATGCTTTTGGTGTTTGGAATGTTGATACGGGTTGTGCTTTCAAGGGTAAAATTACAGTGATGGATATTCAAACTAAACAATTTTGGCAAAGTGACCCCGTTTGGCAATGCTACCCTGATGAGCAGGGTAGAAACAAATCTTAATCTGTTTTTTTTTTAGATACTATTTTTTATAAAATTATGATTTTCAGTTTTTTGATATTTATTTTGGAATCAAAACGGAAATCTTTAAATTTTGTTTGTTAAGTTCGTTTTTTGGAAATACCTTTGCTTTTTCAGTATTTTAGCACACACAAACTAAATTTTTAATTCTTATGCAAATGACGTTTTCGGAAGAAAATTATTTGAAAACAATTTTTCACCTTTCTAATGAAGGCGGAGAAACTGTCAGTACCAATGCCATTGCCGATGCTATGCAGACTAAAGCATCGTCAGTAACCGATATGATTAAGAAACTTTCCGAAAAAAAATTGGTCGATTATAAGCGTTATCAAGGAGTTTTACTAACCAAAAAAGGAACTGAAAAGGCAGTTTCTATTGTTCGAAAGCATCGTTTGTGGGAGGTATTTTTGGTCGAAAAATTAGGTTTTTCGTGGGATGAAGTTCACGAAATTGCCGAGGAATTGGAACATATTCATTCCGAAAAACTCATCGAACGCCTCGATGCTTTTTTAGGTTTCCCTGAAACAGACCCCCACGGCGACCCCATTCCTAACAAAGAAGGAATCATTGAAAAAACGCCTAAAATATTACTTAGTGATTTGGAAATCAATAATAAAGCTGTCTTTGTAGGAGTTAAAAATACTTCCAAAGATTTTTTGATTTATCTCAATAAAATTTCTATTGCTTTGGGCGATGAATTTTCAGTGATTGATAAAGAAAAGTTTGACCATTCAATGACTATTTCTCTTGCAGGGAAAATGGTAATACTCTCATCGGTGGTGAGCCGAAATATTTATGTTCAAAAAATATAAACAACTGTATATGAAAAAAATAACATTACTTTTTGGAGCTTTTCTTTTATTTTCGTGTTCCGATAAGATTTCCTTTACGGAAAAAGTCGTTCAAAAATCAGCTTCCGATTGTGAGAATTGTGGAACGGTTTATTTGACGTATTTGCAATGTGAAAAGCCTTTACAATTTGCCGAAAATTTTAATAAAACCATTCAAAATCGGATTGTTGATTTTGTAGAAATGGATTCCAAAGAAAAACCAAGTGAAATTTCTGGTGAGGCTGCCATAGCCCAAAGTTTGGATAATTTTATGAAAGAATATGCTGATTTACAGCAACATTTTCCTGAAATTGCAGCTTATGAACTCATTTTAACCGATAGTATTGTATATCAAAATAAAAAGATGGTGTCATTAGTTTCTAAAACTTATTCTTTTTTGGGGGGTGCACACGGCTATGAAACCACTACCTACCTCAATTTTGATGCTAAAAACGGAAAAGTAATTCACAATGATTCCTTGTTTTCTGATGTTGAAAAAGTGAAGGAAATTGCTGAAAAACAGTTTAAATCAGAATTTGAAATCGATGATAAAACTGCACTGAGCCAAAACGGATTTTGGTTTGACGATAATACTTTTCATTTACCGCAAAACATCGGTATTTCTGACAAAAGCCTGATACTTCATTACAATCCGTACGAAATTGCTTCGTATGCTGATGGTGCTGTGGTAATTGAAATTCCAATGCAGCAGATTAAACCTTTCTTTCGTTATTAGGCTTTTTAGATTAGATGTTCCACGTGGAAAATGAGTATCAATTCGAGCTAATGAATACTCTTTTAGTTATTTGGTAATTATAAAATGCTTTAGCCTTGGATTTTTATCCTTTTCTTCAAGAAATGTGGATTTTGTAGTTGAATATTAGTTTGAACCCTTGTTACTTGGATTTTTATCCTTTAAAATTTATCCTTTGTAAAACCATAATTCATTAAAAATGAATAAAATATATTATTTAGGAAGTTGTTCTACTTGTCAGCGTATTTTAAAAGAATTACAGCCCAGTTCTAATTTTGAAATTCAGGATATAAAACACAATCCGATTACTGAAAGTGAACTTGATTTTCTTAAAGAAAAGGCAGGAAGTTATGAAAAATTGTTTAGCAAGCGTGCCCAACTTTACAAGCAACGTAATTTGAAAGAGCAATCGCTCACCGAATCCGATTATAAAAATTTGATTTTGGAGCATTACACGTTTCTAAACCGACCAGTTATGGTCATTGATAATGAGGTTTTTGTGGGAAATGCTGCCAAAACCGTAGCATCAGCAAAGTTGGCTATGGAGAGGTTATAAAACCATTAGGTTACAACCCCTAATATCGGCGTGGTCAAATCGTCCTAAAATCTCGAAGCTACCATCTTGAAAGGCTCTGCCCAAGTCTTGTGTGGCAATAAAGCTACACGAGTGTACGTTTGCCAAATCAATGATATTCACGCCTCCGCTTTTACCAAAGGGTTGATAGGATAAGGGGTCGTTTACATCTCGAATTAAAATTTGCATCCAAGGTACGCTTCGGAAAATTCCGTTGCCTGAGGAATAGGCTTGTGAGAGTAGCTCTGTCATTCCGTACTCGGAGTGAATGCTTTCCGTTCCAAAGCCTTGTTTTAAGATATGATGTAAATCTTCTCTAATCAATTCTTTTCTTCTGCCTTTCATTCCGCCAGTTTCCATAACTATGGTATTTTTTAACGAAAAGTTGTATTTTTCTACCAAATCCAGCAGAGCAAATGAAACGCCAATCAGAATGGTTTTTTGTTCTGTTTCTTCTAAGAAATGGAGTTTCTCTGCCAATTGGTCAAGATTGTGTAAAAAAAAGCCACTTTGAGTGTTTTTTGAGCGCTTTATTAAGTCGTCAACCATATAAGTTAAGGAAGAGCCCGTACGTTCCAAATAAGCAGGGAGAAGTGCTAAAAAAGCATAATTGGTTTCATTTGCGTAAAAGTGCCGAAATCCTTGCCGAAAACTTTTTTCATAGATGGAAATATCTTTAACGTAATGCTTTGAGGTGTTACTCCCTGTGGTTCCGCTACTGGTAAATATTTTTGAACTTTTTTGTGTTCCGCTGATTATGGTTTTGGTTTTGAAAAACTCTATGGGCAGAAAAGGAATTTCGTTTACCGAATTTACCTGTTCGGGATTTCGGTTTAAGTAATTGCAAAACGATTGATATACAGGGTTATATTTGTATTGATATCTAAAAATAGCTAAGGCTACATTTTGAAAATCTTCCGAAGTTTTTATGGAAAAAATACGCTCAGTCAAAACCATTATAAAATCAAAATTTCTTGGAGCAAAGGTACGGATTTTCTGCAAGAAAATGTTTTTATCTGTTTTAGGTGTATCTATGGTAAAAAAAATTACAATTGGTGCTTGAATGTACCACTCAAAAAAAATACAAAATAAATTGTAAAAATTTAAAAAAATTATCATCTTTGCTAAACCAAAAGAAAAACTTATACGATAGAAGAAAATACTTAAATCATATTGCGTTTGCTAACGAACCTGTAAGTGAAAAGTCCAAAAATTTCAATGTACAACAGGGAGGTTTAAGCATAACGCTCACGTTGAATGCGTGGGCTTTTGCTTTGCTTTGTTGTACAGGGCTTGGACTCCCTCACTTACAAGTAAATGCAGAGGTCCACTTTTTTTGTGGTAATCTCTTGTTTATCTAAACATTTTGATAATAGTAAACGCAAAAGAATTATGCTTTATTATTAACCATCTTAAAATAAACCAAAATGTTTAGTAAATTAAAAAATTTAGCTTCTTCTATTTCTGAAAATGTTTCAGAATCATTATCCAAATCAAAAGAAAATATTACTTCTGTTTCAAAATCAGCTTTTGAAAGTACTTCTTCTGTATTAAAAGTAACAAAGGATTCTGTTATTTCCGTTTCAGATTCAGCTTTTGAAACTACTTGTCAAACATTCAAAAATACAAAAGAAACACTTGCTTCGGCTTCAAGTTCAGCACTTGAAGGTAGTGCAGAAATTTTGAGTAAAGGAAAAAATTTGGCATTGACTCAAATTGCTGATGCCGATGCTGAGGCTGTCGCAGATATGATTGATATTGCTACTTCTGCAATTCCTTTTATGCGTGTTTTAGATGTTACTGACAAATTTGGAATTACCAATAAAAATGTACTTATTGAAAGAGGAATCAAAGGAATACAAGAGATAGCCAAAAAACAATTAGAAACTTCTAAGCTACCTAATAGCTCTCAAAATTTACTTGCCATAGGGCAGGGACAATCTCCTCCAATGAAATTATACAGCCAACAATTGGAGCAACTTATTGAATTTGCCTTGTTGGATAACGTACTCACCGAACAAGAAAGGCAAGTTTTGTTCCAAAAAGCTGCTTCTGAAGGAGTTGATTTGGCTGAATTTGAAATGATATTACAAGCAAAATTATTAGAAAGAAAACAAAAATCAGAATAATATGAAATTATTTAACAAAATTGTGGATACTTTCACTTCAACAGAATTTGAGGTAGAAAGTTCAATGAAAGTTACAGAACTTACGAAACAATTTAAAGATAAATTTGGTCTTTCATTGCGTGTTTATAAAGGGAAAAAACTCGCCAGTGATGGTAGAATGACACTAAAAACTTTAGACGAAAGAACCACCCAAACCTCAGTAAATTTTAATTCTGATAAGCTAAGAATAAAGGCTACTCAAAAAGTGGGTGAAGTAGAAAAAATGTTTTTAGAACACCTCGGAATTGTAGTCCAAATTGCAGATATTGAAAATAAAAATCTTGTTAATGATACTTTTACTTTGGGCGATGCACGAAGACAAAAATAATTGTTTAATAATTAAAAATTTAAAAAAATGGCAGATTTTACTATCTCAGGAAAAATGAAAGTGAAAACTTTGAAAGCAAATTTCAAAAGTGAATTTGGTTCTACCTTACGTGTGTATAACGGACAAAAATTTGCAGATGACGAAGCTACATTGGCTTCCATCAGGAGAAGTGATGCCAAAGGAGGCGATGTAAAAATTAACGGAAAAATGTTGGTGGGTAATTTTGAAAAAAAGATTTTAGAAGAATTTGGTATTAAAGTACAAGTAGCTACGCCAGATGATTCAAAACTTTCAGAAGATTCAATCACATTAACAGCTTCTGGAAAGTAATTTTTCAATGCGGATTGCTTCTTATAGCAATCCGTATTCTTTAAAAATTATAATAAAATGGGATTTTTTAGTTCACTCAAAGGGCAATTAGGGCGTGATACGGGAAGGTTTATTTCCAATAAAATTTTTGGAAACAAACACGCTTCAAAATATCAACGAGTTAATGACACAGGCAGAAGTTTGCTCGGTAGTGGAACTTCGGTGAAAAGTGACGGAACTATTAAAACGTTTGTTAAAACAAGAAAACAGGCATTTGTCGAACGTAAAAAAGCTGAAATTCAATCAAAAAAAGAAGAAGAGGCATTTGCTCGAAAACAAGTTTTAAAACTCGAACAAAATATTGAGAAGTTAGTAGCCATCAAAATTCCTAAACAAAAACAAGGATTGATTGATACAATGTATAATTTATCTGCTATAATTTCCTCCAATTCTTGGAAAGATACTTTGGAAGAGGAAAATAAACGAGCGAATGACTATGCTGATATTGCTCTCAAAAAGTATGGGCAATGTTTACAAATGCTCAAAATGAAATATCCGAAAGCTACTGAAATACCTCTATTTGAACGAATTTATCGGCAAAAACAACGAAAAGCATTTTTTCAACGTTATTGGGTTTTTGTGTTGATGTTTGTTTTGTTTTCAGTGATGGGCATTTTTGCATATCTTGAAGAAGATAAACCTAAAACACAACAAAAAGAAACTGTTATTGAACGACTTATAGATAAATTTAACAAAAATGAGTAAGGAACTTTACAGAAAAAAGATTGCTGATAAGAAGCAAGATATTATTTCGTTACGAACAAGAATTGACAAATTGCAGGAGGATAAAAAGAAACGAATGGACTATTTTGCCCGAAATATAAAATCAACAACTTCGGCATCAACCAGAGAAAATTATCGAAAAAATAAGGTCAGAGAATCGGAAAAATATACGCGTGATATTGAAAATGTTAAAAAGAAAATTGAAAGCATCAAAAAAGAGATAGAAAAATACAAAAAAATGGTAGCTACTTCAAAATAGGTAATAAATGATAAAAGAATTGATTTTAAGAGAAATATCAAATTATGCTTTTGATGTGAAAAAGGGCATAATCTTTAAAACGTCTAATTGGAATGAAATTTTTACCAATAAAATTTTAATTTCTAAAGAAATAGAAAAAAATAAGCGTTTTGTTTTGGTTCATAAACTTACTTTTGATGATGAAATTTTGTTGGCTTTTCAAAATGGAATATCCGAAAAAGATTCTGTAATCATCACTGAAAAATTTATATCAATTGCTGTAAGTACTTCATCTGATGAAGCTCAAAAAATTTTATGGGAAGATTTACAAAATATTAAAATGGTCAATCATTCAGTAATTTTTCTTTACAAAAATAGAAATCAGGAAGTGGTTGATATTGAGCATCTTTTCGGGAAAAATAAAGAAAAAAGTACAGAATTAACGGCTTTATTTCAAAGAATACTTCAAATAACAAGTGAAGATAGAAGTTCTTTGACATATAAAATTAAGAATGTTTTGAATACTATTTTTATTATTGTATTGATTTTAGGATTTTTAGCTTATTTTATATTTTGGTACGAAGCCCCAGAAAAAGGTGTAAATATTTTTGCTCCATTACGATGGATACGAAAAATATTTTAATGGTTTGTTTATAATCAAGCCATCTGTCACACCTAACACTTTAAACCTTTTCAGCCGACCACGACACTACTTCCACCCCTGATGAATAGTGTGCGGCTATTATGTCTGTCTCACAGAGTTTTAGTTCTGATATATGGTATTGTAAATCAATGTTTTTTAAGATAACTTGATGCAAATCCCACTCACGGTGATGGATGTTAAAACGCAGGTGTTGGTCTTTATCTTGCAAATACAAACAATATTTTTCGGTAAGCCAACAATCAAGTGGTGTTTTTGTGTTGATTTTATCGCCCACCGAAAATTCAACATCTAATTCAAATTCTTTGATTTTGTTTTGATTATGGTATCGGTTAAGAGTTCTTCGGATATTTGACTTTTCATAAGGAAGCCCCGAAAGCATTCTTGCTATTTTTGCCGAAAGTGCTTTTTCAGCTTCAATGTTTAAAAAATAAACGCCCGATTTGTCTTGCTTTTTAACATAGGTGCGGAGGTTTATTTCATAAAAATCAGAAATATAACTCCACGAAGGTAAAAGCCTTGGGCGTATTTTTTCCATTTTGAAAGCCACTAATGATACGTAATAATTTCCCTGAAAATCATCTAATGACAAGCCCAAAGGCACGAGTTTTCTTAAAGAATTATCATCAACTTGGAAATGCAAAAAAAGGGCATCATTCCATTGTTGGTAATATTGCCATTTCCCTTTGGGTAATTGCCAAGGTCGATGTGCAGTATCGGTTAAAAAATCAAAATTTCCCATCAGTAACTGAAATAATTGTTTACAAATATACAAAAAAAGAGATAATTATTTCGTCTTTTACATAGTCGAAAAACACTATGATTATTGAATTTCATAAAAAAATGTAATTGTCATTTGTTTTTGAGATAAAAAAATACGCTGTTTTTCAAATCAAGTGTCGATTGTAAATGCTTTTTTTAGTAAATTTATCGTCCTGAAACATTAAAATTTTTCTACTATGATTATAGGAATCCCTAAAGAGATAAAAAATAATGAAAATAGAGTAGGAGCTACCCCTGCAGGAGTTAAAGAATTGATTAAAAATGGGCATACGGTGTATGTTCAGAAATCGGCAGGAATAGGTAGTGGTTTTTCCGATGAAGAGTATCAAAAAGCAGGAGCCACTATTTTACCCACCATAGAGTCGGTTTATGCTCAATCAGAGATGATTTACAAGGTAAAAGAACCCATTGCTACCGAGTATGAGCTGATTAAGGAAAATCAACTGATTTTCACATATTTTCATTTTGCTTCGGAAGAAGCTCTAACACACGCTATGATAAAGCAAAAGGCGGTTTGTTTGGCTTACGAAACGGTGGAAGCAAACCATTCGCTTCCGTTACTTACGCCAATGTCGGAAGTGGCAGGGCGTATGGCGGCACAGCAAGGTGCTCGTTTTTTAGAAAAACCACAAGGTGGAAAAGGCATTTTGATGGGTGGTGTTCCTGGAGTTAAACCTGCCAAAGTATTGGTTTTGGGCGGAGGTGTAGTGGGTTATAATGCAGCTATAACTGCCGCAGGATTGGGCGCTGAAGTAATCATTGCCGATATTTCTTTGCCCAAACTACGTTATCTGGATAGTATTTTGCCCAAAAACATCAAAACGCTGTACGCTTCGCAATACAATATTGAAAAAGAGCTTCCTATGTGTGATTTAGTTATCGGTGCAGTGCTCATTCCTGGGGCAAAAGCTCCTGCTTTAATCACTCGTGAAATGTTAAAACTAATGACCAAAGGTTCTGTTTTGGTAGATGTTGCTATTGACCAAGGCGGTTGTTTTGAAACTTCGCGTGTAACCACACACAGTCAACCTATTTATGAAGTGGACGGAATAGTTCATTATTGTGTGGCAAACATTCCTGGAGCAGTACCATTTACTTCTACTTTGGCGCTTACTAACGCTACTTTGCCTTATGCCGTATCACTTGCCAATAACGGATGGAAAAAGGCTTGTCAATTTGATAAGGGCTTGGCAGCAGGGCTCAATGTGGTTCAAGGAAAAGTAACCTACAAGGCAGTGGCCGAAACGTTCCATTTGGAATATACCCCAGTGGAAACTTTTCTAAAATAGATTTGTTTTCAAAATACAATAAAACATCGGGTTTTGGAGCTATCGAAAACCCGATATTTTTTGCTCAAATCACTGTGAGGGGGACTATGGGAAAGTGTTTTTGAGAAGGGTAAAGGATAATGTAATGTAGTTTGCACCAATTACCGTGAGGAGAAATCATTACAAAAAAGAAACAAAAGATGAATTTGTTAAGAAAATATTGGGAAAAGCTATCCAAGAATCATATAAAAATCAATTTTGACTATTTATTTAATGTGATTTTTTATATTGTAATGTGTTTAATGTGTATCATTTCAATACATCACTTTATTGTAACATCAGAAGAGGATATTCTTTCAAGTTTGGGTAAATCATTAGAAAAAGCTACAGGTAGAAGGTTACTGAATGATTTATTGTATTTAAAGATGTTAAAAATTATAGGGAAAGAGGGATTTATTGTTATTTTTGTTATTATATTTTTTGTTGTTATTAAAGAATGCCTTTTTAATTTAAGAAAATTCTTAGGCAAAGAAGTTGAAAAAGAGGAAAAAGAAAATGAAGAATAAAAAAAAATAGCAATACAAAAATGTACAAAAGAGTGTGTAAATTCTTTTTGGTCTTTATTTTTAAACTCGCATTTTTTTGCTTATCTTTGGTAACCCAAAAAGAATTAGAACCCAATAAAAACTTTCTATGAAAATATCTGTTGAGTTGACTTTAAGTCCGTTACAATCCGATTTTGAGCCGCCAATCATTCATCTGATAAAAAAGTTACGTAGCTCGGGGTTTGTGGTGCTTGAAAATCCGCTAAGTACTCAAGTTTACGGCGAATATGATAAGGTAATGCAAGTACTTACCACTGAAATTAAAGATGTTTTTGAGCAAATTGAAAACGGACTGATTTACATCAAAATCGTAAAATCGGACAGACACGCTTATGAGCCTCATTTTTAATTGGCTTTTTGACCAGTATAAGGGTGTTGCCACTCATTGGATAGTTCTTGAAGTAATTGGGGTTATTTTCGGGTTATTGAGTGTTTTTTTTGCCAAAAAGCGAAATATATGGGTGTATCCTACCGGAATTGTAAGTACAGTCATATTTGTTTACTTGCTTTGGGAGTTTCGCCTTTTTGGTGATATGATGATAAACGGTTATTATACCGTGATGAGCGTTTACGGTTGGGTGCTTTGGGCTCAAAATAGTCAAGACCAAGTACACGTTGAGGTTTCGGTGATGAACTCAAAAGATTGGGTAATCAGCTTAGGATTAGCTCTTTTTAGTTTGATATTGGTTACCACCGTGTATTTTTTCAAACCCTACATCAATAATTCCTTTTCGATGGAAGGCGTATCGTTAGGATTTGAGTTTTTCAGTCTGTTGGATGGGGTGGATATAATCACTACAGCTATTTTTCTAGTAGGAATGTGGCTGATGGCACAACGAAAGATTGAAAACTGGATTTTTTGGATTGTAGGGGATTTGATTTCTGTACCCTTATATTATTATAAAGGATTGAAATTTACGTCATTACAATATTTAATTTTTACCATAATTGCCTATTACGGATATCGGGAATGGAGGGAAATTTATCGCAAAAACAAACGGATATAGTCCGAGTGGTTTGTTTCGGACCGGAATCTACCGGAAAAACTACCTTGTGCAAGGCTCTTGCCGAAGCATTCGGTACGGTTTGGACGCCCGAGTTTATGCGAATTTATCTGGAAGAAAAATGGCAAAAACATCATCAAAGTTGTTCTTGGAATGATTTGCTTCCCATCGCTTACGGTCAGATGGCGTTAGAAAATGAGCAAGTGCCAAAGGCAAATCGTGTGCTTTTTTGCGATACGGATTTGTTAGAATTGATGACATATTCCAAAATTTACTATCAAGGAAAGTGCCCTGCCGAAATTGAAAAGTACGCCACCGAAAATCATTACGACTTTTATTTTCTGACCGATATTGATGTTCCTTGGGAGCCTGACCCCTTGCGCGACCGACCCAACGACCGCCCTTATATGTTTGACCAATTTAAAAAAATGCTCATAGCACATAAAAAATCTTTTATAACCTTGCGTGGCGATGCCCAAGTCCGCTTGAGAACGGCTTCGGAAATTGTCCGAAAAATACTTTTAAAGCAATGGAATTAACAAAAAATGACCTCAAACAACTCTCCGAGAAAGGCATAACGCCTGAAATGCTCGAGCAGCAAGTAACCCTTTTCAAAAAAGGTATTCCGCCCATACAATTAGCCGCTGCAGCTACTATTGGTAATGGTATTTTGAGCTTCTCAAAGGAAGAAACGGCAAAATATGCCGCCATTTACCAGAAAAAGAAAAAAGGGATTTCAATACTCAAATTTGTACCTGCATCGGGAGCAGCTACCCGAATGTTTAAATCGTTATTTGCTTTTAAAGATGATTTCAATCCTGAAAAAGAATCGTTTAAAGCCTACGTAAACCGTTCGGGAAATAAAGATATGGATATCTTCTTCAAAGGATTGAAAAAGTTTGCTTTTTATTCTGTTTTAAGCGATTATATTGCTAAAAATATCCCCGATTTTGAAACCCAATCCGAAGATGTTCAAAAACATCTTATAGCAGCAATATTACTTGAAAAGCTTAATTATGGCAATTTGCCTAAAGGATTGCTTCCATTTCATCATCATTCCGAAAAAGTGGTTACGCCTTTTGAAGAACATTTCAGAGAATCGGTAATGTATGCCTCAGCAGAAGATATTGCTTATCTGCATTTCACCATTACTGAACAACATACTGAGGCTTTTAAAAAAGAGCTTGATGCCATCAAAGAAAAATTAGAAGCTCGTTATAACATCAAATTTGATGTGTCGTTTTCGTATCAAAAGCCAAGTACTGATACGGTTTCGGTTACTGAAAACAATGAACTTTTCAGAGATGAAAACGAAGCTTTGCTTTTCCGCCCTGCAGGGCACGGAGCCTTGCTTGATAACCTTAATGAGGTAGATGCTGACGTTATTTTTATTAAAAATATTGATAATGTGGTAGTTAAAAAATATACCGATGAAACGGTTTTCTATAAGGAAGCTCTTGCTGGAAAATTACGCGAAGTACAGTCCGAAATCTTCCGAATTCTTAAACGTTTGGATAAGAACAAAATCCGTAAAAAGCAAGTAAACGATATTTTGGACTTTATGCGTGATATAAACATCTGCGTACCTGATTATGTTTATAAATTCAAACGACATTATGCCTTAGATTTTATAAAAGAACAACTGAATCGCCCGATACGTGTTTGTGGTATGGTTAAAAACGAAGGTGAACCCGGTGGGGGTCCGTTTTGGGTAAAGGATACAGAAGGAAATATCAGTTTGCAAATTATTGAGTCGGCACAAGTGAATTTGAATGATGCTCAACAGAAAGAAATTTTCCAACAAGCCACACATTTCAATCCCGTGGATTTGGTTTGTGGTACGAAAAATTACAAGGGCAAAAAATTCAATCTCCACGAATTTACAGACCCTAAACAAGCCTTCATCACAGGGAAAACCTATATGGGCAAACCCTTAAAAGCCTTAGAACGCCCTGGTTTGTGGAATGGTTCTATGGCAAACTGGATTACCCTTTTCGTTGAAGTGCCTTTAATTACCTTTAATCCGGTAAAAACGGTAAACGATTTGCTTAAAAAAACGCATCAAGCATAGAAAGTAAAAAAAATCCGATTCAATTATTGAATCGGATTTTTTTTAATATTTGAGACTGCTAATCAGTTTAAAATCAGAAAAGTCAGGGGTTGACCATTGATATTGAGCAATTTCACGCTCACCAAAAGCAAAGAGTTTACCTTGATAGAAAACCACATCTTTAAAATTACGATTTACAGAATAAACGAGTTCTGGTGCATACGGATTTTCAACAGAAAAGAATTTTAATTTATCATCACAAACCACTAATAAATCACCTTCAAGGGCTAATCCTCTGGGGAAAGATAAGTTCATTTCATAAATAAGTTTGGGTTTGCGTAGATTTTTAACATCATAGATTTGCAGGGCATTGCCTGAATTTCTGCAAAAGGTGCCCGAATGTAGGGTTACGTAAGCAAAATCCAAATCAGAAACTACAGGGTCACAAGCGGTAAAATGTTCTGCCTTGGAAAGCATTTTTGGCTTTTCGGGTTCTTCCACCGAATAAATATACATTCCATTTCGTGAACCAACGAACAGATAATCTCCTGCCGAGAAAAGCGTTTCAATATTAAACCCAATAGGAATACTATTAACTTTGCTCGGGTTTTGAGGCGTTTTTACCTGAAAAACATTCAAATTAGCTTCATCAACTACATAAAGATATGCCCCTTTAAGAGCAAAAGTAGCTAAAGAACCTCCTTTGCCATCATTGGAGGAGTCATTTTGTGAAGCATTTTCTTTATTGCACGAAGTACAAACAAGAAAAACAAAAAACAGTATTATATAACCAATCTTTTTCATCATTTATTTTTTAGGAATCCAATCTACAATTACTTTATTATCATCAATATAGTGAAAAAATCCGTCAGGGGAGCGCATCTGAGGAAAAGCCTTTTTAATGCGTTTGTGCAGGGTAATTGTTCCACTATTCACATCATAGCTAAAAGCCACCAAATCGGTAGCTTGATTCACGTACATCACTTCGTCGCGAATGGCTAAATCAGTAGCCCCAGGAATGCTTAAAAAGGCAACCGCTACTGGGTTTTCAGGGTTCGAGTTGTCATAAATATGAAACCCTTTATGGGTGTCGCCCAAAAATAGCCAATGGTCTTTCAGATAAATTTTCCCTGCATTTTCCATAGGTATGGAAGCTTGTACTTGGATTGATTTTTCAAAATCGGAACGTTCCATAATCAACGGTTCATAACTCGGCGTATCGGGTAAGTGTTCAAAATATGCCGGACAACCCACCAAAAAAATACTTGTCAAAAACAAATACACCAAATGTAATTTAGAAAACATAAGCTCACATTTACAATTATTTGACAAATGTAAGTAATAAAATGATGCTTTTTACATTTGGATGGAAAATAAACTTAAATTGAGTGCGTTGTTATTTTGGCATAAAAATTGGAAAGGCAAGGGTATAGAGTTGTTTTTTAAAACATATTATTATGAAAAAGATATTGGTTTTTGGAGTTTTAGTTCTGTTTTTGGTGGGTTGCTCCGTGAATTATATAGAAGAAAGACGCGATGAAGGTATTAGTCTGGGTACTTTACTCCACAATTACGATTTGTGGTATGTGGATATCAATGCTACCCGAGGACACAGCAAAATTCCGTTTTTGCAAAAAGCCTTTACAATCACCTTTGACCACAGAGTTTTACGTGCTAACAATAATCTGGCAGGTATCGGTAAAGATAATGGTGGATATGGTGTCGAAATCGGAAGTTTTTTCACTCGTGGCAATGTACTTGAAGTGCAACATCGTACAGACGGTGTCTATCGTTTTGATGTGGTACAAGTAGATGCTACAACTATTGATTTATATGATTTGGGTTCCAATTTGGTGTATCGTTTGGTAGGGTATCAAAAGCATAATTTTAATTATGATATGCTTTTTTATGATAATATCCGTTATTTTTTACAAGAATATGGCATTTGGCGTAAAGTGTATTCCAGCAAAGAAGGAGCTCTTAATCCTTTTGATAGCGAAAATTACTTGCATTTTGTTATGGGAGATGAAGGTCTTTTTAAATCGTCAAAAACAGCTCCTGATGTGCCACTAAGCTCCGTTTTTTGGAATTTTCACGGAAGATATACCATAAGTAATATTCATGGCGAAAATAATGTAAAACTTTTAGAGTTGGATTATGGACGTGACATTGAGCGATTTGAGCTTCGTGTTTTGTCAAACGATGAAAAAATTGAGCTTTTTCACATCAATTCAGAAACGACTTATGAGTTTGTTGGAAACGATTTTATAGCCATTTTCAGACCTAAATCAAACCTTGAAGAACAAACTCGTGAACGTTTCAAAGATATTCTTCCTACTGTAAAACACAAAATACAAAAACCGTAAAGATTATGTTTTTGGTTATAAAAAAGAGGCTATCGGAAGATTTTTCGGATAGCCTCTTTTGATTATTTATGAAATGTTTATTTAATATCTTTCAATTCACAAATAGGTATTGGATTCATTTTGTGTTGGTTTGCACGATTTAGGCGCTTGTAAATCTGAAAGACTTCTTTCTCACGTCCTGAAAAATCATCGGCAGTTTTGCCTTTCTCATCTTGCAGCATTGCCCATTCCAGCTCATCATACGAGGCTTTGAGTTGGTCTTCGTCGCTTCTGTCATCGCCAAAAAGCCCATCGGAAGGTTTTGCTTGAAGAATTGATTTCGGAATGTTCAAATATTTTCCTAAAAGATAAACTTCACTCTTCATTAAATCGGCAATCGGGCTAACATCTACGCCTCCATCGCCATATTTGGTAAAAAAGCCAACGCCAAAATCTTCTATCTTATTCCCTGTCCCTACAACAATATATCCTTCTAATCCAGCAAAGTAGTAAAGTGTAGTCATTCTTAGTCTTGCTCGGGTATTTGCCAAAGCCATTTCGTAAGACGATTTGTCCGTCGGTGGAATTTGGGCTACAAATTGGTCAAAAACGGGAGTCAAATCTACTTCAAGGCTGGAAACATTGGTGTAGTTTTTCTTCAAAAAATCGATGTGCTGCTTAGCTCTTGATACGTGACTTTCAGCCTGATGTATAGGAAGTTCAAGACAAAGTGTAGGCAGACCGGTTTCAGCACAAAGCGTGGAAACCACTGCGGAATCCACCCCGCCTGAAATGCCGATAACCAGCCCTTTAACACGGGCATTTTCAGCATAATATTTCAGCCACTTAACAATGTGTTTTGCTACTTTTTCCGTATTCATAATGCTATTTTTTATCCGTTGTAAAAGTATTCAATTTACCCTCTTCGGTGATGACTAAAAGTTGATGACTGAAAGGGCTTTTTATCGAAATTTCCCAGCGTGTTGGTGTTTGACTAAATTTGGGGCGTATTTTCTCATCCCACACAACGATTCCTTGCTTTAACGCTTTTTGAAAATTCGCATTGTTTTTCGCTTTCTTTGTATGATAGAGGCTATAAAGATAACGTTTTAGGGCTTCGTCTTTCGGAATTTCAAAATGATCTTCAGTTCCTACCTGCTTTTCGGAGAAGAAAACATATCCCCACAATTCAGGTTCGTGCATACTGATTTTCCATTGTGGCGACCATACCCAATTGTATTCGGGTAAGAGTTTTCCGTTTCGGTCTTTTTTTCGGTAATATTTTCCGTTTTTTAGGTCGAAATCCCAATGAACACGAGAGAAGTTCACACGCCAGAATTTGCCCGTAGGGAGGTTATTCTGCATATGTGCCTCACGCATTGCTGCCCACGGAATAGCTACTTCAACACTCCAATAATGGTCGGTATCGTTCGGATTGTTTAGAGTTCCTTCGGTGTGTATGGCAGAGCGTAATCCGTTGATATCCCAGCCATCTAATACTTTGTTATTTTCCCGATAGGGTTTGGTTAAGAACAAATCCCAAACGGTGTTTAAGGCATTGATTTCAAATTCGTAATAGTTGTGTGAATCGTTATCGGGGTCTAAGAAAATTTCAAAATCGTTGTTGTGGAAGATGACCGTATCACGTTCTTTGAGGGTTGCCCAAAGGTGTGGGTCTTCCATTTTTGCGAAGAAGTAAAAGTGTGTATCGTCATATAACATTTTTACTTGTGTTTTGTATTTTGGGGTTTTATTGCCTTCAATGTCGATGAACTCATCGGTGAATTGAACTAATTGCCATACTCTTTCAATGTCTTTACCATCAATGGTAATCGGCTCTTGGGTATGGTAAGCAATGTACGACTTGGGTTGCGGAGCTACTTGTCCCCAAGCCCAATGTGTAATAAAAAGCAGAAATAGTATCTTTTTCATAGGATTATGTTAAAAAAAGAGAGGATAAAATTCTGAAAAAGAACTTTATCCTCTGCTCAAAGCGTTTTACAAACTATTGTTTTTAGTAAATTCAATAATTTCCGAAATACGACCGAAAGCTACACCAACTACCGTATCGGCAGCTCCGTAGTAAACAGCTACTTTATCCTCTTCAATAGAATGCAACGCTGCACAAGGAAATACAACATTCGGTACATCGCCTGTTAATTCGTAAATTTCAGCAGGAGCCAATAGATAAGGCTGTGTACGATATTTAACCTTACTTGGGTCGTTTTTATCCAAAATAGCAGCTCCCATTGAGTAGCGATATCCGTTAGCCGTTCTGATTACTCCGTGATAAAACATCAACCAACCTTCATCGGTAAGTATAGGCACTGCACCAGCACCGATTTTTAAACACTGCCAAGCACTATCTTCAAACGGAGTTACTTTCATAACACAACGATGTTCACCCCAATATTTCATATCAGGGCTGTAGCTGATATATATATCTCCGAATGGTGTATGTCCATTATCACTTGGTCGTGAAAGCATTGCGTATTTCCCGTCGATTTTTTCTGGGAACAGTACTCCATTTCGGTTGAAAGGCAAAAACGCATTTTCGCATTGGAAAAATTCCTTAAAATCGTATGTGTAGGCAATCCCGATGGTAGGTCCGTGATAGCCATTACACCAAGTAACCCAATAGCGGTCTTCAATCCACGTAACGCGAGGGTCGTATTTGTAATCAGAATCAATCATTTGTGTATTTCCTGCTTTCATTACAATGGGTTCGTGATTGATTTCCCAATTGATTCCGTCTTTACTGAAACCTGCAAAAATATTCATTTGTACCGCTTTGTTATCACAACGGAAAACTCCTGCAAATCCGTCTCCAAAAGGAACTACAGCACTATTAAAAATACTATTGGAAGTTGGGATGTGATATCGCCCAATGATTGGATTTTGGCTGTATCGCCACATAACATCTTTGCATCCTTCAGGACGCTCTTGCCAAGGCATTTTGAACTGGTTTGTCATACTGAAATATGTATTTTTTAAAATTATTTTTAAGCATCAAACGAAGCAAAAGTACGAAAAAAATATGAGGATTTTTTTGCTTTAAGCCAAACACTAGGTCAAAGGCACGAAATACTATTTTTATAGCATTATAATTCAAACCACATACAAACATCTTTTTTCTACATTTAGATGTGGTTTCAAACTCAATTTACAGAAAATTTATGTTTTTTATTAACCTTCAAGGTCAAAAAAATGGTTCAAATAAACGAATTAAGGTTGATCACTTCGTGGCTTTGACCTACATAAAATACATTAACTGTGTTTTATTACAATTTTTTTACTACCTTTGAAGAATATATAAAAAAAACATTATGCATTCGGTAAAAGAATATATTGACAAGCACAAAGAAAGATTTGTAAATGAGCTTATTGACTTGCTTAAAATCCCTTCTGTAAGTGCTGATTCGGCACACTCGCAAGATGTGATTAACACGGCTGAGGCGGTAAAAGAAGCTCTTGAAAAGGCAGGTTGTGATCGGGTAGAAATTTGTCAAACCCCTGGTTATCCTATCGTTTATGGCGAAAAAATTATTGACCCTAAACTTCCTACCGTTTTGGTCTATGGACATTACGATGTACAACCTGCTGACCCTATTGAACTTTGGACATCTGACCCTTTCGAGCCTGTTATCCGCAAGACTGAAATTCACCCTGAAGGAGCTATTTTTGCCCGAGGTGCTTGTGATGATAAAGGACAAATGTTTATGCACGTAAAGGCGTTGGAGTATATGACCAAAAACAATGCTCTGCCTTGTAATGTCAAATTTATGATTGAAGGAGAGGAGGAAGTCGGTTCCGAGAGTTTGGGTTGGTTCGTACAGCACAATCAAGAAAAACTCCGTAACGACATCATTTTGATATCCGACACGGGAATGATTTCAAAAGAAGTTCCTTCCATAACCACTGGGCTACGCGGATTGAGCTATGTTGAGGTTGAGGTAACTGGAGCCAATCGTGATTTGCATTCAGGGCTTTACGGAGGAGCGGTAGCTAATCCTATCAATGTGCTTTCCAAAATGATAGCCTCATTACACGACGAAAACAATCATATTACCATTCCTGGATTTTATGACAAAGTAGAAGAACTTTCCGAGCAAGAGCGCCAAGAAATGGCAAAGGCTCCTTTCTCTTTAGAGGCTTACAAAAAGGCTTTAGATATTGATGCCGTTTATGGAGAAAGCGGATACGTAACCAATGAACGTAATTCCATTCGTCCTACCCTTGATGTAAACGGAATTTGGGGTGGTTATACGGGCGAAGGAGCCAAAACGGTTATCCCGAGTAAGGCTTTTGCTAAAATTTCAATGCGCCTTGTACCCAACCAAGACTGGGAAGAAATCACACAACTGTTTAAAAATCATTTCGAAAGTATAGTTCCCGAAGGGGTTCGCGTGGTGGTTAAACCCCATCACGGCGGTCAGGGTTATGTGACTCCTACCAATACTGTGGGCTATCAGGCGTGTGCCAAGGCTTACGAACAAACTTTTGGCAAAAAGCCAGTGCCTGTACGCTCGGGAGGAAGCATCCCCATTGTGGCACTTTTTGAAAAGGAATTGAAAAGTAAATCCATTTTGATGGGCTTTGGGTTGGATAGCGATGCCATTCACTCGCCTAACGAGCATTTTGGGTTATTTAATTTCCTTAAAGGAATTGAAACCATTCCTTGGTTTTATCAGTATTTTACAGAAATGTTTTCCGAAGAAAATAAATAGCTGTAAACAAAGGCAATCTTAAAAGGGTTGCCTTTGTTTTATATCTTTTTTTGATATTTAAAAACAAAGTTATGCCTATTGTAGAGAGTTTGTATCGTCCTTCGTATTGTTTTCGAAATATGGACGTTGCTACCATTTATTCGGGGAAATTTCGAAGGGTTAGTAACATAAAGCAGTTTCGTGAACGATTGGAACTTATTGATGGTGATTTTTTAGATGTTGATTGGAGTTACGCTGGTGAAAAAAGTCTGCGTTGTGTGATTTTGCTTCACGGATTGGAAGGCTCTGCCCAACGACCCTATATTTTAGGCGCGGCAAAAATGTTTAATCAAAACGGATTTGACGCTTGCGCTATGAATTTCAGGGGTTGTAGTGGTGAAGATAATCGCCTTTTTTCTACCTATCATTCTGGAAAAATACAAGATTTATCCTTTGTTATTCAGTATGTTATTGAAAAGGGCTATTCTGAAATTGTGATTAAAGGATTTAGTATGGGAGGAAATATCAGTTTGCTTTATGCCGGAAGTACAAAGCAACTTCCTACACAAATAAAGGCTTTTGTTGCCGTTTCAACACCTTGTGATTTGGCAGGATGTTCTGAAAGATTACTGCATTGGCGGAATTGGCTTTATGCCGAAAATTTCCTTATAGGGCTTAAAAAGAAGGCTTTTCAAAAACGGAAAAAATTCCCTAACCAAATGGAGGTTTCAGTCCTCAAGGGTATAAAAACGCTTCGTGATTTTGATGAAATATACACTTCAAAGGCACACGGATTTAAAAATGCTGACCATTATTACGCTCAATGTAGTTCACTATTTGTACTTGAACAGATTAGTACCCCAACGCTACTAATAAATGCCCAAAACGACAGCTTTTTATCTGAAAATTGTTATCCGTATGCAATAGCACAAAAGAGTTCCGCCGTATTTTTGGAAACTCCAAAATACGGCGGACACGTTGCTTTTTATGATAATAAAAATATTTTTTATACCGAAAAAAGAGCCCTTGAGTTTGCTAAAAACTTTTGTAAATGAGTCTTTAAGCGTTCTGTATCATATAGGCGGTATAACCTAAATAAAACAGTAACAGAATGAGCGCTTGTAAACGCCCAATTTGGTATTTACGCCCAATGAACATTGACAGAAATAGGAAGGCTGTTCCGCCCAATAAAATATATAAATCGGTATTGAAAGAATCATTGTAGGTCATTGGCTGTATCAATCCGCTTACCGACAAAATCAGTAACAAATTGAAAATATTAGATCCTACCACATTGCCAATAGCAATATCACTATTTTTTTTCCAAGCAGCAGCGATAGAGGTAGCCAATTCGGGCAAGGAGGTTCCTAAAGCCACTACAGTAAGTCCAATGATTTTCTCACTCAACCCCAAAACGGTAGCAATTTCTACGCTGTTATCCACCACTAATTTTCCGCCGATAACCAAACCGGCTAAACCACCTAAAATTCGTACCCAAATGCCTAAGTTAGAAAAGGTTTTTTGGGGAATTTCTTCAGCAACTTCTTCCTGATTTTTGGTTTGCCGAAATATGTAAATCATAAAGGCTATAAAACACAAAAGCAAGAAACCTGAATCCCAACGTGAAATTTCTCCATCAGTGAATAAAAAGAAACCATTGCCCAATAGAAGCAAAAGTACAGCAACTAAGAAAGAAATAGGGATTTCACGCCAAGCCGTTCCGCGTTGTACGTACATCGGGAAAATGACACCCGAGGCGCCTAAAATAATAAAAAGGTTAATATTATTGCTTCCTACAACATTACCTAAAGCAATATCGGAAGAACCACGAAGTGCCGCTAAAATACTCACAATGAGTTCTGGAGCAGAAGTTCCTAAAGCTACAATGGTAAGCCCAATAACAATATCTGGAATATTATGCTTTTTTGCTAGTGCTGCCGAACCACTTACCATATAGTTGGCTCCTACAATAAGAGCCACGAACCCTAAAATAACCAATGAAATAGGTACAATCATTCTTTATCTGTTTTTATTACAACGGGGCGAAAGTAATAAAAAAATAAAAAACCAAGATAATATTATTTAATATACTGAAAAATAGATTTTTAAAAATATTTAAGATAAAACAAATTTTTGTAGAATTTGTTTTAATTCAATGAAATTCAATTATTTAACCAATATTTAGAATAACAATACTTCAGGTGGTAGTGTAACAAAAAATCTTTGTTTTTTTGTTTGATTGTACTTATTTGTGCAATCGGTCAAAGCCTTTACCATAAACGCCACTAACGTTAGCTTTGGTTACAAAAGCCTCAGGGTCAATACTTCCCACCAAACGGAAAATAGCGGTGGCTTCAGTGCGTCGGGCAATGACGATGATTACTTTTTGAGGAGTTTTTGAATACCAACCCATACCATCAACTACTGTACATCCGCGATTGATTTCGGTATTGATATGAGTAGCTATGGTTTCATAATGCTTTGAAAATATGAATAGTTGCACTGATTGTCGCGCTCCGTTCATTACCATTTCTACCATTTGCCACATTAAGGGTAATAGAACTAGTCCTAAAATGGTTTTTTCTAAAGAATCTTCCGTTTTTTCTAAAATAAAATAAGAAGAAATTACCACCAATACATCAACGATAAGCATAATTCGGGCCAGGCTAATGCGATAGTATTTGGTTACTAAAAAACCAATGATGTCAGCACCTCCAGTACTTCCGTTTGCTGAATAGACCAACCCAAGTCCTGTCCCAGCGAAAACACCGCCCACCAATACCGATAAGAAACTATCGCTAACCCAAGGATTCTCAGTAAAATAAGGCTGTAAATAGTTCTCACCAAACATAAACATCAATGAGAGCATACCGATACCGAATAAAGCACGAAAAACGAACTCTTTACTGATAGCTTTATAGGCTATAATTAGTAAAAAAGCATTGGCAATCAAATTGGTTTTCCAAACCTCAAAATCACTTACATATTTAATGATGATTGCTACTCCCGAAAGCCCTCCGGTAACAATTTTATTAGGAAGAATAAATCCGGTAACGCCAATGGTAAAGAGTGCTAATCCTGCAATGATGGTAAAAAAATCTTTGATGTAAAAAGATTTTAAATAGGTCACGGTTTTACTTTTTTTAATCATAACTTTAAAATGAAAATTTGCAAATGCGATGGCAAAATTATTTCTATTTTTTGATACATAAATCTATTTTGAGAAATATTTTTTCAAGTTCCAAATTTGAAGTTTCAAAATTTTAGGCCTTTATGTTTCCTTGTTGCTCGTGTTCTTGTCCTCTTGGATTCTTTATTTTTAATTACACGCTAACTCCAAACCAATACCCAACTAAAGCACTTATTCCCATAGCCATAGTTCCCCAAAAAGTAACTCGATAGATGGCCTTAAATACACTTGACCCACCTGCTTTTGCTGCAACAGCTCCCATTAAGGAAAGGAATAAAATGGTAAATCCGTAAAGTGCATAATACATATAGTTCATCGGGAATAAAAAAGTAACCAATAGCGGAAGTGCACCTCCCACCAAAAAGGAAGCTCCTGAAGCTAATGCTGCTTGTGTGGGATTGGCTTGATTGATTTCGTTGATGCCTAATTCGTCCCTAACGTGTGCCCCTAAGGCATCGTGCTCGGTGAGTTCTCGTGCGACCAATAGTGCCGTTTCCTTTTTTAGTCCGCGAGTTTCATAGATTTCTGCCAAACGATGCAATTCGGTTTCGGGCATATCCTCAAGTTCTTGTCGTTCTCGTTCAATATCTGCTTTTTCAATATCGGTTTGAGAACTTACCGAGACGTATTCGCCTGCTGCCATAGAAAGTGCTCCTGCTACAAGTCCTGCTACAGAGGCCAAAACAATAGGTTCACGAGTGGTACTGGCTGCTGCAACGCCAATGGCTAAACTGGCTATGGAAATGATACCATCATTAGCGCCCAAAACAGCAGCACGTAACCAATTACTGCGGTGTATGTAATGCTTAGCTAAATAATCTTCTTGTTTCATTATTGTTTTTTTACCGAGACACAAATATAAATATCAACATCGATAATGCAAATAATCGGAAAATAAAAAGAGGTTCTTTAATAATAGGATTGGCTATGTTTGATATTTTTTTCTAAAAATAAAGAAAACGCTCTAATTTTGAGTGTTTTAAAGTTTAAGAATTGATAATATCTTTGAGCCACTGCGGAATTAAATGCTCCTCTCGTGGAAAAGTTTTTAAATCATCAATGTATTTTTCTTTACTGGGTTCAATATCAAACTTTGGTTTCTCGTCATATTCAAAATGCGTATGAAATTGTCCATTACTTTCAATTGTGAGAAATGCCGAAAACCAAGCTCCTTTTTCAGGTGAAAGTTTGTACATTTCTTCTCTTAATTTTAATGCTTCAAAAGCCACATCAGAACCAAAAGAAATAAAATTTCCTTTCTCTTCATAAAACGCCTTCACTTCTACAAATTTTCGTATAGCAGTGATATTTATGGAAATATTTTCCCAATACTCAGAGGATACTTCCCCAATGGCTTTTTTACATAACTCTGTTAAGTGTTTTTCTATCGTATTCATATTCAATTAATTTATAATTGTCCTTTTATTTATTACTCCATCAATTACTTCTGTAATTTTAAAACTTGAAGGTCTTGCGGAGTTATCACTATAGATAGGCAGTGCCGTTGGTAAAGCCTTTTCATCTAAATTTCAAACGCAATATTCGGATAATCTTGCATTAGTTTTTGTTTGGCTTTTTCAATGAGGTCAATCTTCGGGATGTCGGTGTCTTGAATCCTAAAGATGTACTATCGGAAAATAGAAAAGAGGCTCCCTAAAAGGATAAAGTTAGCCTCTTTAATAATTTGGTAATGCAGTTATTTATATACCTTCTTTACGTATATTTCCTTTATTTAAATTTATTTTTGATAGCACACGAGCCCACTTTTCAGAAACCCACTTGTCTGATTTTTGCAATTTATAACTAATAGAAAGTGTATTGTTTTCATCTTCCAATTGGTATTTTAATTCAGAAACGGTTTCTACCATTGTTGGGTCACTAAGTACGGTTCCTTTTATGTATTCCTTAATCATTCCATCTTCTGAGATTTCATAATTACCATACAATGTTATGGCAAAAAAGCTACTTTTTTCAAACATTCTCACTAAGAAAAAAGTACCATCTTCATTGTAGATTTTCATATTTGGTAGCGGAATGAATTTTACCTCTTCTCCCATTCTGAGCTCTCCGACCAATTGCCATACCCCAACAACAGACTCCGATTCAACAAGGTGTTTTTTGATATTTTTGTTTTGTGCAACCCCATTAAATGCAAATAGCGTCAAGAAAAGAATAAATAATCGTGTTTTCATAAAAGTTTAGTTAATTTTTGATTTTAAGTTCCAAAGTTAAAAAAATATCTACTTTTTTCAAAAAGAGTTATTTTAAAATTTTATCCTCCTTATAATCAATCAGTAAGAGTAACATTTATTCAAAAAAACAAATTTTCATATTTTTTAAAATATGATTAACTGACGATGACCACCTCAACACCTTTGCTTTCAAGGGCTTCTAAAAAGGAGCGGTCGGCTTTACTATCGGTAATAAGCATATCAATTTTTTCGATGTCGGAAATGATACCAAAGCCTATTTTGTGCATTTTCGAGGCATCGGCAAGTACGATGGTTTTGTCGGCACGATTCATCATCATTTTGTTTAGGTGTGCTTCTCCTGCATTTGTAGTGCTTATACCTTGTTCTAAATCAATGCCTTCTACACTTAAAAAAAGCGTATTACACGAAAAATTGTGCAAGGTTTCTTCGGCTAACACTCCCATAGTTGAGGTTGAACTTTTACGTACTTCTCCGCCTAAGTGTACAATATTTATGTTTTTCTGTTTACAAAGCTCTAAGGCTACACGCATTGAAGGAGTTAATATGGTCAAATCCTCATAATGATTAAGCATTCGTGCCAAAAAGTGCATTGTGGTTCCTGACGAAATGATGATAAAATCACTTTCGTGAATGAATTCCATAGCCTTTGTGGCAATTTTCATTTTTTCCTCTACGTGTATGCTCTCTTTTTCAAAAACGTCTTGTTCAAAGGCGTATCGAGCTTGTTTACTAGCTCCGCCGTGCGTACGATAGAGATATCCAGCTTCTTCCAAAATGGTCAAATCCTTACGAATGGTAACCAGTGAAACATTAAGAGATTCACCAAGTTCATTTACAGAGATGTATTTTTTGGTTTCGAGCCGTTCTAATATTTTTTGTTGCCTTTCGTTAAGAATTTTCATAGCTGTTTTGTTTAGTGATAAAATTTTGAATATCAAAAAAAGACAATCCAAGCGGATTGCCTTTTAAAAATTATTTTACAACAATTACGAAATAGTTTTTCTTTCCGCGCTGTAATAGAACAAACTTGTTGTTTATGAGGTTTTTGCTTGTGATAAGGTAATCTTCCCCAACTTTTTCTTTATTTACTGAAATGGAATTTTCTTTCAGAGCCCGACGTGCTTCCGAATTCGTTTTGATAAAGTCAGTTTTAGCAGAAAGTGCCGCAATCATATCTAATCCGTTTTCAATGTCTGATAAAGATATTTCGGCTTGAGGAACGCCTTCGAAGACATCTAAAAACATTTTGCTGTCAAGGACTTTTAAATCTTCGGAAGTAGAATTTCCAAACAGAATTTCTGAAGCCTTTACGGCGTTGTCATAATCCTCACGAGAATGTACCATTACGGTGATTTCTTCGGCTAATTTTTTCTGTAAAATTCGCAAATGCGGTGCTTCTTGATGTTGTTTTGTCAGTTGGGCAACCTCTTCTTGCGTAAGCATCGTAAAGATTTTGATATACTTTTCAGCATCTGCATCAGAGGTATTGAGCCAATATTGGTAAAACTTGTACGGCGAGGTTTTTTCAGGGTCGAGCCAAATATTTCCTCCTTCGGATTTGCCAAATTTTGTTCCATCGGCCTTGGTAATGAGCGGACAAGTCATTGCATAGGCTTTTCCACCTGCAATTCTTCTAATCAGTTCGGTTCCTGTGGTGATATTTCCCCATTGGTCAGAACCGCCCATTTGCAAAGTCAATCCATTTTCGCGGTACAGATGCAAGAAATCGTAGCCTTGCAACAATTGATACGAAAACTCGGTAAAAGACATTCCCTCTGTATTTTCAGTAGGGTCAAAGCGTTTTTTTACCGAATCTTTTGCCATCATATAATTCACGGTGATGTGCTTCCCAATATCACGAATGAAATTTAAGAATGAAAAATCTTTCATCCAATCGTAATTGTTGACCAAAATAGCTCTGTTTTCGGCTTTACTTTCAAAATCAAGGAATTTTGAGAGTTGTTTTTTGATTCCAGCGATGTTATGCTCTAAAACCTCGTTGGTCAAAAGGTTTCTCTCCGCCGATTTTCCTGATGGGTCGCCCACCATTCCCGTAGCACCGCCCACGAGTGCATAAGGTCTATGCCCACAATTCTGAAAATGCTTGAGCATCATCACCCCCACCAAATGCCCAATGTGGAGCGAATCCGCCGTTGGGTCAATTCCCACATACGCCGAGCGTACGCTCTCTAAAAGATGTTCTTCCGTTTCAGGCATTATATCCTGAATCATTCCACGCCATTGTAATTCTTGTATGAAGTTTTTCATTATTCTAAAATAAAGTTTTATGCAAAGATAAAAATATGCTGTGATTTATTAAATCAATCCGCATAAAGATACAAAAAACTGCCTCCGTTTTTTGAAGGCAGTTTCATAAACAATTATACAAATATGGTTATTGAGCTGATGTTTACTGGTTTTGTGTCAATTTTGTAACCCATTCACTCCACGTTTTAGCATCTTCGGCTGTCATTTTAGAAAGATACTCTTGTGACTTGGTTGCCCATTCTGTAGCTTTAGTTTGAAGTTGTTGTACCTTTTCAGCACTTCCTGATTTTACCGCTTCTGATACTTCTTTGTAATAGTTGGCGTATTCATCGGCAAATTTTTGTACTTCGGGGCTTTTAAATTTAGGAACCTCAACAGATGAAACTGCTTTTTTTGCGTCATCAACCAAATTTTCAGCAGTCTTTTTTACTTCATTTGTAGCCTGCTCTGCTTTTTTCTCTACCTTGTCCATAGCATTTTCAAGTTCTTTTGCTGCTTTTTCGGTGGTATTTTTACAAGAAACCACCAACACTGATGCTGCCAATGCGCTTAAAATCAATTTTTTCATAAGATAAATTTTTACTAATTAAAAATAATGAGGTAAAGGTATTATTTCTTTCTCAAAGAAACTAATTTTTTAAGAAAATATTATCATTAAGGTAAAAAATTGGGAATGGGTATTGGCAAACTTCCTGCACTAACCGATTTTTGGGTAAGTTCCACAAAGGCAGACCATAAGGCGCCATCATAAACGTTTTGGTCAAGTGCAAGTCCATTTTTTAGGCAATGTACCAATCGGTAATCCATACGGATGTCCATAGGTTTTTGTTCGGGTAATTTTTGACACAAATCTTCGGTTTGTTTTATTAGAAGCGGTTTGTTTTCTTCCATTATTTTTTGAGTGGCTTCGGCGGAAAGAGGCTCCATTCCGTTGGGGTCGAAAGTGATTTGTTCGGCGGGATATTTTTCTACAAATCCGCAAGTACCACTAATTAGGTATCGCCTTGAGTAAGGGCGTGGACTCGTTACATCGTGCTGAAGTACAATGGTTTTACCCAGTTGAGTTTGAATTAAAGTGGTGTTCATATCGCCCATCGTATAAGATATTTGAGCTTGTTGCGAATTTTTTCCAAAGGTATTTTCAGCGTAGTGTTTCATTCCTAAGGTTGCCGATGACATTGAAACTAATTTTACCAGATGGTCGGTGCGTAATATATTCATCGCTTGGCAAATAGGACCAATACCGTGTGTTGGGTAAGGATTTCCATTATACCATTGGCTGTATTTAATACGCCATTGCCCTCGCAGGGTGTCTCGCTCATTTTGCAGGAAATTCAATTTTCTTAAATCGTGGATATATGCCCCTTCAGCGTGTACGATTTCGCCTAATAATCCTTTTTTGATGAGGGATAAGGTGGTCATTTCAAAGGTGTCATAACAAGCATTTTCAAGCATCATACAGTGCCGTTGGGTTTGTTCGGCAGTGAGTACGATTTTTTGGCAATCGGCTACGGTCATTGCCAAAGGGACTTCAATGGCGACGTGTTTTCCGCATTGCATTGCAAAAACGGCCATATCAGTGTGCCATTCCCACGGAGTAGAGATATAAATCAAATCTATTTCAGGTAGCTGACAAAGTTTTTGCCAACCGTTTTCCTCCGAATAAAAAATAGGCTTTTTTTCGGAATTTTCGGTAATTTGCTTGGCTTTGTCGATGTACTCTTGATGAGGGTCGCAAACCCCACCGATGTTCACATCAAGCAACATATATCTTTTTAAAGCTTCTATTCCTCTGATACCAATTCCAATGAAACCAACGGTTAAATTAGGAATAGGAGCTACTTTTAAATCAAAAACACTTTTACGCATTTTATTTTGTTAAAAACACAAAGCTACGAAAATACCCAATGTTTTTGAAATAAAAACGCTTTCTTGTTAAAATTTTACCAAACAAAGGAAACTAATTTGGTTTTTTCAGTTTCCTTGCTATTTTTGTACCGAAAAACAAAACGATGGCAAAAGAACAACTCATTACAATAGCACGTGACCTTCTGATTGATTTAGGTATCAAATCCGTTACGATGGACGATATCGCCCGAAAAGCGGGAGTTTCCAAAAAAACGCTTTACAATCACTTTAAGGACAAAACCGACCTTGTCCGAACGGTGGTTATGTCCGTTAGTAAGGAACTCAACGAACAAATCAAAGTAATTATAATCAATGAACAGAATCCCATCAAGCAACTTTACGAGGTGGAGCGTTTCTTTTCGTGTCAGCCTGTGATTACAAATAATTCACCTCAAAAACAACTACAAAAGTATTATCCGAAAATCTATAAGGAGATGAAAAACAAACAATTGGAAGAGGTTGGCGGATTAATTCTGGAAAACTTAAAAAGAGGTATCGAATTGGGAATGTACCGAAAAGATATCAACTTAGATTTCACAATGCGATTGTACCTACACATTATGATTGAATCGGGTAATGATTTGCTCTTTTTCAAGGATTATGATAAAAACATCATCTCGGCAAGTTATTTGGAATATCACATTCGAGCCATCGCCACCCCGAAAGGCGTTACCACGTTGGAAGAAATTTTAAGAAGAGACAAAAAGAATTAAAAACTAAAAATCATACAATTAAAAAATTCATAATAAATACAATGAATCATAAATTTATTTTTATTTTACTGATTTTCTGTGGATTGTCAGGATTTTCGCAAGAAACTCAAATATATCGATTTTCATTAGAAGAAGCCGTTACTTTTGCCATTGAAAACAATTTAAAATCCAAAAATGCAGCAGCAGACATTGAAGCTGCTCGAAAAAAGAAATGGGAAGCCACCGCTACAGGATTGCCTCAAATCAATGCAAAAGTAGATTATCAACACTTTTTAAAACAACAAGTTACACTTATTCCTGCGGAATTTTTCGGAGGACAGAAAGGCGAATTTGCCGAAGCCACTTTCGGAACGAAGCAAAACGTAAATGCTTCTGCCACGCTTTCGCAATTGATTTTCGATGGCTCTTATTTAGTTGGTTTACAAAGTGCTAAGGTATATTTACAAATTTCAGAACTTTTTAAACAGAAAAGCGACATCGAACTACGAAAAACCGTTGTTGATGCTTATGCCAATGTGCTACTTTCGGAAGAAAGTATCCGAATTTTAGAAGAAAACAAGCGTGTTTTGGAGAAAAATTTGAACGAAACCAAAGCTATTTTTGAAAACGGATTGGGCGAAGAAGAAAATGTGGAACAGCTACAAATTACATTGGCGAACATCAACAATAACTTAAACAACACCAAGCGTTTGTACGAACTTTCCAAAAAAATGCTCAACATCACTTTGGGTTTAAATTTGGAAGACCAAGTGCAACTAAAAGACAATTTGGAGCAACTCACAACACAAACAATAACCGAAAGCATTGAAAATGAAACAAATTTCAATTTGGAATCGAATATTGATTTTAAAATTGCTTCCAATAGCGTACGTTCGCAGGAATTGTTGGTGAAGTTCGAAAAAAGTCAATCTTTGCCTCGTTTGAGTGCGTTCCTCAACGGAACATACAACGCGTTCGACGACAAATTTTCATTTTTCGACACGAACAAAAGATGGTTCGGGAGTGCTCTTTTTGGTGTAAGTTTAGAAATCCCGATTTTCAGTTCGTTTATGCGTTCAAGTAAGGTACAACGCTCTCAAATTGAATTAGAAAAGTCAAAAAACGATTTGAATCTAACCAAACAACAATTGCAAATGCAACACGATAAAGCATTGAGCGACTTGCAGTTCGCCATAGAAGAACACCAAACCTTGCGTGAAAATTTGGATTTAGCAAAACGAATCGAAAACAAAAATCAAATCAAATACACCGAAGGTTTGGCAACGAGTTTCGACCTGCGTCAAGCTCAATTGCAACTCTATGCTGCTCAACAAGAATTCCTGCAATCAATGGTTAATCTGTTAAATAAAAAAGAAGTTTTAAAATCGTTGCAGGTTAATTAAGAAAACGAAAAAATTATGAATATCGAACCTACAAATTATACTAATTTAGTTTCAGAAATAGGAAACTTGCTTAAAAAAGGAAGAGAACAAGCCGCTACTTCTGTTAATACAATTTTGGTACATACCTATTGGTTGATAGGTAGATATATTGTGGAGTTTGAACAAAAAGGAAAAGAAAAAGCAACTTATGGAAGTGAACTTTTAGAACGATTATCAAAAGACTTAACCACTGCGTATGGGAAAGGATTTAGTAGATCTAACTTATTTTATATGAGAAAATTATATATAAACTTCCCAAATAGTGAGACATTGTCTCACAAATTGAGTTGGTCTCATTATTTTGAAATTCTGAAAGCGGAACAGCCTTTGGCGATTAAATTCTATACCATTCAGGCAGAAAAAGACAATTGGAGTGTAAGGGAACTTAAAAGACAAATGAAAAGTATGCTTTTTCATCGCTTAGCATTGAGTAAAGATAAAAAGGGCATTTTGGAATTGGCTGAAAAAGGACAAGAAATACACAAACCTCAAGACATACTGAAAGACCCTTATGTTTTGGAATTTTTGAACCTGCCGATGCAACATCAATATTTAGAAAGCGAATTAGAAGGTAAATTGATTTCTAATTTACAAGATTTCTTAATGGAATTAGGAAAAGGGTTTACTTTCGTTAAAAGGCAATATAGAATTTCTCTTTCAGGAAATCATTTTTATGTAGATTTGGTATTTTACCATCGTATTTTAAAATGCTTTGTGCTTATAGATTTGAAAAGAGGAGAGGTAAATCACCAAGACATAGGACAGATGAATTTATATCTAAATTATTTTCAAAAGGAAGAAAATGTAGAGGGAGATAATCAGCCAATAGGTATTGTATTAGGAGCGTACAAAGATCATATTTTGGTAGAATATGCAACAGAAAACATTAGCAATCAGCTTTTTGTAAGTAAATATCAATTATATCTTCCTGAAAAAAAAGAATTAGAAAGAGAATTGGAAAAATTGTTGTAAAAACGATGAATTTTATTTTAAGTAAATTTGAAGATACTGATTTTGAGTGTTACTTTCAATTGGTTAGCGATATTCGTGTAATGGAGATGATTACCGAACGAGCTATTCCGTTAGAGGAAGCGAAAAGTGACTTTGATAAGGAATTGACGAAAAACCAAATACATCCCGATTTTGGAATTTTTAAAATTATAAATTGTGAAAATCAATCTTTTGTAGGATTTGCAAAATTAGAGATTGAAGCATCGGATAGCAAAGAAGCCGAATTAGGCTATATGATTTTACCCGAATTTTGGGGTAAGGGCGTCGCAGGAAAAGTCGCCAAATATTTGGTTGATTTTGCTCAAAATCATCCGCAAATAGAAGAGCTTTTTGCTATTATCGACCCTAAAAATATTCCTTCGAGGAAGATATTAATAAACAATCATTTTGAACATCAGGAATATAAGGATTTTGACGGATTGCCCGGAGAAATTCTTAGGCTGAAATTCAAAAATAAAACATAATTACAAAAATTATGAACCTAAAAGATATATTAAACTACCGTCGTGCCGTGCGTTTGTATGACGAAACCCAACCCATTGAAACGGAAAAAGTCCGCGAATGTTTGGAATTGGCACAGCTCGCTCCCACAAGCTCCAATATGCAATTGTGGGAAGCCTATCACGTTACCGACAAATCCGTTTTGGCGAAACTAACCGAAGCCTGTTTGTCGCAAAGTGCTGCAAAAACGGCTCAGCAAATGGTGGTTTTCGTCACTCGGCAAGATTTATATAAAGAAAGAGCCAAAGCCATTTTGGAGTTTGAAAAAGGCAATGTACAACGCAACAGCCCTTTGGAAAGACAAGCCAAGAGAATAAAAGACCGAGAAACCTATTATGGCAAATTGATGCCTTTTTTATATCGCAGATGTTTCGGGCTATTAGGTTGGATTCGCAAAATAATGGTGCTGAGCATTGGACTATTTCGCCCGATAGTAAGGCAAGTTTCCGAAGCCGAAGTACGAACCGTAGTGCATAAAAGTTGTGCATTGGCAGTACAAACTTTTATGATAGCAATGGCAGAAAAACAATACGATACCTGTCCGTTAGAAGGATTTGATAGCAAATTGGTTAAAAAAGCGTTGAAACTTCCTTCCGATACAGAAATCAATATGATTATCACTTGTGGCATCCGAAAAGATGGCGGCATTTGGGGCGAAAGATTCCGTGTTCCGTTTGAAGAGATATATCATCAGGTGTAAAAAGTCAGCAGAAAAAATGGAAAATAACATAAAAATATTTGAACAGAAAAAAGTGCGTTCGCAGTGGGACGAGCAACAAGAAAAATGGTGGTTTTCCATCGTTGATGTGATTGAGGTTTTAACGGGAACCGACAGACCTCGAAAGTATTGGAGCGACTTAAAAGCCAAACTTAAAAAGGAGGGAAGTGAGTTGTCCGAAAAAATCGGACAACTGAAAATGCTTTCTTCTGACGGAAAATATTACAAAACCGATGTTGCTGATACTGAACAATTGCTAAGACTTATCCAATCCGTACCCTCACCCAAAGCCGAACCTTTTAAACTTTGGTTGGCTCAGGTAGGTAGCGAACGTTTGGACGAAATGCAAGACCCCGAAATTTCCATAGACCGAGCTTTACAACAATATCTTCAACTCGGGTATTCCGAAAATTGGATTAACCAACGGCTAAAAAGTATTGAAATTCGTAAAGAACTTACCGACGAGTGGAAAAAACGAGGTGTAAAAGAAGGACAACAATTCGCCACCCTAACCGATATTATTACCAAAACTTGGTCAGGCAAAACTACCAAAGAATACAAAGTTCTTAAAGGATTGAAAAAAGAAAATTTGCGAGATAATATGACTAACACGGAGCTTATTTTAAATATGTTAGCCGAAGCCTCTACCAAAGATATTTCACAAGTCACACAACCCGAAACCTTTGAGCAAAATATTGCTGTGGCTCAGCAGGGTGGTAATGTTGCCAAAGTTGCTCGAGAAGAGCTTGAAGCCCGAACAGGCAAAAAAGTAGTTTCTTCGGCAAGTGCAAAAAAAATGTTACAAAACAAAAATAATTCAAACAACAAATAAAATCAGATATAATGAAATACATTAACATTCAGCTTATTGTTTCCGCTTTGGTGTTGTTGGCATCGTGCGGAAAAACCAAAAATCCGTCGGTGGAAGAGGTCATCGCGAAGGGTTCAAAAACGGAAATCCGTCAGAAAAGAGATGAAATTTCTGCAAAAATAAAAGAACTCGAAACGCAAATCGCTTCCCTTGATGCTTCCCTCAGCAAATTCCCCGAAGAGGGGTCGGCTCAGGTGTTGGTATCGCTTTTGGAAGTGAAAGATACACTTTTCAACCACTTTTTGGAGTTGCAAGGAACGATAAAAACCACTCAAAATATCACCCTAAATGCGGAATTTGGAGGCGTTTTGGAAAGAATACACGTACAAAAAGGACAAAACGTGCAAAAGGGACAACTTTTGGCGTCAATTCAAGATGGAGGAATTTCCCAACAATTAGCTCAACTGAAAATCCAAGCCGAACTAGCAAAAACTACTTTTGAGCGTCAATCGCGATTGTGGGAGAATAAAATCGGGTCGGAAATTCAATATTTACAAGCCAAATCGGCTTACGAAACGCAACAAAGTGCTGTGGAACAAATGCAAAAACAGGTTGCCAAAGCCAATATTTACGCTCCGTTTTCGGGAGTAATCGACGATGTGATAACTGACGTGGGAACGGTGGTTGCCCCTGGAATGCCCGTACTTCGACTCGTAAACTTATCGGATATGTATTTGGAATCGGAAGTGCCTGAGCAGTACATCGCTAACGTGAAAAAAGGTTCACAAGCCAAAGTGGATATTTCCGTTTTGGGCGAACAACTCGACACCAAAATAAGCCAAGTTTCCAATTTTATCAATCCTGCAAATCGTTCATTTAAGGTTGAAATCCGTTTGCCTAACAAAAATAACGCTATCAAACCTAATATGACGGCTCGTTTGCAAGTAAATGATTATCAGAATAAAGAAGCTATCTTACTGCCAACGGATATCATTTCGGAAAATGCACAAGGCGAACAATATGTTTTTCTTGCCAAAAAAGGAGACAATGAAAATCAGTATGTTGCTGAGCGTGTTGTGATTTCTACCGGAAAAACGCAAAACGGATTTACCGAAATTCTGTCAGGAATTCAAAAAGGAGATAAGGTTATTCGCGAAGGAGCGAGAAGTGTGCAAGAAGGACAACGTGTTTCGACTTTGTAAGGTTCAGATTTTTGATTCGTCCGACAGGAAATGAATTTTTACTGATAGGAAATCAATTCTGACTAACAAGAAATCGATTCTGACCGACAGGAAATGAATTCCGACTGACAAGAAATCGATTCTGACCAACAGGAAATGAATTCTGACCAACGGGAAATCGATTCCGACCGACAAGAAATGGATTCTGACCGGTAAAAATCCATTTCTGACAAGTAAATATTCAATTATTATTGGTAAAAATTTATTGATGAGCGGCAAAAATCGATTTATATCAGGTAAAAATAGAATTGGTGACGATGATTCTAAAAATAAATCTAGAATATGAACTCAAATATTCATCAAATAGAAGTAAACACCCGTGAGGATTTCGCAAAGTTTTTGGAAATGCTTAAAAATAATCTTGAACATCATCCGCAGGATTGGGAAAACACCACATTACCTGATTTTTTGGACGCTCTAAGCCGATATACAGAAGATATTCAGCAGTATTACGTCAACACCAATCAGCATATTGATGCAGATATTCCTAATTGGAGCGTTTTTGCCGATATTTTTAAAGGTGCAATGCTATACGAATAGCTAAAATCACAACAATAATCAACATAATAAAGAAATAAAACCCATATCATACTATGAGTAATATCAAAGATAAAGAGTTCAAGATGTCGTCTTGGGCAATTGACAACAAATTCACCATTTACGTGATGATTTTTATCTTTTTCCTTGCCGGAATGTTGGCGTATATGAATATGCCTCGCGAGAGCTTTCCGGAAATTAAAGATACGAAGATTTACGTCAGTGTTGTCTATCCGGGCAATACCGCCGAAGACATTGAAAGACTGATTATTGACCCATTGGAAGAGAAGCTCAAAGGGGTAAGTAATCTCAAAAAAATACAATCCTCCTCACAGGAAGATTACGGAATGATAACCCTCGAATTTACCGAGAAAATCACCATCGAAAGTGCGCTGCAAAAAGTAAAAGATGAGGTAGACAAAGAAGTATCCAACGAGGATTGGCCTACCTTCAACGGAGCGAAAGTGGAACCCAATGTGTTTGACATTACCATCTCGGAATTTATCCCGATTTTGAATGTAAACATTGCCGGAAATTACCCTACCGCTAAGCTCAAAGAATTTGCCGAGCAGATGCAAAAGAAAATTGAAAATCTGCCCGAAATAAAAGAAGCTACCATTCGCGGAGCTCAGGAAAAAGAGGTAGAAGTTGCCATTGATATGTACAAAATGATGGCATCGAAGGTGAGCATCGACGATGTGATTAATGCCATTGGCAGAGGGAATGTAACAATGTCTGCCGGAAATCTCATCGCTTCGGGGCAAAGACGTACCATACGAATGGTGGGCGAAATTGAGCAGCCTTCCGATTTGAAAAACTTTATCGTAAAGTCGGAAAAAGGCATCGTATTCTTGGGCGATATTGCCGAAGTTTCTTTCCGAGATAAGGACAAAACCACGTATGCTCGTGAGTTTGGTCAGGGCGTGGTGATGCTCGACGTGAAAAAGCGTTCGGGCGAAAATATGATTCAGGCAAGTGAGAAAATCAAAGAATTAGTAGCCGAAATGCGAAGCGATTTTCCGAAAGATTTATCGATAACCATTGCCAATGACCAATCACAACAGACTGAAAATATGGTAAGTGACCTGAGCAACAACGTCATTTTCGGGGTGTTCCTCGTTGTGGGCGTACTGATGTTCTTTTTGGGCTTTAGAAACGCACTTTTTGTAGGATTTGCTATACCGATGTCGATGTTTATGTCCTTTATGATTATCAATGCTTTGGGCTACACGCTCAACACGATGATTCTCTTCGGACTGATTATGGGATTGGGAATGCTTGTCGATAACGGAATTGTGGTGGTTGAAAACGTTTACCGACTGATGGAAAAAGAAGGAATGAGCAGATACGAAGCCGCCAAAGCAGGTATCGGAGAGGTTGCCGTGCCTATCATCATTTCTACTTTAACCACCGTTGGGGCATTTCTACCTTTGGCAATGTGGCCTGGCATTATGGGAGATTTTATGATGTACTTCCCTCTGACGCTTTCCATTGTGTTGGGGTCGTCACTTTTTGTTGCCATCTTCTTCAATTCGATGTTGGTATCCGAATTTATGGACATCAACGAAAAAGTATTAAGCGTTAAGCAATTGGTGAAAATCAGTATTTTGCTTTTCGTTATCGGAACCTTCATTTTACTTGTTGGAGGAGCGGTTCGAGGCTTAGGAACGGTGCTTTATTTCACTATCTTTTTGCTCTGGTCGTACAAATATTTCATTAAAAAATTGGCGGATAACTTCCAACGAAAAATCCTTACTTGGATGGAGGATATGTACGAAAGAACACTTCGTTTTACACTTCGCGGAAAAAATCCGTATATAATGGTTGCTTCTACGTTTGCGTTGCTTATCGTGTCGTTTGTGTTGTTTGGCTGGTCGGTTGGGACAGGGCGTACAAGTATAAACTTCTTCCCTGATAACAAACCCAATCAAATTATCGTTTACATCGAATATCCTGAAGGAACAGACATTGAGAAAACCAACGCAGTAACGCAAGACATTGAAAAACGAATATATACGCTACTCAATAGCGACCAATACCGCGATGGTGATTACAACTTTATGGTAGAATCGGCTGTGGCTCAAGTGGGTGAAGGAGCAGGAAATCCTTATACCGATGGAGCTTCGTCGGCTGAAATGCCCAATAGAGGGAAAGTAACGGTAACCCTCCGTGAGTTTAAATATCGTCGAGGGCAGGATTCAGAGGAGCTTCGTGCGAAAATTCAATCCGATTTGCGTGGTGTTTACCCTGGGGTTTCCATTTCGGTAGAAAAAGACCAAAACGGACCTCCTGCTGGGCATCCGATAAATATCGAACTTCGTGGCGAAGATTACAATGAACTGATTGTTACCGCCGAGCGTATGCGTGATTTTATCAAACAGAAAAACATAGCAGGAATTGACGAACTGAAAATAGATGTCAACAAAAATAAACCTGCCATAGAGGTTGAAATCGACCGCGTAAAAGCAGGGGAATTAGGGGTTTCTGTCGGGCAGATTTCCAATCAGTTGCGTCGTTCCGTATTTGGGGAGAAGGCGGGAGTTTACAAAGAAAAAGGCGACGACTACGATATTTACGTTCGTTTTAATCGGGCAGACCGCTACAATACCAATGTTTTGTTCAACCAACATATCATCTTTAGAGATGCCAATACTGGGGAATGGCGACACGTTCCGATATCTTCTGTAACGAAATATAAAAATACCTCGTCGTTCAGTACGATAAAACACAACAAAACCGATAGGGTGGTAACGTTGTATTCGGCTTTAAGCCCTGGATTTAGCGATGCGAGTGCTATTGTGCGGCAAATTCAGCAAGAGATGAAAAACTTCGACCTTCCGCAAGAAATCAAAATTGATTTTACGGGACAGATTGAGGAACAAAACAAGGAAATGGCTTTCCTTTCAACAGCACTTCTTATCGCTGTGGGGCTGATTGTTTTCCTTTTGGTGTATCAATTCAATTCAATAGTGAAACCAACGCTGATTTTCATTACGATATTACTGAGTTTCACGGGAGTTTTCTTAGGACTGATTATTACAGGACAGCCTTTCGTTATTCTGATGACGATGATGGGAATCATTTCCTTAGCGGGAATTGTAGTAAACAATGGTGTGGTACTGCTCGATTATACACAACTACTTATCGACCGCAAAAAGGAAAAAATGGGCTTGAGTGTGTATGACAAAATTGATAATCAGTCGGTTTACGATGCTATCGTATCGGGCGGAAAAGCTCGTTTGCGTCCTGTTTTGCTTACTGCTATCACGACCGTACTGGGGTTAATACCTCTTGCTATCGGGTTTAATATTAACTTCTTTACGCTATTTGATTCACTAAATCCGAATATCTATTTTGGGGGAGATAACGTTATCTTCTGGGGACCATTGGCTTGGACGGTTATCTACGGACTGGTATTTTCAACATTCCTTACGCTGATTGTTGTTCCGGTGATGTTCTACCTGACTTCAAAATTTTCAAATCGCTTTGGAAAGGTTTACAAACAAGATAATGAGGGAAATACAATTCTGGTAGAGAGATAAAGGGACGAGTTAAAAGGATAAAGTAGAAAGTAGAAAGGATAAAGTTAAAAGTGTCAAGAAACAAGTGACAAGATTTCTACTTTGAGTTTTAAAAGGCACATAGATTAATTATAAATAGACTCGAACTATGTGGTAAATGATTTATCAAATGAAAAGGGAGAATTTATATAAATTCTCCCTTTTTTGTTTGTTATCATTGTAATCCAATGGTTTAAAATCGTTTTAAATATTATTTTATTATGTATTGTTTTGATATAAATTGAGTAGCTCGAAATGCCCCTAACGGATTATCATTGGCGTCTTTATTATTGATAATATTACCGATTACCGATGCAGGAGGTGTTGAAAAAGGGCTGGAGCCATTTGAGGTAATTTCTAAAATGCGATACATATAACCGAAATAATCTTCTGAAATACGATAAATTTCAAAATTGAGGGTGTCTTTAGGCTTTAGTTTCTCATCAGAATAGATAAAAAATAAATTATTTTTTGAGAAAAATTTACCATTCAAATCAATATAAGCAGGGAACTTACTATGTGGCGATTTGATTTTTACTAAATAATAGTTGTTTTTTAGTTGGTCATCATCTTTAAAGAAACCTCTGATTTCCATAGCATTGCCAAAAATACCTCCTTTATCCTTTTGTTGAAAATCAACGTGTTGGGGCATCGGATAGAGTTTGTCTTTGGCGGTGTATGTTTTTCCTTGATAATCTACACGAAGCGTGTAAGACATATTCAAAGTAGGTGAAAAAGTATTACAAACGTACTCTCCTGTTTTTACTTGCTCAAAGTCAAAAATCTTACCTAAGGAATCAGTTACCGTAACCTTAGCACCAGAAACCTTCGGGGCTATCGAATCCTTACTAAAATAAGGGTACGTTGTGGATAAGGTTATGGTTTGCTCATTGCCTTTGGTTCCGTGTTGCCAATCAATGGTGGCATCAATTACCAGTTTTGGTGCTGCTGTTTCCAAATCAACATTAACCACTTTTTGGCAGGAAGCAAAACAAGCTATGAAAAGTAATGACGAAATTGTTTTAAAACCACGCATATCTATCGTTTTTAAAATTTAAAATTATAAGAAACACTCGGAACAATTCCGAATATGGAAAGCCTTGTGGCTTCATTTTTACCCGTTTCAGCATTTTGACTAAAACTCATTGAAAAGGTATTCATCCGATTATAAACGTTATATATGCCAAAAACCCATTCGTTTTTCCACTTTCGGTCTTTATTTTTTGAGGGGGTATAAGTTGCTGAAATATCCAATCGATGATATGTGGGTAAGTTGTTGGTGTTACGCATTCCGAAGTTAGGTACATAAATGCCTTGATAGTCATATCGAGCATTAGGAAAGGTTACGGGCATACCACTTTGAAACACGAAGGTTGCCCCAAAATCCCATTTTTTATTAAGATTATACAAAGCCGTTACCGATAGGTCGTGGGTTTTATTATAAGCGGTTTTGTACCAGTTGCCAAAATTAATTCCTGTTTCGGTGGCATTTCGGGGTTTTACGCGTTGCTCGGCGTTGGATAAGGTGTAGGAAATCCACCCCGTTAATTTTCCAGTGTTTTTTTTCAGATAAACCTCAAGTCCATAGGCTTGCATTTCTCCAGAGAGGATTTCTTGTTCCAAAAAATTGTTTGCCGTAAGGTTGGCGCCGTCAATATAATCCAACCGATTTTGTACGGTTCGGTAAAAGGTTTCTACTTCCAAACTGTAATTCCCGTCTTTGAAATTAGAGGTATAGCCTAAGGCAGTTTGGTCTAGCAATTGAGGTTTTGCATACCTGCCCGAGGGCATCCAAATATCTTGTGGAATGGGTGAATTTCGGTTAGAAATAAGGTGTAGATACTGAGCCATTTTATTGTATCCTAACTTAATCGAATGATTATCATCGAAAGCATAGGTTAGCGTTAGGCGAGGTTCAAAATGGCGGAAAGCATCAATTACTTTATGTCTTCCAAAAGCGATGCTATCAATAGGCTTTTTGGAATAGTATCGTTTTTCTTTTGTGCTATAACCTACGGGTTGGTTGTCTTGGTAAAGCCTTATATTTTCGGCTCCTAGACGATAAAATCGGCTGTGGCGCAATCCGTAAGCTACAGAAATTTCAGGAGTGATTTTGGTTTCACCTTCAAGGTAAAGAGCCGTTTCTAAGGCATATTTTTTGTCTAATTTATCGGCTTTTATTTTTGATTTTTCGTCGATGGGGGTTACTTCACCAGGGTTAAAATCGTGATAAATTGCTCCAAATCCGTAGCCCAATTTGGTTTTTTCGGACAAATAATGCTTAAAATCATACTTCAAATTAAAATTCTGAATATATGCCTTCCAAGAAAAGCCCACCAGTCCCAAGTCTAATCCGTAGTAATAACGGCTGTAAATAGCAGAAAGATTTGAGAAAAGTTTGTCCGAAAACAGATGATTCCAACGCAAATTCCCGAATTCGTTTCCGTATAGGTTATTGAAATTGCCACTCAAGTCAAAATAATCCCTACCGAAATATCCTGAAAGGTAAAGGGCATTTTTATCGTTGATTTGATAGCTTAACTTGGTGTTTAGGTCATAGAAATAAGCGCTGTTGGGGTTGTTGAATAGTTTTAAAAACCAATGCGCATAGGAGGTTCGTCCGCCCACGAGAAAGGAAATTTTATCCCTAACGATAGGTCCTTCCAAGAGTAAGCGTGAAGAAAGTAATCCTAAGCCACCATTCACGGCAAATTGTTGACTGTTTCCTTCCTTTTGATAAATATCCAAAACTGAAGAAACCCGACCACCATAACGCGCAGGAATACCTCCTTTATAAAGGGTCAAATCACGAATGGCATCGGCATTGATTACACCAAAAAAGCCGAAAAGATGCGAGGCATTAAAAATGGTAGCCTCATCTAATAGTACCAAATTTTGGTCTGCACTTCCGCCACGAACATTAAACCCTGCCGAGCCCTCGCCGCCACTACTTACCCCTGGCAAAAGTAAAAGGCTTTTAATCACATCAACTTCGCCCAATATTACAGGCATTTTTTTGATGACCGCCACCGGAAGTTTAACCACGCCCATCTCTGGGGTACGTACATTTGATTTCATTACATTATTTTGTACCACTACTCCTTCCAATTCGGTTACCGATGGAGTTAGCACAAAATTCTTCTGTAAATTTGCTTTTAATTTTATCTTTTCGGAAACCGTTTCGTAACCCAAATAGTCGGTTTTCATCAAATATTCGCCCAAGGGTAGGGTCAAGGAGTAAAACCCATACTGATTGGTAGTGGTGCCATACGTAGTTCCTTCAAAGTAAACTGCCACAAAGGAGAGTTTTTCTCCCGTTTTTCCGTCGGTAACGTAACCACTAATGGTAAATTTCGATTGAGAGTAGCCTAGAAATAGCCCAAAACAACCGAAAACTAAAAAAAATAGCTTTTTCATACAATGTCTTTGTCAGCAAAGATACGGTTTTAAATGAAGTATCCATATAATTACTCCTTAAATAATTGTGAAATAAATCAGGGGTTTTAAGTTTTTATATTTGATATTGCAAATAGTTCGTTTTAAGTGTTTTCTATAATGATTTAGAGCTTTCTTGAAGATTGATTCCAAAGCAATAGGAAGCTTTAAATGCTGCTTAGATTCCATTAGTAATTGCAATTTTTTGGGATCGTTTTTCTCTCTTTTTTCTTTGGGCTAGCCCAAAGAAAAAAGAGAGAAGTAAAAAAAACTTTCTCCCTTCAAAAAAATGTTATTCTTTTGTCAAATAAGACAATGAAATATAAACATTTAACTCTGTATCAAGGGTACGAATAAAAGCATATCTTAAATGTAATAAATCACAAAAATTTATTGCTCAGCAAATGGGCGTGTCAGAAAGCACCATTAGTAGGAAGCTCAAGAGGAACAAACTCAAAAGAGGGGTTTAATCCTCAAAACACTCATCCTCAAATAATTATGATTGATTCGATTTTAAGGACAGGAGATAGTGCCCTTTTTTTGCCATAATTAAAGATGCTATTTCTTTCTGACAGCCCATCGTATCAATGCTAACTACTGCATTTTCAATATCTAAACTATTGATGATTTCAGGAATAGCCGTTATTACATTGGATTTGTCTGCTACTTTTTTCTCTCCGATGCAAAGTTCGTTTTCGCTCACCCAAGCATTTGCAATGTAAAGCCCTGTATTTCCACGACTTCTAGGATTTACACCTTTAATTTTCTTTCCATCAATACAGATTTGTTTTTCGCCAAGTGTATCCAAAATAGCTTTACCATAATCCATTAAGCATTTGTTTAAAACACTAGTATCCAGTGAACTAAAAACTCGATTAAAGGTATCGTGCGAAGGCACTCCGTTGGGAAGCTTACAATATTCACGCACAAAATCAGGGTGATTTTCAGCAAATAATACCATATCTTCGTAGTCTTCGCCGTTGCTCAAATAGGTGAAAAGCCCAATGAGAAGTATGTCAGAAAGAAGATGATTGTATTTGTTCACCATACGAAAATCCTCAATGTTAGAAAAATAACTCACTAAATCCATAAAAACAAAAATATTAAATTTCGTGCGTTTGACCTATTGAAGAACCTAAAAATTTGTTTTATAAATTCGTGGCATAAAAAATTGCACTTTGGGGTTGAATGTAACCCGATAGATAGTATTTGGTAAATAGAATATTTTTTCATAATTTTGGCTTATCATTGTGTAGTGTTTAATTTTTAGAGCTCATTCTTATGAAAGAACTTAATGTTTATGTAGAGGAATTACTCTTCAAGTACCAGTGTGTCATTATCCCGAAATTTGGTGCGTTTATTTCCAATCGGAAGTCCGCTAAACTTTTTGAGGATAAAACTTTTACACCACCAAAAAGGGAAATTACATTCAACTCCAGTTTGGTATCGAATGACGGATTGCTCATCAAGCACATTTCTGAAAGTTCAGGAGTAAGTTATGAACAAGCCGAGAGTTTCATTTCTGATGTTGTTGAAACTTGGAAAGAAAGACTTAATAAAAAGGAAATCATTTCATTAGGAAATATTGGTTTCATTAAGCAAACTCCAGAGGGGCGTATCAGTTTTGAGGCTTCGGATAGCGTAAACTTCTTAACCGACTCGTTTGGAATGTCCACTTTTGTACCTCACGAGGTAGCTCCGAATGTGAAGTTTGACCCTACACCAAAAAGCAAAGAAGAGACTCCAGAAAAGGTGCCTTTTGAGCCTGTTACTGTTTCAAATAGTTCAGCTGCCACTGAGGTAAAGCAGGAACAAACCGCCAATGAAGAAGAAAAACAAGAAAAAAAAGGCTCTCTGCTTAAGTATGTTGCTATTGCCGTAATTGGGGTTGGTTTATTGGGCTTTGGAGCGTATTCTTACCTACAAGCCAACAAACAAGCGCCTGAAATTGTAATTCAAGAGGCTGATGTTCAGAAAGAATTACAGCTTAAAATAAGTGAGGCTACTTTCTTCAATAGTACACCTATTGTGTTACCTCCAGTTTCGCTTAATGTAAGTAAAGTAGCTGAAACCCAAAAAACAGCTGAAACCCAAAAAGACAAACCTAAAGCTACTGAAACCAATGTTTCAGCCTCTAAAAAACCAGAAACATCTAAAAAAGAGACCACTCAAAATAGTACGGAAAAGACTTCAAAAACCACTGTTAGCAAGAAGTATCAAGTAATTGCGGGTGCTTTTAAAGATGAGAAAAATGCGAAATCTCGTGTAAATCAATTAAAAGCAATGGGGTATGCTAATGCTTCAATCATCGGAAAGAATAAAAAAGGGCTCTATCAAGTAAGTTATTCAGGATTTGACAACATTGAACAAGCTAATGCCTTGAAAAAGAAAATAAAAGATCAGAACAATTTAGATGCTTGGGTCTTAATTAACGAATAAAACAACCGAATCTGAAAAATAAATGCGTAAAAAAACACCTTCCGAATCTCGTACTTTTCTAACCGATTTGGTACTCACTGGAGAAACTAACCATTTGGGGCATATGTTTGGTGGAGAGCTTCTAGCGCGTATGGACCGCGCTGCGAGTATAGCTGCCCAACGTCATTCGCACCGCCCAACGGTAACCGCTTCGGTCAATCACGTGGCTTTCAACCATTCCATACGTTTAGGAAGTGTGGTAACTGTTGAGGCTTCTATCTCTCGGGCATTTTCTACCTCTATGGAGGTTTTTATTGATGTTTGGGTGGAAGACAGAATCAGTGGTGAAAAAACCAAAGCCAATGAAGCTATTTATACCTTTGTAGCCATTGATGAAAACGGAAGACCTACCAAAGTACCTGAAATTCAACCTGAAACTGAACTTGAAAAGAAACGATTTTATGGCGCTTTACAGCGCAGACAACTTAGTTTAGTTTTAGCAGGAAAATTGAAGCCCCACGATGCAACCGAGTTAAAATCGTTATTTGTAGCTTTAGAGGAGAATTAAACCATTTGTTAAAACTACCCTATAGGTAGTTTTTGTTTGTCAAGCACTGTTTTTTAACCAACTAAAAAATAAATACAATGAAAAAAATACTTTTTTTAGCAATTTTACTATGTGGATTACAACGAATCAGTGCACAATATATGGGCATCAAAGGTGGGTTTAATTATGCCACGCTACAAGGAGATGTTGCCAGTGGTGCTTCGGTAAGTGGAACTAGCGCTTTTTATGGGGGGTTGACTCTAGAAATACCTTTCTCTAAACTATTTTCAGTACAAGGAGAGGCATTATTTAACAGATTGGGAGCAAAAATTCAATCGCCTACTTTAGGTAGTAGTACGTTGCATTTGAACTATTTATCACTTCCTGCAATGGCTCGGTTTAATATCACCAAAGCCATCAATGTTCATTTAGGTCCGCAGTTGAGTTTTTTATTAGACAGCCCTGATTTTACTTTTGAAAACACTAAATCAACGACTGTTGACCCAAAAAGTATTGACCGTTTTGATGTTTCATTGTTAATAGGAGCAGGATTTACCTCTTATTCTGGTTGGTTTTTAGAAGCTCGTTTGGCTCACGGCATTAGTAATATTTTTGAATCGCACCCTACTCTATCTGATGCTAAGATTAGTAACAATTATTCGCTGAAAAATTCAGTAATTTCGGTAGGAATCGGGTATGTGTTTTAACCTATTGGAGGAATGAAAAAAATATTTTTGTTCTTTTCGCTACTCTTAGTTTGTTGTAGTAAGCCACAGAGCGAACGTAACCCGTATTTACACGAAGTTCGCTTTTCATTTTCTATCAATATGAATTTACCTGCTTATAATCAACTCAAAAATCCTTTGATACCCATCTACATTGGTAACGCTGGAGTAGGTATTCAAGGAGTATATGTAATGAATACTGGGGGAAATAACTACGTAGCGTGGGAGGCTTCGTGTCCAAATCATCAGGTAAAAAGTTGCGAAAAAATGCAATTAAAGGATGGTTTTTATGTCGTTTGCCCTTGCGATGATAATCTGTATAGTTTAGTTAACGGAAACATTGTAAAACAAGGCGAAAACGCTCAAAAACCTTATCCTTTACTCAACTATAGAGTGGTCGCTTCAGGAACCACTCTTAATGTGTATAACTGATTTTTTACCTGTAATGATCTCTGGAATTTTTCAAAACACCAAACCTGCAAATATCCTTTTAGTCTTCATCCTAAGTATTTTAGGATATTTAACCTATGGTATTTTTATTTTTGAACAACCACTAACCCTTTTTTATACTTTTAACGCTTTAGGAGAATTACTACTGATTTTCATTGGCTTGATTTTCATTCAAAGTATCATCCTAAAAAACGATTTGACACAAGGTAGCTCTTACCCGATTGTGTTTTTCGGGGTATTTATTTCATTATTCCCACAAACTTTCCAGAACTTGCCTCTAATGGCTTCCAATACCTTAATTATCATATCTTTATGGAGGATAATGACGCTTAGAACTGGCAAAAAAATTGCTCAAAAAATATTCGACGCTTCATTTCTTATCGCTTGTGCTGCATTGTTTTATCCTTGGGCTATTTTATTTCTTATAACAGTTTGGTTTTCATTGCTTTTCTATGGATCTAAAAAAGGAAAATATTGGTTTATCCCTTTTGTGGCTTTATTTTCAGTAATTGTTATTTCACTGATGATTAGCCTTTTACTAGGAATAACAGAAAAACTTCCCAATATATATTCTTGGCAAATAAATTTGAACTACGAAACTTTTCTCTCACTTGAAAAAATAGTTCCGTTGGCATTTATGACCTTACTTTTACTTATTTCTATTTTCTTTTTCTTCTCAAAAAAATCAGCGAATATAAGCACAAATATCAAGTATATTGCAGAGTTTTTATTTATTGGGCTGTTTATCGTTTTTCTTTCCAAAGAAATTATTTTCATTTACATTCCTTTGGCAATTCTATTAGGTCTTTATGTGGAACAAATTCAGCGGAATTGGCTCAAAGAAACCATTTTATACACGATATTGCTTTCCCCATTAGTGGTTTTAGTGCTGCATTTTATCACCAAAGGCTAAATCTCCAGCATCGCCCAAACCTGGAACAATATATCCTTTTTCATTCAAAGTGGGGTCAATGGTGGCAATCCACAAATGTGTATCTTCAGGAAAATGTTGCTCCAAATAATCAATACCCTCTTGTGCCCCAATAACGGCAAAAAGATGTACCTCTTTAGGTTTTCCTAAAGGAGCCAAAGCGTTGTAAACGTTAACGAAGGAACGTCCCGTAGCAAGCATTGGATCAGCCAAAAACAAGATTTTATCATTTAAGGAAGGAGACGCTAAATATTCCACCAATATATCAAAATCGGTTTCAGAGGTGTGATGCCTATATGCAGAGATAAAGGCATTATCCGCACTATCAAAATAATTCATAATTCCGTGATGAAGTGCCAATCCAGCACGTAACACCGAACAAATCACTACTTTGTCTTTGGGTAGCTGTACTTTTTTCTCGCCTAACGGAGTAGTTACTACCTCTGACTTGTATCGTAAAAATTTACTCATTTCATAAGAGAGAATCTCTCCAATGCGCTCTAAATTAGTGCGAAAACGCATACGATCCTTTTGGATATTCACATCGCGTAATTCTGCCGTAAAACGATTCAATATGGAGGGTTCTTCGCCCAAATGGTGTATAATCATAACTTGATAAATATTTTACTTACCCCACAAAGGTAATGAAAAAATATTTTTTTAGGATTATACACCAGTAGTATTTATCAAAACTATTGGAAATAGCGCTTTATTTTCTCCGTATCGTTTTGCTTCCAAGCCTTATAGGGTTCGGACTTTGAAAGTAAATATTTTTTGATAATTGGGGCAAATAAACGAGTTGCCCATCGTTGTAGCATTGGTGTTGCCTCACGCACCATTTGGTAATAATCTTCAAGGGTGTCTTTTCTGAAACGAACGATTTTTTCAAGTTCGTCACCATCGACATAAACGCCACAATGGAAGTTCTTAGTAGCAAAAGCACGCTCAGGAAAATTGAGCTTTCCTAAACCGTAAATTTCAAAATTCTTGCCTAAAAATTCGCAATACGTGGTTACACAATCAGCTCCTCCGCCTAAATTGAATATTTTTTGATTTAAACTTTGCAGATGATCAATGCCATTTATAAAGGCTCTGGCGGTATCTCGGGGCGTGGCGATTTCCATCAATTGGTCAAGCGACATTAAGAACATAATACCCGAAATTTTATGGTTTTTAGGCCCCATAATGGCTCCTAAGCGGAAAATACTCCACTGCAAACGACTTTCACGCACGATTTTTTCCATAATGATTTTCCCTTGAGCATAGTAATCGCCCTCACTGGGTACAAGCGGGTCAGTAACGCGTATGTATGGGTCTTGCAAACGGTCGCCGTATGTGGCTATACTTGAAGCAAATAACATAAAAGCATCAGGAGCGTATTTTTCGGTATTTTCCACCAAATGACGCGTTCCGCCTACGTTTACGCTATCTACCAAATGAGTTTTTTCATTTGCTAAAGGCGGAATGACCGACGCCAAATGGATAATTACATCTACTCCCGTTACCGGAGCTACGGTATCTTCCTTTCGAGTTATATCTCCGTAGAAAATTTCAATTTTATCTGAAAACGTTTCAAAATACTTTCTGTTTTTGGGTGTGTCCAAATCAAATATTCGGATGTTGTACAAGTTATGTTTATTGACTAAAAGTTGAAGTGCTTCTTTACCTACACTTCCTCCTGCACCGGTTAATAGTATTGTTTTCTTTTGCATATTTGTTTTTGATTTTTTCTTATACTATGATTCTACGCGAGTCCAAGTTGTGTTTTTTCCTAATAAAGAGACACCTACAAATCCTCTAAGAATCAATTGATTATTTTTGATTTTAGCTTTACAATGATAGGTTTTTCCGCTTTGAGGATCGTAAATTTCGCCATTTTTCCATTCCCCTTTATGGTATTTCAATTTTTTTAAGATAACGCTACCTTTCAAAGGTTTATTTCGAAGAGATTTGTTGGGGTTATTGACGTCCTTTTTAGGCGTTTTACCATCTTTTTCAAACTCCTCTTTCATCCAAATTAGTTTTCCGAAGAATAAACCTCCTTCTTCATAAATTTGAAATTTACCATCTTTGGTTTCACTGAGCCATACTCCTACGATATCCTCTTTATTTTGAGCATATAAAATACTTCCTAATAACAGCGTAACGAGTGTAAAAATAGTCTTTTTCATTGGTAATTTAATTTTGATTTGAAAATACTTTTTGTAAAAGAGGTGTGGTTCGCTGGGAAATTTTAGTGCGAATATCACGTTCTTTTTGGGCAATTTGTATAAACAATCCGTTGATTGCCTGTTCAGTAACATACTGAGTTAGGTCAGGATTTACGGCATCTACAAACGGAATGGAATTGTATTTATTGATTATTTGTCTCCAAATATCATTAGCCCCTACTTGGTCTAGCGAAGCCTTAATTTTTGGTGAAAAGGCAACAACTAACTGCTGGGTAGTCTGTCTTTTAAGATACTGGGTAGCGGCATCGTCGTTCCCTGCTAAGATGGAAGCCGCATCGGCAAAAGTAAGGTTTTTAACTGCTGAAATAAAAATAGGCTTAGCTTCTGAAACGGCTTGTTCCGCAGCACGATTAAGCAATTTTAGACCTTCATCGGCAAGGCTTCCTAAGCCTATGGAACGAAGCACTTGGTCAACCTCTCGTAACTCTTGTGGAAGCAAAATTTTCACCAATTGGTTAGTGTAATATCCGTCCTTTTGGCTAAGGACATCTACCCCCGAAGCAATGCCAAATTCTAATGCTTGTTTGAGTCCGTTTGAAATATCCAAGGAGGAGAGCGTTTTCCCTGTAGTTTGCTCCGAAGACGGATAATTATTTATCACACCTTGTAATTCAGCACAACTCGACAGAAATAAAAAGCCCGATAATGCTATAGCTATTCTCTTCATTTTTAGAATTTTAATTATTTAAATCGATAAACTAATTTCAAAAAGATAATTTTTTAATAAAAACAATATTACATTTGTCAAATTTTATGCCATTTCTGTATTATATTCAACTTTTTTGTAAAAAATGTATCTAAACAACAAAAAATACTATTAAAATAGATTTTTTTGAGCTGTATTTGCATCCCTTTTTTAAATCAAAAAAGCAGTAAAAACACACCGTTTTCACTGCTTTTTTTATATGGTTTCTATTGTTTTACAATTCAGATAATTAAAATATAAAGTGTTTTTAATGATAGCTGATTTCTCTTACAAAAACAAATTTTACAAATTCATCAACAAACTCTGTTCGTTCTATCCAATTTCCTTTAGCGTCATACTTATAGGTAAATTTCTTTTCTTTGGTAAGATTTCCTCTTTCATCAAATAGACGCTGGTTAACTTCATCTCCTGATTTGTTATACCTATGAACAATTCGGAAAACCAAGTTATTATCTTTATAAAAACTGGTTTCCAACAAATTGCCTAACTTATCATAAACATATTTTTCACAATCTTCTGCCTTTTTATCGGAGCTCTTGTAACGACAGAGTTCTACCACTTTACCCGATTGGTCATAAACGTAGGTGTATTTACCACAAAAAGGAGCTATAGTTTTAGCACAAACTTCTTCTAATTCTCTACCTTTATCATCGTTTTTATAAACAAACGATTCCATAATTTCTCCTTTGGAATTGTACCCTTTATAAGCTACTTTATAACCGTTTTCATCATAAAAATAAATATTTCGGTTAATAAGCTTACCATTAGAAGCATACACATCACGTGTAGTCCTTTTTCGTTTGTCATTATATTTATAAAGAATCTTTTGGTTCAAATTAGCATCTTTATCATAATAATTCATTTCCGTTTTATAACCTTCACGATCGAAAAAAGAAACGATATCACCTTTCCAAAAATCAGCCTTGCTACCGCGTTTTACAATACCAAAACTGTCAATAGCTTTGTATGTAGTTACCTTGAAAGATTTTACATTTGCTTTGAGTGCCAATTCTTTAAGATGACTTTTAGGTACTCTTGGTGGAATTACTTGCCCAAAAACACTTTCCGAAAACAACAAACACAAAATAGCTCCAACAATTGATACTATATTCTTCATTTTTTAAAATTTTAACTTAAAATAATATGGGCTAAATTAAGAAAAAAGATACTGATGTAAAGAAAATTATAAAATATTTAACTTTTAGCTTTACATTTACTTTTAATTAGTAAATGTAAAAAAACAAAACACTAGTTTAGTGAAATAAAATAAGTTTTTTTAAAAGAAAAACTTGTTGCGAATATAAGAATTCACAACAAATTTTTATTAAATAATTTACATTTTTCTATTTCAACCTGATATGCAATTCGTCAAGCTGTGTGGAGTCAATCGATGAAGGTGCGTCAATCATTACATCGCGTCCCGAATTGTTTTTCGGGAAGGCTATAAAATCGCGGATAGTTTCTTGTCCATCTAAAATGAAATCAATTTATTAAATCCAAAAAATCATCTTTATAGGTTGAATGAAGCCCTCTCGAAAAGATAAAATGTCACAAAAATCTCTATAAATTATAACTTACTCCAAAGGATAAGCTCATCAAATCGGGGTAACCAGGCACAAAGGACGTCGTCAAATCGAATCGCTCATTTAAAGCGTATTTGTATTCAAATTCTCCACCATACCACAAAAACAAATACTGCCAACGACTTTCCTTACTTCCTTTAAATACGTTCGGATTATGATAGCCCTCTAATTTTTGCCAATTCTTACGAAATACTAAAGTAGGACCTAAACCTCCTGATAATTTGTGTCTTTGAATTTCAAAAATCCTAAAGCGAATTCCAATATGCGAAAACCCACCGAACTGAACCGCACAATCAGCATAAACCCCTTGTGCAAATTTGATACTTATACCCTCATAAACAAATTTTTCAGCAGAAATAATCGCCCCCAAATTCAGAACAAAATAAGCATTCTCATCTAATTTATTAGGCATTAAATGAGCATTTTGCCTTTCTCCCAACGGATGAAAACTCAAACCAAAGAATTTTATTCCAATATTATCCTGTCCTAAGCATTGAGATGAAATTAATATTACTAAAACTATAAGGTATTTTTTCATTTCAACCTGATATGCAATTCGTGAAGTTGTGCTGGGTCAATCTTTGCTACAGCACTTCTTTAGTTTTTATCCAATCGCTTTTCTAATTCTTTTCTAACTTCTTCGGTTGTAGGGTCAATTGCAATGATTGTTCCTTTTTCGTCAATGAGAAAAACACCACCCGCTTTATTTTGTATTCCGTACTTCTGCCAAATTTTATTTTGCTTGTCTAACTCAACCAATTGTAACCAATCCCATTTTTCTTTCTCTAAAAATTGAGTTAACCTATCCGTATTTTTAAACTCTCCGGCAACCCCCACCATTGTGAAACCCTTGTCCTTGTATGCTTCATAAATGGGAATCATCATACGAGTAGTGGCAATACAAGATCCGCACCAAGTAGCCCAAAAATCTAATAGTGTTATTTTTCCTTGAATAACTTTTGATAGTTGTACTTGCTTTCCATTTAGGTCAGGAGCTGTAAAATCAACGAATTTTTGACCAATTTTAATATTTTCAAGAGAGGCAACCAATTCGGCAACCAATTTATTATATGGATGGTTCGGATTGACTTTTGCTAGTTTTTTTGCAACTCTTTTGCTATAAGAAATATCCATTTGCTCCCTTTTATATATTAAGTCTTTCAAAAGAAATGAGTAAGCAATCAAGTTCGGGTTTTTCTCAATATACTCCTGACGATATGCTTTAGCTTCCTCATTTAGAGGCTTTAACCTATCATTAAGCTTTTTAGCCTCAGGGCTAAGATGTTTATCAGCTTTTGTTAAGGCTTCAATTTTTTCGTAGATAAGTTTTTTCTCAACACCTGTTTTACCATCTAACTGCTTGTACAACTCTTCCACCTCTTTACTATGATACAAATCATTTTCATATAAAACATCCAAACTATCTATAATCGGTTGGAAGAGATGTTCAAACTTACGATTGAAATCATCCGTATACTTTTTATGCTCAGCATTCAACTTGCCTCCTCTTACAATGTTTTTGTTGAATTTTTCTTCATCATAAAGCGTGAGATGTATCTCCTCATTTTCCAAAAACAATTCCATAATACTTCCACTTCCTTTTTTACGAATCTCACTGAAATAAAGTTCTACAGCTTCTGGAAATTCTAATTGAGATTCATAATAAAACTTCCCATTCTTTACAGGAATTTCTATAACAGCATCTGTAAATACAGATTGTGTGGGTTTTGCCAACAAAATGGATTCAGTTTCTGCCCCAACAACTTCTCCCGAAAGCTTTAACTTTTTCTGTGCATACATTTCTTTGAAAGAAAATAAAGTTGTCAGCACAATGAATAGTAATGTTCTCATTTTTATCATAGTTTTAAGATGTTAGCAAATCTAATGATTTTCAATGAAAAAGAAAAACATTGCTAAAAATTCTTCTATCTTTCAGCAATGTTTTTTATGTTAATTATTCAACCTGATATGCAATTCGTCAAGCTGTGCGGAGTCAATCGGTGAGGGTGCGTCAATCATTACATCGCGTCCCGAGTTATTTTTAGGGAAGGCTATAAAGTCACGGATAGTTTCTTGTCCACCCAAAATAGCAACCAATCTATCAAACCCAAAAGCCAAGCCTCCGTGTGGAGGTGCTCCGTACTTAAAGGCGTTCATCAAGAAGCCAAATTGAGCCTCTGCTTGTTCAGGCGTAAAGCCCAACAACTCAAACATCTTCGCCTGTAATTCTTTATTGAAAATTCGGATAGAACCGCCGCCTATCTCGTTTCCGTTCAGCACCAAATCGTAGGCATTGGCACGTACCGCAGCCGGATTGGTATCAAGCAGGGGAATATCTTCCGGTTTTGGAGATGTAAACGGGTGATGCATTGCAAAAAATCGGTTCTCTTCTTCGTTGAACTCCAACAATGGGAAATCTACTACCCATAGCGGAGCAAATTCGTCCGCTTTGCGTAAGCCCAAACGCTCGGCAAGTTCCATACGCAAGGCTGAAAGTTGCCCACGCACCTTGTCGGCTTTTCCTGAGAGAATACAGATAAGGTCTCCTGCCTTTGCCTCAGTGCGTTCCGCCCATTTTTGGAGGTCTTCTTCGCTGTAAAATTTATCCACTGACGATTTGAAGCTACCATCATCATTACACTTAACATACACCATACCTGAAGCTCCTACCTGTGGGCGTTTTACCCATTCGATTAAAGCATCTATTTCCTTACGTGTGTAGCTGTTAGCCCCCGGAACGGCAATCCCTACCACCAATTCCGCTTCGTTAAACACCTTGAAATCTTTGTGTTGTGCGATATCGTTAAGCTCACCGAACTTCATTCCAAAACGGATATCGGGTTTGTCGTTTCCGTAGGTTTTCATCGCTTCGGCATAGGTCATTCGTGGGAATTTCTCAATAGAAATACCTTTTACTTCCTTCAACAGATGTTTGGTAAGTCCCTCAAAGGTGTTGATGATATCTTCTTGCTCCACGAACGACATTTCGCAGTCGATTTGAGTAAATTCTGGCTGTCTGTCAGCACGTAAATCCTCATCGCGGAAGCATTTTACTATCTGAAAATATTTGTCTAACCCACCGACCATCAAGAGTTGTTTGAACGTTTGTGGCGACTGCGGAAGGGCGTAAAATTCTCCCTCGTTCATACGACTTGGAACCACGAAATCTCTGGCTCCCTCAGGAGTTGATTTTATCAGCACAGGCGTTTCCACCTCAATAAATCCTTCTTTAGAAAGATAGTTCCTCACTTGCATCGCTACCTCGTGACGGAAAATCAAATTGTTGCGAACTGGCGTACGACGAATATCCAAATATCTGTATTTCATACGAATATCTTCCCCACCATCAGTATTATCTTCAATGGTAAAAGGAGGAAGTTCCGATTTGTTCAATACGACCAATTCCGAAACCAAAATTTCGATTTCTCCGGTGGGAATATGATTGTTTTTTGCCTCACGTTCAATGACTTTTCCCGTTACCTGAATTACGTCTTCGCGAGAAAGTGTTGTAGCCAATTCCAACACGTTTTTGCTGGTGCGTTCTTCGTCAAAAATAAGCTGAGTGATGCCATATCGGTCACGGATATCCACCCAAACCATAAAACCTTTATTGCGGATTTTTTGTACCCAACCACTGAGGGTAATTTCTTTATTTACATCGGAAAGGCGAAGTTCGCCACAAGTATGTGTTCTGTACATTTTTAGAAATCTGTTTTACGACTGCAAAAGTAGCATTTTTTTAAGAATTGATGACTTGAAAATGTTTTTTCTTCCAAAATAAAAAATCTTCAAAAGCAACAAGCTCTTGAAGATTTTTTCTGAAAAACAATCAATATTACTGGTATATTATCTTGTATGTGGTTGAAGCATCACGACTATTAAAACAAACTCATTACCAATCAACTAAATAAGCATAAGTTTGTTAATTTTTTCTAGAAATTTATTGCTTGGTATAAGTTGTAGTTTTTGTTTCATCAAGAGTTTGAAATGTCAAAACATCATCTTTTATAACGTAATTTACCTTATAATCTCCTATGGTAATTGTTGTTTGTGTAAAAGTGTAATTATGAACTTCTTTCTTATTGAGGTCTTCCACACAATTATCTCCTTGTACTTTAAAATAATTATTTGTAATCGTTTTTTCTTCTATATTCATAAAAAACTCTTTTTCACACTTTTCAAATTGTATCTTTTCCCCATTAATTATTTCTCCTTGCAATTTCCATTTTCCAATAAGAGGATTTTCAATCTTTTCATAAACAGCTGTATAACTTCCACTTGATAAAGTCAAAGTATTCTCTTTAATGATAAAATTTCCTGTTTCTTCAGTACCTGTCTTTCCATTGATAAACGTGAGCAAATTTCCCTTAAAAGAAAATGTTCCGTGTCCATCTTCTTTTCTGCAGTTCACTCCGTCAACAGCATAATGCATCTTTGTGTAAGTATTATCTGATTTGAAGACATAGGTATCTTGTTTATTACAATCATTAAGCAAATTCTTACCATTTTCTGTTACAGATTGTAATCTCCATTGACCGATGAGTTGCTTAATATCAATTTTTTCATCTTGCTTTTGCGGATTATCATCTTTCCCACAAGAAACCAATACTAAAATTCTTTTCATCGTTAAAATAATTTTATGTATTAAATAATTGAGATGCAAATAAAATCATAATCAATAAATTAAGCAAATAAACAATCTTGTTTTTTGTATTTATTGAAGAAACTAAATTTTATTAAGATTTACTTATTTACCTATAAAATCGGATGCTGCTTCGTCCTCTGCTTTGGTTGCCTTTACCTCCGACTTTGTTGATTTTGTATGAAAAACTAAGCATAAAATATTGTTTAAGCATCAGTTTTTGTGAGTCTTGCACATAATCTTGTGTGATGGTTCGCCACGCATCTACGGTTTGGTTTAGCAAATCGAAGGCTTTGAGTTGCAAAGTGGCTTTTTCATCCAGAAATTTATAGCCCAAACTCATATTCCAATAAAAATAAGTTTTTCTAAAACCATCATTCATATAGGGTTGATAAGAAAACTCAATATCACTACCAAAAATCACATTTTTAGGTACATACGTTGTAATTCTAAACGAAGCACGTTGCCCTGAATAGTTCTGATTTTCAAAAGCTTCCAAATCATATGTCGCTTTTTTAAACCAAGGAGAGTATTCCAAATCCAAATCCACTTTTTCATCATAGTTGTAATTCAAACCTAGGTTTGGATATAAATCGTAATTCGTTATGGCATAACGCGTTCCGTTACTAAAAAGATTATTTTTATTGATATTCCCCCAAAGATTAACTTGATATCCAATTTTATTTTTCCCCACTTTGTACGACTTATCCAAATTAAAACCTCCATATACTGAAAAATCGCCATCAACATTAGTGTAGGTGGTTTTTCGAGTCAAATCATCATTGGTTAAGGTAATTGAGGTAATTTTATCTTCCTGAAATTCAGTAGTAAAATATACAAATATTCCACTACGGGTCTCCCAATTGTAATTGCTGAAAGACATACGAAAAGCATTTGTAAAAGAGGGTTTCAAATCCGGATTTCCAGTAAATGTATGTAGCGGATTATTCACATTATCAATAGGTTGCAACTGAGTTACGCTCGGTACGCGTGTACTGGTATCATAGCTAAAATTGATACTTGATCCTTTTTTCATTTCGTAATTCATTCGGAATCGGAAATCTGGGTTTTGAAACGTTTTATCTAATTCCAAATTCCGAAGAAAATCCTGATTCTCAATTCTATTGTAAATCATTCCCACATCGCTATTAAAACGGAACTTCCCCGTACGCCATTCAAATCCGACTTCGGGTTTGTGCCGTGTGTTTTCCGTCAGAAAATCAGAACTTAATGCTGTATTAAAATCGGTATAATTCCCGTTAGCATCTGAATCATAAGTATTTACGTTATTTTTAGCATCGGTTTTAGATAGATTATATCCCGCTCGAAGCAAAAAATCTTTGAAAAGCGGATAACGAAGAGTTGCCCGAACATAGTAATGGTCGCTTCGGTTATCGGTATCTTGGTGTTGATCACGAATTTGTGTGAACGGATGCGGATGGCTTCTGAAAATCACACGTGTATTGTACAATTCTTGTTCTCGTTCTGAACGATTGTTAGTGTTTGACAGAGATATTCCCCACGAACCTTTTGTCCCCTTAAAACGCCGATTGAAAGAAACCCGATTTTCAAAATTCACATTATGATTATGCGAATTACTTTTGGAAAGACTCTGATTTACAGGATTTCTATCACTATCATAAGAAGCTTCTTCACTTTTGTTACTGCTATTACCTTTACTTACAGCAATTCGCGGACGTACCGAAATTTGGGTCAACGAATCGATTTTGTATTCCAATTCAGTTCGGAAATTGTGCGAATCATTCCACGAGTTGCCCCACTGCTCGTTGCGTGAAAAATAATGGCGGTCAGGCAAGGTAGTTTCTCGGTCGTTTCGTGAGTAAGATTCGTTATCATTGTAGGTATAAAAATAATTACCGTCCACTTCCATCATTTTGCCGTACTCATCTACATAACTTATTCCTGCAATGTGCGATTGATTAAATCCGTCACCGCCTCCAAAATCCATTCCATCCATAGAAATTCTACCTCTTGAAACAGTACGACTTTCCACATTACCCATCATTCCAAAGATTTCATCATATTGAAATCCTAAAGTATTGATATTATTTGAACTACCTAATACAGAAACACGGGTTTGGTCTTGAAAATAATTTCCAAAACCATTGAGTTCGTAGCGGTCTTTATTACCATAACCCGCGGTGGCTCGTCCGAAATAGCCTTTGTTTTTGTCTTCTTTCAGTACAATATTTATCGACTTATTGTTCGGATCACCTTCTTCTTTGGTAAATTTCTGTTCTTTAGTTTTGGTATCACTCACTTGGACTTTCTTGACGATTTCTTTGGTAAGATTTTTTGTAGCGATTTTGGGGTCATCAAAAAAAGGTTTTCCGTTTACCAGAATTTCGTTCACAGGCGTTCCGTTTACCGTGATGTTTCCTTTAGCATCAACCTCAACGCCTGGTAGATTTTTAAGCAATTCTTCTACCGTAGCATCAGGGCGAAGTTTGAAAGCATCAGCATTGAATTCGAGGGTGTCTTTTTTAACCGTGATGGGAATGGCTTCGGAAAGCACCGTAACTCCTTCTAATTCTTCGGATTGCATCTCCATTTGGATAAGCCCCAAATCAAGTGTCCCTTTTGGAGTGGAAATACGTTTTTTATAAGGAGCATTCCCGATGTGAGTGATGAACAAATCCAACTCTTGCTCTTGGGTTTTGCCTTTTAAATTGAAAATCCCTTTGGCATCAGAAATGGTGTAATTCACTAAAGTAGAATCCTTTACCGATTTTAAAAAGACCGTAGAAGCTTCAAGAGGTTTTTGAGTAGATTTATCGTACACTTTTCCTGTAATAGTAAATTGTTGAGAATAAGCAGAAAAACCCAGAAATAATAGAAATAGCAATGTGAAATTCTTATTCATTTTGGTTGTTTTAATTTATAAAGAAAAGCAAATATATATTTTTCTTCAAAAAAAATTAAAAAAAGGTGGAAATTCCAATGAAAATCCACCTTTTTGTTTTTATAAATATATTCTTTTATTCTCTTGAAGATGATGCAATGCGTAATACCCAGTAAATGAGCATAGCCAAAGCTCCTAATGCAGCTACCAAGTATGTACGTGCTGCCCATTTCAGAGCGTCTTGAGCACCAGTATATTCGTCGGGGGTAACCATATTTTTGTTTTTAAGCCAAGCCAGTGCACGGTTGCTGGCATCGTACTCTACCGGAAGAGTAACGAAACTGAAAAGCGTAGCAAGCCCCATCATCACTACCCCGATAATAGCAACGTAAATTCCTAATTTAGAAACAAAAGCGAGCCCCAAACCAGCCATAATAACAAAAGTAGACATATTCGAGGTAATGCTAACTACCGGCACTAACATCGAACGCATTTGCAACCACTTGTAAGCCTGAGCGTGTTGTACGGCGTGCCCACACTCGTGAGCTGCTACAGCTGCCGCTGCCGCATTACTTTGGTTGTAAACCCCTTCACTAAGGTTTACGGTTTTGTTTTGCGGATTGTAATGGTCGGTGAGCATTCCAGGGGTTGAAATAACTTTTACATCGTGTATTCCGTGGTCTTTCAACATTTTTTCAGCAATTTCAGCTCCAGTCATATTATTGCGCAAATGCACTTGTGAGTAGTGTTTGAATTTGCTTTTGAGTCGCCAACTTATTAGCATACTCAGTAGTGAAATCACTCCAATTAAAACGTAATATCCAATCATTTTTTCTTTATTTTAAGTTATGTTTTGATGCTTCAAATTTCTTGCCAAATTTCAAATCTTTCACTGTGTCAGACACATTTTAAGTTGACCTAACGTATTTTCCTTTCAAAAAAAAATTCGGATTAACAAGGCTTACGTTTCCGCTGAGCCTGACAATAGACACTTTTGCCTCTTTTTGATTTATAAACTTAGTGAAGCATTTGCCAAAGTTCATCTTTAAGTAATTGTATTCCTTTGCCCGAAACCGATGAGATAAACACAAAAGGCACATTGGGAAGCGTTTTTTTGAGCAGACTTTCCATTTCAGCAGTCAGTTCCTCATCTAGCATATCTGACTTTGAAATGGCTAACAATCGGTTTTTATGTAGCAATTCAGGGTTATATTGCTGCAATTCATTTAGCAGAATGGCATACTCTTGGGCAATGTCTTTACTATCGGCAGGGATAAGAAAAAGCAAAACCGAATTCCGTTCGATATGCCTCAAAAAATAATGCCCCAATCCCTTTCCTTCGGCAGCACCTTCAATAATACCAGGAATATCTGCAACAACAAATGATTTAAAATCACGATACTGCACAATACCTAAGTTAGGTTTTAGGGTGGTAAATGGATAGTCCCCTATTTTGGGCTTTGCTGAAGTAATTACCGACAAAAGCGTGGACTTACCGGCATTGGGGAAACCTACCAAGCCTACATCGGCTAAAACTTTTAGCTCCAGAAGCAATTCGGTTTCTATTCCTGCAATGCCCGACTGGGCGTATCGCGGAGTTTGATTCGTTGCTGAACGAAAATGCCAATTGCCCAACCCGCCTTTTCCGCCTTGTAATGCGATAATTTCTTGCCCATCTTCAGTAATTTCAAAGAGAGCTTGTTCGGTAATAGCGTCTTTTACCACGGTTCCTAAAGGCACTTCCAAATACACATCTTGTCCGTCAGCACCAGTGCTTCGGTTGGCTCCTCCGTGCTCACCGTGTCCGGCTCGAAAATGCTTTTGAAACTTGAAGTGAATAAGTGTCCATAGGTTTTTATTGCCTCGAACGATTACGTGTCCGCCGCGTCCGCCATCGCCACCATCAGGACCTCCTTTTGCTACAAATTTCTCACGATGCAAATGCGCAGACCCTCTGCCTCCGTTACCCGAGGCAGCAAAAACCTTCACATAGTCCGTAAAATTGCCTTCCGTCATTTTGCTTTGTTTTTATTTGAAATGGTCATATTTCTTTGGAAAACCGCAAGTTTTCTTTTTGAAACTATTTCAAATTATCGATAGTTTTTGATAAGCGTTCGGTGATTTCGGCAATGCTACCGATGCCGTTTACCGCGTGATATTTTCCTTGTTTTTTGTAGAAATCAATCAGTGGGGCTGTTTTTTCGTTATATTCCACAAAACGGTTACGGATTTTGGCTTCGTCTTGGTCATCGGCTCTTCCGCTTACTTTACCTCGCTCAAGCAGACGTGCGATAAGTACTTCGTCATCAGCATCAAGAGCAAGTGTGCCGTGGATTTTCATCTCTTTTGAAGCCAAGAAAGCATCCAGCGCTTCGGCTTGAGCAATAGTTCTCGGGAAACCGTCAAAAATGAAACCATTGGCTTGTGGGTTGTTTTCTACTTCTTGTTGTAGCATTTTGATGGTTACCTCGTCGGGAACCAATTCGCCTTTGTCCATATATGATTGGGCAAGTTTGCCTAATTCTGTACCGTTTTTGAGGTTATAGCGGAACAAATCGCCCGTTGAAATGTGTACCAAATTGTAATTTTCTTTTAAAAAAGCCGCTTGTGTTCCTTTACCAGCGCCGGGTTTACCGAATAAAACTAAGTTTGTCATATCTGTAGGTATGTTTAATTGATATACTTCGGGCAGATTTCTGCCTAATTCATCATAATCTAATCCGTATCCAACAATAAACCGATTAGGGATGCTTATGCCTATATAATCGATTTTCAAGTTCTTTTTAAAAGCTTCTGGCTTAAAGAAAAGCGTACCAATGAGCAACGATTTTACATTCTCTCTTTGGAAGATACGATAAATTTCTTCAAGGGTATTTCCGGTATCAATAATATCTTCCAAAATAACCACATCGCGCCCCTGTAATGAGCCGTTAAGCCCAATAAGTTGGGTAACTTTCTCGGTAGAGGTAGTTCCTTGGTAAGAAGATAATTTCACAAAAGTGATTTCACACTCGCCTTTGTATTTTTTAATGAAATCAGAAGCAAACATAAACGAACCGTTCAATATACAAACAAAAACTGGAACGGTATCTTTCAAATCAGAGGCTATAAGAGTTGCCATTTTTCCGATGGCTTGGTCTAACTCTTTAGCGTTGATATAAGGCTTGAATACCTTGTCGTGAATTTTTACTAACTCCATAAAAATGTTGAATAAAGGACAAAGATAATGATATTTTTTATTTCAGGTTTAAAACCACATCGAAACATTAGGTCACTCGCAAAAATTATCAACCCTTAATTTATTTATCTGAACCCTTTTTTTGACCTTGAAAGTTTCAAAAAAACATAAAATTTCGGTAAATGAAGTGTTTTAAATCACATAGTAACATCGCTTTTTCTATGTTCTTATGTAGTTTAAACTATATACTATCTATAAAAATAATATTTGATACGTTTGGTTTAATCCAAATGAGTTATACAATAAAAAAGTCGCTTTGCTGCAAGCAAAGCGACTTTTGGTATTTCGTTTAAACCTCGTTACTTATTAAAAGTGAACGTTGAAAGTTAAAGAAGCGATACCGAAACCATTTTCACCTCCAAATCCGAAAGCAAATGTGTTGGTATCAACACCACCTACTTTACTTGAAGTGTAACCAATTCCTACAGGGTAAGAATATTGAGCTCCTAAAGCTACTTTAGGGAAAATGAAGTACTCAGCTCCTACAAAACCTTGAGCACCAACAGCAAAGTTAAAACTATCTTTTACAGCTGAACCAAAACCAGCAAGTACATCAGCTCCGTAGTACCCTTGCAAACGAGTAGTTCCTTTTCTCCACTCTTTACCATAACCTACTGCTAAACCATATTTTGTTTCAGCATCTTGGTCTTTAGTTTTTGAGTAGTTGAACACAAAGTTAGCTGTGTAACGAGTGGCTTCTGTGTCAGAGGTAAATACTTTTCCTGTAAAAGAAAGTCCTTTTTCAAAACCTGGTAAAACAAAAGCCGTTTGGTTTTTTCCGAAAGCAGAATCTGCAAATTCGTTGTTTGTGTTACCATTGAAAGCATTACCAATAAATTTCAAAGCATTACCTGCGTTGAAACCAATTGACCAATCTCCTTCTTGAGGTAAATAGTTTTCTCCTTTAGAAGAAACTAAGTCTTGAGCAGAAACTACTCCGAAAGCAAACACAGTTGCCAAAGATAAAATGATTTTTTTCATCTTCTATTAAATTAAAATTAAACTTATCGCAAAGTAACACTTTTTTCTTGAGAAAGAAAAATATTTTTTATTTTTTTTAACACGTTACATTCAACCCCCAAGTGCAATTTTTTATGCTACGAATTTATAAAACAAATTTTTAGGTTTTTCAAAATCTGATGTTATTACTCACTTTTGTTTAAGTAGTATTTTAATAAAGAAATAATACTTTTTTAACAATGCAAAAGGTTTTTTAAAAGAGCTGGTCTTATACAATTAGTTAAAAAAATGTTGGAATAAAGTATTTTTTGTAACTACAAAAAATTTATTTTATACCTTAGCGGAAAATTACCTTTAAAAAAACTGAATTCAATTCAGTGAAAGTAAAAAAGTATTAAAACAAAAAGGATATGATAACCCAAATTCAAGGAAAATTGGTTGAAAAAAATCCTACGCATTTGGTGGTAGATTGCCACGGGGTGGGGTATTTTATCAACATAACACTCAATACCTATAGTACATTGCCTCAAAATGAAGCTATTAAACTTTATACTTACTTGCAGATAAAAGAAGATGCTCATAACCTTTATGGTTTTTTAACTAAAGCCGAACGTGAGGTTTTTGTTTTACTTATCTCTGTATCTGGGGTGGGAGCAGGAACGGCACGTACGATGCTCTCTTCGCTTACCGCAGCACAAGTACGTAGTGCTATTATAAATGGTGATGTAGCTACGATACAATCAGTTAAAGGTATTGGAGCAAAAACGGCTCAACGCGTAATTTTAGATTTGAAAGAGAAAATGACCAAACTTCAAGATTTTGAAGATATCCCTTATAATGAAGTAAATACTAATAAGGAAGAGGCACTTGCGGCATTGGAAGTTTTAGGTTTTGTTCGTAAACAAGCCGAAAAAGTAGTTGACCGAATTATACGAACCTCTTCTGAACAACTTAGTGTAGAAGAAATCATTAAACAAGCCCTTAAAAACTTATAAGATGCACTTTTCGAAATATATAATCTTTTCTAAAATTAGGAAGATAACATTTCTATTTTTTGGAATGTTCGTTTTTTCACAAGCTATAGCGCAACAGCCTAATGATTCGGTAACGGTAAAAACCGCTATAAAGCAAATCGGGCTGAAAACTCCTGAAAGCATTGCTAAAAAATATACGTATGACCCGTTGCTACATCGGTACGTTTACACGGAAAAAATTGGGAAAAATGACCTGAAAACGCCTATGGTTCTGACTGTAAAAGAGTACGAAGCATTGGTAATGAAAGAGCAAATGGCTTATTATTTCAGAGAAAAATCTGAAGCGCTTTCTGGCAGTAAGGGCGAAGAGGAAAGGAAAAAAGTACAACGCGATTTGTTACCCGATTTTTATGTGAATTCCGATTTCTTTGAAAGCATCTTTGGAGGAAAAAATATTGATTTGATACCGCAAGGAAGTGTTGGGGTAGATTTGGGAGTGCGATACACCAAAAATGATAATCCGGCGATGACCCCTCGAAATAGGGTAAATTGGGGGCTTGATTTTGACCAAGTCATCCGATTGGGGCTTACGGGAAACATCGGTACCAAACTATCGCTTAACGCTCAATATGATACTCAAGCTACTTTTGATTTTCAAAACGTGTTTAAATTAGAATATGAGCCTAATGAAGATGATATTCTACAAAAAGTAGAATTAGGAAACATCAGTATGCCGATGAGCAATTCACTCATTACGGGCTCACAAAGTTTGTTTGGGGTTAAAACCGAGTTAAAATTTGGGCGTACCACCATCACCGGAGTTTTTTCAGAACAAAAATCAGAACGCCGAACCGTTACCGCTCAGGGTGGAGGAACGCTTACCGAATTCGAAATCACCGCTTTGGATTATGACGAAAACCGAAACTTCTTTTTGGCACAATTCTTCCGTGACCAATACGATAAGGCACTCGAGAATTATCCTTTCATAAATAGTAAAGTACAAATAACGCGACTTGAGGTTTGGGTAACCAATCGTAATAATCGCTCAGGGAATATTCGTAATGTGTTAGCATTGCAGGATTTAGGTGAATCCAAACCTGAAAATACGCGTCTGAATTTGAATGCTCCTGCCGGATTTTTTCGCCCTACAACAAATGCAATGCCTACCAATGCAGCGAATAATTACGACCCTACTAAAATTAAAAACGGAACATCGGTCTTGACTTCCGCTATTCGTGATGTAGCTACTGTATCTCAAGGTTTTGGAACGATTTCTGGAGTGGTAAATCAGGGGCACGATTATGCTATTATTGAAAATGCACGTAAATTAGAGGAGGGTACGGACTATCGTGTTGATACCAAGCTGGGTTATATTTCACTCAGTACCACCTTAAGTAGTGATGAGGTACTTGCAGTGGCTTATCAATACACTTACGGAGGTGAAGTTTTTCAAGTAGGTGAATTTGCTAACGATGGTATTTCTGCCACGACGGTAAATAATTTTTCAACCGATAACGCTATTACCAATAACTTATTGGTTTTAAAGATGCTCAAAAGCAATCGCCTCAATACCAAAGACCCAATATGGCACTTGATGATGAAGAACGTTTATTCGTTAGGGGTGTTACAACTTGATCCACAAGACTTTCGAATGAATGTATATTATGCTGATCCTTCACCTATTAACTATATTTCTGCGGTTGATCCTGCCACTTGGCCTACTGGATTAGACCAAAAAATATTGCTCCATTTGTTTAATTTTGATCGTCTTAACAAATATAATGACCCTCAGCCTGGTGGAGATGGTTTCTTCGATTTTATTCCCGGAATTACCATTGATGAACAATACGGTAGAATCATTTTTACCAAGGTGGAGCCCTTTGGTGAATTCTTACATAAGACTTTAGGAGGAGGAAACTATAAAGACCCATCAGGCTACAATGCCAATCAGAAAAAATACGTGTACCCAAGTTTGTATGCCAATACTAAGGTACAGGCGCAAATGGATAGCGATAAAAATAAGTTTCAACTCAAAGGACGCTTTAAATCATCGGGCAGGAAAGGGATTTCATTGGGTGCTTTCAATGTGCCTCAAGGTTCAGTTCGGGTAACTGCTGGAGGGCGTATATTGGTGGAAGGTATTGATTATGTGGTGAATTATCAATCGGGAACGGTTGAAATTATCAATGCTGGATTAGAAGCCTCTAACATTCCTATTCAGGTTTCTGTAGAAAATAATTTGATTTTTGGTGGTCAAACCACTCGCTTTATGGCAGTGAACGTCGAGCACAAGTTTAATGATAAATTTGTAATGGGGGCATCGGTGGTGAACCTTAGGGAACGTCCTTATACTCAAAAATCAAGCTATGGGCAGGAGTCCGTAAACAATACCATTTTTGGTTTCGGAGGGAACTACGCTACTGAACTTCCTTTTCTTACGCGTTGGGTAAACCGAATTCCGACTATAAAAACTGATGTTGCCTCGAACCTTGCGGTACGCGGTGAATTTGCTTATTTGATACCAGGTACGCCCAAAGGCGATAACTTTGAAGGAGAGACCACTGTATATTTGGACGATTTTGAAACCTCACAATACACCATTGATGTACGTTCGCCTCTGGCTTGGAAATTAGCAAGTACGCCTTTGGAATTTGGCGAAATTAAAGACCAAAAACTTTACGGAAATTCGCCCGATGACCCCCAAAATTTACGAAATGGTTACGGACGAGCTAAATTAGCTTGGTACACCATCGACCCCATTTTTTATACTACTCAAAAGCCTTCCGATATTTCTTCCGATGAAATATCCAAAAATAGTACAAGACGTATTTACATTGAGGAGTTATTCCCTGAACAACAAGTAGCACAAGGGCAATCGTTAGTGCAAACTACGCTTGATTTGGCTTACTATCCAAACCGAAAAGGACCATATAACGACAACCCGTTGTACGCTGCCTCAACAGCAAACGATAAATGGGGAGGAATTATGCGTGGTATGACGTATTCCGATTTTCAGGAAACTAATGTGGAATATATTCAATTTTGGATGATGGACCCATATGCTTCAGGAGAATATGCTGGAAACGGAGAGCTGGTTTTCAACTTAGGAAATATTTCCGAAGACGTGCTTAAAGACGGACGTAAACAATATGAAAACGGATTGCCTGGTCCGTCCTCTACCACAAGCATCAATACTTCCTCGTGGGGGAAGGTACCTGCCGCACAATCCTTATTATACGCTTTTGATGCTAATAATGAAACAAGACGTTTGCAAGACGTAGGTCTTGATGGAGTTGCCGATACGGAAGAATCCGTATTCTATAAAAATAATGCTTTAGAGTTTCCCAACGATCCTGCTTTGGACAATTACGAATTCTATCTTGCTAAAAATGGCAAAATATTAGACAGATATCTTAATTATAACGGGTTGGAGCGTAATTCCCCTATCGCAGTTAGCGACAACGATAGAGGAGCAACCACTTTGCCCGACTATGAAGATGTTGATGGTAACTACACGATGAATACCGAAAACAGCTATTATGAATATCGTTTGCCTATAAAACCTAACATACAATCTACCGATCCTTACGTCAATGATATTCGTAACGTATCGGTGGAAGCCCCTAATGGGCAGTTAGTTAATACCCGTTGGATTCAATTTAAAATTCCTATTCGGGACGGAAAATCTATAGGCGGTATTGCCGATTTTAATTCTATTACTCATATGCGTATGTATATGACCGGTTTTGAGCAAGAAATGCTTTTGCGTTTCGGTACCCTTGATTTGGTTCGAGGTGATTGGAGAAATTTCAATTATTCGCTAAGTACCGATATGGACGACCCAGCAGATGATAACACCTATACCGAAATCAACTCGGTAAACATCATTGAAAACGAAAAACGAGTACCTATTCCGTACCGAATGCCTCCTGGTGTATATCGTGAGCGCATCAATACCAACAACACTTTGGTAGATCAAAATGAGCAATCACTTTCACTAATTGTTTGTGATTTAGAGCCTTACGATAGTCGTGCTGTTTACAAGAATATGAATGTAGATTTGAGGCAGTATAAATACATCAAAATGTTTGTACACGCCGAGCAATATAAACTCAATCCGTTGGCAAATGGACAGGTGTCAGCTTTTATACGTATCGGAACGGATTTTCGAGACAATTACTATCAGGTAGAAATTCCACTGACGGTAACCCCAGCAGGAGCTTCTTCCGAGCAAGCCATTTGGCCCAATGAAAACCAGATACAGGTACCTATGGAGGTGCTTACTAAATTAAAATCGGTTGGGATACGAAACCAGACCTTGTCGGAAGTTACTTTCTACGATGCTGATTTGAATGTAGTTACTGAAAATACTCCTTTGGAATTGGGTAAGAATCGTTATTCAGTAAAAGGAAATCCGTCACTGGGTAGTGTACGTGCAGTAATGATTGGGATTAAAAACCATAGTGCAGGTAAAACTTGCGGTGAATTTTGGTTTAATGAACTACGATTGAGTGAATTGGTAAACAATGGTGGTTGGGCAGCCGTTGCCGCACTTGATGCTAATGCAGCCGATTTGATGAATATTTCGGCTACAGGTAAAATGAGTACCGTAGGCTTCGGGGCTGTTGATCAAACTCCAAACCAACGTGCCATTGAGGCTGTTCAAGAATATGATGTAATGGTTAATGTAAATGCAGGAAAACTATTGCCTGAAAAATGGAAAATAGAAGTTCCTGTAAATTTGAATCATTCTCAGAAACTTACCACACCTGAGTTTGACCCTGTTTATCAAGACTTAAAGCTTAAAGACCGACTTGATGCAGCACAAAGTCAGCAAGAGCGGAATGCTATTAAAGACCAAGCCGAAAGTTTTACCCTTCGGCGCGGTATTAACCTTATTGGAGTGAAAAAAGGTTGGGGCGAAGAGCAGAAAAAACGTTTCTATAACGTTGAAAACTTTACCTTTAATTATGCGTATAATGAGGTAAATCACCGTGATTATGAGCTTGAGTATGAAGACGAACGCAATGTAAAAACGGGTGTATTGTACAATCACGCTTTTCAAGCCAAAAGTATAGAACCTTTTAAAAATTCAAAACGCCTATCGGGTAAAAAATATTGGCAATGGCTCACCGATGTCAATCTGAACTTACTACCTGCCAGTGTAATGTTTTCATCGAACATCACTCGTTCGTTTACCAAACAGCTTTTCAGAGATGTATATCTGGAAGGTGTAAATTCAGGGTTACAACGTCGCATTCCTGAATTACAACAGCGTAACTATATGACCGATTATCAGTATGCTATAAATTATAATTTGACCCGTTCGCTACGCTTGAATTTCAATGCCGCCAACAGCAGTATTGTTCGTAATTATTATGATTATGATGCTACAGGTGAGCTTTTTATCCGTAAAGATGTAGGGCTTTGGGATAACTTCTGGGATATGGGTGACCCCAATCACTTCTATTCTAATTTCCAACTGAATTACGAATTGCCTTTAAATAAAATTCCGTTTTTGTCTTTCGTTCGAGGAAGCTATACCTATAATGGCGATTTTGATTGGCAACGAGGTTCAGAAGTGCTTATCAATTTGGCAGGACACGAAATCAATACTTTGCAAAATGCCAATACACATAACTTTACGGCTAATTTGGCAATGGATCAATTCTATGCCTACTTAGGAATTAAAAATGGGGGACAGAAGAAAAATCTACTTACCTTATTAGCTACAATGGTCAAACGCATTGATGTAAACTACTCGGAAACCAACGGGCAGATGCTTCCCGGATACATTCCTCGAGTGGGCTTTTTCGGTACGGCTAAACCTTCTTTGGGCTTTATGTTTGGTGACCAAACCGATATCAGAAACAGAGTTGCTGAAAGAGGCTATTTAACTACTTTTGCTGATTTTAACGAACAATATACGCAATCTGCCGAAAGACAACTCAATATCGTGGCGAATTTGCAACCCTTACCCGATTTGCAAATCGACCTTAAAGGCGAACGTCAATATACGGATAATTACACAGAAACCTTTGAAATAGAGCAACTTGCAAACACTGATTACAGATACAAAAAACTCATTGGCAATCAGGTAGGTAACTTTAAAATATCTACCAATATTTTGGCAACTTCCTTTAGCGGAATTGACGAATACTATTCGGATGCTTTTGAAACTTTTAAGGAAAATCGTAAAACCGTAGCAAGAAGACTTGCCGCAACACGTGGTATTGATTTAAATAATCCTGCCAATTTTGATGCTGATGGCTTCCCGATAGGTTATGGCAAAAATAGCCAAGCGGTAATGATGCCTGCCTTTGTGGCGGCTTACAGCGGAACCGATGCTGCGAACGTATCGCTTAATGCCTTCCGAAAAATTCCCATACCAGGGTGGAACATTCGCTATACGGGGCTGATGCGCTTAGAGGCTTTCAAAAACATTTTCCGACGTTTTTCACTTTCGCACGGATATACAGCAAGTTACTCGCTTAATGAGTTCAGAACTAATTTGGAGTATGATGCTAAAAACATCAGTAAAACAGATGCTTCTGGCAATTTCTTGAATGAAAATTTATTTTCTACGGTAAATCTTATAGAGCAGTTCACCCCTTTGATTCGGGTGGATATGGAAATGAAAAACTCGGTAAATGCGATGCTCGAATTAAGGCGCGACAGAACCATTTCTATCAGCTTAGATAATGATTATCTGACAGAAATTTTCCGTAAAGAATACAAGGTAGGATTGGGGTATCGGTTTAAAAATGTGGGCTTTGCAACGCGTATCAATGGCGTACCTACTACCATTAAGAGCGATTTGATACTTAAAGCCGATGTATCTTACCTAAAGGAATTTACGGTAATACGCAATATGGAAATTTATAATCATCAGGTTACGGCAGGGCAAAACTCTTGGGTGGCACGTATGTCGGCTGAATATGCGTTGAGTAGAAATCTGTTGGCATCGTATTATTTTAATTATAATTTTTCCAAATCAGCCATTTCTACGGCATTCCCGATGACCACTATTCGTACGGGAATTTCCGTTAAATATACATTCAATTAAAAACATAGTTGCAATACAAATTGGAATTTTAAAAATATTATACAGATTTTTACCACATAGAAAGATAGCTAAACTCGAATCTATGTATTTAAAACTCTAAAATTCAAAATAAAAGCGTAGATAGATAAAAATTATGACAGAAAAACAAATCCTAAAAAAAATTGATGCTTGGGATGAAAATGATAACATCCAAGCTATTATCGACTTTATAGAAAATCTGCCTGTGGAAGAGCGTTCTACTGCCGTTCTGAGCGAACTCGGAAGGGCTTATAACAACTTTTACTGGCTCGACCAATCTGCTGAAAATGAAAAATATTTGCAAAAAGCTATCGATGTTTTCAAATATCTGGAAGAAGAACTTGGCGAAACAGCTTCATGGAATTATCGCATCGGGTATTCCTACTTCTACCTCAATAACAGTGAATTAGCAAAAAAACACTTCCTCAGAGAACAAGAATTACAAGGTTCTGGTAATGATGTAGATACGTACTTGGCTTGTATTGAATATGCTCAAGAAAAAGGAGTTTCGCCTGTAGAGGTTTACAATGGCGGAAGAGAAGGAGTGCAATATCCGTTAGAACGATTTTTACACTTTTTAGAGAAAAAAGCTCCCAATTTGCGTACACTCATCGCCTCAGGAGCTTCCGATGCTGAGTTGGAAAGTTTTGAAAACCAAATTGGTGCAAAACTTCCTGAAGCTTACAAAGAGCTTTATCGCACTTTCAATGGTCAAAAACAAATTGTTCCGTTTTTCGCAACAGGCAATCAGCATTTTGTTTCATTAAGTGAAGTAACTGAAATTCAAGAAAGATGGCTGAGCTTTGTAAAGCAACATTATGGTGAGAATTGGAAAAATGTCCGACTTTCCGAAGAAATTTTCTTTGATGAAGAAGATGTCCAAAACACACTTTTCAACGAAAAATGGATTCCGATTTTGGCTGGAGAGCAATTCTTCATTTGTATGGATTTAGACCCCAAACAGGAAGAATTTTATGGGCAAATTATCTGCGTGATGCTCAACGAGGACATCAATAATTTTGAAGTAGGTTATCTCTACAACGACATCAAAGATTGGTTGGGTTACATCATTCGCAATTTGCAATCAGAACAATTGGTGTACAATGCCGAAAATAATTGTCTTGAGTTTGCTGAAGACGGAAATTACCAAGAAGCAGCGTATTACACTGAAGAAGAACGCACGGCTTTGGAAAGTTATATCGAAATAACTTTCGGGAAGTTTGATGAGGTTCTGCACGAACTCGTATCTCCTGATATTCATTGCGATATTTATCTTATAAAACCCACACCAGAACGCAATTATTACACACTAGTAACGGGCGGTATGGGAGCTTTTCAGATGTACACCCCGGAGGATTATCACGCCTCGCCATTTGCCGAACTGGTTATCAACCTACCTCCTACTTGGAATATCCAAAGTGAAGAAGAGAAAGACTATTGGCCTATCCGTTGGCTGAAAAACTTAGCTCGTTTGCCTATCCAGCATCAAACTTATTTAGGATACGGGCATACCATACCTACCAATGATGCTTTGGAAGGTACTAATTTCGATTGCCTGATGCTCATCGGGGCAGTTACACAAAGTGAAGACGGCGAACAAAGCCAATGGGCTGTGGCAGAATTACCTTCGGGAAAAGAAGTTGGATTCTTCTATGTAGTGCCACTTTATCCAGAAGAAACGCAATTCAAACTCGACCAATCGGCAGACGATTTGCTAGACAAGTTCGAAGAGGCTGACATTCCGTATCCTCCAGTAGTTGACATCAATCGTGTGAATGTTTGTGAAGATTACGAGGCTATGGAAACTCCTAATTTATTAGATAATATTGCGTGGGCGTTTAACGATCGTTTTTACGGTTCACTGATGCATTTCTGGGACGGCATACGAGATTACAATGCTGATATTGAAAACGATTTGGAAGATTTCACACCTTTTGCAACCATTTTTAGCAGTTCCAAAGTGATGATGATGTATGAGGCTTACATCAAAAGTGAGAAAGATATTTTAGAAAATGAGCGTTTGCTTAATCCTGAAACTTTTGACGACCCAGATGAAGACGGAATGTACTACGCTCGTATATTAGCAGAACTTGAAAGTGAAGACCGCAACTATTACGGAGCTTTAAACTTACTTCGTCATATTCACAATACATTATCTAACAAAGATTTAGGCGACCATATTTTCTTTGAAGGTTTCGATTTGGAATCCTACCAAGAAGATGGAACACCTGTAATTTACTTGAATTTAGGAAGTTAATTTTAAAAAAAATAGTCTTTTGGATTTCAAATTTGCTCCTTTTCAATTGCAATTGTTACATCCTTTTACGGTAGCCTCTTGTAGTCGTACCACCACCCCGTGTATGCTTGTTACCCTTGAATACAATGGGGTTGTGGGCTATGGAGAAGCCTCTTTGCCTCCTTATTTGAAAGAAAACTTACATACGGTTGCTCAATTTTATGAACGGATTGATTTAAGACGATTTAACGATCCTTTTCAAATGGAAGACATTCTGCATTATATTGATGAGATTTCTCCTAAAAATACAGCTGCAAAGGCGGCTATTGATATAGCTTTACACGATTTGGTAGGCAAATTACTTGGACAACCTTGGCATAAAATATGGGGATATAGTTCACAAAAAATACCACCTACTTCCTTTACTATAGGTATTGATAACGAAGAGGTTGTTCGTCAAAAAACGCTCGAAGCTCAACATTTTGAAAGGCTTAAAGTTAAGCTTGGAGCTGACAATGACCAACAAATGATACAAACCATTCGCTCACTGACTCAAGTTCCACTTTGTGTAGATGCTAATCAAGGGTGGACGGATAAATATCAAGCTTTGGATAATATCCATTGGTTAGCTACCCAAAACGTACTTTTTGTAGAACAACCAATGCCTAAAAATCAACTTAAAGAATTATCGTGGCTCACCGAGCATAGCCCTTTACCTATTATTGCCGATGAAAGTGTGCAACGGCTGGAAGATATCCCTCGTTTACGGGAGATTTTCTCTGGAATTAATATCAAACTGATGAAAGCCTCTGGAATGCGTGAAGCTCATAAAATGTTTCATTTGGCAAAGGCTTTAGGAATGAAAACGATGTTAGGTTGTATGACTGAAACTTCGTGTGCTATTTCGGCAGCTGCACAACTTGCCCCCCTTGCCGACTGGGTAGATCTTGATGGAAATTTGCTTATCAGTAATGATATTTTTGAGGGGGTTAAAGCAGTTCGTGGAAAGATAGTTCTCAATAGTCTGCCTGGTATAGGAGTGATTAAGAAAGGATTAGAATAAAGGTGATGATGTATCATAAAAAATCGGGCTTAAAGCCCGATTTTTTATGATTAGTTATATCCTGAGTTTTGTTCTATTTCTCCTGTGGTGTTATCAATTTCGGTTTGTGGAACAGGCCAATATTTTTTGGCTTCACTCCAGCCAGGGAGTATCGTAGCGTTTGCTCTTCCTGTTCTGATAAGGTCGTGATAACGTTCACTTTCGCCAGCTAGTTCCAATCGACGTTCGTTAAAAATAGCATCTTTTAAGGCGTCTCCAGTACTGATAACTTCCGACAATCCCGCTCTTAAACGCACCTGATTTAAAGCCATTTTAGCTGCTACTTCATCAGCGGTTTCGGCAGCGGCTTCAGCGTAGATGAGCAAAATTTCGGCATAACGCATCATACGGATATTGTTAGCATTGTTACGTATTTGTTTTGAGCGTTTGTTCGGAGCAACGTACATTTTCTTTTGGAAAAGACCAGTTCTGTTAAACTCAAGTTTCGCTTTCTCTTTTTCAATTTTTTCAGGGTCGCTTGAGTTTAGAATTTCAGGGGAAATTTCTAATTGATATACCTCTTCGGTAGTTAATAAGGTGGCCTTTTTACGAATAACATCTCCAGCAGCATCAAAGGCATTAGCTAATTCCTGAGTAGGCAAATTTATGCCATATCCGTAGGTGATATTTCGGGGAAGCATAAATAAGGTTTGAAAGTTTCCGTTGTTTTTGGTAGCTGCCGATTCGGTTTGAGAGTCAAAAAAGCTTACCTCAAAGATGGATTCGGCTCCGTGTTCGCCTTCAAAAGTGAAAATATCAGCAAAATTGGCTACCAATTGATATTCGTTGGAGTCCATTACTGCTTTTGCCCATTTTTTGGCTTCAGGATAATTTTTGTTATAAAGATTTACCTTAGCTAATAGTCCTTGGGCAAATCCTTGAGTGATTCTGCCTCGATTTTTAACATCGTATTGGCTTTTCTTAGGAAGATGGGCTTGTGCTGCTTCCAAATCGGCAACGATGAATTTGTAAACGGTTTCAATGTCGGATTGTGCGATTTTATCTGAATTAGAAGTAATCAGTCGATCTAAAATGGGTACACGCCCATAGCAACGTACCAATTCAAAGTGATAGAAAGCTCGTAACACTTTTGCCTCGGCAACGATTCGGTTTTTTAGAGCTTCCGATTCAAATAACGAACTATTCATCTTCTGTACCCCTTCAATGGTTTGATTAGCTTTGTTGATGCCTCGATAGCAAAGCCGCCATTTGTTAGTAACTAATGGGTGCGATGTATTGGCATTAAAGTCTTTTAGTGTTGAAAAGCTAGAGTTGTCACCATCACTTCCTCCGTAAATAGCATTGTCGCTAAGGGTTTCGCCAAAAGCCCAATGAGTCCAGCCAAATCGATAATCTTTAATATCGGAATAAGCAGCAGTTAGTGAATTTAATGCCTTTTGTTGGCTATTGAAAAACACATTAGAGGTCTCTTCTCCTAATTTTTCTTGATCAAGAAAATCGGGGTTACAACCTGCCAGTAATATGCCCAGTAGTGTTGTTTTTATTATGTTAATGATATTCTTTTTCATTGTGTTTTGTTTTTAGGTTAAAATTGCATTTTCAATCCCATTACAAAGGTTCTTGCTTGTGGGTATATTCCTAAATCAACGCCTCTGCTCAAATAATTACTTGAAGAAACTTGACCAATTTCAGGGTCAGCACCTGAATACTTAGTAAAGGTCAGTAGGTTTTGAGCTGATACGTACAATTTCATTTGACTCATTTTTACCTTTTCCATCCAATGTGAAGGCAGATTATAAGCTAAGGTTACGTTTTTCAAACGAACGTATGAGCCATCTTCAACAAATCTATCAGAAGCTCTGTTGGTATTATTTTTGTCTTTTGCTGTTAAGCGAGGCATTTGAGTATCGGTGTTGGTGGGCGTCCAAGAATGCACCATATCTTTGTGTTTGTTGGTTTCGTCAAACTGATACAAGTGGGTTTTCATAGCATTGAAAATTTCATTGCCTTGCGAACCTTGTACGAAAGCATTCAGTTCCCAACCTTTGTAGTTGATACCCAAATTAATTCCGTAAATAAAATCGGGGTCGGGGCTCCCTATTTTGGTACGATCTTTATCGTCAACTGTTCCGTCACCGGTAACATCTACAAACTTTAAGTCGCCAGGTTGTAATGCTGAATTATCTTTACCTTGTTGTATTGCCCAATTGTCGATTTCGGCTTGTGATTGGAAAAGCCCTGCAGTTTTATACCCGTAAAAGAAACCTATGGATTCGCCTTCTTCGGTACGAGTAGCCGAACCATTTTTGTAAACTCCTCCTGTTATAGGGTTTCCGTTTCCTATACTGGTCATTTTATTTTGGTAGGTAGAGATATTAAACCCTATATTGTAATCAAAATCGTTTGAAACCTTGTTTTTCCAGTTTAGGCTGAGTTCTATACCTTTGTTGTTAGCTTTCCCTACGTTAACCACAGGTCCGTTTTCATAACCATAATACAGAGGGATAGGCACTGAAAGTAGCATATCTTTGGTGTCTTTGTTGAACCAATCAAAGGTCAAATCTAGTTTTCCGTTAAAGAATGAGGCATCAAATCCTACGTTTACCGATTCTACCGTTTCCCATTTGATGTTTTTGTCACGCATTGCTGTAACTACGTATCCTTGCCAAATATCTTCTTGTACCCCAAACAGATATCGATATTGTGCATCACCGTTTATTGTGGTTTGATACGGATAAGTACCTATGTTTTGATTTCCAATTTGCCCCCAACCTGCTCTTAATTTTAATGAAGAAAGCCATTCTGTATTTTTAAGGAAGTTTTCTTCGCTGATACGCCAACCCAAAGCTACGGAAGGGAAGTATCCCCAGCGATTTCCTTTTGAAAAGCGTGACGAACCGTCAGCCCGATATGAGGCTGTTATTAGGTATTTATTATCAAATGAGTAATTGATTCTTCCTAAATAAGACATCAAAGTAAACTCCGAAGCCGAACCCTTTGCGGCATCGCCACTGGTTGCCGCATCTAAAAACCACAAGGCCTTATCTTCATTAGGGATGTTATTTTTGCTTCCAGATACCCATTCGTAACGGCTTTTTTCTTTGGTAAATCCATAAAGCGCACTAATATTGTGTTTCCCGATTTCTTTGGTGTAGTTGAAAGTATTTTCCCAAGTTTGGTAAACATTCCTTCCGTTGTAGCGATAAATGCTATTTTCTAGATTTCGTTGATTGACATTTACCTCGTAAACTGGTGTAAATGAATAGTTATCGGTACTGGTTCTGTTCCATCCGTAGCTACTTTTAAACTTGAGGTCTTTTAGCAGTTCAAATTCGGCATAAACATTGGCAAGCATTCGCAGTTTTTCCGAGCGGTCATTATTGTAAGCAATTTGAGCTACCGGATTGGGAAAATCAGTGAATTTGGAATAGTCATATTTGCCTTTACTTTGGTCTATCCAAACGGGAAAATTGGGTTCTAGTTTAATAGCTGTATTGATGGTTCCTACGGTAGGATTTCCTTCGAGTATTGAATTGTGTGTATCGCTACTTTGAATATTTATGTTTACGCCTACTTTCAGATAGTCTTTTACTTTATAATCTGATTTTAATCGGGCAGTAATTCTCTGATAATCTGTTCCTATTATGGTTCCTTCTTCCTTATAAAAACCACCAGCTACCATATACACCAATTTGTCAGTTCCCCCTGAAAAACTCACATTCCTATCGCTAACGAAAGCGGTTCTTGAAATTTCTTTGAGCCAGTCGGTAGAAACATCTCGGCTTACTAACGACAGATTTATGGGTTTGGTGCGGGTTTCGTTAAGTGCTTTTTGAATATCGTACCATTCTGCACCATTGGTCAGTTGCCAATTATTGATAAGGTTTTTCACTCCGGCATAGGTGTCAATATTTATTTTGGAAGGCATATTAAACTTACCTCCTTTGGTAGTTACTAAAACGACTCCGTTAGCACCTCTTGATCCGTAAATAGCGGAAGATGAAGCATCTTTGAGTACTTCAATAGAAGCAATATCATTAGGATTGAGGAAGTTAATATCCGAAGTGGGCACTCCGTCAACCACATATAGTGGGTCAGCGTTGTTTACAGTACCCACACCACGCACACGAACTGAAATGGAGCCTCCTGGCGCACCACTATTTGAAAAAACGTGTACTCCAGCAATTCGTCCCTTTAGGGCATCGTTAACTGTGTTTATGGGTTGAGTAGCTAATTGTTTGTAATCGACTGATGCCACAGCTCCAGTTACATCGGTTTTCTTTTGCGTTCCGTACCCTACTACCACCACGTCTTCAAGCTCTTGAGTGTCTTCAATTAACACTACATTTAGGGTGATTTTTTGCCGATTATCAGAAATTTTTCGGGTTTGGGTAACAAAGCCAATGTAGCTATATTCAATAATATCGCCCAAATTAACGTTATTGAGCGTGTACAGACCTTCAAAATCTGTAGCCGTTCCGTGAGCAGTACCCTTTACCAGAATATTTACATTGGGTAATGGGTTACCACTTTGGTCGGTAACCTTTCCGGAAACCGTCCTTTGCTGTGCTAAGGCTAATGAACCCCACAGCAACATCAATAGTGTCAACAATTGTTTGCCCATAATTGAGAATGATTAAGAAAAAACATACCCAAATATAGTTACAAAAAATTGTTAAAGCAATAATTTTGATTAAAATTTAACAAAAACAAATAAAATCGTTTTTTATCACGTTTTGTTTGTGTATTTTGAATTTGGTTCGTATGACAATTTTCTATTACAGAGAGTGTTCTAATCAAAATATATTTCCTGATGATGATTTTCCACAAATACATCAATTTGTTGCTGCGATGAAGCCTTTGGGTAGGTCATTACAAATAAAGGGAGAGGCTCTTGCTCTTTCTGATAAGGAGGTTGCAAGTAATCTACAATATTAAGGTGAAATCCTAACCGTTTATAAAATTCGATTCTTCTGACCGATATTTCGTCTTCTGGTTTTTCAACTTCCAGAAGAATGGGTTTGTTATTTTGCTCAATAAATTCATTCAAAAATTGGCTACCTAAACCACCACCTCTGAATTTTTCATCAATGGCGATGTGTTCAATGAATCGAAGACTTGGAAAATCCCACCATCCGATAAGCCCAGCAATAGTTCCACTTGAAAAAATGGCAGATAAATTATAGTTTTGATTTTTAAGGATTCGTTTTTGTTGTTGTAAGTTTCTTTTTTCCGTTATGGGAAAGGCTTCTTGATAAATTTGCCAAATTTGCGAAAAGTATAAATCCTCTGTATCGGAAATGTTTTGCCATTGTAAAGTCATTTCTGTTGTTTTTGAAAGTGTTATCGGGGCAAAGGTAAGGATAAAGTGCAAAGTATCAAGAGCCAAGTAAAAAGGATAAAGTAGAAAATGTAGAAGACAAATAACCAAGTATTAGGTATTTTTATTATTGCACACCCTTAATCACTCATAAGCGGTGATGTTCGCTAAGACCAATCTATCAAATAAATCCTCCCCAAAATAGCGGCTATTGAGCTTGTAAACAAATTCGTCTAAATATAATTGTAAATACTTTTGATTGATTTTATGATAGTTACAAAGCAAATTCCTTTTAGCATTACTGATAACAATATGTATCCATTTCAAAGTCGTTTTTGTAGTGTCTTCATCGGATTTTTCAGGGTTATGAAATTTAAGCAAAATAAAAGTAGAAAATGAATTTCCAAAAACATCATTTCCCCACAAATTTTTCCGTGCTGGTGGACAAAATGTACGAAATATTAAAAAACAGACCGTTATGAGTGTTTTTGAAAAAGGATGCAAAAAAATGTGTTTACTTACCGTGTAATATATGCTTTTGGCTTGATTGATACAAATTTATAGTTCATATTTTGTCTATTATTACGATTGTTTGTATCATTGCAAACGCCAACATTTTACATTTCACATAAATAACGATGAACAAAACCCCCAATACACCGCTCCCAGATAAACGTAAGGAAATCTTCAGACTGCTTCTCCTAATGCCGATTATTTTTGTGTTGCTGTTCACTTGGCTAGGCTTGGTTATTCTTGTCAAGAAAATGGGCTTAGAGCTTTCTGCCGATCGCGTGTTTTTGGGAGTCATCGCCCTGATGATTGGTGTGGTGTGGGCTTGGCTGAGCCTAAAAGGAAAAATGCCCTTTGCCCAAGAAAGCGAACCCCTGCCATATCCACCGACTACCGCCCAAAATCCCGTAGAAAAATTGATGCGGGGGCTGTTTGTCCTTCTCGGGATTGTGGTTTATGTGGTTGTGGCAATGATGCCCGAGGTGATGGTGCGTTCATTTTTGCGTATCTTTTCTTTTGGACGCACTGGAGATACACTGGGAATATTGGCTTTATTGGGAATGCTGCTTGTCTTTGTTGTAGTTTTCTTCATTTCCACCATAAAAAACAAATTCCTGCCCCAGACAAAATCCAAAGAGAATAGCCTCTATGCCAGTTGGTGTGTAACGGCGATGCTAAACTGGGTCATATTTTTGGTAATCATTGTCCTTGCGATGTTTATGGTTAATAGATTTATAAAATACTCATAAAAAACGAAAATAATTTAAAACAATGCAAAAAATTATCCTTTTGGCAAGTGTCTTGATTTTGAACAGTTGCCAGTTTTTTAACAAAAATAATAATGAAAATCAAGAATTTATCGATACGGAAATTCCCCAAGCGGAACTCGTTTGGCTTGATTTTATCGACCCAGCCTCAATCGAAAAGAAATTCGTAACCAACCGAGAGGGAACGACCCTCTTTCTGGGTGCTGACGAAAACACGAGGAAAATCGATACAGCACCCTACGGCACAGGCTTGGAAGTGCTTGAAAAATACGAGGATTGGTACGTTGTTCAGTGGTACGTAACCGAAGAATATGAGGAAGACGGCAAGGAAATCAGCCGAACGGGTTGGGCAAAGGCTTATGTCAAGAAAACCGATGTGGGTAATTTGGAAGATATAAAACTTATAGAATCAGACTTTTATGCTTTGTATGAAGAATCAGAAAGTCCTATTTCCGAAGAAACGGTTCGTGATATGTTTCAAATAGAACTCATCGACCAAAAAACATACAACGAAGCTAAAAAACTGCGAGTGAGCCACTTACTTCAAGACACCCTCGCCGTACGCAAACGCAACGGAGCTTTATCACTGACTTTTGAGGATGATTCCGTTGTGATTCTGAAAGATAATGATACAGATAACGACGAAGCCGAAGTTTACGAATATATGGGGCAAATCGAAGCCTTGCAAAAATATGTCGTTTATGTAAATTATTGCGAATCAATTGAATATGTGTTATTTGATAAAAGAAACGGCAAAAGACAAGAATTTTTAGGATTTCCGTATTTATCGCCTGAGAAAAAGCAAATTGTTGTGTTTCCAATCATAACGGAAGGACTAATGTCGGACGTTACATTTTACGAAGTTGATGAAAATCAAGATATTAAAAAGTCTATTGCTATCCCTTTTAAAAATTGGATGCCTTATTCCGATGTGTACGAGGGCTTGTTTTGGGCGACAGACGGATATTTCTATATGCCTGTAAATCAAACCGCTGTGTATTGGGACATCAACGGAAATTACAATGTCGAAAACTGCCAATATATCCGAATTAAAAAGAAATGATAATCAGTAGGTTACTGTGACAAATAACTCAAAACAATGCGAAAAATTATCCTCTTGGCAAGTATCTTGATTTTGAACGGTTGCCAGTTTTTTAACAAGAATAATAATGAAAATGAAGAAGTTACCGATGACGAACTCGTTTGGATTGATTTTGTTAATATATCCTCATTTGAGCAGAAATTCGTAACCAACCGAAAGGGAATAAATCTTTTTACGAGAGCCAACGAAACGGCAAAGATAATTGATACTGTACCCTATGGCGAAATTCTGGAAATCATTTATAAAGATGAAGATTGGTATGCTGTCCGATGGCGTATAATCAATGAGGAAGAAGGGCAAGATGGCTGGGTACAGGCTTATGTCAAGAAAACCGATTTGGGCGAAATGGAAGATATAAAGCTAATAGAGTCAGATCTTTATGTTTTAGACGATAATATAGAAGTGCATATGTCCGAAGAAACGGTTCGTGATTTGTTTCAGATAGAACTCATCGACCAAAAAACATACAACGAAGCTCAAAAGCAACGTGTGAACTACTTGGTTGAAGATACTCCCCTCTCCGTACAAAAAAGAGACGGAGTTATATCACTGACTTTTGAGGATCATTTGGTTACAACACTTATGGATGACGATACAGATGGCGACGATTTCCTAATTTACACGTATACAGGACATATTGAGGCCTTGCAAAAACACGTGGTTTTTGTATCTTCCTTTTCAACAGAAGGATATATTTTGTTTGATAAAAGAAACGGCAAAAGGAAGGAATTTTCAGGATTTCCGTACCTGTCACCTGATAAAAAGCAAATGGTTTCACTTTCTCCTCTAATACACGAGTTAATATCAAATATTGAATTTTTTGAAGTTGATGAAAATAAAGAAATTAGGGGGACATATACGTTATGGTTCAAAAACTGGAAACCCTATTTTTATATGGACGAGGGCTTATTTTGGGCGACAGACGGATATTTCTATATGCCTGTAAATCACAAGGCTGTGTATTGGGACTATAAAAGCGGAGATTACAATACCGAAAGTTGCCAATATATCCGAATTAAAAAGAAGTAATAAACAGCGATTTAATATGAAAAATAACTCAAAACAATACGAAAAATTATTCTCTTGGCAAGTGTCTTGATTTTGAGGACTCTTTAAACCAAAAAGAACAATTCCTTTTTGAAGGAATCAATTTGGATATTAAAATGACAGTTGAAAACAAAAAATAGGAAGAAAGCAAAAAAAGTATCAAACTACAAGTTTTCAAGTTTCAAGGTTTTTCTTCTAATTTGTCGCCTGATAACTTCAAACCTTGACCCTTTTGGAACTTTGAACCTAAACTTTTTGACCATAAAGTCTTTTTTTGTTTTATTTGCAATAAAAAAGGTTATGGAGTCGTATGTGATTTACAATGCTTCTGCTGGTTCGGGGAAAACTTATGGGCTGGTAAAGGCGTATCTCAAAATTGTATTAAATTCAAAAAATCCGGATACCTTTCGTTCGCTTTTGGCAATCACTTTTACCAACAAGGCGGTTTTCGAGATGAAAAATCGGATTATTGAAATGCTAATGCTTTTCTCCGATGAAAAAAGTCTTACCCAACCCCATAGTATGTTCACCGAGCTGGAAAAAGAACTGAAAATGGCTCCTATAGAATTGCAAATGCGTTCGCAACGGGTGCTTACCCATATTTTGCATAATTATGCGGCTTTTAGTATCAATACCATTGACGGATTTAATCATCGGCTCATACGCAACTTTGCTTTCGATTTACATCTGAGTCAATTTTTTGAAGTACAGATGGATGCAAAAACCATTCTTCAAAAATCGGTGGATAATTTGTTGGCTCGGGCAGGAGAAATTCCTGAAATTACCCAATTGCTTACCCAATTTTCTAAGGAAAAGATTAAGGAAGATAAAAATTGGGACGCTACCAAAGAATTACTTGCTGTAGCCGAAATGCTTACCAAAGAAAATCATTATCAGGCACTGCAAACCATTAAAGAGAAAACTATTGCCGATTTTGAGGCTTTAGAGACTTGTCTTAAAAACAAAAGGCGACAAAATCAACAGGTTTTAAAAAATGCTTCCCAACGTTTTTTACAAATTACTGAAGAAAAAGGCTTAGATGAAAGTGCTTTTTTGCGAGGTTCGGTGTACAAGTTTTTCCGAGGCGTGTTTCTTTCTCCAGAAAACGAACCCAGTTGGGACTTGGGTTGGCAGGCCGATATTTTTAATGAAGAAAAACCACTTTATCCTATAAGCAAAGCCAAATTCTTAGATACAGACCGCATAGAGGCGTTACGCCCCGAAATTGTCAAACTTTTCGAAGAGGTAAAACAGGCTTATGCAAATATCAACTTTTTTAATAATGCTCTAAATCTAATCGTTCCTTTGGCGTTGCTTGGTCAAATACAAAATGAAATAGAAGAAATCAAAAAAGAAGACAACATTTTGCCCATTTGGGAGTTTAATGGAGTGATTTCTAAGGAAATTATCTCTCAACCAGCGCCCTTTATTTATGAACGTATTGGTGAGCGATATCGGCATTATTTTATTGACGAATTTCAAGATACTTCGGTGTTGCAATGGAATAATTTTATACCCTTGATTTTGAATGCAGTGCAAAGTGAGTCAATAAATAATCAGCGGGGTTCAGTATTATTGGTGGGCGATGCCAAACAATCCATTTACCGATGGCGAGGTGGAAAGGCAGAGCAATTTATGGAATTGTATTTGGGAGAAAAAAATCCGTTTTTTGTACCTGGTATTCAGGTCAATTTGTTGGAAAATTATCGTAGTTTACCTGAAATCATTCGCTTTAACAACGCTTTTTTCACCTTTGTTGCTCAAAAATTTGAAACGCCAAAATATCGTGATTTATACGAAAAAAATACGCAAAACATTCCTAAAAACAAGCAAGAAAATGCTTTACAAGGCTATCTTAATATTCAGTTTGTGAGTCCGCAAGAGAACATTTACGATAATGAAGACGAAGATGCTGTTGAGTTTCTTTCCGAGCGAGAGCAAACCTATTGCAAAGCAGTTTTGGAAGCGATACAACACGCCAATAGCTGTGGGGTTGCTGATAAGGACATTTGTATTTTGGTGCGAAAAAACCAACAAGGAACAGTTTTGGCTTCTTTTCTTTCCTCAGAAGGGAAAAATATCATTTCATCGGAATCGTTATTGCTTGATAATGTAGCTTCCATTCGGTTTTTGGTTGCTCTTCTAACGATGATTTATAAACCTGAAAGTCAAGAAAGTAAGTTTAATATGCTTCTTGAGTTTGTAACTTTAAAGAAAACCTCTGAAATACATCGGTTTATCACACATTATATGGAAGTGCCGATAGAAACATTTTTTAAGGATTTTCATTTTTCCACCGAGATTTTTTTTACTTATTCTTTTTACGAAGGCATCGCTTATGCTATACAATGTTTCGAGTTGGCTGAAGATTCCGATGCCTATCTGTCTCATTTTATGAATATTGTTTTTGACTTTAAAAACAAACGTAGAGGAGGAATTGCTGAATTTTTACAATTTTGGGAAGATGAAAAAGACAAATTGAGTATCAATACCCCCGAAGGCTTTGATGCAATCAGTATAATGACGGTACACAAGAGCAAGGGGCTTTCGGCTCCCGTTATTATTTATGCCTTTGCTGATTCTCCGATAGGAAGTCCGAAAAGAGAGGCAATTTGGTATCCAGTAAACCCTGATGAATTTGAAGGTTTTTCAAATCTTTTGGTCAAAAATACTAAAAGTCTTGCCCTTTATCATCCTGATTCGGCACAAGTAGTTAAATCGCTTGAAGAACAGCAATTGCTTGATGATATCAATGTGCTTTATGTAGCATTGACTCGTCCTGAATCGTTTTTGTATGTTATTACGGCATTACCTACCAAAAAATCAGATTCTTACGGAACACTTTTTCAAGAATTTTTAGCCCAACAAGGGCAATGGCATACGGAAAAAAATAAGTATGAATTTGGCGTTCCTGTTTTTGTTACTAAGGCAAAAGAAACACCACAAAATGGGGTGGTCGCTTTTCAAAAAGGCTGGAAAACCCCGAGCTACAAAATAGCTACAAAATCGGCAATGCTTTGGGATACTTCCTTGCAAAACGCCATTGAAAAAGGCAATATTATGCACCACTTATTGGCACAGCTTACCTATGCTAATGAAATGGATTGGGTTATTGAAAAATCAGTCAGTCACGGAATTATACAAAATGAGCAACGACAACACATTACCAATTTGTTGAAACAAATGATAAATCACGAAAAAATAAAACCTTTTTTTAGTGAAGATTATCGTTATTTTACCGAAAGAGATTTTTTAGGTGATGATGGTAATTATTTTCGTCCTGACCGCATTGCCTTAACACAAGATGATTGTGCTTATATTATTGATTATAAAACAGGTAAGCATCGCGTTGATAATGAGCTTCAAATGGCTTACTACGCTGAAAATCTGCAAAATTTAGGTTGGACGATAAAAGGGTTATTTTTGGTTTATATCAACACTGAAGTAGAAGTTATTGAATTAAAAATGTAACGATATGGCAACACATAACGATTTTGGAAAACAAGCCGAACAAGATGCCGTAAATCATCTAATCGAATTAGGGCATACCATTCGTGAACGTAATTACACTTTCGCACACGCTGAAATAGATATTATTTCGCAGAAAGACCATATCTTGCATATCGTTGAGGTTAAAGCACGTACCTCAACAGCTTATGGAACTCCTGAATCATTCGTTAGTAAACAAAAAATGGAACGATTGGTTAAGGCAGCAAATCACTATGTTGAAAAAAATAACTTGGAAGTTGAGGTTCAGTTCGATATCATTTCGATTGTGAAAAATACCTATGTTTTCCAAATTGATTATATCGAAGATGCCTTTTATCCGTTTTAGCATTTTATCTTTTGAAATATTGTTATTTTTTTGTAAAAATGTGATGTATATCAGTATTTAAGCATAAATAAAACTTAAATCAGAAGGCTTTCCGTGTTAAAATTAAAAAGGATTTTCTATTTTTGCCCCAAATTATTCCAGAGAAAAACATAAATGTCGATTCAAGAAATTCAAAATGAAATAGTAGCCGAGTTTTCTTTCTTTGATGATTGGATGCAACGCTACGAGCATATGATTGAACTGGGTAAATCTCTGCCTTTGATTGAAGAGCAATATAAAACCGATGATTATTTAATCAAAGGTTGTCAAAGCAAAGTATGGCTTTTTGCTCAGATGAAAGACGGCAAGGTAATTTACACGGCAGATAGTGATGCCATCATCACCAAAGGAATTGTAGCACTTTTGGTTCGTGTGTTTTCCAATCAAACTCCTGAGGCTATTGTGAAAGCGGATACTAAATTTATTGATGAAATTGGGCTCAAAGAACATCTTTCACCTACTCGGGCAAATGGTTTGGTAAGTATGTTGGAAGAAATGAAGCGCTATGCTCTTGTTTATCAACTTAAAGAATCGTAAGAAATAATGAGTGAACATACTATAAATACAGAAGATTTAGGCGAAAAAATCGTAGAGGTACTTAAAACCATATACGACCCCGAAATTCCGGTGGATATTTATGAATTAGGGCTTATCTATGATGTTTTTGTTAATGAAAATCACGATGTTAAAATATTGATGACTTTAACCACACCCAACTGCCCCGTGGCAGAGGTACTACCTATGGAGATTCAAGAAAAGGTTAAAAGTATAGATGAAATTAAAGAAGTTGAGGTAGAAATTACCTTCGATCCGCCTTGGCATCAGGATATGATGAGCGAGGTGGCAAAGCTGGAGTTAGGGTATCTGTAACGCATTTTAGTCTTGTCGGAAAGCATTATTAACAGGGTAGCAAACAGTTCGTTAGCTGTTTTTGACTTGGAAGATTATTATCCAGTGGGTCAGCGTATGGCTTTTGATTTAAAGGATTTTCTTTTTGAAGAAATCGTGCTTAAAGAAAAAGATTTTCGTCAGCAATTAGATGATTTTCATTGGGAAATCTTTAAAGATGCTTATGTTGCTTTGTTTTGTTCCTCCGAAGCCATTATTCCGCCTTGGGCATATATGTTGGTAACTTCAAAATTGGCACCTTACGCTCGAAAAACCATACTGGGCGATTTAAATCATCTGGAAATAGCTTTATATCAAGAAATTATTGAAAGAATTGATGTTTCATATCTGAAAGATAAACCAGTAATTATTAAGGGATGTTCGCAAAAGCCTGTTCCTGAAGCGGCTTACGTGATGGCGGTGGAGAAAATCCAACCCATAGCCAAAAGTGTAATGTACGGCGAGGCCTGTTCGGCAGTCCCTATTTTTAAAAAGAAGAAATAACTTTTAATTAAATACTTAAACTTATGAAGAAAATGATCTTCTCAATGGCTTTATTAGCCTCATTTGGTGCTTTTGCACAACAAAATGATGAACCCACAACTGAAGGAACCTGGACACGCGGTGGGAATGTTTCTCTTGTTTTCAATCAGGCTGCTTTTAACAACGATTGGACAGGAGGAGGAACTAACAATGTAGCCCTGAATTTGGCAGTAAGTTATGCCTTTAACTACAAGAAAAACGATTGGACTTGGGACAATAACCTTTATTTAGATTACGGACTTACTAAACTTAAAGGCGATGAGTACACCCGAAAAACCACCGACCGTTTGGAGTACAACTCTCTTTTAGGTAAACAAGCTTCTAACAATTGGTATTATTCCGCATTTTTAAATTTTAAAACTCAGTTTACAGACGGTTACAAGTACGAAAAAACAGGAAGAACACTAATCAACCAATTTTTCTCGCCTGCTTATCTGCAATTTGGTCCTGGTATGTTGTGGAAGAAAAACGATAACTTAAAAGTAAACTTGGCACCAGCCACTTCTAAATTAGTTATGGTAAATAAAGATTTCACAAAAGCTGGTGATTACTACGGAGTTAAAAAAGGAGAGTCTTTACGTTACGAGCTGGGTTTTGCAGCCAATGGATATGCTAAATTCAATTTGATGGAGAACGTTTCTATGGAGAACATCTTGAATGTATATAGCAACTATTTGGATAAGCCACAAAATTTAGATATTGATTACACAGCTAATGTTGTGATGGGAATCAACAAATATTTGTCTGCTAACTTTACTTTCCAAGCCATTTACGATGACAATGCCGTAGGAGCTTTCCAAATCCGTGAATTGTTTGGTGCTGGATTAAACTACAAATTCTAATACGATTCTATATCGGTAAAAATTTGCTTAAAAGCTGCCTTTTTAGGCAGCTTTTGTTTTACTACCTAAAGTGTGTATTTTGAGGGTGTTTTTTTAAAAAATGAAAACCTATTTTAAAAATTAAAAATATCTTTATATACTTGTCAAATAGTTGATAATCTATTCCAAAAATTAGGTTTGGAATAGAATAAGTATTAGCATATCAAATTGATTTATTATGAACAAAGATTACAAATATTTTTACATTTTGTTTTGTGTAGCTATACTAATGGCTATCTATGCTTGGGTATTTGAAAAAGGAGAAGATTTAGGCAAGGTTTTGGCTAACTTATTTTAGAGGAAACGAATTGTTACGGTAGATGCAAAATCCATTCCGTAAATAATAGGTAGAAGTTTATGCTAAAACTCCATAAGGTAGTTGATTTTATATCCCAAATGGTTATAGTTCATAAATTTCGATAGGTAAATCATCGGGATCTTTGAAAAAAGTATATCGTTTATGTGTAAATTCATCTGTACGAATGGGTTCGGTGGAGATGTTTTTTGAGTTTAAGAAGGCTACTTCTTGCAAAATATTTTCAACCCCAAAGGCGATGTGCCTAAGCCCACTAGCCTCTGGAGTGGTCATCCTTTTTGGCGGATTAGGGAAAGAAAACAGTTCAATAAGATACTTTCCTTTTAGAGAAAGGTCTAACTTATAAGATTGTCGTTTTTCTCGATAGACTTCGCGTACAATTTCAAAGCCCAATACCTCCGTGTAAAATCTTTTGGATTTTTCATAATCGGAGCATATAATGGCAATATGGTGTAAAACTTTTATATTCAATATTTTATTTTAATAACTACTGCCAATACTATACTTTTTTAGCTTTTGTAGTACTTTTTTTGACTGTGGTTTTCTTGGTAGCAGTCGTTTTTTTAGCAGGGGCTTTTTTGGTTTTTGTATCAAGCAGTGCTGTGGCTTGTTCCAAAGTAAAGTTTTGAGTATCTGTGTCTTTGGGTAACTCTATTTTGGTTTTTCCTTTAATAAGATTAAAACGCCCCCAGCGTGCCTTTTCTAAACGAATTTCACCATTATTCCATTCTTTGACTACTTTTTCTGATTCTTTTTGTAGCTTAGTTTCAATAAGTTCTTCAATATCAGTATCGGAAAGCTGGTCAAAATCATATTTTTTGCTTACATTGATAAACATATCGTTCCATTTGATAAACGGACCGAATCGCCCTTTTCCTTTGGTTACCTCTAAACCTTGGTAGGTAGCAATAGGTGCATCGGCTTTTTGTTTCAGTGCGATAATCTCTCTAGCTCTATCCAAAGTAACACTAAAAATATCTTCACCCTTATCTAAGGAAGCAAAGTTATTCCCATAGCGAACGTAAGCTCCAAATCTTCCAACATTTACCTCAACTTCATTTCCGTCAATAATGCCTAATTTTCGTGGAAGTTCAAAAAGTTTTAGGGCTTCTTCAAAGGTAATGGTTTCAATGGACATTCCTGAAAGCAAACTGGCGAATACAGGTTTTTCATCATCTTCATTCGTGCCGATTTGTGCCATAGCTCCAAAACGCCCCAAACGAACGCTTAAAGGACGTCCCGATTTGGGATCTATGCCCAAAACACGCGTGCCAGTCTCTCGTGAAGCATTTTGCTCCACATCTTGCACCACGGGGTGAAACTGATTGTAGAATGATTCGAGCATTTTACGCCAATCCTCCTCGCCTTCGGCAATATGGTCAAAACTTTCTTCTACATTGGCTGTGAAATGATAATCCATAATAGATTCAAAATGAGAAACTAAAAAATCATTCACAACAATCCCGATATCGGTAGGAATCATTTTACCTTTATCCGCACCTACATTTTCGGTAAGTGTCTTTTTTTGAATTTTACCTTCGGAAAGGGTAAGCGTTTGGTAATTACGTTGTTCGCCTTCGAAAGCGCTTCTTTCAACATATCCCCGATTTTGAATGGTTGAAATAGTTGGTGCATAAGTGGAAGGTCGCCCGATGCCTAATTCTTCTAATTTTTTTACCAAAGAAGCTTCGGTATATCGTGCGGGGGGGCGGGTATAGCGCTGGGTTGCAGTAATGAAATTATTATTTAATTTTTCGCCCTGTGTTAGTGCTGGGAGCATTCCTTCTTGCTCTTCATCTTCCTCATCAGTACTTTCCAGATACACTTTTAAAAATCCGTCAAAGAGAATAACCTCGCCATTTGCCGTAAACATTTCGTCGTGTTTATCGGCTACTATTTTAATGGAAGTTCTTTCTAATTGAGCATCACTCATTTGTGAGGCGATGGTTCTCTTCCAGATGAGTTCATAAAGGCGGTCTTGGTCGCGTTCAATAGTTATTGAAGGACGGCTCATATCCGTAGGACGGATGGCTTCGTGAGCTTCTTGAGCGCCTTTAGTTTTTGAAGAAAAGTTACGCGAATGTGCGTATTTTTCCCCATAAATACTTTTTATTGCATTCTTGGCAGATTGAAGTGCCTCTTGCGACAGATTTACGCTATCGGTACGCATATAGGTAATTAAACCCGATTCGTACAAGCGTTGAGCTACAGTCATTGTTCGGCTTACCGAAAAATTTAACTTCCGTGAGGCTTCTTGTTGTAAGGTAGAGGTGGTAAATGGTGGTGCGGGTGACTTTTTAGTAGGTTTTTTTTCAAGAGTGGCTACGGTAAAATTGGCTCCGATGTTTTTTTGTAAAAAACGTTGAGCATCATCATAAGAATCGAAACCTTTGGCTAACGTAGCTTTTATAGTCTTTCCTTCAGCATTGGTGAATTCGGCAGTGATTTTGTAAGATGATTGGGTTTTAAAATCTTGTATTTCACGTTCCCTCTCCACAATTAGGCGTACGGCTACCGATTGTACACGTCCTGCCGAGAGCCCACTTTTTACTTTTTTCCACAACACGGGTGATAGTTCGTAACCCACTAATCGGTCTAAAATGCGACGGGCTTGTTGTGCGTTTACCAAATTATAATCAATACCTCTGGGGTTTTGAATGGCTTTTTCAATGGCTGATTTTGTGATGGAATTGAAAACGATACGCTTGGTGTTTTTCGATTTTAAATTTAGAGTTTCGGCCAAATGCCAAGCAATGGCTTCTCCCTCACGGTCTTCATCACTCGCCAACCAAATGGTTTCTGCCTCTGTGGTAAGTTTTTTTAATTCTTTTACTAACTCCTTTTTGTCACTTGATACAATGTATTTTGGGGTAAATCCATTGTCGATATCCACGCCAATTTCTCTGGCAGGTAAATCGGCAATATGCCCATAGCTAGATACTACCTTATAGTCTTTTCCTAAGAATTTTTCAATCGTTTTTGCCTTGGCAGGCGACTCAACAATCACCACATTTTTAGCCATACACTCAAAATTTTGCGTACAAAAGTATAAATTTTTTTATAAAACCTACCATATTGTATATCTAATCCTCTCATTAAAGATAAATCAATCAATGAATTAAGATGACTTTTGTCAGTTTATTGTGTATTTTGCTCTGGTACTCTTTTCAATAATAAGATGTTAGTTAAAATTAAATTTTTCTGAAAATTATTTTTATCTCCAAGCATAAAAATCAATTTTAATTAAGAAAAAATTCATATATTTGCCTTCAATTTTTAATTAAATGTTAAAGTTTATGGCTTTTATGTTTAGATTAAAGATGAAGTTTTCAGTCATTTTTTTATAGCATATTTTCAAGAAAATCCGTTGAATGCTCGTATTCACGGATTTTCTTGCTATTTTTTGGTGTGATTTTATACTTAAAAGGCGTGGTATTACAAATAAAGTTGTAGGTTTGTCGCCGTTATTTTTAATAAATCAAGGAAGTGAATTATTTTTCGTCGGATTTTACATTAGGAATTTTAGGTGGCGGACAGCTCGGGAAGATGTTGCTTACTGAAACTCGCAAGTTTGATATTGCCACAAAAGTTATGGATGCGGCAGCCGATGCTCCCGCTCGTTTTGCTACCAATGAGTTTGTTCGAGGCGATTTGTTGGATTATGATGCCGTATATCATTTCGGTAAAGGGGTAGATGTACTCACTTTCGAAATTGAAAATGTGAATGTAGCAGCATTGGAGCAATTAGAACGCGAGGGCGTAAAAGTGTATCCTACACCACAAAGCCTAAACATCATTCAAAATAAGGCTTCACAAAAGCTGTTTTATGAGCAACACCAAATCCCAACGGCGCCTTTTCAAGTTTTTGAAGATTTAAACCAATTAAAACAAGCAGCCGAAAAAGGCGAAGTAACTTTTCCTTTTGTTTGGAAAAGTGCCCGATTTGGTTACGATGGCAATGGGGTTAAGGTAGTACGTTCGTTGGCGGATTTGCAACAATTGCCTCAAGGGCAATGTCTTGCGGAAATGATGATTCCGTTTAAAAATGAACTTGCTGTAATCGTGGTTCGAAGCCCAAAGGGTGAGATGAAAACCTATCCGGTGGTAGAAATGGAATTTCACCCCGAAGCCAATCAAGTGGAATACGTAATTTGTCCAGCACGTATTCCTGATGAAATTGCTCAAAAAGCTCAAGCGGTAGCTTTGCAAGTGGCTGATGCTTTCAACAGTGTGGGGCTTTTGGCTGTGGAAATGTTCCAAACGCAAAATGATGAAATTTTAGTCAATGAGGTAGCGCCTCGTCCGCACAATTCGGGGCATTATAGCATTGAGGCGAGTTATACCAATCAGTTTGAGCAACATTTACGCGCCATTTTGAATTTGCCTTTGGGAGCAACCGAAAGCAAAGTAGCTGGTGTGATGGTTAATTTGGTGGGCGAAGAAGGTTTTCAAGGCGATGTTGTTTATCAAAACATTGAGCAGATTATGGCAATGGAGGGCGTTACTCCGCACATTTACGGAAAACGACAGACGCGTCCGTTTCGGAAAATGGGTCACGTAACTATCGTTAATCCTAACCTTTCCAAGGCACGTGAAATTGCTCAAGAAGTCAAACAAACCATTCGAGTAGTGAGTAATAATAAATCGTAATAAAATAAAGAGAATGAGAAAGAATACGTATTACATTGGGTTAATTTTGGTCATCGTTGCCATAGGCACTTTTGCTGTTGTTGAGATTGCCCGAAGATTCGGAAATGATTCTGTTACAGATGCTAATAGACATACAATAGGTAAAGACGGCGGAGCTTTAGTCAAACTAGGTAAAGCACCCAGTTTTTCTTTTACTAATCAGCATAACCAAACCATTACCGATAAAGATTATCAAGGAAAAGTGTATGTGGTGGATTTCTTCTTTGTAAACTGCCCTACCATTTGTCCTATTATGAGCAAGAATATGGTTAAGATACAAAATGCGTTCAAGGATAAAAACATTGGTTTTGCTTCTTTTACCATTAATCCAGCTATGGATACTCCCGAGGTTTTAAAGGCTTATGCAGAACAATATGGCGTAACCAATCCGCATTGGCATTTCCTTACTGGAAAGACTGAAGATATCTACGATTTAGCTAATAAAAGCTTTAATATTTACGCAGGTGAAGGTGATGAGTCAGTAGGAGGCTTTGAACATTCCGGACTATTTGCGTTAATTGACCAAGACGGAAACATTGTGTGTCGAAAAGATGAACACGGAAACCCTATTGTTTATTATGACGGACTTAACGATGAGGGTATCAATATGCTGATTACCGATATTAAAAAATTGCTTTAATCATTTGCTTTCAAAACTGCTCCGAGTAACTTTACACTTTCGGGGCAGTTTCTTTTTGAAATTTGTATATTTGTCCCTTTGAACCAAAATCTTGGTACAATATGAAAACAACAGAACAAAAATACAATCGATGGATAATTGCCTTATCAGTACTGATACCTTTGGTAGTTGCTTTGCTTTTTCGGGTACGAATCCCTAATGTGGCGCCATTGTCATTTCTTCCGCCTATTTATGCTACCATCAACGGGCTAACCGCAGTTTGCTTAATTGTAGCTGTTTGGGCAGTTAAAAATGGCAAAATCGTGTTGCACGAACGCCTAATGAAGGTCTGTATTTTGTTTTCAGTATTGTTTTTAGCGATGTATGTAGTTTATCATATGACCTCCGACTCCACACCTTATGGGGGCGAAGGTGTACTGCGTACAATTTATTTTTTGGTACTCATTACTCATATTTTGTGTTCCATAGTGATTATTCCTTTGGTGCTTATTACCTACGTTAGAGCCCTTGCTAAACGTTTTGATCGGCATAAACGAATGGCTAAAATAACGTTTCCTATTTGGCTTTACGTGGCAGTTTCTGGAGTGGTAGTGTACTTAATGATAGCTCCTTACTATGCGAATTAACCCTTTTTTATTAGCAATATTGTTGTTTTTGTTGTTTTTCCACAACGAAACATTTGCTCAATGCGCTATGTGTCGGGCTTCGTTGGAAAGTGAAGAGGGTTTGCAACAAGCCAAAGGCATCAATAACGGCATTGTGTATCTGATGATTTTTCCGTATTTGCTTATGGGAGTACTTGGCTTTTTCGTGTATAAAAAGATGAAAAACAAAAAGAAATCGTAGTTATTTCATTCATAATTATTATGGGTCTAACAAAGTTTATTTATTGCTCGGAAACAAGTATTTTTTTCAAATGAAGTGTTTTATGAGTGTTTTGGTTTCAAAAAAGCGTTTGTAAATGGTTCTTTTTCAAAAAATAATTTCTTTTTGGTAAGAAATCTGAGTTTTTTATTCTTATGGAAATTCTTAAAAATATTGAAGTTGTACAGCAACGAATAAATAGAGCTTGCTTAAAAAGTGGAAGAAAACCACAAGAGGTAAAGTTATTATTAGCTACCAAAACGGTTACTCATGAACGGATTAAAATAGCTTTAGAAGCGGGTTATACCCTAATTGCCGAAAATCGGGTACAAGAACTTAAGGAAAAGTACGAAGCCTTGAAAGATGTTCAGCATACCAATCATTTCATTGGGCATTTACAAACCAATAAAATCAAAGAAATTTTAAGATACGATGTAAGTTGTGTACAATCGTTAGACCGTTATGATTTGGCAGAAAAAATGCACCAACGTCTTCAAAATCAAAATAGAACACTTGATGTTTTAATTCAGGTAAATACCTCAAACGAAGAAAGTAAATTTGGGGTACAACCTGAGGGAGTGGTCGATTTGGTAAAGAAAGTAGCTCAATTAAATACGTTAAAAATTAAAGGATTAATGACTATAGGGCTTTTTAGCGATGATGCTGAAAAAGTACGTAAATGTTTCCGATTGCTTAAAGATATTCAACTACAAATCAAAGACCTACAGATTGAAAACGTAGCGATGACGGAGCTTTCTATGGGGATGAGTGGCGATTTAGAAATTGCCATAGAAGAAGGCGCTACTATTGTACGTGTGGGGACTGATATCTTCGGAAAGCGTCTCTATCCAGATAGTTACTATTGGAATGAAAATCAGTAACCACTAATAGTTACATCAAAATACTTTCGATATTGTCAATAACATCTTTGATGATTATATTTTCCTGAATGATACTTTGCGAAAGTGCTTTTTTAGATTGTTGTAGGCGGATGATTTTCTCCTCAACGGTGTCTTTGGTAACAAACCGAATAACGTTTACCTTATTTTGTTGCCCGATGCGGTGTGCCCTCCCGATGGCTTGTTTTTCTGAAAACGGATTCCACCACGGGTCGAGTAAAAAAACGTGTGACGCCGCTGTGAGATTTAACCCTACTTCTCCCGTTTTTAATGAAATAAAGAAGAATTGTACTTCGGCTTCTTCTTGGAATTGAGTGACTTGCTCTTTTCGCATCTCGGGGCGAACCTCACCTGTGAGCGTAGAATAGCGTATGCCCTTGTCTTCACACCACGCCTGAAAAATAGCTAAATGTTTGACAAAAGAACTGAAAATAAGGGCTTTTTGCTTTGATTGAATTAAAGCTTCCAAATGGCTAACAACCTCTTGGTATTTTCCAGAAGTAATAGGGCTTTGTGGGTCAATGAGTTGAGGATGGTTGCTGATTTGCCTAAGTCGCATTAGTATGTTTAGAGCGTGTGTGGTCAGTACTGACTTATCCACTTTAAGTAGTGCATTTCGGGCTTTTGACTTTTCGGATTCGTACCATTTTTGCTGTTCAGCAGTAAGCTCACAGTAGGCAATTTGTTCGGTCATTTCGGGCAAATCTTCCAAAACTTGCTCTTTGGTTCTTCTGAGTAAAAACGGACTAATAATGGTTTTTAATTCTTCCAAAACGATAGGGTCTTGCCGTTTTTCAATGCCGTTTTTAAAATAATTGGAGAAGTGTGAAAAACTCCCTAAAATATTCGGATTGATAAACTGCATTTGCGCCCATAAGTCGCTCAGTGAATTTTCGATAGGTGTACCACTAAGCGATATTTTATGTGAGCCACGTAGGCTTCCGATAGCCTTAAAGGACTGTGAATCTTTGTTTTTAATGCGCTGACTTTCATCTAAAATAATGTAACGAAAATCTAATTTCTGCAATAAGCTCATATCACGCGTAATGGTATGATAGGTGGTAAAAACCACATCATAATTGATAAGTCTTGATGTAATACGTTTGCGATTGTTTCCGATATACTGAATACACTTGAAATGTGGTGCAAAGCGTTTGGTTTCATCATACCAATTGAATACCAATGAAGAAGGTAAAATTACCAATGCCCGAAGCGCTTGTTTTTGTTTTTCTACTTCAGCAAAAAGAGTCATTTGCCCGACTTCCTCCTCTGGAAGATAGTCGTGAACAGCAACTAATAAGGCTATGGTTTGCAGGGTTTTTCCTAGCCCCATATCATCGGCAAGGCAAGCTCCTAATCCGTTGTGATAATGTTCTAAAAGCCAACGTACACCCTCTTGCTGATACGGGCGTAAAGTGGCTTTCAGTCGTGGTGAAGGGGTATAACTGATGTTAGTTTTCAAGGATTGAGGTTGTAATTCAGGGAGTTCACCAAGTAGTGCGAAATTGTTTTTGGCAAGACGCGTTTTGCCCTGCTCGGTTTTGGTAAATTTAGCCAAAGTGCCATATTTGCTGAACCACGCCTGAGGAATGATGAAAACACTGCCGTCGGGCAACTCAAAAATGGGATTATTCTCTTTTAAATTTTTAATTAAATCCTTGAAATCAAACTGATAATCGCCCTGTTTGATTGTGATATGAATATCGAACCAATCGTTACCCTCTTGGGTAAGAGCGGTTTCTATTTTTGGTAAAACCAGATTTATTTTTTTGTCGTTCAGACGAAGGTGGGTCAGGTCAAACCCAGCCATTTCTAATGATGATTTATGCTCAATGAGGGTTTCTAACACCCAAAGATTGGCGGATTCTGGCGGAGCCACTAACCAACCTGACTCATAACGTAACCCGATGTTTTTTAGAGCTTTGATGTAAGGTTCTTCTTGCTTTTGGTTGCGTTTGAATTGTATGATTTGTAGGTCATTTTCTTGCTGTTGAATCAAACTTGAAAAGGAAGATTTCCGTTCGTTACTGAAAAAATAATGCCCCTGATAATCCCATCGAAGGTAAACTTTATAGGTGTTGATGAAAAAATCGTGTGAAAGAAAAATACTTACGCCTTTAAGTTCGTTTTGGGTCAGGACTTCAAAGCCAATCGGATGAATGCTTACTTTTTTGAGAATTTCTTTTAGGAATTTCTCAAAATAAACCCCAATGGTTTTTTGCGGAATTTCAATGGTTTCTTTGCTCAGAAACCCCTTGAGATGCACTGGTTTTATGTTTTCCAATTGGGCTAAATGTCCGCCAATGGCAATCCAAGAATATTTATTGTTAAGCAGGGCTATATTTTGTTTGTACGGAGCTATTTTTGTTTGTCCGTCAAGCAAATACATTCGGTAATGAATGGCTGTTGGCGTTTTTTTAAACTCCAGAAAGGGAGTGATTTGCTTGGCTTTGGGGTGGATTTCAAAGGCTTGTATTTCTTTATGATGTTGTGCGTTTACGGTCAGAAGTAGTTGCTCACGGCTTATGGTTTCCAGTATTTTATGCGTTTTTTCCTCAACGTAATCTTTGATATATTGTTTTTTGCTGGAATCATCGTATAAAGAAGCGCTCCATTGGAGTTTACTCTTATTTTTCAAAAACTTCTTTAACAATACTTCACGTTGCAGACTTTGGGTAAGCTGTAAAAGGCTATTTTCTTCTTGTGAAAGCGATAGTTCGGACAAAGTTTGCAGTACGCTGTCTGTAGCTTTTTTAAAGATATAAAGGGCTTTTCCGCTACGATAGGTCAGATACGCTGTGGGCAGAAACAGCTCAAAATCGGTATCGAAACTCAAATCGAAGCAAAGTAAGTAGTTTTGTTTTATACTGGGCGTCATACAATTAAATTGAAAGTTTCAGATTACGATTACCAATGACCGAATTTTATCTTCATTTATAAAATCACTTTGTCTTTTATGTTTGTTCGATTGAATGCCAACCACCCGATTGTGGTGGCTTGTCGCATCAATAGCTTAACGCATACGCACCCATTGCTTAATAGGTACGTACCTATCAAACAACAGGTACGCTCCCGTTTCTTAACGAAAGCGTACCTGTTTAAGTTTCTGACAGATTGCGATTTATTTTTTGTACTTTTCGTATTTTACGGTAGCAAGCATTTCTTTAAGGTCAGTACCTGGGCGGAACTGGATTTTGTTTCCTTTGATGTTGGCTGCGGTAAATTTCTTTTCGTCGTCCACACCCTCGCTGGTGATGGTTATTTGGAAACTTCCAAAATCACCAAATTTGACGATTTCTCCATTAGAGAGGTGTTTTATAAGCACTTTCGTAAGTTCGTTAAGCGTTGCCAATACGTCGGTATCCGAAACAGTAGTCGAACCCGTTGCTATTTCTTTAGCGATTGCCTTTAGGGTGATTTCGCCATCGGCTTTGGCACTGGCATAAAACTTCGGAGCCTCGTTCGGCTTCTGTGGGTTCTTGCGTCCCACGACATTGTACTTTACTGGCATAATATATGGTATTAATGGGTTACTGATTTAAAATTTTCGCTCTATTTTTCTACTTTTTTAAAAATAAATTTCACTGCCCTTGATACAATTTTTTGAATTTATAAAAAACACATAACGTCATATTTATGGGCAATTATCTCTCTTCTTCATCAACTTTTGATTGACAATAATAACATAAATCATCATACTTATGTTTTCTATCTCCACATTCTGGACATTTAAATTTCCTTTCACAAAAAGAACAGTATTCATCCGTGAAATCTTTTTCATCTCCACATTCTGGACAAGTTATAGCTTCCTCATCTTCTTCTATTTCTCTTGATAAATCATACGAATCATCTCCACATCCCCCTCCTTTTTCCGTTAAAGTTACTTCATATTCATATCCTTTATCACTTGTAAAAGAGCAATATCCATCAGTAATATCTTGAGAAACAAAGTGAGTTTCATCTAACCAACCTCCATTAGACCAATAGATTTTTACTAACTCTCCATCCTCCACTTCCACATCTAAAGTATAGGTGCTACGGGTTCCTGTCTTAGGGTTGTAATATTCTATTTCAGCACAATAAGTGCCTCCTATAATTTCCTTATCAGATGAATGTTTCTTATTAGATTGACCACAACTAATAAATATACAAAGCATAAGAATAGTAAAAATATATAAATTTCTCATAATAGTTATTTTAGTTACAATTTTTCCAATCCTCAGATTCAACTATATTTTTTGCCCAACCGTGCTACCGTTTAGTCATTCAGCTTCAGTACCGCCATAAATGCTGATTGTGGTACTTCTACATTTCCGATTTGGCGCATACGTTTTTTACCTTTCTTCTGTTTTTCAAGGAGTTTACGTTTACGCGAGATGTCTCCACCGTAACATTTGGCAGTAACGTCTTTACGGAGGGCTTTGATGGTTTCACGAGCGATGATTTTTGCCCCAATTGCTGCCTGAATCGGAATATCAAACTGCTGACGTGGAATTAGTTCGCGGAGTTTTTCACACATTTTCTTTCCGATATTGTACGCATTATCGGCGTGAATCAAAGCTGATAAGGCGTCTACTGAATTGGCATTGATAAGCACATCGACTTTCACCAAATTAGAAGCTCTCATTCCGATAGGCGAATAATCAAACGAAGCATAACCTTTTGATACTGTTTTTAATCGGTCGTAAAAATCAAACACGATTTCCGCCAGTGGCATATCAAAATTTAGTTCCACACGTTCGGGAGTTAAATATGTTTGATTAGTAATTTGCCCACGTTTTTCGATACAAAGCGACATCACTTGCCCCACAAAATCCGCTTTGGTAATTACCGATGCTTTGATGTAAGGCTCTTCCACTCGGTCCAATTTCGACGGGTCGGGAAGGTCAGACGGGTTATTCACTACGATAGGCGTTTCAGGGTCTTTCTTCGTGTAAGCCAAGTAACTAACGTTCGGAACGGTAGTAATTACGGTCATATCGAACTCGCGTTCCAATCTTTCCTGAATGATTTCCAAATGCAACATTCCGAGGAAACCACAACGGAAGCCGAAGCCCAATGCTGCTGAACTTTCAGGAGTGAAAACCAGCGATGCATCGTTAAGTTGCAGTTTTTCCATCGAAGCTCGAAGTTCCTCATAATCCTCAGTATCAACAGGATAAATTCCAGCAAATACCATCGGTTTTACATCTTCAAATCCGTCAATGATTTCAGAACAGCCATTTACTGCCGAAGTAATCGTATCGCCCACCTTTACCTCACGAGCATCTTTTATTCCAGTAATGAGGTAACCCACATCGCCCGTTTTTACAGATTGTTTGGCTACTTGATTGAGTTTGAGCGTCCCTACCTCGTCGGCATCATACGTTTTTCCAGTAGACATAAATTTGATTTTCTGACCTTTACGGATTTCTCCATTCATCACACGGAAATATGTTTCCACACCACGAAACGGATTGTACACCGAATCGAAAATCAGTGCTTGAAGCGGTGAATCAGGGTCGCCTTTTGGGGCAGGAATGCGTTCGATGATAGCTTCGAGGATTTGCTCGACGCCTAGACCTGTTTTCCCAGAAGCAGGGATAATATCATCAGGGTCACAGCCAAGCAAATCAACAATATCGTCTTTTACTTCTTCCGGATTTGCCGAAGGAAGGTCGATTTTATTTAAGATAGGAATAATTTCCAAATCATTTTCTAGAGCCAAATACAGGTTGGAAATAGTCTGAGCTTGAATACTTTGTGCAGCATCGACAATCAGCAAAGCTCCCTCACACGCAGCAATGGAACGCGACACTTCATACGAGAAATCCACGTGACCAGGGGTGTCGATAAGGTTCAGAATGTACGTTTCACCTTTGTACTCGTACTCCATTTGGATAGCGTGTGATTTGATGGTAATACCTCGCTCACGTTCTAAGTCCATATTATCAAGGAGTTGGTCTTGTTTTTCGCGTTCGGTAACGGTTTTGGTAAAGTCCAAAAGTCGGTCAGCAAGGGTACTTTTTCCGTGGTCGATGTGTGCGATAATGCAAAAATTGCGTATGTTTTTCATTTCTCTTGTTTTCAAATTGTTGTAATTGGCAAATATAATAAAAAAGTGCAAAGGAAAAATTAGAAAAATCAACTAATTAGTTTTTTGGAAGTATTATTTTTCCCAATTTTTATAAGGATTTTTCATTAGCGAGGCGTTATAATAACGTTTATTTCCAGTTACTTCTTCGCCGAGCCAATCGGGGTGTTCAAAGGTGCTGTCTTCAGAGGGAAGTTCAATTTCTGCGATGATAAGTCCTTCGTTTTCACAGTGAAATTCATCTACCTCAAAAGTTTGTTCACCTGCTTTTATAAGATGTCGAGTTTTATCGATAATGCCCTTCTCACAGAGTTTTAACAGCGCCTCAGCCTCTTGATAAGGAATTTGTTTTTCCCATTCAAAGCGACTGATTCCGTTTGGGCTACTGCTACCTTTTACGGTGATATATCCCTTGTCGTCCTTTATGCGTATGCGTACTGTACGCTCAGGTATAGTGCTTAAATATCCTTGGATGATACGTTCAGATTTAAAAACTTCATTTCTGAAATCTCCCTTTACTAAAAATTTACGTTCTATTTCTTGTAACATAATGTGTTGGCTAAAAAAAACTTTAAATGCAAAAATAGAAATTTGCTTTTTCTTTTACTTTCATTTGTTAAACTTATTGGATAAACTTCATTCGTAGTTTGTCATTTCAGTGTAAAAAGCTACCTTTGTGCGAATAATTTTAAGTTGAATTATGAGGATAGCTGTAATAGGCACAGGATACGTAGGGTTGGTTTCGGGAGCTTGTTTTGCCGAAGTTGGCAATACCGTTACTTGTGTTGATGTCAATTCTCAAAAAATAGAAAACCTAAAAAAAGGAATTATTCCGATTTACGAACCTGGTCTTGAAGCTATGGTTTTGGCCAATGTAGCTAATAAAAATTTGTCATTCACTACCGATTTGGCGAAAGCTATCGAAAAAGCTGAAATTGTATTTATAGCTGTAGGTACACCGATGGGGGATGATGGCTCGGCGGACTTACAATACGTGCTTTCCGTAGCTAAATCTATCGGAGAGACAATGCAGGGCAGACTTATCGTTGTGGATAAATCGACCGTTCCGATAGGGACAGGGGACAAGGTAAAAGCCGTAATTCAGTCCGAATTGGATAGAAGAGGCGAGAAATTTGAGTTTCAAGTGGTTTCAAATCCTGAGTTTTTAAAGGAAGGGAAAGCTATTGAAGATTTTATGAAGCCCGATAGGGTAGTGATTGGTGCTGAAAGTCCGTATGCTTTTGATAAAATGCGGATGCTCTATTCCTCGTTTTTTAAACAGAATGAACGTTTCATTACTATGGATATTCGTTCGGCAGAAATGACCAAGTATGCTGCCAATGCAATGCTTGCAACTAAAATTTCGTTTATGAACGAAATAGCCAATATTTGCGAACGCGTGGGGGCTGATGTTAATAAAGTGCGATTGGGAATAGGTTCGGATACTCGAATTGGATATAGTTTTATTTACCCAGGTTGTGGTTATGGAGGCTCGTGTTTTCCGAAAGATGTAAAAGCACTGACAAAAATTGCCCAAGAACACGGGTACAATGCGGAACTGATTACTTCTGTGGAAAATGTAAACGACCGACAAAAGTTGGTTGTCGCACGGAAAATAGTTGCCAAGTACGGTGAGAATTTGACAGGGAAAACTTTTGCGGTTTGGGGACTTTCATTCAAACCCGAAACCGATGATATGCGTGAGGCTCCTGCTATTTACATTATTAAGGAACTGGTCAGACGAGGAGCTAAAATACGAGCGTATGACCCTAAAGCCATTCACGAGGCTAAAATATTTTATTTAAAAGATATAGATATTCAATATGTAGAAAGCAAATATGAAGCTTTAAAAGGTGCCGATGCAATGCTTTTACTCACCGAATGGAAAGAATTTCGTTCGCCCGATTTTGATGAAATAGCAAAACTTCTCAAAGAAAGAGTTATCTTTGATGGGCGGAATCAGTATAATTCGTTTGATTTGCCGAGTAAAGGGTTTGAGTATGTGCAGGTGGGTGTAAATTGATTGGTAAAAAAATATCTTTGTGTTTATTTCTATGGTTTTTCTTGATTTTTTCATAAAAACTGTGAATTTGTGTTATTTTGAGTGTGTGTAATAGTTTGAGGACAGTGATTTCTATAGGTACCTTGGTTGTCATGCAAATATTTATTTGACAAGACATGGAGTTTTGTGTTGTGTAATGTACTTTTTATAGAAATGAATTATTATAAAACTGAATCAAAAATGAAAATATGTTACTTGTTTGTTGTATTTTTGATTGTGAAAAAGTCTAATTGAGACCAATGTAAAGGGGAGTGGAATTATTTTATACTTAAAAGAATGTAAAATCATTTGATGAATAAGGTAATATTTGATGGAAAAATGTTTATTTGTACAATGTTTTTGAGTTAAATCTTTTTTTGATTTATGTTAGTAATAGGAAAGCCAATAAAGTTATAAAAGGAGTTGCCTACAGAATGTAATATATCAATAATCAACAATTACTAAAAAAAAATATTATCCCCCCCCTCCCCTAAAAAACTACGGAGAGTACTTGATGAGGATAGCGTAATTTTTGGTTTTGATCAATAATCTAAAAATCGTTATGAAAAGCAATATTGTATCATCTATTGTATTATATAATTCTGAAAAAGAAATTGTTAATAATATTTGACAAATTAGAAACATATCACAAAGTGTTATTGTTGTCGTCAATCAATGTGACAAAAATTTAATTAGTGAAATATCTACCATAGATGGTGTAGAAATAATAAATAACGGAGGAAATATAGGTCTTTCCAAGGCATTGAATATTGGTATCAAACGAGCTATTGAGTTAAATGCTGACTATATAGGATTGTTTGATCAAGATTCTAATTCTATTGGGGATAGATTCTTTTTGGATATGGTAGATATTTTAGAAAAAAAATACTGAAATAGCCACTATTGGTCCAATAATAAGAGATAACAAAGGAAAGAAAACAGCATCGAAAGATAATTTGGAAATATTTGTCAAAACTATTAATTACATCAGGAAGTTCAACTCCAACAAAAGTTTTTAAAGACGTGGGATTAATGGATGAAACTCTATTTATTGATTATATTGACTACGAATGGTGTTTGAGAGCTATATCAAAAGGTTACAAAGTGTGTTTAACTACTAAGAGTATTTTAAAGCACAGTATGGGAGATGTTTTTGTGAAATTTCTTTGGATGAAAAAGCCTTGTCATAAAAACAAAAAAAGACAGTATTATATAGTAAGAAACCAATTGATAATGTTAAATAGAGATTACATTTGTTGGGAGTGGAAAGTCAAACATTTCATAAAGTTGTTATATAGATTACCAATGTATATACTTTTGTCCGATGACAAAACTACGAGCTATAAGCATATGAAAAGGGTATTTAAAGATTTTTTTAATAATAAGAATATTTATAAAAAGTATGTATACTAATTATTTATTTATTTTTGCTCCATTGATGTATGCATTTTCTATATATGTAGATATGTTTACCTATCATTTGAAATTCAACCTAAATGATGAAAAAAATTATAGATATTTATTTTCATTAATTAATGTTTTTCAATATTCATCTAGGGCTTTTGTGTTGATATTTGCTCCTATAATGGCATATTATACGGAAACGATAAGGGATAAAAATTTAATTTGGCAAATGACACTTTTGTGTCATATTTTGGTCATTTTTTTAATTATTCCACTGTATAACACAAATTATTCCAAAAAACTATCCTTTTTTCTTATACGAAAACTAAATTTGATTCTGGGAAAATTGGAATACAAAAAGAACTTTTCGGTAGATATTAACCCAATGCAAAGGAAAAAAACAAGAATTGAAACCAAAGGCGATGTAGCTTTTATACTATTTTCATTTATAGCATTTCTGATTTTTTCTTTTAGTATGACATTTTTGTATTACATAGCATTTTATTATCCTAACAAAGTTTTGATACTTAGTTCGTATAGTCAATTGCTAAACGCCTTTGGAGCAATGAGTATTTTGTTATTTATAGACCCAAGAATTATGGCAGCAATGGATAGGGGCGATGGGGTAAAAGAACTTAATTTTCTAACAACTTCAAGAATTATGGCTCACTTCGTGTTAATTATTATTTTATTATTTATTATATAATATAATGGGTGTAGAACAAATATTTTGTACAGTGATATTATTCCTTTGTTTTTACATAGGAAGTATGCAACAAGATAAAAATAATCAATTCATTCTTTTAGTATTTTTCATACTAATTTCCTTAATAATGAGGGTGTTAGTGGATGTAGAGATTAACAAAGATTTTTTTGCATACTACAATCTATATAACTTTCAAAAACCAGAAAATTGGTGGGAATATTTTCTAAAAGAACCTTATTTATATTTATTATATTCTTTTTTCTATAATTTTTATGATGAAAAAATAGAAGTTTTTCAAGCTATGTATTTCTTCAACTATGCCGCTTTAACCTTTTTTTTTACTTGGTTAATGACCCTTAGAGATGTTGTTATGTGGAAAAAAGTGCTTATCTTTACCATGTATTATTTTCTATTTTCATACACTCTAATACGAAATGGTATCCCTTATGCTATTTTTGGATATTTTATATACCAAATATACAGAAATAAAAGTACAAAATTAATCTATCTCACACCATTTATGCATATTAGTAGTTCTACTCTTTTATTACTAATATTTCACAAACATAGAAAATATATGGCATACTTACTTGTTGTGTGCATTTCATCTCTATTGATTGCTTCAGTAGGAAGCACTATACTCAACCGAGCAGAATTTATTTTGATTGCTAGTAAAATTAATGATTATGGCTTTTCTCAAAAACAAACAGGGATATTCCATTATATTTATTTTGGATTTATTATTATGCTTTCTATTATAACTTGGATATTTGTCAAGAAAAGATTTTGGAATCCAGTTATCACCACAACACTATTGTTTTACCTAATTGGTTTTTTTATCAATCCTGTTGTAGGCTTCCGATTTTCTCCCTATTTAATTGTGGGAATATTATTTATGAATATAGATATTTCTAAATACAAATCTCTTAATGGATTACTAAATATTGGTTCTCTGATATTAGCAGGATATTTTGTATTTACATTATACGATACACATTATTTTTAATTAAAATTTATGAATAGATTTAAAAAATATAGTATTTTAGGAATTATCGAATTATTATACTTTAAAATAAGAACTTATTTAACTTTTAAACAAGCTCGTATAATACGATTTCCGTTTAGAATTAGAGGAAAACAATTTATAAAAATAGGAAAAGGTTTTACGACAGGTTATGATTGTAGAATCGATGCCTTTAATCATTTTAGTAGAAATGGTTTTCTGATAGAAATAGGTGATAACGTAGAGATTAATGATAGTGTACATATTGGTGCTGTAGAAAAAGTAATTATAGAAGATAATGTGCTTATTGCTAGTAAAGTATACATGTCTGACCACAATCACGGAAGTTATAAAGGAGAGGAGCAAGACTCTCCTTTAACAACACCTAATAGCCGAAAAATATATACTACTCCTATACATATCAAAAAAAATGTTTGGATAGGAGAGATGGTATGCATACTACAAGGCGTTACAATAGGAGAAGGTTCTATCATTGGAGCGATGAGTGTAGTAACCAAAGACATTCCGCCTTATTCAATAGCCGTTGGCTCTCCAGCAAGGGTAATTAAGCAGTTTAATTTTGAAACTAAAAAGTGGGAACAAGTATAGATAATATAATGACAACAATAAAAGTATTATTAGCCACTTATAACGGCGAAAAATATATAATACAACAAATGCAAAGTATTATTAATCAAAAAGATGTGATTGTAGATATTTGCGTTTCTGATGATGGAAGTACAGATAAAACATTGGCGATGATCAATGAGACATTTCCACAGATAAAGACCCAGAAAAACATTCCTGGTACAGGGTCGGCTGCTACTAATTTTCTGAAAATGTTGGTGGAAACCGATTTCAACGAAAACTTTGAATATATCGCATTTTCTGATCAAGACGATTTGTGGCTACCACAAAAGCTAAGTGTAGCGGTTCAAAAACTCAACGAAGAAAAAGCTGATTTGTATTGCTCAAATCTAACAAAATGGGACGAAAATACAGGCTCTTTCACCCTTTTGAAAAAAGATTTTCCTCAAAAAAAATTTGATTATCTTTTTGAAGGCGGAAGTGCTGGTTGTACCTATGTGTTTACAAAATCATTTGCAAAATCATTAAAATCATTTGTTTTGCAACTCAATACCTCCAATTGGAAAGGCTTTTCGCACGATTGGCTTGTGTATTTTTTTGCTCGAAGCAGAAACTACATGGTGTTTATAGATGAAAATTCATACATCCATTATCGTTTGCATGGTAACAATGTACATGGACATCTCAACAAATTGTCGTTGCGAACCATTTGGTTTAAAATATCAAAAGTAATGGAAGGCTATCATGAAGACCATATCAAAAATTATATTAACTATATAGATAAAAATACTGAAGCTTACCAAATTTATACCGATTTTTTGGGTAATTATTTCTCACGAAACAAAATGATTTGGAAATATAATATTCGATTAATGAGAGATAATAAAAAATGGTTTGTTTTTGCAGTGTTAAATTTAATTAAATTGTGATATGTATAGATTTTTCATAAAACCCTTATTGGATTTCATTTTGGCACTCATCGGTTTTTTACTGTTGAGTCCTGTGTTTATCATAGTTACTATAGGCTTGTTTTTTGCCAATCAAGGAAAACCTTTTTTCTTTCAGCTTAGACCGGGGAAAGATGGGGAGATTTTCAAAATCATCAAGTTCAAAACGATGAACGATAAAAAAGATGAACACGGAAATTTACTTCCCGATGCGTGTCGATTGACAAAAATTGGTAACTTTGTACGCGAGACCTCTTTAGATGAAATTCCGCAACTACTGAATGTCATCAAAGGCGATATGAGTTTGATAGGGCCAAGACCACTCCTACCGTCTTATTTGGCATTGTACAATGATTTTCAGCGCAGAAGAAATGAGGTAAAACCAGGAATTACGGGTTGGGCACAGGTCAATGGAAGAAACAGTATCAGTTGGGAGAAAAAATTTGAATACGATGTTTGGTATGTGGATCATATCAGTTTCATATTGGATTTTAAAATATTATTTTTAACAATAAAAAAAGTGTTTGTACGCGAGGGAATTTCCCAAGATGGACAAACTACAATGGAGGGATTTAAAGGGAATAACTGAATGAGAAAAATAGCAATAATAGGTGCAGGAGGATTAGGCAGAGAAGTAGCCAGTATCATTAAGAATATCAATCAGGTTTCACTACTATGGGACATTATAGGTTTTTTTGATGATACAAATGAGTTGCAAGGAATTAATACACCTTATGGAAAAGTTTTAGGAACCATAGAAGATTTGAACCGTATCCGTCAAGAATTGAATGTCGTTATTGCTGTGGGAAAAGGTCAAGGAATATTCAATATTAGGCAAAGGATTGATAATAAAAATATCGTTTTCCCCAATATTATTCATCCAAGTACTATGTTTTTAGATAAAGATACAACCTCAATGGGCGAGGGTAATATATTTTCTGCACAATGTATCGTAAGTTGTGGGGTAAAAATAGGAAGTTACAATATTTTCAATACTCGAGTAACTTTGGGGCACGATGGTGAAATAGAGGATTATAATGTATTTAGTCCTAATACTCAAATATCAGGAAATGTATCTATCGGAAAATTGAATTATTTAGGGTTTAATTGTGGTGTAATACAAGGAAAAAAAATAGGAAATAACAATACTTTAGCCGCAGGAGCAATGCTCCTTCGTAGTGTAAAAGACGGAAACACTTATATGGGAAATCCTGCAATAAAAGTTAAATTTTGAATATAAAATTATGAACCAAGAAAAGTTTTTAGAAGATTTTGCTTCTATTTTTGATGAAATAGATGCGTCAGAAATTACAATGAGTACAGAGTTTAAAAATTTCGAAGAATGGAGTTCGTTGGTAGCTTTAGGGCTTTTAGCCGTGATGGAGGAGGAATATGATGTGACTCTTACTCATAATGATATAAAAAATGCAGTAACAGTAGCTGATATTTACAATATAGTGAAAACTCAAAAGTAAAAATTATGGCTTTTATTCATATTCCTAATGTACACATCAAAGGTATTTCTGCTTGTGTACCATCTAAAATAATTAAGAATGAAACATTGACAGATATTTTTTCTAAAGAAGAGCTTGATAAGATTATCAATTCGGTGGGAATTATTGAAAGGCGTATAGTAGATCGGGAAACTACAGCTTCTGATTTGTGTTTTAAGGCAGCTGAAAATTTATTAAACAAATTAGATATTGATAGAGAATCCATAGATGTTCTTATATTTATGTCGCAAACAGGGGATTATAAAATACCTGCTACAGCTTCTATTTTACAGCATCGTTTAAAATTGAGCCAAAATTGTGCTTGTTTCGATGTTAGTTTAGCGTGTAGTGGCTATGTATATGCTTTAACCACAGCGTTTTCTTATTTGAATTTGGAAGGAATTAATAGGGTTTTATTATTGGATGGTGAAACTTTTTCAAAAATTGTTAATCCAAAAGATAAAACGAATGCCTTACTCTATGGTGATGCAGGAACGGCAACTTTATTGGAAAAGAAGCAAGGAATAGATTTTTATAGCCTTTTGAAAACTGATGGCACAGGTTGGGAAGCGGTAAATATAAAGTCGGGAGGTTGCAGGAATGTAACAACCTTGGATAGTTTTGTAGAGTATGAGCGCGAAGACGGAAGTATAGGTAATGATCAACAAGTCTATATGAATGGTTTAGATGTCTTCAATTTCACAATGAAAGTGGTTCCTAAAAGTGTGAAGGAAATTTTAGAAAAGTACAATTTTGAACTAACTGATATGGATAAAATTGTATTCCATCAAGCCAATAAGTTTATGACGGACTTTTTTGTCAAAAAACTAAAATATCCCAAAGAGAATGTACCATACAGTTTGCAAAAGTATGGTAATGTAAGTTCAGCTACCATACCTTTAACTATTTCTAGTGAGCTTTATCATTGGGAAAATGATAGAAAACAGTTGCTAATTAGTGGTTTTGGGGCAGGACTATCTTGGGCAACGGCTATTATTAATTTGGAGGACACATATATTTTTAAACCTATAGAATATTGATTATTATGAAATTACATCATTATGGATACGCTGTGAAATCCATAGAAAAATCCTTGAAAGAGTTTGAGAAGTTGGGTTATGTAGCTGAAAGTGAAGTTATTACAGATGTTGTGCAAAGGGTCAATTTACTATTTGTAAATAATGGTTCTGATCATCTTATAGAGTTAGTTGCTCCTATTGATGAGAAAATAGAAAGTCCTGTAACAAAAATTTTAAAAAAGAATGGAGCAACACTTTATCATATTTGTTATGAAGTAGAAAGTATAGAAGAGACAATCAATGATTTAAAATCAAAACGATATATGGTTTTATTAAACCCTACTCCAGCTGTCGCGTTTAATAATAGAAGAATTAGTTTTTTATATAATCCCAATTTAGGTTTAATTGAAATTTTGGAAAAATGATAACAACGTATATATACCGAAACTATACAATTGAATATCTGTTTGATAATCAGTGTGAATTTAGTGGGTATGGAGATGTAAGTAAGCCTTATGTAGAATATGATAGTCATATTATTTTTTATCAAATAAATCCTGCGGTAACTCCAGAGGAACAAGTTTTGGAGATAGAAGATATCAAATCTAAAATTTCCTTTATTCTTAATACAGGAATTCAAGGGCGTATTACAATCATCAATTTACATCGTAATACATTGTACGATTGGCAGTTGAAAAATACCGACTTACTCAATGCCATAGACGAGTTCAACCTTGTTTTTTTGAAGCAGATGGCTACTCAATATAAAAATATAAAAGTGTTGGATATCAATACTTTTTATCAAAATCAATCACAACCTTTTATCGATTGGCGTTTCTTTTTTACTTCACAAATGCCTATAAACCCTAAGTTGGGCAAGGCATTTAAAAACTGGTTTGAAAAGCAAAACGAGGCTCTAAATTTAAAACGAAAAAAATGTATCGTTTTGGATTGCGACAATACACTTTGGGGCGGTGTTGTTGGAGAAGACGGAACGCACGGTATCAAGTTAGGAATGGATTATCCTGGTATTTGTTTCAAGAGTTTTCAAAACCTTTTGTTAAAATTATCTCAAAAAGGGGTGATTCTTGTCGTTTGTAGCAAAAATAACTTGAAAGATGTGCAAGATGTTTGGGAAAAAAATCCTAATAATTTGATAAATGATAAAGTACTTTCGGCTTACCGAATCAACTGGCAAGATAAAGCCTCCAATATCAAATCCATTGCCGAAGAACTAAATATCGCTACAGATAGTTTCGTTTTTATGGATGATAATCCCGTAGAAAGAGGTTTGGTAAAAGAGTTTTTACCCGAAGTAGAAGTTCCCGAATTTCCAACAAAACCTTACGATTTGGTAGCATTTTTTTGGCAAGTGTATCACAAATATTTTTCCGTGTACGAACTCTCTCAAGAGGATTTAAAAAAGACAGAGCAATATAAAGAAAACTTCTTTCGAAATGAAAGCAAAAAAGCATTTGAAAATATGGATGAGTATCTTGAAAGTCTTGATATTCATATAGATATTATTCAGGCTGACGATGGTAATCTCTCACGTATTGCACAAATGACCCAAAAAACCAACCAGTTTAATCTAACCACCAAGCGCTATACGGAAGAACAATTGAGAAACCTTATCGATAATGGTGCAAGTATCTATTGTGCCAATGTAAGAGACAAATTTGGAGATAATGGTATTACCATTGCTACAATTATTACAGAAACAGAAACAAAGTTGTACTTAGACTCTTATTTGCTTAGCTGTCGTATATTAGGTAGAGATATTGAAAAAATTACCTTGTTAAAAATTTTAGAAAAGGTAAATGAAGCAAAAAATAAACCGATATTGGCACAATTTGTTCCCACAAAGAAAAATATGATGGCTTCCGATTTTCTTGATAAGGTGGGATTTAAATTGGTAAATGTAGATAATGATAGAGTAAAGCATTATGTTTTCGATGTGTCAAAAAACATTGAACTGAAGGAATATTATAGGATAGAATTTAATTAATAAAAAAATGAGAGAAAAAATAGTAGAAATAATGGCTAATGTATTTGAAATGAATATTTCGGATTTTCCAGTAGAGATCAGTCAGAATACAGTAGAAAATTGGGATTCCCTTCGTCATTTGAATCTTATTGTTGAGATAGAAGAAGCATTTGATAAGTCTTTTGAACCCGAGGAAATATCGGAGATGACTTCTATAGATAAAATTATAGAAATGATTCAAAGATAATTCTCTATGGAACGTAAAAAAGTGTTAGTAGTAGGAGCTTCTTCTGGTTTGGGTAAAGAGATTGCTCTTACGTTGTCAAAAGAGGGGGCAGATTTGGTACTAATGTCTCGAGATATAGATAAGTTGAACAATGTAATTTATGAATGTAAGGACGGAAATCATCAAGTTTATTCGGTCGATGTAACCAATGAACAAGAGCTTGATAGAGCCTTATCTGAAAGTATGAAAGATGGTGTGCCTTATAGCGGATTTGTGTATTCAGCAGGAATGGAAGCTACTATGCCTTCTAAGTTGTTGAAAAAAAATACTTTGGAAAAAGTAATGGAAGTTAATACTTATCCTATTGTAATGATTTCTAAGTTTTTTCAAAAAAAAGGAAATTTTTCACCCAATGGAGGGAGTTTGGTTTTTATCAGTTCGGTGATGGGGCATTTAGGACAGGTTGGTAAGACCGCTTACTGTATGTCTAAACACGCAATGGTAGGTGTAATGAAGGCCTTAGCATTAGAATTAGCTCCTAAAAAAATTAGAGTAAATTGTATTTCTCCTGGAATGGTAAAGACGGATATGTCAATTAAAATACTAGAAAGCATTAGTGAAGAAAATGTATTAAAAATACAGAATATGCACCCTCTTGGGTTCGGAGAACCAAGAGATGTAGCTCAAGCAGTTTTGTTTTTGATTTCAGATAAATCCAAGTGGATTACTGGTGTAGATTTGGCTGTAGATGGTGGGTATAGTGTGCAGTGATGTGATTAGTTTTTATAAAGAATGTCTTTTTTAGGGGCATAAAAGTTCAAAATAAACGTACAATGAACACAAAAATATGGCTTTCCTCTCCGCATATGGGAGGTAATGAACTCAAGTATATACACGAGGCTTTTGATGAAAATTGGGTAGCTCCTTTAGGGCCGAATGTCAATAATTTTGAGCTAGATTTAGAGAAATTTATTGGAGAAAATACTAAGATTGCTGCTCTCTCGGCAGGTACGGCTGCTTTGCATTTGGCATTGATAATTCTTGGAGTAAAGGCAGGAGATGAGGTGATATGCCAAAGTATGACTTTCTCGGCATCGGCAAATCCTATTGCCTATCAAGGGGCAACACCCGTATTTATCGATAGCGAACCCGAGACTTGGAATATGTGTCCGCAGGCTTTGGAAGAGGCTATTCAAGATCGCATTGCCAAAGGGAAAAAGCCCAAAGCGATTATCGTGGTGCATCTCTATGGAATGCCAGCAAAATTGGACGAGATTCTACAAATCGCCCAAAAACACGAAATTCCAGTAGTGGAAGATGCAGCAGAGGCACTTGGAAGTACTTATAAAGGGCAAAAATGCGGTTCGTTTGGAGAAATGTCTATTTTGAGTTTCAATGGAAATAAAATCATAACCACTTCGGGAGGAGGTGCTTTGGTGTGCAAAACGCAGGAACAGAAAGACCAAGCTGTATTTCTTTCCACTCAGGCAAGGGATAATGCTCCGCACTATCAGCATTCGCATATTGGGTACAACTATAGAATGAGTAATATTTCGGCGGGAATCGGTCGAGGGCAAATGGAAGTTTTGGAGGAAAGGATTGCTCAAAGAAGAGCCAATCACGATTTTTACAAAGCACTTTTCAAAGATATAGAAGGCGTAACTTTGTTTACGGAGCCGTCTTCGGATTTTTATTCCAACCATTGGCTTTCGGCAATTGTCATTGATGAGGACAAAGCAGGGTTCCATCGTGAAGACTTGCGTTTGAAGTTTTTAGAGGAAAATATCGAGTCGCGTCCGTTATGGAAGCCGATGCACTTACAACCCATCTTTGCCGATGCCCCTTACTACGGTGGAAAAGTATCCGAAACCCTTTTTGACAACGGACTTTGCTTACCATCAGGCTCTAATATGACCGATGAAGAAAGAGAAAGGATAGCCAAGGTGATTGTGGGAATGAAAAGATAGTGAGTTAAATTGTTATAAAATTAGATCAACCATTTTATACTACCAAAAAATGACAACAGAAAGAACACATACAGCAGATAGTTTTGTAAATTTTTCCAATATTCGTTATCTTCCAAGGTGGATTATATTTGGGATAGATGTATTTTTATTGGCAGTTTCTTTGCTTGTTTGTTGGGCTGTATTAGATGCTCTTGGAATTAGCTCCATAAACTTAGCGTCTTATTATTTGGAATACCTTTTAATAATTGGGGTCAATGTGTTTTTTATGCTCGTTTTCCGTACCTTCAAAGGAATTATTAGGCATTCCACGTTTATTGATTTGTTTAAAATACTTTTAGCAAGTGTCTGTACTATTCTTGTGCTTTGGGTAATTAACTTGATTAACATCTCTTTTAACGGATATAGATTATTTCTTAATCCGCTACTGTTTATCTACTTCGGAACGTCCTTTATTTTTTTATTCTTTTTCCGTTTTTTGGTAAAACAGTTGTTTTATTTGGCTCGCGAATTTCGTCGTAGTTCTTCAAAAAGAAGGATTCTGATTTTAGGTGTCGATGAAGAGGCAGTTTCTATCGCTAAAGCTGTTATAGGAAATCCTTCTCTGCCTTATTTCATTGTTGGTTTTTTAACCCAAAGAACTGACTCAAAACGTGCTATTTTGCTGGGAAAAAAGATTTATACGAAAGATAAATTACAAAATAGCAATAAAGAGGAATTAGGCATAGATGGGGTGCTAATCAATAAAAATGTACTTTCTAAAGAGGAAATGAGTACTTGGGTTAATTTCTTTTTAGAGAAAGATTTACGGGTTTTTAAGGCTCCTGCTGTACAGAAATTACGTCCTAATCAAGATATTAACATACGTAACTTACAAATAGAGGACTTACTTGGTCGCAAACCTATAGTTATAGAAAACGAACAGGTTAAGTTAAGACATAATGGTAAAAATATATTAGTTACTGGTGGTGCAGGTTCAATAGGTAGCGAAATTGTAAATCAAGTTGCTCATTTCTCTCCTGCCTTGATTGTTATTTTTGATCAGGCAGAAACACCTCTGTATGATATTGAATTGGAAATGAAGGAGAAATTTCCGCACATTGCCTTCAAATTTATTCTTGGAGATATTTCCAACCGAAGTAGGCTTGAAAGTGTTTTTTCAGAATATAATTTCTCAATGGTTTATCACGCAGCGGCTTATAAGCACGTTCCTTTAACGGAAGAAAATCCTCACGAAGCTATTTTTGCCAATGTACAAGGGACTAAAAATGTAGCGCTACTATCAAGCAAGTTCAAGGTAAACCGATTTGTGATGGTTTCTACCGATAAAGCCGTTAATCCTACTAATGTTATGGGGGCTTCCAAACGAGTTGCTGAGCTTTTTGTACAAGCCTTACAGAATTGCAGTGATAATACCACTAAGTTTATCACGACCCGATTTGGTAATGTTTTAGGTTCGAACGGTTCTGTAATTCCGCATTTTAGAAAACAAATTGAAAAAGGAGGTCCTGTTACCATTACGCACCCAGATATTGTTCGTTATTTTATGACGATTCCTGAAGCCTGTGAGCTTGTTCTTCAAGCAGGTGTTATGGGTAAAGGAGGAGAAATTTTTGTTTTTGATATGGGAGAACCTGTCAAAATTTTGAATTTAGCAAATCGGATGATAAAACTATCTGGTTTAGAGCCCAATGTTGATATAAAAATAGTTTATACAGGACTCAGACCCGGTGAGAAATTGTATGAAGAGCTTTTGAGTGATGACACTAAAACGTTGCCTACACATCACGAAAAAATTATGATTTCTAAGGATATGGCTATGGAATTCGAAGAAATTGATAGCCTTTCTGAAAAATTAATCAACGCAGCAAAAACAACAGATAAAATGGAGGTTGTTCGATGTTTAAAAATGATTGTCAAGGAGTTTAAAAGCAATAATTCCGTTTTTGAAGTGTTAGATAAAAATAAGATAGACTAAAATATTAAATACTATGAAAGGAATTATTCTCGCAGGAGGCTCAGGAACAAGGCTTTACCCTATTACAAAAGGTATTTCAAAGCAGTTACTACCTATATATGACAAACCGATGGTTTACTATCCACTTTCGGTGCTGATGTTGGCAGGTATTCGTGAAGTTTTGGTGATTTCGACCCCGCAAGACTTGCCTGGTTTTCAACGACTTTTAGGTGATGGTAGCGACTACGGAATTTCAATTAGTTATGCTGAGCAACCCTCACCTGACGGACTGGCACAAGCCTTCATCATCGGAGAGCAATTCATTGGAAATGATGATGTTTGCCTCGTATTAGGCGATAATATTTTCTACGGACAAAGTTTCACCAAAATGCTTCTGCAATCCGTTGAAACCGCTGAAAAAGAGCGTAAAGCAACCGTTTTCGGTTACTACGTCAAAGACCCTGAACGTTACGGAGTTGCCGAATTTGATGCAGAAGGAAACGTACTTTCCATCGAAGAGAAACCCGAAAAACCAAAATCGCATTACGCCGTGGTTGGGCTGTATTTCTATCCGAATAAAGTTGTAAATGTAGCTAAAAACATAAAACCTTCGGCGAGAGGAGAATTAGAAATTACCACAGTAAATCAGGAGTTTTTGAAAGACAACGAACTGAAAGTACAGCTATTAGGACGAGGTTTTGCGTGGCTTGACACAGGCACACACGATTCACTTTCAGAGGCTTCCAACTTCGTGGAAACTATTGAGAAAAGACAAGGACTTAAAATATCGTGTTTGGAAGAAATTGCCTACAAAAAAGGCTGGATTTCTGCCGAAAAAATCCGAGAGTTAGCCCAACCAATGCTCAAAAATCAATACGGGCAATATTTGTTAGAGTTGATTAAATAACTTTTCAATTTTCTACTTACTAAAAATGGATTAACTTTCAAATAGGAAACCATTTCACACAAATAAAACAAAAAAATGAAGATAATAAGCACAGAATTCAGAGACCAAGAGGCAATTTCTTGGGAAGATTTGGAGGATTTTCTAAATAAAAGCATTTACGAGGAAGGTTTTGTTGTTTTGAGTGATGACAAACAACCAAATTATATCCAAATGGCTGAAATGGAAACAGAAAACGGTTGGAAATGGGGTGTAGAAATTAGGTTATATCAATCAGATGTGATTTTTCAGCATTTCAAACGATTTTTTAATAGTCCTGAAGAAGCTGTCCCTGTTTTCAAAGTTATCTATTATGATGAAAACTTCGACTATAACGAGCCTAACTGGAAAGATGTAACTAATGAGTTCACAGAATAGCAATCCAAAAGATATATTTGAGAGAAAAATAAATTCAAAATCAGTTACAAACAGAAATACATCTGAAAAGCAACAGCACTATGAACATAATCCAAACAGAAATAAAAGACGTTATCATCATTGAACCTGAAATTTTCGGCGATGAGCGCGGATACTTTTTTGAGTCGTTTTCACAAGAAAAGTTCGTGGAACAAGTTTGTAAAACAACTTTCGTACAGGATAACGAATCAAAATCGCGTTACGGTGTGGTAAGGGGATTGCACTTTCAGAAACCTCCGTTTTCGCAGTCGAAATTGGTACGCGTAGTAGTAGGAAAGGTTTTGGACGTTGCGGTCGATATCCGCAAAGGTTCGCCTACTTTTGGTAAACACGTAGCTGTTGAGCTTTCTGCCGAAAACAAGCGACAATTGTTCGTTCCTAGAGGTTTTGCTCACGGATTTGCCGTGCTGAGCGAGGAAGTCATTTTTCAATATAAGTGCGACAATTACTACAATCCAAAGGAGGAAGGAAGCGTTCTGTGGAACGACCCTGCATTGCAAATCGATTGGAAAATCCCTCATCAAAATATTATTCTTTCGCAAAAAGACAAAGAAAGCCCCTTGCTGAAAGATGCTTTTCACTTCGATTTTGATGTAAACCTATACGAATAATGCGATTTTAGACAATGAAAAACATATTAATTACAGGAGCTGACGGACAATTAGGCTCTGAAATTCAGAATATTCAAGGAAAAACCAAAAATTACTTCTTTACAGATGCTTCGGACTTGGACATTACCGACCGACAGGCAATTTCGGATTTCGTAAAGAAAAATAACATTCAGATTGTGGTTAATTGTGCCGCATATACCAACGTGGACAAGGCAGAAGACGACATACAAACCGCCAACCTGATAAATAACATCGCAGTAGGCTGCTTGGCAGAAGTCTGCAGGGAAAACAACGCTTCTCTTATTCATATATCAACGGATTACGTTTTTGGAGGTACTAAAAACACGCCTTACTCTGAAGCAGACCCTACGGAACCGCTGGGAATTTACGGACGAACGAAATTAGAGGGCGAAAAAGCCATTCAGAATGCGGATATCGATTATCTTATCATCAGAACCTCGTGGTTGTACTCGCTTTCCTTTGGGCATAACTTCGTCAAAACCATTCAACGATTGAGTTCTGAACGCAATGAACTCAAAGTAGTTTTCGACCAAGTTGGGACGCCCACAAATGCTCGTGACTTAGCTGCATTTATCGTCCATATCATTGAGAAAGATTTGTGCAAAAAACGCGAGGTGTATCATTTCTCAAATGAAGGCGTATGCTCGTGGTTCGACTTCGCTACCGAAATCGTTCGTATGTCGGGGAATGATTGTCTGGTTAAACCTTGCTTGTCGAGCGAGTTCCCAAGTAAGGTAAAACGTCCAAGTTATTCGGTTTTGGACAAATCAAAACTAAAAAACGATTTTAATTATACAATTTCACATTGGAAAGAGGCTTTAAAAGGGAAATAAAATAAAAAGTATAAAGGATAAAGTGAAAAGTATAAACCTTCAAAATCGGTTATTTGAATTCTCCATATCAGCCATTAACGAAGTCAGAAAGCTTCCTATTGGCATTGAGTACAAATTGATTGCCCATCAGCTGATAAGGTCGGCAACTTCTGTCGGAGCCAACTACGAAGAATCGCAAGGAGCAGTATCACAAGCCGACTTTACCAATAAAATTGGCATCTGCTTGAAAGAGATAAGAGAAACAAACTATTGGATACGAATACTTATTAGAATTTATGACGATAATAGGAATTGGAAAGATTTGGAGCAAGAAAGTAAGGAGTTGATGAGCATTATAGGTGCCATACATTCAAAAATGAGAAAAAAATCAACTTAGCATTTTTTATCCTTTCCACTTTATCCTTTATCCTTAACAAAAAAACACTTCAAATGAAAAAAAACATTTTAATAACAGGCGGAGCTGGATTTATAGGCTCGCACGTGGTTCGGTTGTTTGTAAACAAATATCCTGACTACAGAATCATCAATTTGGATTTACTAACGTATGCCGGAAACTTGGAAAACCTCAAAGATGTAGAGAAATCACCTAACTACGAGTTCGTAAAGGCTGATATCTGCGACTTTCAGGCTATGAAGCAACTCATCGAGAGCAAAAACATCAGCGGAATAATCCATTTGGCAGCAGAAAGCCACGTAGACCGCAGCATTAAAGACCCTTTCACCTTCGCGAAGACCAATGTTATGGGTACGCTATCACTTCTACAGGCAGCACGTGAGGTTTGGAACGGCAATTGGGACGGGAAACTGTTCTATCACGTCTCCACCGATGAAGTGTATGGTGCTTTGCAGATGGACAATACGCTTTTTACAGAAAACACAAAGTACGACCCACATTCGCCCTATTCGGCATCGAAAGCCTCGTCCGACCACTTCGTTCGAGCTTATCAAGATACCTACGGACTTCCGACAGTTATCTCCAACTGCTCCAATAACTACGGAAGCTATCAGTTTCCTGAAAAATTAATCCCCCTATTCATCAATAACATTCGCAGTAATAAGCCGCTACCCGTTTACGGACGAGGTGAAAACGTGCGAGATTGGCTCTACGTTGAAGACCACGCCAGAGCAATTGACGTAATATTCCACAAGGGTAAAATTGGCGATACATACAACATCGGGGGCTTTAACGAGTGGAAAAACATCGACTTGATACGCGTCATCATCAAAGAAGTAGATAAGCAGCTAGGTCGCCCTGAAGGAAGCTCAGAAAAACTCATTACGTTTGTTACTGACCGAGCAGGGCACGACCTTCGTTATGCTATTGACGCTACAAAAATTAAAGAAGAACTTGGTTGGGAACCTTCCTTACAGTTCGAAGAGGGAATTCAGCGTACCGTAGCTTGGTATCTGCAAAATCAAGAATGGCTAGATACTATCACCAGTGGCGACTACCAAAAATATTACGACCAGATGTATAAAAATAGGTAGTATTAGTTATAGAAAATGCGTAAAAGTCACTTCAATCATTGAAGTGGCTTTTTTATTTTTATCGAAAACGAAATAGTAGAAAATATTATAAATCAAGGATATAATTTAAAGATTTCTATTTGCAAAAGCCGAAATAATCACCTATATTTGTCACAACAATTTTACATACTTCTCAAAAATAGTAATCTGCCCGTTTAATTTTAGTGTTGGGGAGGTTGCTTCCTATTAAAAAAAACGCAGTAAGTTATCTTGGTGGGTAGTAATGCCAATTGAGTACTTGTGCAAATATGATTACAATGGAAAAACGAAGATTAAGTTTTTGGGAAATATGGAATATGAGTTTTGGTTTTTTGGGTATCCAATTTGGTTTTGCCTTGCAGAATGCCAATACATCTCGTATTTTTGAAACATTAGGAGCCAAAGTTGAAGATATCCCAATTTTGTGGATTGCCGCTCCTGTTACTGGGCTAATTATTCAGCCTATTATTGGATATATGAGCGACCGAACGTGGACGCGATTGGGTCGCCGTCGTCCGTATTTTTTAATCGGTGCGATTCTCTCTTCTATCGCATTATGTATTATGCCGAATTCACCTTCACTATGGATTGCCGCTGGAACGCTCTGGATTATGGATGCCTCCATCAATATTTCAATGGAACCTTTCCGTGCTTTCGTAGGGGATAATCTGCCTGATGAACAACGTACTACCGGATTTGCAATGCAAAGTTTCTTCATCGGAGTGGGAGCTGTGGTAGGTTCGGCTTTGCCTTATATTTATACGAATTATTTGGGAATCAGCAATACAGCTCCCGAAGGGGTCATTCCCGATTCAGTAAAATGGTCATTCTATGCAGGAGCTATCGTTTTTCTGGTGGCTGTACTATGGACGGTTTTCTCTTCTAAAGAATATTCTCCTGCCGAGTTGGAAGCCTTTGAAAAGAAAGATGTCAATACCTACAAAAACGAAGTTTCTTCCGAAGAAAAAGCAAAAAAACTAAACTTTTACGGAGCAATTTTTGCTGTCGTGGGGGTTATTTCAACAATTTTTCTTTATTTTTTCAAAATGGAAAAAGAGTTGTACATTTTGGCTATCGGAATGGCAATGTTAGGATTTTCGTTCTTGTTTACGTCTTATCTGCATAAAAGAAAGGTGAAAGAGAATGGCTTTATTTCTATCACTACAGATATGCTTTATATGCCCAAAACGATGAAGCAATTGGCTTTGGTTCAGTTCTTTTCGTGGTTTTCGCTTTTTGCAATGTGGATTTACACTACGGCAACGGTAACGGGGCGTATCTATGGAACTACGGATACTTCCTCTCCTTTGTATAACGAGGGAGCAGATTGGGTTACATTGCTTTTCGCTGTGTACAATGGGGTAGCAGCATTGGTGGCATTCTTGCTTCCTGTTTTGGCAAAAGCTACTAGCCGTAAGGTTACTCACTTTATCTGTTTGTTATTGGGAGGATTAGGGCTTATTTCGGTGTATTTTATAAGTGACCCGAATATGCTTATCGTTTCGATGGTTGGTGTAGGGATTGCTTGGGCGAGTATCCTTTCGATGCCGTACGCAATTCTTTCTGGAGCATTGCCTTCGGATAAAATGGGGTATTATATGGGGGTATTTAATTTTTTTATTGTACTTCCACAGATAGTTGCTGCAACAATTTTAGGAGTTATCGTACACAATTTGTTTAATAACGAACCTGTATATGCGCTGGTTGTAGGAGGTGTAGCGATGATTTTATCAGGATTTTTGACTCTTGGAGTGAAAGATTCTATAAAGTAGGCAATAGAAAATAGGGATTAGTAATTAGTAAATAGTGGTTAGCACTTGCAACTTGGTACTTGTAACTTGGTACTTGTAACTTGTTCCTTTTTACTTTATCCTTGTAACTCGGTACTTGTTTCTTAAAACTTTTAAATTTATACTTAAAATGAAAGCATACATATTTGATTTAGATGGCGTTATCGTCGATACAGCAAAATTTCACTTTATAGCGTGGAAGAAAATTGGACAAGAATTTGGGTTTGAACTCACACACGAACTTAACGAACAGCTTAAGGGCGTAAGCCGTGTTGATTCGCTTCAAAAAATATTGAATTGGGCAGGTGTTTCTGTTTCCGAAGAAAAATTTGATGAGTTAGCAACACGCAAAAATGAAGATTATTTAAGCTATGTGGCTCAAATGAACGAAAACGATATCTTACCTGGTGTAAAAACATTTTTGGAACAGGCAAAGCAAAAAAATATAAGGATTGCTTTGGGTTCGGCAAGTAAAAATGCCCGTCCGATTTTGCAAAAACTCGGAATTATTTCGTATTTTGATGCCATTGTTGATGGAAATGACGTTAGCAAAGCCAAACCCGACCCCGAAGTTTTTGTGATTGCAGCTCAAAAATTAGGTGTTCAAAATGAAGATTGCGTGGTTTTTGAAGATTCGGAAGCAGGAGTTCAAGCGGCCAAAACGGCAGGAATGAAAGCTATCGGAATTGGAAGTGCAGACGTGCTACATCAAGCCGATGAGGTTTTTTCCGGTTTTGAAGAAATATTACGTGTGGAAAAATAGAAATCCTATCTTTTTAATTTTAAAACTTATAAGTATGTATATTACAGGTAAATACTGGAATAACTATATTGGTGATACAGATGATAGTTTGACATTAGTGGATTATCTTTTAGACAAGCAAAAGGAAGAAATTACCTTGAGTGAAATCTTCTCTGATACAAGTTTAGAACGCCTGAATTGGAATTTTCGTCAAACAGATACTTTACTTATTTATACTGATAAACAAGGAATTCAACGCGAGTTTTATTATGCAATTGATTTAATTACTGATTTAGCGGCATTACTTTTGGAATGTAAAAAGAATGGAAGTGTTAATTTGAGCGAACTTTCGGAAGGAAATTTTGATGCTACTTCATTGAATATTAAAATCATTTCAACTCAAGAGGAAAATAAACAAATGAATAAAGCTTTGAAAGATTTTGTAGCAGAACCTTTATCATACGATTTGAGTGAAATGTGTCCAGAAGAAGTGATGTTGGAAATAGCAGAAATCTGTGAAGAATTAAGAAAAGAACTTTTTGAAGAGTAAATTTATCAATAAAAAATAAAATCCTGTCGATTTAAGTTTTCAATCTGATGGTATAAAGCTATAAACCATATATGACCGATGAAAAACATTGTGAATATACGTCCGATGAATCCGAGCGAGTATTCGTTATTGCAGGATTTTTTGTACGAAGCCATATTTTTGCCCGAAGGCGTTACACCGCCACCGCGTGATATTGTCTTTCACCCCGAACTACGCATCTATTTTGCTGATTTTGGTTCACAAAAAGGTGATGTAGCCGTAGTGGCAACAGCTTCGGAACGGATAATTGGTGCGGCGTGGGCAAGAATTATCAACGATTACGGACATATTGACGACCAAACTCCCTCACTTTCTATTTCGCTTTATTCAGAATATCGAAATCAAGGTATTGGTACAAAATTATTTCAAAAATTGCTTGACCAACTTGCTGAGGAGGGCTACGAAAAAGCTTCATTATCTGTGCAGAAAGCCAATTATGCAGCAAAAATGTATTTGAAAATGGGGTTTTATGTCGTCAAGGAAAATGACGAAGATTATGTGATGGTGATTGATTTGAATTCGACAAATACACATTAACAATTGAACGAGATTTGAATAAAATGTCAGAATTACAATTACTTATGGTGTTGCTTCCTGTGGTATTTATGGTGCACGATTTTGAGGAAGTTGTAATGTTCGAGACGTGGCTTTCCAAAAATCGAGATGAATTGAGGCAACGTTTCCCGAAACTGGAAAAATTCCTGACTCGCAATAATTTTTTTGCATATTCCACAGCCGATTTTGCGGTAGCGGTAGCCCACGAATTTTTATTGCTTTCAGTTGTTTGTTATTTGTCGGTTTGGTTTGGGAGTTATGGTTGGTGGTTTGCCGGATTTATGGCGTTTTTCATTCATTTATGGATGCACATCGTGCAATGGCTTGTGTATGGAAAGTATGTCCCAGTGATAATCATCTCCCTACTGTCGCTTCCATATTGTTTTTATACATTTTGGAAGTTTGTTGAATCTGATATTCTGTCTTTTGAAGAGATGTTTTGGTGGACAGTCGGAGGAATTGTAGTAACTATTGTAAGTTTTCCGTTAGCATTCTTTTGGGCGTCGAAATTTCATAAGTTTCGTAAGAAAATGTAAATTTGTTTAAGGAATTATGTTTGAAAATGAAAAATTTTTAAACGAATACTCAAAAAAATAAATATTTTATAAGAATTAAGTGAAAAAATAAAATCATACATAGAATGAATCAAGATTATATCGTGCCGGATAATTGGTGCATCATAGAAGAAGGATTTGAAAAAGACCGCGTAATGCAGTCCGAGAGTTTGTTCAGTTTGGGTAACGGAGCGATGGGGCAACGTGCTAATTTCGAGGAACATTACTCAGGAAAAACCTTTCAAGGAAGTTATATCGGAGGGGTCTATTATCCCGACAAAACCAAAGTGGGTTGGTGGAAAAACGGCTATCCGGAGTATTTTGCCAAAGTGTTAAACGCTCCAAGTTGGATAGGTATTCGTGTGAAAGTCAACGGAAATGAATTGGATTTGAATACGTGCAAATCGGTCAGAAATTTCAAACGCGTACTAAATATGAAAGAGGGGGTTTACACGCGTTCGTTTGTGGCGACACTCCCAAGCGGAATGGAAATTCAGGTAAACGTAACTCGTTTTCTTTCATTGCAATACGATGAAGTGGGCGTAATTCGTTATGAGGTTACTCCTCTTACCGAAAAAGCTACTATTACGTTTGAGTCGTATTTGGATAGTTCTATTGAAAATCACGATACAAACTGGGAAGAAAAATTCTGGAATACACTCGATGTCAAGCAAGTAGGAAACAGAGGCTTTATCGTAGCGGAAACTAAAAAGACAGCCTTTCGTGTTTGTACCTTTATGGAAAATCGGTTGGAAGTAAACGGCGTAGTTTCTAACATTCAAAAGGTAAATCAAAAAGAGAACTACATCGGTTTCGTATATGAAACTTCGGCAGAGAAAAATCAAACCGCTCAATTTGAAAAGTATGCAGGATATGTAACTTCATTCAATCATCCGAAAGAAAAATTGATTGAAGAAACGGAGCAATTATTGCTGAAAATTACTGCTTTAGGCTTCAACGAATTATTGAAAAAACAGAAAGAAGATTGGGCTGAGGTTTGGCAAATGGCGGATATCACTATCGAAGGCGATGTCAAAGCACAACAAGCAATTCGTTTTAATATTTTCCAATTGAATCAAACGTATTCGGGTAAAGATGCTCGTTTGAATATTGGTCCGAAAGGATTTACAGGTGAAAAATATGGAGGAAGTACCTATTGGGATACCGAAGCCTATTGTTTGCCTTTCTATATGGCGACCAAAAACGCCGAAGTGGCTCGTAATTTGTTGAAATATAGATATGACCAATTGGGGAAAGCCATCGAAAATGCTGAAAAATTAGGTTTCAAAAACGGAGCAGCTCTCTACCCAATGGTAACGATGAATGGCGAAGAATGTCACAACGAGTGGGAAATCACCTTTGAGGAAATCCATCGTAATGGAGCTATTGCGTTTGCGATTTACAATTATGTGCGTTACACGAATGACTTTGCGTACGTTCCTGAAATGGGCTTGGAAGTACTTATCGGAATTGCACGTTTCTGGCACCAAAGAGCGACCTTTTCAAAGGATAAGAATAAATACGTAATTCTCGGAGTAACAGGTCCTAACGAATACGAAAATAATATCAATAACAATTTCTATACGAACTACATCGCTCAATGGTGTATCAAATATGCTAAGGAATGTTTGGATAAAGTGAAAACTTCTTATAGTGATGATTTTGAGCGAGTTTGGAAGAAAACTAATCTTTCCGAAAACGAAATAGAGCAATGGTTAGCAGTTGCCGAAAATATGTATTATCCGTATTCGGAAGAATTGAATATTTATCTGCAACAAGATGGCTTTTTGGATAAAGAACTCATCACAGTGGCAGAGTTGGATAAAAAAGAACGTCCTATCAATCAGCATTGGTCGTGGGATAGGATTTTGCGTTCGCCTTACATCAAACAAGCGGATACATTGCAAGGTTTCTACTTCTTTGAAGACCATTTCACGAAGGAAGAATTGGCTCGTCATTACGATTTTTACGAACCTTTTACGGTACACGAATCGTCACTTTCTCCGTGCGTACATAGCATTTTGGCAGCTTCTTTGGGGAGAATGGAACACGCTTACACGTTCTATTTGCGTACTTCTCGCCTCGATTTGGACGATTACAACAAAGAAGTTCACGAAGGATTGCACATTACCTCAATGGCAGGAACGTGGATGAGCATCGTGGAAGGCTTTGGTGGTTTGCGTATGCGAAACGGAATGTTACACCTGAATCCGCAAATTCCATCGCAATGGAAAAGTTATTCGTTTAAAGTGAATTTTCGAAATCACATTGTTACTTTAGAAGTTTTTCCAGAATCGGTAGTAGTTTCTAATCAAGGAGGTACATCGCTGAAAATGTGTGTTTTTGGAAAGGAAGTTGAGGTAAGTAACCAACCTATAAAAATAGTAAGATAAAATTTTTATTTCTTATGAAAAAAGTAATCTTTTTTTTGTTCTTTACGCTAGGTTTGTCATCAATTTATGCACAAATTCAAAGGGTTGAGCCGCCTTTTTGGTGGACAGATATGCGTCACTCACAGCTGCAAATTATGCTTTATGGTAAAGAAATAGCTCAGTTTTCAGTGGTGAGTGAACTTCCTATAGTGAATATTACTAAAACTGAAAACCCGAATTATATTTTTGTAACTGTTGATACTCAAAATAAAAGTGAGGGCAAGTATAAAATCAGTCTTCTAAATAAGAATAAAAAAGTAAAATCGATTGACTATGAGTTGAAAAAGCGTCGTGAGGGTTCTGCACTTCGCAAAGGTTTTGATAGTTCCGATATGGTGTATTTGCTTATGCCTGACCGTTTTGCTAACGGAAATCCGAAAAATGATTCACAAAAACATCTCAATGAAAAAGCTAACCGAGAGCTTTCAGGTGGAAGACACGGAGGTGATATACAAGGAATTATTGATCATTTAGATTATATTCAATCGCTTGGAGCAACAGCCATTTGGAGTACGCCTTTGTGCGAGGATAACGACCCTGCCTATTCCTACCATACCTACGGGCAGAGCGATGTTTATAATATTGATGCTCGTTACGGAAGCAATGAAGATTACAAGCGGCTTTCTTCGGAGTTGCATAAACGCGGAATGAAACTTATCAAAGATTATGTAACCAACCATTGGGGGGCACAGCATTGGATAATTAAAGATTTGCCCACTTACGACTGGGTGCATCAGTTTCCTGGGTATGCCCAAAGCAATTACCGAATGAGCACACAAATGGATGTAAACGCTTCCCAAATAGATAAAAAATATTGTGTTGATGGTTGGTTTGTAGAATCAATGCCTGATTTAAATCAAAGTAACCCTTTAGTGTTAAATTATTTGATACAAAATGCAATTTGGTGGGTAGAGTATGCTGACTTAGATGGATTTAGAGTAGATACCTATTCATATAACGACAAGGAAAGCATCAGTAAATGGACTAAAGCCATTATGGAGGAATACCCTAATTTTAACATTGTTGGCGAAGTATGGTTGCACCACCAAGCTCAAATCTCTTATTGGCAAAAAGACAGTCCTATAAGCGCCATTCAGAATTACAATACGTATTTACCTGCTGTGATGGATTTTACCCTGCACGATGCTTTTGGAGAAGCTTTAAAAGCAGCCCCTTCGTGGGATAAGGGAATGATTCAGTTTTACGAGAATTTTGTTAATGATTTTCTTTATTCAGATGTCAATAATCTTTTGATTTTTGCCGAAAACCACGATACTTCAAGAATCAACGAAATTTATTCTGATGTGGCAGATTATAAACTTATAATGACGCTTTTAGCTACAGCTCGGGGTATTCCGCAACTTTACTATGGTAGTGAAATTGGTATGCGAGGCGACAAAAGTAAAGGTGACGCTTATATTCGTGAGGATTTTCCAGGTGGCTGGGCAGAAGATAATCAAAATGCTTTTGATACTAAGCAAAGAACTGATGTACAAAAACAATATTTTGACTTTACATCTAAACTTTTCAATTGGCGTAAAAATCAAAATGTAATCCATTACGGAAAAACCAAGCAGTATTTACCCGATGAGGAATGTTATGTTTATTTCCGATATAATGAAGAAAAAGCCGTAATGGTAATCATCAACAAAAACGAAAAGACAAAGAACCTGCAACTTTCACGATTTGCGGAGAGTTTGAAAGGGTATGTGTCAGGTTATGATATAATTACAGATACCCAATTATCATTCACAGATAATCTTCAAATAGCAGGAAAGACAAGTATGATTATTGAGCTGAAAAAATAGCAATTGATAACCAACTTTGTTTTATTTCTCTAAGGTTTTATATTTATTGCTCGTGTAGACTCTCGCACAATTAAAGAGGTTTTGATAATTTCGGTGCGGGAGTTTTCTTTTTCTCCTTCGATATTTTCAATAAGCATTTGAGTGGCTTTTTTTCCGATTTCCAGTCCGTGTTGGTCAATTGCCGTTAGGGTAGGGTATGAATTCTGTGCCAAAAAACCATCTGCAAACCCAATTACGCCCAATTCTTCAGGGATATTGATTTTTCGGTTGTGGGCTTGGCGTATGGCTTTAACGGCTAAAAACTCGTTGCTGCATAGTAAGGCGTCGAATTGTTGTTGGTCGAAATAATTGGATATAATATCATCGGATTGGATGTCTTCAATGACTAAAATGAGGTTTTCATCAATAGGAAGTTTGGCATCGGAAAGCGCATTTTTGTAGCCTTTGGTGCGTAAATTCCCTATACTGATGTAATCGGGTACGGTAAGCATTCCTATTTTTCGATATCCGTTTTCAATCAGATAATTAACTGCCTTGTATGATGCCATAGCATCATCAACGATGACTTTATCACAATAGATATCTTGTGCTACGCGGTCAATCATTACCAAAGAAAATCCTTGGTTGATAACTTCTCTTAAATGGTGATAATCGCCTCGTTGTTGTGTTTCTTTGGAAAGAGCAATGATAAAACCATCAACATTGCTTTCGGCTAAGGTTTCGATATTTTTCACCTCTTGCTCAAACATTTCGTTTGAAAAGCAAGTAATGACGTTGTATCCGTTTTGAGAGGCAATCATTTCAATGCCTGTAACCACTGTTGAAAAAAAGTCGTGAGCAATTTCTGGAATAATAATCCCTATGTTTTTTGTTTTTTTATTCTTTAGGCTTAGGGCAATACTATTGGGTTTGTAGTTATGCGCCTTTGCGAATGTCTTTACGAGTTCTTTGGTTTCTTTGCTGATTTCAGGGCTGTTGTTTAGTGATTTTGAGACAGTAGAAATACTTACATTCAGCTCTTTAGCGATTTCTTTAATCGTAATACGTTTTTTCATTGAGAAGGGATTTTTACTCACTTTGCAATAGGATTATTTACAACAAGTGAACTTGATTATCTCCGTAAACATACGTAATAATATTCAATAAAGCAAATTTGGTTTCAAGGATAAAAAGCTAGTGACTAATGCTATACCTTACTGGCGAATACTTGCCTGTATGTTAGTTCAAAAAGTTATCCACATTATAACGTTTTCGTTTCGTTTTGTTGCGAAAAGAAAATTTTCGTAATCAAAATATGCGTAATTTAGCCTCGAGAAGTAAAAAATTATTGTTTTTAATTATTGTTTAATCTAAAAGATATTTATATGAAAAGTAAAAACGTTTATGTTTTGCTTTCGTTTCTTTTTGCTGCAATGGGGGCTTATGCTCAACAAGTGGTAAAGGGAATGGTGAAAGATGCTTCAGGAATGGAACTTCCAGGTGTAAATGTTGTCATCAAGGGAACCACACAAGGAACGACCACCGATTTCGACGGAAATTATGAAATTACCGTGAGCAAAGGAGCTGTTTTGGAATTTAGTTACATTGGGTATCGTACACAAACAAAAACGGTAAGTGGAAGTGCAACCCCGATGATTATCAACATTGTTATGGAGGAGGATTTACAACAACTCGATGACGTTGTAGTTATTGGTTACGGTGTTGCTAAGAAAAAAGATGTTACCGGTTCGGTAAATTTGGTAAATGAGAAAGATTTTAACAAAGCACCGGCGGTAAATGCCGATCAATTGTTGCAGGGTAAAGTGGCAGGAGTACAGATGACCTCAGCAGGAGGGGCTGTAGGTGAGGGGCAAACCATCCGTGTGCGTGGTAATGGTTCGTTATCCTTATCTTCAAATCCGCTTATTGTAATTGATGGCGTGCCTATGAACGACGGAGGCGTTGGAGGATCACGTAGTATCTTTAATTTGGTAAACCCTGAAGATATCGAAAGTATGACGGTACTTAAAGACGCTTCATCAACAGCTATTTTCGGATCACGTGCCGCCAATGGGGTAATTATGATTACCACCAAAAAAGGAAAAGCGGGTCAGGATATGAAAATCAATTTCAATACGAGCTTATCTTTACAAAACGTAAGTGATTATGTAGATGTGATGAGCGCTTCTCAGTACAGAGACCTCATTACAAGCACCGGAAAAGCCAATCTGATAGCTCGTTTAGGAACGGCTGATACCCATTGGCAAAAACAAATCTATCAGACAGCACCAATGAGTAACAGCACTTTGAGTGTTTCGGCAGGTGGGGTAGTACCTTACCGTGTTTCTGTGGGGCATTCGTATGCCGATGGCGTACTTCGTACCGATAACTTCCAACGTACTACTGCCAAAGTAACATTGACACCAAGTTTGTTGGACAATCACCTAAAATTAGAGCTGAATGCTAACGGAACATTTATGAAAAACCGTTTTGCTGAAAAGGGTGCTATTGGTGCAGCCGTAGGCTATGACCCAACCAAACCGGTTTATGACCCAACTTCACGTTATGCAGGTTATAGTGCGTGGTCAGACTCGGTAACAGGGCTTCTCGGAGGTTTAGCTCCGCTTAACCCAATGGCGATGTTATTCCTTACTGATGACAACTCCAAAGTGTATAACTTCATCGGAAATTTAAAAGCCGATTACAAATTACCTTTCTTTCCTGAGGTAATCGCTACGGTGAATGTAGGGTTAGACCACAGTAATGGTAAAGGAGATAGAATTATCGACCCTCGCTACCCCAATTCGTCAAGCAACTTTGCAGGAAATCATAAAGTTTATGATAACAAAACCACTAACAAGTTATTCGATGCTTATTTGAATTACAACAATGAGGTAAACAATCACAACATCGGTTTGATGGTAGGGCATTCTTATCAATCTTTTGAATTTGACAATCACGAAACCTTTTATGAAACCTTTGTAAATCCGGGGGATAATAAAGAAACACCAAAAATTGATAAAAGCAAAAACGTGTTGATGTCTTTCTTTGGTCGTGCCAATTACAGCTACAAAGATAAATATTTGCTCACAGCAACACTTCGTGCTGATGCCTCATCTAAATTAGCAAAAGAGCATCGTTGGGGATATTTCCCATCGGTAGCATTGGCGTGGAACATCGCTAATGAGAATTTCCTAAAAGAAAACGAAACGGTTAATGAGTTGAAATTACGTTTAGGATATGGTGAAGTGGGTAACGTTAACGGATTAGGAGATTATATTTTCTTAACCAACTATACACGTAGTACAAACGGAGCTTCTTATCAGTTTGGCGATAACTTCTACCAAACCTACCGACCAAGTGTAGTAAACACCGACTTGCGTTGGGAAATCGGTAATACGATCAATGCAGGTATTGATTTTGGTTTTTGGCAAAATCGCTTAACAGGAACTATTGATGTATATCGTAAACTAACCAAAGATTTGATTGCGCCAAGCACTGTGGATACCTTTACCAACTTTGGTAATGAAGTAAATGCTAACATTGGTAATATGGAAAACAGAGGTATTGAGTTCGGACTTAGTTACACTCCTTTCCGTACCGATGATTTCCGTTGGACAATCAATTACAATGTTGCCTACAACGAAAATAAATTGACGAAACTTCCGAAAGTACAAGATGTAGGAGGTATTGGAGGTGGTACGGGTAACAATATACAACGCCACCAAGAGGGTCAAATTCCGTTTGCGTTCTTCGTATTCCAACAAGTGTATGATGCTAATGGTAAGCCTATTGAAAACGTATTCGTTGATAGAAACAGCGATGGAGTTATCAATGACGACGACCGCTATTTCTACAAATCACCATTTGCTCCTGTAACAATGGGATTAACGATGGATTTCAACTACAAAAATTGGGATTTGAACATTATTACACGTGCCAATATCGGTAACTATGTGTACAACAACACGCAATCTTCTTTAAGTCAGTTTGAAGTAGCTACCGACAGAGAGTACTTGGATAACTTAATGTCAAATTATAACGATACCAAATTCAGAGAACTTAGCGGATTGGGCATAAAAAGTGATTATTTTGTAGAGAATGCCTCCTTCTTTAAGTTGGATAACATTACTTTAGGGTACACATTCCCAACTACAAAATACAATATTCGCCTATACGGAACAATGCAAAATGTATTGACGCTTACTAAGTACAAAGGCTTAGACCCTGAGGTTCTTGTACCTGATGTTATAGGGGTTAAGCACGGTATTGATACAAACTTCTATCCTCGTCCGAAAACCTATTTGGTAGGTTTGAGCGTGAATTTTTAGTCAAAATACAACGAATAAAATTTTTGAAAAATGAAAAGATATACCACATATAAGATATTCGGATTAGCTTTAGCCTTGTCGCTAACGAGCTGTATGAAAGACCTTGATCAGTCGCCTATTGACCCCGATAGCTTTACCGATAAAGAAGTGTTCGCCAATCCATCACAAGCCAAAAGTGCTTTGGCTAAGGTCTATGCTTCCTATGCCTTAACCGGACAACAAGGACCCGCAGGGCAAGGTGATGTAGCCGGAATAGATGAAGGATTTTCACAATTCACGCGGCTATACTTCCAAGCACAAGAGCTTACTACAGAAACCGCTGTAATAGGGTGGGCTGACCAAACCATTAAGGATTTTCATCATCTAAGTTGGTCAAGTTCCGATGTATTTCTTAACGGATTGTACAACCGCTTGGGGCAACAAATTTCCTTTGCCAATTCATTTATCACCAATGCAGAAGCGTTAAGCTCCGATGCTCAGGTGAGAACATTCATTGCTGAGGCTCGTTTCTTACGTGCCTATTCGTACTATTGCTTGATGGATTTGTTTGCCAATGTGCCATTAGCTACCAAAGTACAAGCTACTTTACCTACGCAAAGCAACCGTCAGGAAATATTCCAATTTGTAGAAAGCGAATTGAAAGCCATTGAGGGCGAATTGAAAGCTACCAAATCCAACGAGTACGGTCGTGTAGATGCTGCCGCTGCACAAGCGCTACTGAGCCGTTTGTATCTGAATGCACAAATGTGGGTAGGCACCGAGCGTTATGCTGATTGTGTTGCGTATGCCGAAAAAGTAATCAACTCAGGATATGCCTTGCATAATGATTACAGACAATTGTTTATGGCAGATAACGATACCAACGGAGCTCAAAACGAATTTATTTTCGTGTTGAGTTATGACGGAATTCAATCCAATACGTGGGGAGGTACTACTTTCTTAGTGAATGCATCTATAGGTGGGTCAATGAATCGTGATAATTACGGAACTACCGAGAATTGGGCGGGACTTAGAACCACTAAGGAATTGGTTGCCAAGTTTGAGACCAAAACCACCAATGCCAACGGAGAGCCAACAGCTTGGAACGACCAACGAGCAATGTTTTATACCGATGGACAGTCCTACGAAATCAGCGATATTAGTAAATTCACCGAAGGCTACGCACTGCCTAAGTTTACCAATCGTACTTCAACAGGAGGCAAAGGAAAAGACCCGTCAGGGAAACACCCTGATACGGATTTGCCTATCATTCGTTTGGCAGAGATTTATTTGAACTATGCTGAGGCTGTAGTACGTGGCGGAGGTGGAAGCAAAGCAACTGCGGTAGGCTATGTAAATCAACTACGCACACGTGCAGGAGCAACCCCTATTACCGAAGCAGAACTTACCGCCGATTTTATCTTAGATGAACGTGCTCGTGAGTTGTATTGGGAAGGATTGCGTCGTACCGATTTGATTCGCTACGGAAAATTCACCACAGCCGACTATCTATGGACATTCAAAGGAGGTGCCATCACAGGGGTAGGTACAGGTGAGCACAGAAATATCTTCCCCATACCGGCAAGTGTACTATTGGCAAATCCGAACTTAAAACAAAATACGGGATATTAATTGTAAAAATAAATGGGTATGAAAAATATATTCAAAGCAGGGACATTATTCGGGCTGCTATTTGTCGCCACATCGTGTGAGAAAGATGAAGAGAAAGCGGTGCTTAATGCCGAAGCTAAAATAGAAATGAGTTTGTCTGCCAATACGTTGGCTTTGGACAAAGAGAAAGGAAGTGAAACAGCGCTTAGCGTTTCGTGGGAAACGCAACAGCTGAACCTAAATTTGGGGCATTCGTACAGCATTTTGTTGGAAAGCAACGGAAAAAGCAAAGAGGTATCCGTAACCAAATCGCCATATAGTTTTTCTCACGTTGAACTTAACAAAATTTTACTTGCCAACTTAGAGCTTGCCGCAGGAACAGAGGCAGAAGTAAAAGTAACGCTTAAAGATGCCGTTAGTAATACGTATAGTATTCCTACCCAAGCAAAAACCATTAAAATAACACCTTATGCTGACCTTATCGAGCCCACCGAATGGGGTATTGTAGGACACGCAACACCTAATGGGTGGGATGGTCCCGATCTTCCATTTTGGAAAAACCCCACCAATAGCAATGAAAGGATAGCTTATGTGGCTTTGAAAGACGGCGAAATCAAATTTCGTAAAAACAATGCTTGGGCAGAAAATTATGGTGATGACGGGAAAAATGGAAGCCTTGAAAACGGAGGGGCTAACATTCCTGTTACGGCAGGGATATACAAAATCGTTTGGAACATTAACGAAAACACCTACACCATTGAGAAATATACGTGGGGAATTATTGGACACGGAGCCAAAGGATGGGGAGATAACGATGATATTCCATTAGAATATGACGGAACTACCAATACTTGGAAGAAAACAGTTACCCTTGTCAATGGCGAAATAAAATTTCGCTTGAATAATGCTTGGGATACTAACTACGGAGATGATAAAGCTGATGGCGTATTAGAAGCCGGAGGGGCTAACATTCCCGTTACCGCAGGAACATATACCATTACGGTCGATTTCTCAGTAACACCGCCTACATATTCCATCAAATAGGTTTTATAATGACAAACTTCGACTCTTAGGCTAAGCAATTTTGTTAATACGCAGGGCAGAGAGTCGAAGTTTTTTTATACGATGAGGAAGAGGTAATATGTTAAAAATCAGGTAAATGTTTGCTTTATGTTTTAAAAATATGTAACTTCGGGGTCTGTATGTAATGTTTATGTCTTTCTAAATCCTGAATTTTATCCTCTTGTAAGGATACAAATCTATAAAATCAGACAGATTTGCATTTTTGTAAGGGTACAAAAGCACAAAATCGGTGGGTTTTACTCTGTTGTAAGCCAACAAGGGTATAAAATCGGGCAGATTTCCACTTTTGTAAGGGTACAAAAACATAAGATCGGTGGGTTTTGTACTATTGTAATAAATAAAAAGAGAAAAATTACTTTAAAAAGAACAGAAGTAGAAGACAAATTATATAAACTTACCTATAAACATCAAGTAAAAACATAAAAAAATATAAAAATATGATTTCGAAGCATAATTTATCAAGAGTTCGCCTGATGGAATTTGCCCAAGTGATGGCGAATGTAAAAAACTTTTTAGAGAAAGAAGATCTTGCTAATTTGGAACTTACGGCTATTAAAACGGATTTTGACCGAGATTTTAATGCCTTTGAAGCCTCGTTAAAGCCCGTGCGAAAGAGCGAGTACACGCAACGAATCACCGAATTGGACAATCAGCGCGATATACTACTGATGGGCTACATTGGGCATTGTAAGTTATTTGTGAATTTTCCGGTGAAAGAGAAGGCTGAAGCTGCTAAAAAATTGGTACTAATCAACGAAAAATATGGTAAATCACCACAGAAGCAATCCTTCCGTGAAGAAACGGCTATCATTCGTAATCTGCTCGATGATTTAGCCGCTACTCAAGTAAAAGCTATGGTAACGCTCATCGGAGCCGAGCAATGGATTGAGCAACTTGCACAAGTTAATGAAGCCTTTGCTTCAATTCACACCGACCGCACCCAAGAGCAAGGAGCCGTTGAGGTGGGCAAAACCCAAACCACTCGTGCCCAAATGCAAACAACATTTACCAAACTTATTACTCTAATCAATGGTTTGACCATCGTAAAAGGAATACAAGCATATCAAAATTTGGTAAATTCTATCAATGAAGAGATAAAAAAAGTAACTCAATAGTCAAGGGAAAAGTTTCAAGTTTCAAGAATCAAGGATAAAGTTAAAAGGATAAAGTTTCAAGTTCCAAGTTCCAAGTTTCAAGTTCCAAGTTTCAAGAAACAAGGAAAAAGTAACAAGGGGCAAGAACCGTAATTCGTAATTTGTAACTCGTAATTCGTAATTGATTTCATACTTATGAAAAAAAATATTTTAACAATGGTTTTCGTTAGTCTGCTACTGTTTCAATGCGGTAAAAAGGATAATAACGATGCTCCCACACCGCCACAGGAGGTTACTCCGCTGAATCTCTCGGCAATGGATAACGGCAATCGGGTAATGATGCAGACTTTTTATTGGGATGTAGAACCTCGTGGCGATTGGTGGAATTTGACAGCTACCAAACTCACCGATTGGAAAGCTAATGGCGTAAACCGAATTTGGTTGCCACCTGCCACCAAGGGGCAATCAGGAGGGTATTCAATGGGGTATGACCCGTCGGATTACTTTGATTTTGGCGAATATAACCAACACGGCACCGTAGAGACCCGTTTTGGCTCGCGTGCCGAATTGGAAAATCTAATAAAAAAAGCCCACGACAACGGCTTAGAGGTTATTGCCGATATGGTATTGGGGCATAATTCGGGGGGCGGATTAGAACATAACATCACGCGTGGGAAAGACACTTACACGATGTTCAACGAGCAACACGGCAATGCTTCGGGAAAATTCAACCGCAGTCATTTGGACTTCCATCCGAATGATTACCATTGTTGTGATGAAGCTGCTGATTTCTTTTCAGAACAAGACCTCTGCCATCATAAGGAATATGTACAGAATTGGCTTTGGAAATCGGATGAGTCTGTAGCCAAATATTACAAAAACACAATGAAATTTGACGGATGGCGTTTCGATTATGTCAAAAGTTTTGGCGCTTGGGTAGTGAAAGATTGGATGGCTTCGGTAGGGGGCTTTGCCGTAGGAGAATATTGGGACGGCGACGCTCAAAAGCTCAAAAATTGGGTAGATGAAAGCGGAGGAGTTCCGGCTTTTGACTTTGCGTGTTTCTATAAATTGGAACAGGCTTTGGACAAAAATGATATGCGACACTTAATGGGCAACCAAATGCTTCGAACCATCTATCCTGATAAGGCGGTTACTTTCGTTGCTAATCACGATACCGAGAAAGACAAAAATCTTGATAATATAATCAGTAAAGAACGAAAACTCTTGGCGTATGCCTATATGCTCACCCATAGCGGCTATCCAACTATTTTTATTTCGGATTACGAAAATGATGAATTCAAAGCCAAAATACAGAATCTGTTACTCATTCACCGTAGTTTGGCCGTAGGCGAGGAGAAATTCTATTTGGCTTCCGATACCGAATTTATTGATTTCCGTTTAGGCGATGAAAACAGCCCTGGATTGATGCTTTTCCTCAACAGTGGAAATGCCCCTGCTACGCGTACCATTCCTACACATTGGAAAAACAAAACTTTGATAGATTATACCCAACAGAGTGCCACACGTCCTGTCACCGATGCTAACGGAAAGGTAACCATCACGGTGGGAGCAAATAGCTATGGGGTTTGGTCAATTTCAAAATAATTACGGATTTCGATTTTTAAATTACAAATTACGAATTACAAATTACGAAAGTTAGAGCCGTAATTCGTAATTGGTTCCGTAATTCGTAATTGATTCTCGTAATTCGTAATTAATTCTCGTAATTCGTAATTAATTCTCGTAATTCGTAATTGATTCCGTAATTCGTAATTGGTTCTCGTAATTCGTAATTGGTTCCGTAATTCGTAATTAATTTAAGTGTTAAGATGAGGAAAGACAATATCATTCAAGAGAAAACATTTGCTTTTGCAGTTCGGATTGTGAATGTATATCGTTATATAGTTTCAGAGTATAACGAACGGGTTTTGTCGAAGCAGTTGCTGAGGTGTGGCACATCAATTGGGGCAAATGTTGAAGAAGCTATTGGAGCACAATCGGATAAAGATTTTTTATCAAAGATAAGTATTGCTTATAAAGAAACTCGAGAAACGATATATTGGCTACGATTATTAGAAGCAACCGATTTTCTCACAGAAGAACAAAGTATCAGTTTGCTAAACGACGCCAAAGAAATAGCTAAAATCATTGGGAAAATACAAATAACAATTAAAAATAAACTAAAAACATAATAATGAATTGCGAATTTTAAATTACAAATTTCGAATTACGAATTACGAAAGTTAGAGCCGTAATTCGTAATTGACTCTCGTAATTCGTAATTGGTTCTCGTAGTTCATAATTAAATAAAAAAAGTTGTAATGAAAAAAATATCTATTATCCTTTGTTGCCTTTTGGGGTGGCAATCTCAAGCACAAAACACACAAATTTCGCCTGATGGTAATGTAAAAGTTACCTTTGAGCTAAATCCGTCAGGAAAACCTTTTTATAAGATTTGGTACAAGAATCAGGAAGTAATCAAGCAAAGTTATATGGGCTTGGAGCTTAAAAATACTACTGATTTAATTGCTGATTTTAAGGTTATTAAGGAAGAAAAATCTACTTTTGATGAAACGTGGCAACCTGTTTGGGGCGAAGAAAGCCATATTCGTAATCATTATAACGAGCTTTTGGTGTCGCTTCATCAAAAGACTTCAGATCGTTTTATGAATATTCGTTTTCGAGTGTATAATGATGGTGTAGGTTTCCGTTATGAGTTTCCTGAGCAGAAGCATCTGACCTATTTTACGGTGGTAGAGGAATGGACGGAGTTTGCAATGACGGGCGACCACACAGCGTGGTGGATAGTAGGCGATTACGATACCCAAGAGTACGACTATACCGAGTCAAAACTCTCTCAGATACGCCTATTAAATCAAGGAGCCATCAATCATAACGCCTCACAAACACCGTTTTCACGCACAGGAGTGCAAACTTCTCTAATGATGAAAACTGATAGCGGACTTTATATCAATCTACACGAAGCAGCTTTGGTAGATTACTCGTGTATGCACTTGAACCTCAATGATTCTAATTTCGTGTTCCAATCGCATTTGACTCCCGATGCTACGGGCGATAAAGCGCATCTACAAGCTCCTTGCCACACCCCTTGGCGTACCATTATGGTTAGTGATGATGCTCGTAATATTTTGGCTTCACGACTGATTTTGAATCTAAATGACCCTTGTGCGTACGAAGACACTTCGTGGATAAAACCTGTGAAATACATCGGTGTTTGGTGGGAAATGATTTCAGGAAAATCTTCGTGGGCATACACCGATGAGTTACCTTCTATTCAACTTGATAAAGTAGATTATACAAAATTAAAGACTAACGGAAAACACGCCGCAAATAACCAAAACGTACGTAAGTACATCGACTTTGCAGCACAACACGGCTTCGACCAAGTGTTAGTAGAAGGTTGGAATGTAGGTTGGGAAGATTGGTTTGGACATAAAAAGGATTACGTGTTTGATTTTGTAACTCCTTATCCTGATTTTGACCTCAAAGCCTTGAACGAATATGCCCATTCCAAAGGAGTAAAACTGATGATGCATCACGAAACCTCTTCTTCTGTAAGAAATTACGAACGACATATGCATAAAGCGTATCAGCTTATGAATGACTACGGTTATAATGCTGTAAAGAGTGGCTATGTAGGTGATATTGTGCCACGAGGCGAACATCATTATGGGCAATGGCTTGTAAATCATTATTTGTATGCCGTAACCGAGGCAGCTAAATACAAAATTATGGTTAATGCACACGAGGCAGTACGTCCTACGGGGCTTTGTCGTACTTATCCGAACCTTATCGGAAATGAGTCGGCTCGTGGAACCGAATTTGAATCTTTCGGAGGAAATAAACCCTTCCATACCACCGTACTTCCGTTTACACGTTTGCAAGGCGGACCAATGGATTACACTCCAGGAATTTTTGAAACCCAAATTTGGAACGTAAATCCTGACAACGGAAGCTATGCACGTAGTACCTTGGCAAAGCAATTGGCTCTATACCTCACAATGTATAGTCCGTTACAAATGGCAGCTGATTTGCCTGAAAATTACAGTAAATATTTAGATGCCTTTCAATTTATTAAAGACGTTCCTGTAGATTGGCAAAAAAGTATCTATTTAGAGGCAGAACCTGGCAGATATATTACCGTGGCTCGTAAAGATAAGCATAGTAACGATTGGTATATCGGTTGCACAGCCAATGAAAACGGACATACATCGAAACTAAAACTCAATTTCTTAGATAAAAACAAGAAATATGAAGCCACCATCTATGCCGATGCCAAAAACGCACACTATAAAAACAATCCTAAAGCGTACACTATTACCAAAAGAAAAGTAGATGCCAACACCACCCTTACCCTCGTAGCTAAAGAAGGCGGTGGGTATGCTGTGAGTATCAAGGAAATCAAGAAGTAAAAAGTTTATTCATAGTTTAAAGAAGACTACTCAAATAAATGGCTAATTGAAACAAATGATTAGATATTTGTTTTTGGGTAGTCTTTTTACTCGCTATTTTAGTCATATTATGAAAAAAAGTATTTTTGCCCTTTCAGTAGTAATCCTTTTAGGGATATTTTCTTGTAAGGATGTCTCTGTACCCGAAAAAACAAATTCAGATTCGATGAAACGAGAAAAAAAAGTAATCTATCAGGTATTTACGCGTCTTTTTGGCAATACCAATACAAACAACAAACCTTGGGGAACAAAAGAAGAAAATGGTGTGGGTAAATTTTCGGATTTTACCGACAAAGCTCTGCAAGAAATTAAGGATTTGGGAGCTACACACATCTGGTTTACAGGCGTTCCGCATCACGCTTTGGTGGGTGATTACAGGGCTATTGGCGTGTCTGACGACTCTCCCGAAGTGGTAAAAGGACGTGCTGGTTCGCCTTATGCCGTGAAAGATTACTACAACGTAAATCCCGATTTGGCAGACAATCCCGAAAATCGCTTGGAGGAATTCAAAGCCTTGATTGAACGCACCCACAAAAACGGACTCAAGGTAATCATCGATATTGTTCCCAATCACGTGGCTCGTAAGTACGAAAGTATCTCAAAACCAAACGGAATCAAAGGTTTTGGGGAAGAAGACAACACTTCTGTACAATACGATGTGAACAATAACTTTTACTACAACCCTAGTGAAGCCTTTGAAGTACCTAATTATGCCGAAGGTTATTTGCCTTTGGGTGGCGAATCTTTCACTGAAAAGCAAAAATTTCACGAATTTCCTGCGAAATGGACAGGCAATGGCTCACGCAAATCCAAACCTGACTTCAATGATTGGTACGAAACCGTAAAACTTAATTTTGGTATCCGTCCCGATGGCACAAAAGATTTTCCCGAACTTTCGGACGATTTCAACGACAAGGATTACAAAGCACATTTTTCTTTTTGGGAAGGAAAAAATCTGCCCAATACGTGGATAAAATTCAGAGATATTGCACTTTTTTGGCTTGATTTAGGAGTAGATGGCTTCCGTTTTGATATGGCAGAGATGGTTCCCGTAGAATTTTGGAGTTATCTGAATTCCAACATCAAAATGAAAAATCCTGATGCTTTTTTGTTGGCAGAAATCTACAACCCAAAAGCCTACCGCGATTATATCCGTAAAGGAAAAATGGACTATTTATACGATAAAGTACAATTGTACGACACACTTCGAGGGATTATCTCACACGGACGCACCACCGATGCTATTGCTCCCATACAGAAGGAGTTATCGGATATTTCAGAAAATATGCTTCACTTTTTAGAAAATCACGACGAGCAGCGTATCGCCTCGCCTGAATTTGCTGGATATGCTGAAAAAGCAAAACCCGCCATGGTGGTTTCCTCTCTCATTAGTGATGCACCTATAATGATATATTTTGGACAAGAAGTGGGCGAAAAAGGAGCAGAACGAGGCGGTTTTGGTAGTCCGTCACGTACTTCCATTTTCGATTATGTGGGCGTTCCCGCACACCAACGTTGGGTAAATAATAAGCAATTTGACGGAGGACAACTTTCTGAAAATGAGAAACAACTTCGTGATTTCTACAAACGTTTGCTTAATTTGGACGTAAACGGATTTTATGCTGACATACACGAACATAACCGAAAACATACCGAATTCTACAATGATAAAGTGTATGCTTTTGTACGAGGTGATGAAGAAAACCAGTGGATTATTGTTGTGAATTTTAGTGATACGGACGCATTTGGATTTGATTTGCAAATTCCTCAGTTTGTGGTTGGAAGTTGGTTTTTAAACGACGGGGCGTACACCACAACCGATGTCCTTTACGAAAACCAAAAAACAATCCTACACGTCACCAACGGACAAGGAAAAATGCGTGTGGATGTTGCTCCATTACAATCACTCGTGTTTAAGTTGTAAAGTTCATAAAATTAGTTCATAGCTATTTTATTTATAACGATGAATTCGTAAAATTAAGACTGGTTTAGTTCATTCATATTAATGGATAAGGTCAAGTATCATTAGCTGCGTGATACTGGCATCTACCTTTACGCCTTGATGAATGATGATCCTATGTTTTTCTAACTGATGATTGATTTCAGAAAGCAAAGAATCAAAGGCTTTCTTTTCGGTAATCTCGGGGCGAAATCGGCTTAAAACACTGTAGCTCGTAACATTATCCTCCAGCTGCATACCGCAGAATTTCATTGCCGATAGGCTGTGGTTTACATGCTCTTCTACCTTGACATCCGATAGGTTGTTCCACATTACATTCGTATTAATGGTTTTAATTGGGGCTTTTTTAGCGTTTTTTAGCCTCAATTTTTCGTAAAGGTATAAATTTTTGGGTTTAAAATGACCGATATGGCTATTTTATCGCTATTTCACCAATCTCTCAATCATATACATTCCAAGGACAATGACCACGAAAAATAGCACCCAGTTGATCATAGTCGTTACATACCAATGAGCATAAGGGTTGTATTCTTCGGATTTTTTATGGGGCGAAAGTTTGTTTTTTATGGCGGCAATCAGGTAGAACACGCCAGCCACCAAAAACATTCCTAACAAAGCCAACATTCCCAGTGTATCGCCTACGCGTCCAAAAGAAAAGATACGCAAAAAAGAAGACACCATCGCATCGGGTAGCATTGCCACAGCCACATAAACCACGATTCCGACCAGTAAAAACAGCCCTCGCATCAGTTTTTCTATAAGATTTCTTGCAGGGGGCGGCGGACTGTACAGAGTTTCGCCCTCTTGGAGGGGCATTCTTCCTTTTAGGCTCAGCCAAACCCATGCTCCACCAATTGCCAGAGCAATAAGACTCAAAAATAAGCGTGTGGCAGACAGCTCCAAGCCCATTTTATTGCCCAGAATTACCAAGCCCAGCCAAGTGAAAAAAAACACAAACATAGTTAGCATTGCTAAAAGCAACTGCAAGATTCCCTTGCGTTTGTTTGGGGTCGGTGTGTTAGGGGGTGTGTTCATTGTTGTTTCGTTTTTTTTACGGTTTAAAAATTGTTGATGTCGCTATTTCATAGTTATCTCAATCCCAAGCATCGCAAGGGCAATAATCACGAAAAACATCACCCAGTTGAGCATAGCCATTAAATACCAATGGGCATAGGGGCTTTCTTCTAGGGATTTTTTATGGGGCAGGAGTTTGTTTTTTATGGTGGCAATCAGATAAAACACGCCAGCCACCAAAAGCATTCCCAATAAAGCCAACATTCCCAGTGTATCGCCTACGCGTCCAAAAGAAAAGATACGCAAAAAAGAAGACGTCATCGCATCGGGCATCATTGCCACAGCCACATAAACCACGATTCCGACCAGCAAAAACAGCCCTCGCATCAGTTTTTCTATAAGATTTCTTGCAGGGGGCGGCGGACTGGACAGAGTTTCGCCCTCTTGGAGGGGCATTCTTCCTTTTAGGCTCAGCCAAGCCCACCCCACGCCAATCATCAGAGCGATAACGCCCAATAATACGCGTTCGGCAGACAGCTCCAAGCCCATTTTACCGAACAGAATCACCAAGCCCAGCCAGCCAAAGAAGAGCACAAAACTAGTAGGTATTAGAATGGCAAAAAGTCGGATGACTTCTGTGCGTTTGTTTGGGGTCGGTGTGTTAGAATTTTTGTTCATAAATTTTTTTACCTTAAACATTTATTTCATTCTATAAAAAAGAAAACATAAACCAAAAGGAATATTACCATACCAATTGCCATAACAGCCAAGATATAAGGCAGTTTCGTCCCTGAAAATAATATGACAAAATCTATATTGGTTTTCTTTTTCCTTGTCGGAAACGCTTTTTCTAACTTTTCTGATAAGCAATGCTTATTTAACACATCGGCTTTATCCAATCCTTCAAAATTTATGTTGCCTAACCAAAAATATTTATTTCTTCCATCAACTTGTATCCTCAAAATATCCAACCAACCTTTTTTAGAAGTCGTAAAATGATAATTGTTAATCGTATGGTTTAAAAATATGGTCGCCTTATTGGTTTTTACATCAATAATTTTTATAACATCGTCACTGACTTGAATTGAGATGATTTTAGAAAAATGTACATTCACCCACATACATAGTAGCGTTATTATAGCCATTGAGCTTGTTGTACTTAAAAATTTGGATAAAAACGAATTATCCCACAAAAGAAATAAAATTAAAAAAAGCAATACACTTTTCCATAAGGCTGATAGGCTATGTCTTCTAAATTGTAATTTTACGTCTTTCATCATTTTTTAGGATTGATGGACTATCTTTTTGAAAACTTTAAATAATACAGCACCAAAGCGGCAATGGCAACGCCAAAAATCAACACCCAAAACACCAGATGAGAAGTGTCGTCTTTTATTTTGGTGGTAACAGAAAACAAAACGTCATTTTCTGCGACAACAAAAACGCCATCGTCAATCAGCTGCTCTACTTTACTGTCTGATAATTGGCTGTCGTGCTGTATGGCAGCTTGCAAGGCATCACGATCGGCAATGCGATACGCCCCCGCAATGATTTCACCCTCTTTGGCTTTTTCAGAAAGGAAGCCATATTGACCGCGTCCGTGTGTGTCAAAATAATAAAGCTCATCGCCTTTTTGCCACAGATTTAGCTTAGGATTGCCCCAGCTTGTCCACGCCCCTGCCGATGAAGTTTTGACCTTGTTCAGCATCGTGGTAAATGCCCTTAGCCCCATATAATTATTACGGCGACCTTGCGGCCAGTCTTCGTAAGAGCTAAAATACAAAATATCTTTACCATCAGTGAAATAGCCATCGGAAAACTCAGTAAATTTGCCCAAGTTCAAATGGTTTTTGCCGATTGCTATCGCTTTATTTTGCTGATTATCATAGGCATAAATCGTATTATCGTCGTAAAAAAACAAATGCTGTGCGTAAAGTTCACTTAGTGAAAACACTTTATAAGGCGGTTGATTGGGATTGAGTTCTTTGCCATCTACAAAAATCTGTCCGCCGTTTTTATGATACAGCACCTGAAAATCGCCCCACGCACTATAACGAGCGGATGCCCAATCGGGACTATAAGTAGCATCCAGCGGGTTGCTTTGATAAAATAGTTGCTTACCATCGCTAAAATAATCGGTGGCATCGGCAATGGCAAAAATACGCGCTTTCGCCCCTTGAATAAGCTGTCCTTTATAATAAAACTGTGTACTATCAGAGCTGAGTGCGTAAATGTCATTTATGGGGTGAAATTCTTTTCCTGTATCATCTATTTTAATGGTTGTGTATTGATAGTCAGAATATTTTTTACCTGTCAGTGTATAAAATACTGACTTTAAAAAATAAACAACCATATTGGTTTTGATGTTTTCTGCGGTAAATGAACAATAATAAGTAGTGGTGCCATCGCTATAAAGTCCGTTGCCCAACGCCTTTACGGGGCCTTTCATTCCGTCAAGAACGCCATTGCCACAATAGACCTTGTTTTTATCCCAACCGACGGACTGATTAATGCCTTCTAACGCCTCAAATGATTCGGGGTCAGCACCATATATTGGCAAATATCCAGCCCCTGCCACTTCGGCATAAACTTTTTTGTCGTGATGATAAAAAATAGACGTGCCAATACGCTGTGCTGTCGCCAAATTGGGCTGTGAAAGATTATTCATCAAAGCCAATACAATTAGCAATGCCAATCCGCCCAGTGCGATAAGTGCCATCATCAGTAGCTGTTTTATGTTTTTTTGTGAAATCATATGCAAAATTAGGGTTTTAAAGTTTAAATTTTTGATTTTTTTTTATGTTTTAACATTGACAATATGGCTATGGTTGGAATGGCGATGACATTTAGCACCACTGCGGCATAAACCAAAAGCACGCCCTCATACGAATTAGTAAACATCCTTATCGCAACCCAATATATGATATTGAGCATCAATAAAAACAAAGCCGATAATAAAAGAAATCGAAGGCTTGTGATGTTTTTCTTACGAAATAAAATCATACACAATGCCAATACCAATAGATAAAACGTAATTCCTATAAAATAAATACAATCTTCTTTCATAAAATCAACCTGCCATCATTAGTATTTCTATTTTGTTTTGCACAGAAAGCCCTAAATATAAAGTCAGTAAGAGCAATACAGCCCATAAAATAGCTTCATAATACCACGCCATTTTTAGTCTTTTAAGCCAAAGCATTTGGGTTTTATTAAAAAGATACATCAAACTCAACATCAGCAGATTAATCGTAGTAATAATAATCAAATAATTACCGATATTTTCAACAAATACATCCAAAGGAATGCCACGCCCACCAGAAAGCCGCCCCGATGAAAAAAGCACAGACAAGCCAAGAAGATTAAAAATCAGTAAGATAACCAACCTATCTATCCATTTGTTTTTAAATCTCGGAAACCCCTTAGGCACTTGAAAAGGTGGCGATGTATCGCCTTGTGCTTGTTTGTACAAAAGAATTATTTTTGCAATGATTAAAAAGCAAAGCCCAAAAGTAATCAGGCTACATAGTACAAATAAAACGCTAAATATATTCATCTTTAATCTATTGGGTCAATTTATTAAACATTTTTATCACAATATATAGCGTTATAAAGCCTATAATTCCGTATAAAAACAAAAAAACGTAGTCCACGTTTCGCAATAGTTCTCTGAGCGTAGGAGCTACCGACGAAACTTCTGAATTGGACACCATTACGCCAAACAGATAGAAAATTACACCTGCCAAAAAACCGACCATTGCAACCCCATATTTTTTATTCCTTTTTCTCATAATATGAAAATGTATCTGTGTTATCAGCCAATCATTAAAAACAACAAATAAACAATATTTAAGAAGAACATAATACTCAACGATTTATTTGAAGAAATTCCGCCAGAATTATCAACCAAATAACCACCGCCAAAGATAAAGCCAATAAATAATGATAGCAATGCAAAAAAATATTTCTCTCTAAAAAAAAGAAAAATATCCCAATAATAGGCAAGATTTTTTTCAGACTGATTAAGCCCGAAAAAAGGAATACTTTCCTTGGCGTTGAACGGTGTATTTTTTTCTACAAAGAAATATTGTGTCTCGTTATTTTCGTATTTTTTATATTCTGCCGCTTTTGCCCAATTGGTAACGAAGCCATTATATTTTCTTTCAAATTTTATTTTTTGATTTTGTTTTTCAACGAAAAAATAAACCCTTCTTTTACTGGCGTGTTTATCAATTGTTATTTTATTTGTTTTCAATTTTTCAGCAACTACCATTTCTCTGACAGGCTGTAAATTGGAATCTGTTTTCTTTACAACAGATATAAAAAAATGGTAACCAATAAGGGAAAAACGAACATTATGAAATGGTAAAATCTGTTTTTCATTTTTATAAATCTTTGTTTGCTATAATGACTATTTTGATGTTATTTTCATTTTCTTTTTTCAAAAAACATAACTACATTTCAATAAAAACATAGCTATGTTTTGAGTGAAACCACATTAGGTTTTAGATAAAACTACGCGTGGTTTTTTATTTCTTTTCAATGTATTTGCGATAATCTTTCTTGATAGAGTCTCTCATTCTTCCTTCGTAAAGCCCCTACCATTGATGCTGTTGTGGGAGGATTTATTATTTTCTAATTCTTGACCATACTCAACAATATTATTTTTATTTTCTACATTCTTAATAAATAAATCTAGCCATCTATAAGCTTCCTGCTCCGTATCTTCATTAAGAGGTAAATTTGCATCATAAGCAACCAAATCAAAGGCTGCCCCTTTTGGTAATAATCTATTATTTATAAGAATTTTTATTTTAATCCATATTTCATTAGAAATATTTCCTTTTTCCAAAGTTACAATTACTCTCTTAACAGCTTCATTATATTTATAATATTTGAAGTTTTCAGCCAAAATTGCTTTTAATAATTCTATTTCTTTTTCCATAGTGATTAATTTTAAGGATAGATGGATATGCACTATCAAGTAAATAACCGCCACTACTATCCAATGCTTGTACATTCCATTATGCACCAAAATACAATCTTCGGCAACATAATAATTTTCATTGTCGGCGATGTCAAAGTTATAAACTTTTTGGTAATGAGGGTAAAACCGCTATGTTTATAAAAAAACATAACTACATTTCAATAAAAACATAGCTATGTTTTGAGTGAAACCACATTAGGTTTTGAGCAAAACCACATTAGGTCTTAGATAAAACCACGCGTGGTTTTTTATTTCTTTTTTATGTATTTATAACACAGATTCTCTTTCAATATCAAAAATATCAATATTCTTTTGCTCAAATAAATCTTCCAAAGCATCTTTTCCATATTGAGTTAAATACTCTAACTCATTATTAGAAATGGGAATTGCTAATAAAAAATTAGTATTAACTTCATTTATAGAAAATTCCTCCAATTTATCTTCCCACAAGAAAGGGGAAGTAAAGTAAATATGCTTCATTTCTATATTTGGATAATACATTTCTATTAAAGTTTGGAAAACAGCTCCTTCTACTGATTTCCATTTATCTTTCAAAATAAAAAAAGCAATAGAGCTTAATACATTAGAAAAATCTTTAAACTGAACATAAGAAGCTGCTAATATTTCTGTATGATTATTCTCAGAAGCTAATTCAGACAACCCTAATGTACTATAAAAAAGTACTTTTTCATCGACAGGGTCAGGACAAGAGAGTATCCTTATAGAAAAATCCCCTGTTTCGTCACCATAAAGCTCTACTTTTGGCTGTGTCCCAAGTATTGGGGACAATTTTTTAAATAAATTAATTTGATATTGACTTGGTTTCATTGTTCTAAAAAAATAATTTACTCATTAAAAAATCACTCCCCAATTGCAATTCCCATATCTGCCATATTATTTTTTAAAATCGTGCTGATATAATTTCCTTTTTTTCTGGAAATACAAGCGGTAGCAAATGTTGAAGGAGCAACATATTTTTCTACTTTATATTTTTTATCTGTTAAAACAGGCAACATATAGTAAGCGTTTTTTTTATTTTCGGTATCCATAACCCATTTTCCGCCGATATGTTTTCTAAATGTTTCTCCGATATATATCGTTAATAAATCTAATAGTTTTGCATTTTCTATCAACAGCGTATTATTCTCAAAGTTGGTAAATATCCATTGTTCCAAATCATCCAAAGATTGGATACTATAATCCAATGTAAGATGATGTTGTTGGGCAAAATTTTGGGTAAAATCATCCATTTTATCATCAATATAAAAAATCCAATCTTGGAAATTATCTTGTGTGTAGCTCATAATATTTCTTTTTTTACATATTGGGTCAATTTGTTTTTCGGTTGGGAAATCAGACCAATCTATCACATTAGATTTGATATTGACTTGGCTTCATTGTTCTAAAAAAATATTTACTCATTAAAAAATCACTCCCCAACTTCAATTCCCATATCTGCCATATTATTTTTTAAAATCGTGCTGATATAATTTCCTTTTTTTCTGGAAATACAAGCGGTAGCATAAGTTCTAGGAGATTTATAAATAACTCCCTTGAAGTTTTCACTCCATAATACAGGAAACATATAGTAAGCGTTTTTTTTATTTTCGGTATCCATAACCCATTTTCCACCGATATGCTTTCTAAATGTTTCTCCGATATATATCGTTAATAAATCTAATAGTTTTGCATTTTCTATTAACAGCGTATTATTCTCAAAGTTGGTAAATATCCATTGTTCTAAATCATCCAAAGATTGGATACTATAATCCAATATAAGATGATGTTGTTGGGCGAAATTTTGGGTAAAATCGTCCATTTTATCATCAATATAAAAAATCCAATCTTGGAAATTATCTTGTGTGTAGCTCATAACATTTCCTTTTTACATATTAGGTTAAGCTATTTTTCGGTTGGGAAATTTTCTAAATCAATAACATCAGGATTGATATGATTTTTAATAACAGATTTTAAAAAACCTTGTTCTTTTTTGATTATAAATGCTTTGATATATCTTATAGGAACAAACTCCGTTTCTTCTTCATTGTAATGTGCAATTACATATAAGCCATAGTTCATTGTGTTATCTTCATTCATACTTACTTCCCAAATTCCTTTTTGGGCAATACGCCTAAAAGTCTCTCCCAAATATATCCAACAATATGTCCTGATGTTTATATGCTCATCTTGGTTGGTTATGTCTTTATTAAGAATAAACTTCTCTAAAGTAGAAAGGCTTTCAAGAGTATAATCCAAATCATATCCCTCTTGACTTAATTCATCTATAAACTTTTCAAGAATATCATCTATTTCAAAAATAAATTGTTGTAATTTTTCTTGCTCTATTTTTTTATTTAATCTTTGTTTCATCTTTATAACGGACTGACTATTCTATATTTAGATAATAAACTGTGAAGTATTCGGTTAAGCTATTTTTCGGTTGGGAAATTAGACCAATCTATCAATTCAGGATTTATTTGGTTTTCAATAGCTCCCAATAATAGTCTTTCTTTTTTGCGTAAAATAAATGCTTTTATCAGATGAAAAGGAGACAACAATATCCCTTCCGTTGAGTGTCCTTCTATCGCAGGAAAACCATAATAAAGCGAATTATTTTCTTTGTCTAAGTTGCATTTCCATTGTGCATTTTGAAAATTTCGTCTAATAACTTCTCCTAAATATGCCGACAAATCGTTGTAATCATCGTTTTCGATAGTAATATCGTTATTTACGATATATTTTTCTATCAAATCTACACTTTTGATACTCAAATCAAAGTCTAAACCTTGCGATTTTGCTTTATTCTGAATACTTTCCAAATAATCATCTATGTTGAAAATAAAGTTTTCAAACTTATTTTCTAATTCTTTCACTTTGAATTTTTCCATTTTTATAGCTAATTTATTTTTGAACCGATGTTGTCAGCGATGTCAAAGTTATAAACTTTTTCTTGATGATATTATGCAAAAAAATCACTCATTAAAGAACGAATTTAGAAAATCCGTAAAAGATTCGGAAACTAAAATATAATTTTTATCCTCTAAAAATTCGGCTTCAATGATATAAATCTTACCATAATCTGAATCATCTAATGAAATTAAGAAGATATTATCGCCATTATCATTTGCAAAAGGAATTTTATTATTAAAATCCACACCACTTTCTCGAAAGTCGTCTATTAGTTTTTCTATGGGAAGTGCTCCATATTTAATGGAATCAAAACCATTTATCGTAAAAATATTTCTCAGCCCTTTTACATACTCAAAAGAAGGATAGCCTCCGTTGAATTTTAGATAGTGTTCTTTAAAATCTTGCGGAAGTTTTAGCCCGATTTTTCTTTCAAAATCATCCATATCCGCCAAGGTAAGCTTTTGTTCTGTTTGTGAAAATTCCATAATGTTTTTATTTTAATTTACCCTTGCCAATGCACCATATCGTATGGGGAGTATGAGTTGTCTTTAAAAATACTGTCATTCATACCAATTTCCCGCAACCACATCGTCCATTTGTTTATAATACCTTTGTTTTAAATCTTCCCGATAATTAGCCAATTTAGACTTAAATTCCGCTAATCTTTTTTGTATTTCTTCTATCGGATAATTTAAAAGTTTCATCAAAATTAAAGCCCTTATAAAAACATTTTCATCATTAGCATATCTTGCCCCTGTAGCTATCTGCTCTAATAAAAAATTCAGCATATTCTCAGGTTGGGTAATAAAGGGAATAAAATCTTTTACATATTTAGTATAAGAATCTATTAGCGCCTGACTAAAAGCTGGAATATCTTCCTCTGTTCTTATACGCCATTTAGGGTTATAGTTGAACCAGTATTCTATGTCTAAGAAATAAGATAATTCAAAAACGAAGGTATGTCCTAAAATCCCAAATCCATCTATTTTACCGAATATTTTTTCTACTTCTGTAAGCTGTACAAAAAGTACAATATCATACATATATTCAGGGTGATATTCACAATGTACAAAACCATAAGAAATATGATAGTCTTTTGTTTTCTTTACATAACCAATACTCTTTTTTACATACTTAAAACCTTCTTGTTTAAAAAACGCTTCGGTTTGCTCTTTAATAATAGCATCTATTTCTCTTGCTCTCAGATTCTTCCGCACTTTGTTCTTAACAACCTTTTTCCCCTCTAAATAATCCTTTACCTGTTGTATTTTTTGCAGGTCATTGGTCATTAAAACAAAACACCCTCTGTCTTCTTGAGCAACTTTAACGCCTATCAGTTCGGATAAAATCTGCTCAAAATTGTCACTTTCCTCTTCCGAAAAATAATTTTCCTCTTCATCCATAGGAAATTCTTCAAACAACAAAAAACTCGTACCATTATCAAACACATTGATAACGGGGGTGTTATCCTCAGGATAATTGTTTACCTCTACTTCTTTTATAATATTCATCATTGTATTTTTTAAACTTTTTACTAATTTCCTGCGACTACATCATCATTTGTTTGTAACTGATTCCGATAAGCCCCAACAATACCATTATTTGTCGTCCTCCGTTTTTTGCCGTACTTGGCAACGGAAATAAAGCTCTCCCGCCTTAGCTACTTTTAGCATATCTTGGCTATTTTCCGCATCAATTTCTTCTGTCTGTTGATAAAATTCATTCGTTTTGAAGGTAAGATGCCCCAACAATTCCTCTCCGAGGGTAAAAGTAGGCTTTTTTGCCAAAATGAGTTTTTGCTGTTGCATTTCAAGAGTGATATTGTCCGTTAGTGTATCGGAAAGAGTTTGTTTATAAGTGTTTCGCTCGTGCGTATCTTCCCAATAAAGGGTTTGGAAATCGTTCTTACTCAGATTGATATTAAACTGAAAACCTCCGAAAACCCAAATTCCCATTCGTATTTTGATGGTATCGTTATCCAACACGCACGTACAATCGGTGGTGAAAGGCTCCTCTTCCGCGCTTAAAAAGGGATATTCCTTGCCTTTTGCCAAAGTTTTGATAAAGTATCGGCTGCGGTTATCTTTGTATCGCAGAGCGGTAATTTTATGTTTTTCAATCATTTTTTGAACAAACTCTTGGGGTGCTTCCGCTATAAAGGCTTTGCCGTCAAGCATCATTTGTAGTTCTTCTTTTTGGTGCTTGTCTTTCAAAGAATCCAAACGGATTTCGTTTTTAGTCAGCGTTTCAAATCGTTCCAATTGAGGAATTTTTCCGATGTGGTACGTAGTTGGCGTTTGTCCGTTACTACAAGAATACATCGCCAAAGCGACAAATAATTTCAGTAAATGCTGAATTTTTAGTTTTTTGTTCATCATTTTTCTATGTTAAAAAGTTGATATTATTTTAATGCTTCCGCTTGATTACCTCAACCGATACGTATCTATTGATTAACGGGAGCGTACCTATTTACTAAAAGGTACGCTCCCGTTTAACAATGTAACCGCTTCCGTTGAAGGTTTCCAAAAAGGCGTTATTCATAATAGGTAATGACTCTTTCGGTGATGCCCGTTCGTTTATCGTTAATGTATTCATATCGAAGCATCCAATTACCTTGATTATCATACTCATACGAAAATGTTTTGGTATATGCTCCGTCTATTTCCTGTATCAAATCGCCATTGGGGTTGTATTGCATCGTTTTTGTTTTTACAACAGCATCGTTTTCAAGTATCGTTTCCTTTAAAACCCTTCCGTGCGAATCGTTGGTGTAAAGAATATCCAAAATTCCGAGCGGACTTACTTCCTGAATTTTAGAAAGATAGCCATTTTCATCATATTCCAAATTATGCTCTCCTACTGATATTTTTTTTCGGGAAAGCGTTTGTTTTATGACATTTCCCTTCTCATTAAGAATAATTTTACTTTCGGTAACGGTATTTTCTGTCTTTAAAACAGCTCCCACAAGTAGTCCGTTTTCATAAAAATATTGAATATTTGCCCAACGACTGCTCACCGCAATCGGCTGATGGTTTGGGTTATACTTCCAAACCACGGGAATAGAATCGTGTGGGGGATAGTGTTCAGTGAGGTTTCCGTGTGGGTTATAGTTAAACAATTCAAAAAATCGTTTTTCCTGCTTCATAAATTCTTTTCCCTGCGGAGAAAGCGAACCTTCGTTATAAAAATAAGTTTCGATTGATTTTATTTTTCCTTTGAGGTTTTCGGATTGTAGGTCGTTTTGCCAATCTAATTTTGAGAGTATCAGTCCGTTTTTCTGTTCGGAGAGCGGTCTGTATTGCTGTGCCAAGAGCATTCCATTTAGGAAAATTAGTGCGAGTGTGATTATTTTTTTCATTGTGAGGTGTTTTATTGTATAGCTAACTCTATATAATTTGTCTTTTTTTCTGTTCTTTTGTCTTGAAACAAAAGAACCAAAAATTCAAGACTTTGGATACTTCGCTAAAAATCAGATGAATTTCACTGAAAATCTCCAAACTCGCTTCGCTCAAACAATGGATATTTTCCACGCTCCATTCATTGTTTTTTTTAACGCTTCGTCTCCAAGGTCATAAACTCACTCTTGAAAAGAACGACAATTTAAAGAGGATTAGCTATATGTTTCATAATTGAGTTATTTTAATGCTCTTCCATATGATCATACGTTTTTTGCGTATCATTTTATTCTATTTTTTTCAAAACAAACTCCCCTTTCGGACTGATTTCATAGGTAAATGTTATCACATTTTCGTAAAATTCTTTTCTTACAACAATCGAATTTTTGTTTAAAACGGACTCTGTAAATACGGCACTTTCGGCAATTTCATCATAAGCAATCAAAAGATAATCAATAATTTGATTGTTTTTATCCAAATTAAAAAGTATCGTTGAAAATTGATGTTCTCCCTGTTGAAAAGCCACCACTACGGAAGTAAAATCGTCCGAGAAAGGTACGCTATAAACGCGTTTAAAATTTTCCGCATCAGGGAACAATCCTGAAAGTAATAATCGGGCTTGACGGCTGCTTAATGCAGGTAACAAATCGTAATTATCGGCGTTGGCTTGTTCCTTTTTAGGAAAAGAAATTGTTGGAAAATCAGACCACGTTACATCAGAAACGGTAGGTTTTAGAATGATTTTATAATGGATAAATTCCATTGTCCCCTGCTCATCATAATTGGGATGTGCAAGATACAAGGTAGTGTCATCTGCCCAAAAAGCACTGAGATTACAAAGCATTTTTGTCGTAATTTTTTCAAAAATATGGTCTAAGTTGATGGTTTTTTGCCACTGACCATTTTTGTACTGCTGAATAAAATAAAACACGCATTCTTGCCCTCCGTAGAAGCCATTGAGTCGAACTTTATTATTAGGCGAAGCTACCACAAAATCAGGGTTGCCGACCTCCTCAGTTTGTTTGCCATTGGAGAGATTAAAACTTACATCAGAGCTATGCCCTCCCTCGAAAAGTACGATGTCTTCGGTAGGAAAATAAGCGGCAAAACCAATTTCGTTCAACAAATCATAAATGGTGTCGAGTTTGAGTCCGTTACGAAAACGGATTTCCTGCGGAAAGAGCATCCGTTCCTCATATTTTCGGAATATTATGATGTCTTTTAAGAGTTTTTCCGCTTCAGCAAAGTTTGTAATTTTAGGGATTGAATCGCTTTTTGGAGCTTTGGATTGAGCGGTATGAAATTCCTTTTCGCTTATTTGATGAATTTCAAGGGGTAAGTCTTCATTAAAAAATGATTTGATATACGTTACCTCTGTTATTGAATCATTGTTAGATGCTTCATTGTTATACATTTCATTGTTTGAAACGCCCTCTTTGTTTTCTTGTTTTTTCTTTGAAGAAAAATCACAAGAACAAAGGAATAATAGCAATAGAAATAATATATTTTTCATAGATTCAGGTGTTTAACAGTCGTGTGATTCGTAATGGAGTCGCTCGTAATGGTCTTCCATACGCTCATAACTTTTTTCAGATTGTGGTAGGGCTTTGAGCTTTACTTGGAGTTGTTTTTTTCCGTCAGGGGCTATCCAAAGTCCTTCCAAGGTTTCGCCTTTGCGATGGAGCAACAAAATGCCTGTATTTCCGAATTCTACGAAAGTAAATCTTTCTTCTTTGTGGTCCATAAAAGGCTCTAACAAAATGCGTTCGTTGGATTTTTCGTATTTGTAATAGGCTTCGGCATAGGTGTTTGGACATCCGGTTTCTTTAATGGCGAGGTAAAGCCCTACTTTCAAGTCCGTTCCGATAGTGCCTTCGTAATACGTTTGCGAAATAATGGTTTGTGAAAACCCTTGTAAGGAAAAGAAAAGCATTCCCAAGAAAAATAATTTTTTCATTTTTAATACATTTTTAGATAAATTGCAAAAATAATATTTCCTACCAAATAGCTATATATTTTTTATAAATTCGCGACATACAAAATACAAAAGTTGAATGTATTTTAGGAAAAATTCATATTGAAAAAGATAAAAAATAATGGAAATGAAAAAAATACTTGTATTAACATTAAGCTTTTTATTGATAATGAGTTGCAAATCTCAACAAAAAGAAAATCCTAAGGGGTTAGGTGAAAAAAATAAAATATTTTATTTGGACAGACTTTCATTTAACGAGAATAAAGAGGTTTTACTATCAAATGTGGAATATGTGATTGGTAATGTAGATGATAAAGTAATTTTATACAACATTAATACTCCCGAAAATATCTTACTTAATATAGGCAGTACAAATATTATTTTCGACTATATGCAATTTTGGGTTAATAAAAGAACAAATAAATTTATTTTCCTCGAATTAGAAGCCGAAACCGATGAAAATAAAATCGAGGAAATCATAAAAAGTTTAAACCAATCATTTAAAATGGTTGATTTAACCAACAAAGAGCGGTTAGAAGAGGATATTTCTGATGAGAATACTTTTATGTATCATAAAAACTACTTGTACAAATCAAATGATGTTTATGTACATTTAGAAACAATTGAGTTCAAAGATAAAAAAGAAAAGGACAGAATTCGGTTGAATTTTTATTCTTATCCGTATGATAATCTTTTAATTGAATTAAATCAGATAGATGAAATTTACATAAACGATGATAAATAAACTTTGGCAATTGGTTTTTACCATTAGTTAAAGAAACAAAGAAATAATGCTAATAATCAGCCCATTTACGAACTTTCTATCGGCGCCAAAGGTTGTTATTTTCAAATTCAGATTATTTTCCTCCGCCAATAAGAGCAAAAAATAGAAAAGTGATAGGAATAATTTTGTTCCTATCACTTAAAATTTTAAAAAGTAGTCTTCCATTTATTTAAATAGCCACTTGTAAAGGTCGTTACCGTTGGCAAAAAGCAGCAATGCAATCAGAATGAAAAAGCCTACCATTTGGGCGTATTCTAAAACTTTGTCACTGGGTTTTCTGCCAGTAACCATTTCATAGAGTAGAAATATCACGTGTCCGCCATCTAAAGCAGGAATTGGTAAAATATTCATAAAAGCTAACATTATGGAAATTAAAGCAGTGGTATGCCAAAACGCTTTCCAATCCCATACAGGGGGAAACATATTGCCTATGGCTGCAAAACCACCCACTTCAGTAGCTCCTTTTTTGGTGAATACGAATTTGAATTGGGCTACATAATCGCGGAGGGTCCAATATCCGTATGAAATTCCAGTGGATAGCGCTGAAAGGAAATCGTATGTTTTGGTAACGGTGCTTATCTTCCCTTCTTGTTGCGAGAATACAAAGCCCATTCTTTGTTTTTTATCCAATGAGATGTTAAAAACTTGGTGTTGTCCGTCGCGCTCTATATTGATAGTTACGTTTCCGTTTTCGGCAGTAGTAGCTATAGCGGGAGAAATATCACAATGGTAGTGAATGATTCTTCCGTTTATATCAATGATTTTGTCTCCTTTTTTGAGTCCTGCTTTTGATGCGGGTGAATCGGCTAAAACACTGTCAATTATTGGTTTGATTTTTGCATTGAAAGGCGTCATTTCGCCTCGTAAAAAGAGGGTCTTGCCGATAGAATCGGGTAAGGAAATTTCTTTTGTACTGCCGTCCAAGCGCTTTACTGTTAGGCTACTTACGTTACGCATCATAATATGCCGATTTACATCAAGCAAGTTCTCTAGAGGTTTTCCGTTGATTTGGGTTACGATATCGCCATTTTGTACCCCAAAGTCACGCATAGTTTTGGTAACGGCAAATCCGCCTTCGATGGTGTTTTCTTTCACCTGATGTTCGCCCCAAGTGAATAAAATCATTGCATAGATAAAAAAACCTAAAAGTAAGTTTACGGTAACTCCGCCAATCATAATAATGAGGCGTTGCCAAGCAGGTTTGCTGCGAAACTCCCAAGGCTGAGGCGGTTGAGCCATTTGCTCTTTATCCATACTCTCGTCAATCATTCCTGAAATTTTAACGTATCCGCCCAAGGGCAACCACCCAATACCATAAACGGTTTCGCCTATTTTCTTTTTGAATAGTGCAAATTTTACGTCAAAAAATAAGAAGAATTTCTCTACTCGGGTTTTGAAAATTTTGGCAGGGATAAAATGCCCCAATTCGTGCAGTACTACCAATATAGATAAGCTCAAAATCAGTTGAGCCGCCTTAATGAAGAATGTTTCCATTATACTATTTTAAAATTTGGGCAAATATAATAAAACTATTTCTTTATCGGCGGGTTTGTTAAATGTCGTATATTTGCGATGATTCTAAAAAAGGGATAGATAATAAAAAGCTATGAAAGATTTACAAAATAAGGTAGAAGCCGCTTGGGAAAATAGAGCGCTTTTGCAAGAAGAAAGCACTCAAGAAGCGATCAGAGCAGTAATTGAACAGTTAGATGCAGGGCTACTTCGGGTAGCTCAACCCACCGCTAGCGGATGGCAAGTAAACCAATGGGTAAAGAAAGCAGTAGTGCTTTATTTTCCTATTCAGAAGATGGAAACTTTAGAGGCAGGTATTTTTGAATATCACGATAAAATTCCATTAAAAAAAGGATTTGAGAGTAAGGGGATTCGCGTAGTGCCTAATGCTGTAGCCCGATACGGAGCCTACATTTCAAAAGGGGTTATTTTAATGCCCAGTTATGTGAACATTGGTGCTTATGTTGATGAAGGCACAATGGTGGATACTTGGGCAACGGTGGGGAGTTGCGCACAAATTGGTAAAAATGTACACCTAAGTGGAGGTGTTGGTATCGGCGGGGTATTAGAGCCCCTACAGGCGGCTCCTGTAGTGATTGAGGACGGAGCCTTCATCGGTTCGCGTTGTATTGTGGTAGAGGGAGTTCGGGTAGAAAAAGAAGCTGTTTTGGGAGCAAACGTAGTGCTTACTGCTTCGACCAAAATTATTGATGTTACTGGACAAAATCCTGTAGAAATCAAAGGGTATGTACCTGCTCGTTCGGTGGTTATTCCTGGTAGTTACACCAAGTCTTTTCCTGCTGGTGAGTATCAAGTGCCTTGCGCTTTGATTATAGGCAAACGTAAAGAATCAACCGATAAAAAGACCTCGCTTAACGATGCGTTACGTGAATACGGAGTGTCAGTATAGGCAATGTTTGATAATTTAGTTGATAGTTGTTAAGTGTTTTTTTATTTGGATTACTTTTTAATTGAAAAGCAGTGTAAACGGAAGTTTACACTGCTTTTTTTGAATTTAATTCTCAAAATTTATTTCGTATCAAATAGCTTGTCAATACGAGCAACGATGTCTTTCAGGTGGTTTTGGGTCATAGCATCTGCAGAAGAAGCTGAGCGAGCCATTGTTCGAATTTGTGAAAGTTCGGCACGAACAGCCGCTTTAATGTCCGAGGTGTGAGCATTAGCACTCGTTCCTTTAAAATACGGACTTGGTGGAGCAGGAGGCAATGCTTTGGTTTCGAGCAATATTTTTCCTAAAATTTCCACGTGTGAACGTTGTAAGTTTCTGCGGTAAGCATCAATTTTTGCTCCTGTTGTAAGTTCTGTCCATACGCCTTTTCGGATGTCACTAATCAATTCGGTAATTTTGTATGCTTTCTCTCCATTAAGAGCTTCATTTTCAATTACTCTGTGCAATCGTGCGATGTCTAGCAAATGTGATAAACCAATAGCTTGTGTATTTTTAATACGTTCCAATGTTCCTGCATATTCAATACGTTTGATGATGGCATTATCAATGAGCCAAGATGGTGTTTTAAATACCTCTTTATTAAGGAATTGAACGGCTCTTTTTTGAATGTCTTTTGGAACATAAACATACACTTCGCCCGATTGGTCAGCGGTTTTGTAATGTTCGTAAACACCTCCAACGTTAGCCGAAACGTGTCCGATATAAAGACGATATTGCCCTAAAACCTGACCGTAAAGGCTTTTTAAATCCTCATACGTTTCTCCTTCTTTGGTTGTCCATTTTATCAAATTTGGCACGATACGTTTAAGGTTAGTAATTCCGTAGGCACTTGCTTTCATCGCATCGTTTCCTAAATCTTCCGATTGTGAACTTGGGTCAACAATGTGTCCTGCTTGTTGATGTCCAAAGCGATAGAGAGGGTCACCCGCGTGTTTTAAAATCCACTGATTCAGTGTTTCTTTCTCTTCTTCTGCAGATTTATCCAAAATAGGGCGATATCCCCAAGCGATGGCATATTTGTCATAAATCCCGATTTCAGGCATCAAAGCCACACCTTTATCCTCAGGTTGAGCGATGTAGTTAAATCGGGCATAATCCATAATGGAAGGAGCAGTTCCGTGTTTTTTGGTGAAAGAAGCCGAACGTAATGAATCTACAGGATAAGCGTGGCTACTTCCCATATTATGAGGCAATCCGAGAGTGTGACCCACTTCGTGTGAAGACACAAATCGAATCAAACGTCCCATAATTTCGGTTTTAAATTCCGGCTTTTGAGCATCAGGATTGATGGCTGCCGTTTGTACAAAAAACCAATTGCGAAGCAAGGTCATAACATTGTGATACCAATTGATATTGGCATTTAGAATTTCACCTGTGCGTGGGTCGCTAATGTGTGGGCCATTAGCATTTGGTATGGGAGATGCTAAGTAACGCACCACCGAGTATCGCATATCGTCAGGGTCCCAATCAGGGTCTTCTTCTTTTGTTGGCGGGTCTTTCGCGATGATGGCATTTTTGAATCCCGCAGCTTCAAAGGCTTTTTGCCAATCTTCGATACCTTGTTTTATGTACGGAGCCCACTCTTTGGGTGTAGCTCGGTCGATGTAATAAACGATAGGTTTTTTAGGCTCAACAAGTTCGCCACGTTTGAATTTTTCGATGTCTTCTTCTTTTACTTCTAATCGCCATCTATCAAGATAAGTTACTGATTTTGTTCTTTGTACAGGAAGTCCGTAATCGGTTTGACTGGTTGTAAACCAACCTACACGCTCATCGAAATACCTGCGTTTCATAGGATTTTCAGGAAGTAAAATCATTGAATTGTTGATTTCCACAGTGATAATTCCCGCAATGCGACTGGTATAAGCAGGTGGCTCAGAAGCGTTGTACGTTTTTATACTACGCACTTCAATATTTTTTGGGAATGTTTTTATTCGTTCAATAAAACTTCGCTTAGTGTCTATTCCGCCAATTTTGTATTGTTTTCGGTAATGCTCTGATAGTCCGAAAGGTTTGGTATCTCTTTCAAAAAGCTCATTGACTTCAATCACAGATGAAATGCTGTCTTTTCCTCGTGTTTTAATATCGAAACTGGCTAAAATAGGTTCGACGTTCGAGTTGATAACTGCCTCATAAATAGGCAAACTATCATTGGCAATGATGCTATGTGAAACCATTCTCACTAATATTTTTTTATCTTTCTTTTCCCATCGAATTACTTGATTGTTAGCCTCTTCTCCTCCAAAACCGATGCCTGTTGCCGTTTTGGAAATACGAGTAACCATCAGCATTTCTTTCCCTAAAAGCGAATCGGGAATCTGATAAAAATACTTGTCGTTCACCTTATGAATGGTAAACAATCCTTGTGTAGTTTTTGCCGTTTTTGGGATAACAGCATCAAATCCCTTAGGTTTGGCGGCTTCGGCTTTTTTCTTTGCCTCAGCCTCGATTTGGGCTTTTTTCTTCTTGCTTTTGAAAAGCTGTGCATTTGCCTTAGGAGCACCTAAAAGCAAACCAAGCATCAAAAAAGGTATTGAAAACTTCAATTTCATAAAAAATAATTTAAGATGATAAAATTTTACATTTTCTTGTAACAAAACTGATTTTTATACGTCTCTATAATGAAATGCTTTTTGAATAATAGTCCACGGAAAGGTTGCTTTGATTTTAAGCAACCTTTTTTATTGGAAAATTCCTTTTTCCACTTGTGTTATGAAATATTCTTTTTGCTCTCCAGTTTTCATATTTTTTAGAATGAAACTTTCCTTTTCGCATTCCGATTCACCAATCAAAACCACAAAAGGAATATTTCGTTTGTCGGCATATGCCATTTGTTTTTTCATTTTTGCCGATTCAGGATACAATTCCACTTTTTTACCAAAAGAACGCAATTTTTGAATCAGTTTTAGACTTTGTAAGGCTTCTTTTTCTCCAAAATTGATAAACAAAACGTCCAAAGTATCTCCAATTTCTTGCGGAAACAGGTTTAATTCCTCCATAACCAAACAAATTCGGTCTAACCCAAAGGAAATTCCCACACCGCTGATGCCTTTAAGTCCGAAAATACTGGTGAGGTCATCATACCGTCCGCCCCCACCTATCGAACCCATTGCAACTCCCTCAGGGGCAGCTACTTCAAAAATAGCTCCTGTATAGTAATTAAGCCCTCGAGCAAGGGTTACGTCCAAATCCAAAATAGCAGTTTGTAGCGACAAATGTGTTATGGCTTTTTCGATGAATTCCAACTCTTCAATGCCTTTTTTGCCTGTTTCAGAGTCTTTTAAAATTTCTTTCAGAAGATTTATTTTTTCAGAAAAAGTACCTCGAAGACCAAAAATTGGACTTATTTTTTCAATTGCTTGATTGGAAATCCCTTTGGAAAGCATTTCATTGATAACGCCTTCTTGCCCAATTTTGTCCAATTTATCCAAAGCCACTGTAAAATCAATCAGCTTTTCGCTTTCGCCAATAACCTCCGCAAAACCACTCAATATTTTTCGGTTGTTGATTTTTATGGTTACTCCTTTCAAATTCAATGAAGTAAAAACCGCATCATACAATTGTACAAATTCTACTTCTTGCCAAAGGCTATTGCTTCCCACCACATCGGCATCGCATTGGTAAAACTCACGAAAACGTCCTTTTTGCGGACGATCGGCTCGCCAAACAGGCTGAATTTGAAAACGTTTGAACGGAAATGTAATATCATTCTGATGCTGAACCACATACCGAGCAAAAGGCACAGTAAGGTCATAACGCAACGCTTTTTCACAGATTTGTGGAGTGAGTTTACTTACGTTTTTTGTTTCCCAATCGGTTGAATTTACCTTCTCGGCAAAATTTCCAGAATTCAGTATTTTGAAAATCAGTCGGTCACCTTCTTCTCCGTATTTCCCCATTAGGGTTTCATAATTCTCAAAACTCGGAGTTTCAATAGGTTGAAATCCAAATTTGATAAATTCGGTTCGTATTTTATCTGTAATATAATTGCGTTTTGCCAATTCTGCTGGGGAAAAATCCCTCGTTCCTTTAGGCAAACTGGGTTTTTGTACTGCCATTAAAAAATCTTTTTATTAGGAGTAAATTACTGCGTTTGGCAAAGATACATCATTTTAGAAATCAAAAAGTATATCCTATGTAAATTTCATTTTCTTAGATAGTAATATATTAGATATCAATAGATTAAACCTTTCCTTTGTTTGCTAATTGTCCACAGGCGGCATCAATATCTTTTCCTCTGGAGCGGCGCACCGTAACGGTAATACCTGCCTGTTCAAGTAACTCCTGGTATAGTGTAATAGCTTCTGAATCTGCACTTAAAAAATCGCCTTCATCTATGGGATTGTATTCAATCAAATTCACTTTGGAAGGCGCAAATCGGCAAAATTTAATAAGCGCCTCAATATCTTTACGCTTGTCGTTAATACCTTTCCAAACTACATATTCATACGTGATTCGGCTTTTGGTTTTGGAGTACCAATATTCCAAAGCTTTACGAAGTTCCGTAAGCGGAAAATTTTCATTAAAAGGCATAATAGAGGTGCGAACCTCGTCGATAGCAGAATGCAAAGAAACCGCTAATTTGAATTTCACGGCATCGTCAGCCATTTTACGAATCATTTTAGGTATTCCAGAGGTGGAAACCGTGATGCGTTTGGGCGATAGGGCAAGTCCCTCGTCGGAAGTTATTTTTTCAATGGCTTTCAGTACATTATTGTAATTCATTAGCGGTTCACCCATTCCCATAAAAACGATGTTGGAGAGGGGTCTGCCAAAGTAAGTACGGCTTTGTGTATCAATAACTTTCACTTGGTCGTAAATCTCATCGGGTTGCAAATTGCGCATACGCTTAAGACGTGCCGTGGCACAGAATTTACAATCCAAACTACAGCCCACTTGACTGGAAACACAAGCCGTAGTTCGCGTTGGGGTGGGAATAAGTACTGATTCCACCAAAAGCCCATCGTGCAAACGAACTGCATTTTTGATAGTTCCGTCTGTACTGCGTTGCATTACATCTACTTTTATGTGATTGATCACGAAGTTTGCAGTAAGCATTTCACGCGTACTTTTGGGCAAATTGGTCATTTGCTCAAAGGTGTGTACCCCTTTTGTCCAAAGCCATTCATATACCTGATTACCTCGAAAAGCCTTATCTCCAGCGTTTTCAAAAAAATCACGTAACTCTTCCTTACTTAAAGCCCGTATATCTTTTTTCTGTTGTAACATAGGGCAAAAGTATGAAATTTATGGATTGGTATTGCCTTTTGTGAAAAAACTTAGTTTTGGGGCGATTTTTCGATTTTACTTTATGTAAAGGTTACAAATAAGGCATAATGATTTTCTTCCACAGCAAATATCCTTCCGCCATTAGATGAAGCCCATCGTTGGTGTATTCAGGATTTAGTTTTTCAGTATTCGGTAGGATAAAGTGTGAATATAAATCCACATAAGTAACTTTGTATTTCTGACAAATTCGCTGAATTTCGGCATTAAGTTCACGTATTTTTTCAGGCTGCTGATGGTTTTCAAACATCTTAAAATCAGCATTTACAGGCAAAACGCTTTGCAAATATATTTTCGTTTTTGGAGAAACTTGCTGGATTTTCATCACAATTTTTTCAATGTTTTGTGAAGTAGTTGCTGTTGGAATTTTTCGGGCAATATCATTGACACCAATCAGCAGAAATATTTTTTTGGGTTTTCCGTTCACGATATTATCCAATCTTTCATAAACTCCTTGTGAAATATCGCCACTAATTCCCCTGTTTTTTATGTTTTTCTTCCCGAAAAGTTCCGCCCATTCGCATCCGTTAGTGATGCTATTACCCAAGAAGACAATATCTTTCGATGTGATAGGAAATTTGTTGAAAAAATCGGCACGTTGGTAATAAAAATGTGAATGCTTTTGCTCTTGTGAAAAAGCAGTAAATGAAAGCATTACAGCTAATAATATGGTTATTTTTTTCATTGTTATTTAGTTTGATAGATTTGTTATTCAGTTTATTTACAAAAAATATGTTATGAAGTTGGAACGTTCAAAATCGTCCTCAATATGGTACAACCCAATTAGAGTTTTACTTCCTTCAGGAATCTTATTTTTTATACCTTTATCGTAAGAACTCCATTGAAGATTTTTCAAAATGTGTATGATTTCTTTATCAATTTTTCGTCCGAAGCCACTGATTTTCTTTATTGATTTTATTTTAACATCGTGAGTAAAAGCAATTTCAAAAATAGCAAATCTTTTTTTGAATTTTACTCCATCAAATTTTTTTAATGCTTCGTGTAGTCCAATTTCAGAATACTCTATTTTGCTTGTAAAATCAATTTTTTTGGATTTTAAGAAACGTAAAACTTCTATTTTTCTATTCTTGGAGTTTTCTACTCGATTTATATAAGACTGAAATTCTGTGTTATTAGTATCAAAATCTGTAAATTTTTCCGATAAATTGATGATTTCACAACAAGCATCAATAGTATATTTACCATTTTTATCTTCATAGGCAAAGATGATAGCCTCTGTGCTTTCAGAAATATACATCTCACACGATGTTCTAACGCCCCAAACGTAAATTTCTGTCAATGGTTTTCCTTTAAAAAGCTCAAGTGTTTCAATTTCTGACTTATAATATTCAGATTGAGGCAAATGATTTTTCACGATTTTCACTCGTGCTACAAAATCAGCTTTTATATATCTTTCCATAAAAGGCGGATATTCGCAACTACAAGCATATACACTTGATAATGTGAATAAAAAAGCAAAAAACAACAATTTTCTCATTATTATTTAGTTTTAAAACAATCTCATTTTTTCCTCTTCTTTGCTTCGCATTTGTTTACTTTCAGCATCGGATTTGTCTTTGTAACCGCATAAATGTAGCACGCCGTGAGCCATCACTCGTAATAGTTCTGTTTGGAAATCAACATTGAAATCTTGGGCGTTATCGGCAACACGTTCCACCGAAATAAAAATATCCCCCGAAATGGTTTGCTCTTGCGTATAATCAAAAGTAATAATATCGGTAAGTGTGTCGTGGTCAAGATATTGCACGTTGATTTGGTGCAAATAATTATCATCACAAAAGATGTAATTTAATTCGCCCAATTCCTTTTGTTCGGAAGCGATAATCTTTTCAATCCACGCTTGAAAAACAGTTTCTTGCTCAGGAAGCTCAAATTCAATTTCGTAATTAAATGTTATCATTATTAGCTATGCTTTTGAGCAAAGTTACACCTTTTTATTTACTTATTCAGATGTTTTGAAAGGTTTTTAGCCGTGTTTTTTAATTTTTTATTACCTTTCAACCTTAATTTTATCTAATGAAGTTTTTACACACTGCCGATTGGCATTTAGGGCAAACTTTTTACGAACACGACCGCCACAACGAGCATCGTTTCTTTTTAGACTGGATTTTGCAAACCATTGAAAAAGAAAATGTTGATGTGCTTTTAGTTAGTGGTGATGTTTTTGATACGGCGAATCCGCAAATACAGTCGGTAACCTTGTTTTATGGTTTTTTGCATCAGCTTACGCATCGTTTTCCGCATTTACAAGCGATTTTTATTGCAGGAAATCACGATTCACCAGCGCGACTTGAAATGCCTCGTCCGCTTCTGGAAAACACAAATATTCATCTGATAGGTCAAGTAAAACGCTATGATAATTCTATTGATTATCAGTCGTTAATCATTCCTTTGTGCGGTAAAGATAAAAAGGTGGAGGTTTTTTGTCTTGCGGTGCCTTATTTGCGTTTTGGGGAATATCCACGAAATGAAGATGAAACTTTACCTGATTATGCCACAGGAGTAACTACTTTTTATCGTGAAATTACTCAAAAAGCACTTCATTATTGTTCTGAAAATCAAGGATTGATTGCTTTGGGGCATCTGCACGTGGTGGGTGCCGATATTGCTGATAATGATACTGCGGAACGCGCCATCATCGGAGGGATTGAGTGTATGAGTGCCCGAGAGTTTCCTGCTGAATTGCAATATGTTGCTTTGGGGCATATTCACAAGGGGCAAAAAGTAGGAGGTCAGAATCATATCCGATATAGCGGTAGTCCCATTCCGCTTTCGTTTTCAGAAAGAAACTATGAGCATCAGGTGGTTATTTTTCAAATGGAAGCGGGGAAGCTAACGGATATAAAATCTGTTCCAATCCCTGTAAAACAACCACTTTTAAGTCTTCCTGAAAATCACGGCAATTTGGCTCAAGTACTTTCAGCCCTTGAGCTATTGCCTCCCACGGATACTCAGCAGGAAAAACCCTTTTTGGAGGTGAAAATAGTGCTTGACACCCCCTTGCCTGACTTAAAAAATATCCTTCAAAAAGCCGTTGCCCACAAAAATGTTCGATTGGTACGTATTGATTTAAAAATGAAGGGGATAAAGACTGAAATGGAGGACTATCAGTCCGAAATTGCTCTTTTTGACTTAAAACCTATTGATGTTTTCAGGAGAATTTTTGAAAAGCAAAAGGGAGAGGCGCTACCCCAAAAATACGAGGTTCTTTTTAATGAAATTTATAACGAAATTGAAAACCAGCAAGATAGTCTATGAAAATATTATCGGTAAGTTTGTATAATATCGCTTCAATTGAGGGGCCTTTTCATATTGATTTTGAAAGCGAACCTTTAAAATCGGAAGGATTATTTGCTATAACGGGAGCTACAGGCTCGGGGAAATCTACGATTTTAGATGCCATTTGTTTGGCTTTATATAACAATACCCCTCGTCTTTCACCCATCAAAAGTTACATAAACATTGGTGATGGCGAGAATAATCTTTCCGTTCGCGATGTGAAAACGCTTTTGCGTAAAGGAGCAGAAGCCGCTTTTGCAAAGGTGGTTTTTAAAGCAATTGACGATAAAATTTATGCCAGTGAATGGAAGATACGCAGGGCTCGTGGTTATGGCAGAATACAAGATGAGATAATCACTTTAGAAAATCTTTCAGACAAAACGCTTTTTCCAGAAAGAAATAAAACGCTTGTCCTTAAAGAAATACAGCGTTTGTTAGGGCTTTCTTTTGAGCAATTTACCAAGTCAGTCATTTTAGCACAAGGCGAATTTGCTAACTTTCTTAAAGCTACGGAAAGCGAACGAGCAGATATTTTGGAAAAGCTTACAGGTACCGAAATTTATTCCAAAATTTCGGCTCAAATTTTTCAAAAGCATAAAGATTTACAAACAGAAATCACTTTTTTTGATGCACAACTCTCATCCATTGAGTTACTTACTGATAAAGAACAACAAACGTTACATTTGGCATTAAATCAGTTAAAAGAGCAAGAAAACCAACTTATTACGGCTCAGAAACAATTGCAAGTACAGCTAGATTGGCATTTGAAAAACCAGCAACTTACTGAACAAATCCGTCAAGCTTCGTCGAATTTACAAATTGCACAAGAGGCTAAAAATCAACAACAACATCGGTTTGAAACACTGGATAAGGTAGAGAAAATACAGCCTCTGAAACCGATTTGGCTTCAAAAAGAAAATATTCAAAAACAAATTTTTACGGTAGAGCTTGACATTGAGGGTTTTTCGCAAAAAATAACCGAGCTTCAACAACAAGCCTTTGTGATACAAAACGCTCTTGATAAGGAAAAACAACATCAGCAAACCCTTCTGCAATTGCACGAAAAGTGGTTGCCTCAAATTCAACAAGCTCGAGTGTTAGACATTCAACTTCAGCAAAAAAAGGAAATACTTTCCGACAAAATGCAACAAATCCAAGCTTTTGAACAAAATAATCAGGCGCTTATCGGTAAAATAGAGGTAGAAAAGCAAACGTTAGCCCAAATTAAAGAGCGTATCAATCAAAATAAGTTGTGGCAAAGTCAAAATGCTTATTTTGAAAAATTTGCAGAAAATTATTCGCTTATTGGGGTAAGTTGTAAAGAAGCTGAAAGAGCTATTTCTGAAAAGGAAAAGTTCCGAAAAGAAGTGGAAGATTTAAAAGGGCAGATACATCAGGTGGAAATTTTTGTAAATGAGGAGAAAACCAAAAATGAAAACTTGGTACAGCAACACATCTTGGCAAAACAAGCATACGACGAGTTTAAAAAAGCCATTAAGGGGTTTGATATTGAAAAACTCATATCGGAGCAAAATGAAATTATTCAGAAAATTGAACAACAAAAAAACATTTTAAATTCGATACAAAAATTACAAGAGGAGCGGCAAAACGTACAGCGCACTCAACAGAAAAAACAACAAAAAAAGGAACAACTTATTCAAATTGAGCAGCAATTAACCCAAAATCAAGCAGATGTTAGCCTTGCCCAACAAGAAGTAAGCGTTTTAGAAAAATTGTTGCAGAAGTTACAATTGGAAAGCTCAGAAAATGTTGAAAATCTCCGTCGTGGACTGATTCCAGATGCCCCTTGCCCAGTTTGTGGTGCTACTCATCATCCGTATCAGGAGCAAAGATATGAGAATAGGGCGCTACAAGAATTGGAAAGACAATTTGAAGAGGCACAAGAAAATCATTTTCGTTTGCAAAATCAAGCACACGATTTGCTTTCCAATAAAAAAATAACAGAAGCCGAAATTCAGAATTTGACCCAAAAGGAAGAAGAAAGCATCGTTATACAACATCAAGAAAGAAAAAAGATATCATTTTTAGAAAATGATTTTATTGCAAAAGAGCATAACCTTGAAACTTTAGAAAAAAATATCAAAGTGGTTTTGTCCGACTACCAAAATAATGTAGCAGTTATAGTTGATAAAATTGCAGATTATCAAGGATTAAAAGCCAGAGAAACCACCTTAGAAACTCGCTTTAATCAAGCCTTAAATCAGCTCGAAAGCTCAAATCGGAAATTAAACGATTTAGAGAATGCTTCTCAAAAACTTGTTCATCGGTTTGATTCAGCCCAACGATTGCTTGAATCTGCACAAAATGTGCTTACCGAAAAAGAACAATCGGTAAACCAGCTACTTGATAATCCATCGTGGTTTTTACTATGGAAAAGTACCCCTGAACAGTTTGCAAATCGCCTAACAAAAGCGGTTAACGATTGGCAACAAAGCCAAGAAAATTTACGTTTGGCAGAGCAATCGCAACTTTCGGTCAATCAGAATATTTTACATCTTTCACAGCAACAGCTCGACCAAGCTAAACAGTTGGAAGATTTAAAAACGCTGTATGATAGGGAGTTACAATTGTTGTCAGGAATGGAATTGGAGCGTCAAAATCTTTTAGAAGGGAAAAATGCTGACCAAGTAGAGCGACAAATCAATGATAAGTTGAAAATAGTTCAAAAACAAATAGAGTTGCATCTGACGAATTATCAGAAAAATGCACTTGATTTTCAAGAGATTTCGGCAAAAAAACAAACCCAAGAGCAGTTTCTCGCCCAATTAAAGCAAGAGCGAGAAACTTTACAAGGGAGAATTGAGCATTGGATGATAGAAAACCCAGATTTCAAAGCGGATTTAAACACTCAAAAGTTTCATTATTGGATTTCTTTGGATAATCTTTGGATACATCAAGAGCGTTTGCAATTAAAACAACTGGAAGAAGGGTGTCTGATGGCACAAACCTTACTTAAAGATCGTAGTGATAGTCTGAAACGGCATCAAAATCAAAATATTCCTGAACAATCTCAATCAGATTGTGAAAGGTTACTTGCTGAAAACAAGGAGAGTGAGGCTAAGGTTAGGCAAGACATCGGAAAGCTACACAATCAATGGGCTGTGCACCAAAAGGAAGTAGAGAAACATCAGGATTTATTGCGACAAAGAGAGGAAAAACAGCAAGTTTTATCCCAATGGGAAGTCATAAACAGCCTTATTGGCAGCAGCAGTGGTAAAGTTTTTCAAAGGTATGCACAAGAATTTACACTGGACACTTTACTGCGTTATGCCAATGTACATTTGAGTAGTATTAACCAACGATACCAGCTGGAGCGCATCTCCGATACGCTCAGTTTGCAGGTGATAGATAAGGAAATGGGGTATGAGGTACGTTCGGTATATTCGCTTTCGGGAGGGGAGTCGTTTTTGGTGTCTTTGGGGCTTGCCTTGGCACTTTCCTCGCTTTCTTCTACCAAAATGAATATCGAAACCTTGTTTATTGATGAAGGCTTCGGTACCTTAGATGCAAAAACACTTGCCATAGCTATGGATGCCCTTGAAAGTTTACAACATCAGGGTAAAAAAGTAGGAGTGATTTCTCACGTACAAGAAATGACTGAACGTATTGCTGTAAAAATAGAAGTTAAAAAGCAAGGCAATGGTAAAAGTAGCATACAAATCAAAAATGATTGGTGATTTTAGCTTAGCTACATTCCCATAATTGGAGAACTAAAGAATGATATTTATGAAAAATAAATTGTTGAAAATAATTATTCTATTAACAATAGTAGGTTGGGTATGTCTTTATTATTCTCAATACAAAAGAAATCAAATACAAAAGGAAGAGGTTCAAAAACTAAAACTGATAGAAAGAATAGTTTTTATGGATAATTATAGAAAAAAGAACGGACTTCCACTGATAAACAAAAACTTTGTAAAAGAAGACAGCCTATATATTTACACAAAAGGAATTGATAGTTTTATAGAAGTCCATTACAATAAAAAAATGGAGATGAGAAAAATATTTATAAAGTTTAGGACTCTATTTTTTTTACTATTAAATATGCAAATATGCACGATAGTAGAATTTTAGGAGTTGTTTTTTCAAATAGTAAAGATTATAGAAATATTAGCTTTGTTGATTTTTTTAAATTATTAAAAAAGCATAATAAGTTGTCTTTAAGTAATAATACCTTGTTCTATAATGAACAAATAAAAGAAGGAAAATTGAACGATACAATAGTAAGCTATTTTGAAAAAGAAAAATTAAAAAAATTGAATACTCCATACTTTAATAGATAACCCTATGTTTCAAACAATCACCAACACCGCTAAATTGCAATGCAATCAAGCTTCTTTAAAAACGCTGTTAATGGTAACTTCTCAAATCTTTGGTTGTATCGACGGAGAGTCTTTCGCCGCCGAGTAAGTAAGTTTTTATTCCCTCACTAATAATTTTTTGAAAAAAAATAACTACTTTTGCCCCAAGTTTATACAAGGAACCTTGAATGGGGTCGATCGGTTTTGACAGTAAGTCGAATTGAAATGTAAGCATACCGAGCTATGAAATTAATGCTCGTTAATCTCTATTTCAAACTTTTTAAATGGCGAGAATAACTACGCTCTTGCTGCCTAATCTGAAGTTTAGTAGGATTTCTGGCTAAGTCTCTACAAGGTAGGGAAGCGAGATGTCTCTGAAAAGCCCTTGTTGACGGCGGTTCGTACAGAGGCACCACAAAAGTCAACATTGAATCGGATGATGGTTTCCGCTGAAGATTCGGATTTCAGGAAACTAAGCGTGTTGTGGACAGTTTTTGGTCAGCAACCCGACGAAAATCAAACAAAAACTAAGTATGTAGAAAGCCTTTGAATTGCTTATTTGGACGAGAGTTCGATTCTCTCCGACTCCACAAACTTTATTCAAAATCAATAAAGTATAAAAAGTGTACGAAATGTTGTACACTTTTTTTGTTTTTATGCACCCTATTTTTTGTGTCTTCGTGGTATAATTCTGACCCCTATGAAAAAGCGATATTGGTTATTACTGTTTACCGTGTTTTGGTTTTCACTGCTGTACTTTATTGACATTGAGACTTGGATAGTGTTGTCTTATCCGTTTATAGTAATTACTTTTGTTTATTTACTTTTTACTTTTATTGTTTTTTGGTATTGTATTATTTTTAATAAAGACCCTCAAAATTGGTGAATTTTCAAGTAACAAAATACAAGGATAAAATAAAAAGTAAAAAATGTAAAGTAATTTATGCCTTTGTTTTTGAGTCGTGATAGTAATCATATCAATAAAAGGCAAAATTTCAATATGATTACAAATAATACTCTACCAATAAAACACCAATGGCTAAAACCACTAAAATAAGCATCAAAGGCGACACAAACCGCAACCATTGTTTATAGTTGAGGTTTACCATTGCAAGTGAAGGCAAAATTAGTCCCGTTGGAGTAATAAAACTCATCAATCCCATTCCAAATAAATAGGCATTTACCACACTTTGCCCCTCTACTCCCACCACTGATGCTAATCCGCCCATAATAGGCATTGTTACTACTGCCATTCCTGATGAAGAAGCAATAAACAAGGTGAGTATCACGAAAATAAACATCAACACGGGCAAAAACAACGCAGGAGACATTCCGCTTACTAAGTTCGACGAGTAATAAAGAATCGTATCTGAGATTTGTCCGTCATTAAGAATGAAAGTAACTCCTCGGGCAATACCGATGATAAAAGCCACACCCAGTAAATCTTTCGCACCTGTCAAAAAATGAGCAATGGATTGTTCTTCGCCCGTACGCTGCAAAATAGCAATAATTACGGAAGCAACTAAAAATAAAGCCGTCATTTCCTCAAACCACCAACCCCATTGCGAAACACCAAGAATCATCACCAGAAAAGACAACCCAAAAACAACGAGCAAAAGTTTACTTGATAGCTTAAGTTGCTCCACAGGAACTGCTTTTTCATTATGTAACGATTCAGGAAGCGATGCACCATACGCCACTGATGCTTGTGGGTTGCGTTTTACCTTTTCTGCATAGCGAATAATGTATACCAAGCTAATTACAGTTGAAAGTACAAGCATTACAAGGCGTGTTACCAATCCTGTTGTCCAATCAACTCCTACTGCGTCAGAGGCGATAATAACCGAAAACGGATTTACTGTCGAAGCCATCGTCCCCACACACGACCCCAGATAAATCACAGCCAGGGGGACCATCAAATCGTATCCTGCTGCCAAAAACACAGGAATAAGCATCGGATAAAAGGCGAGTGTTTCTTCTGCCAAACCGAAAAAAGTACCCCCTAAAGCGATGAGCGTAAAAACTAAAATAATAAGGATTCCTTCCCTGCCTTTCAGCCTGTAAGCCAGATAGCCAACCCCTTCATTCAGCGTTCCTGAGCTATTAAAAATTCCGATAAAGCCACCCAAAACCAATACGAATAAAATAATATCAATCGTATCGTAAATTCCCTTAATCGGAGCATAGAGAATTTCTAAAAAACCTTGCGGTTTGGCTTCATCTTGCTTATATGTATTTGGAATAGAAACTGGTTTTTTAATTTTTCCCTCTTTGAATTTTTCAATGCTGATAGAAATATTCTTTTCGGCGAGGGTTTGTTGTGTAGCTGGTAAGGTTTGCGTTTCTCCCTTCGAGTTTATCACAAACACATTTTGCACACTATCGTAAGAAAGCGTATCGTACTTACCCGAAGGCAACAAAAAAGTCAATCCTGCCGCAATAACAATAACAATCATCAACACCGTGTAGGGCGTCGGAAATTTTAAAAATCGTTTCATACAAAAGCCGAATTTATTGCCGCGAAAGTAGTTATTTTTTTGAAGTTTTTGAAATGATAACATTCTTATTTGAAATTTTATAAAATCCCCACTTTGTTTAATTATTCTATGATGAGCGAAAATCTGAAAACCTTTTCAAATTTACATTCTCTTAACATAAAGCCACATTTGTGTAACTAATTATAAAATTTCCTTAAAGTTTTGGAAACATACATTCTGCTCAAAGCCTATATTTTTGCTTCCGATTGAAAGATTCAAGAAGACTAATTCTAAAACGTATGAAAAAATTGTTTTTACTGACCTTATGGCTAAGTTCATTTTTCGCTATTGCGCAGCAAAATGGAGTGATTTCTGGAAAAATTACCGATGCACGTGATGCCTTTTCACTACCTGGTGCTACCATTATGCTTGATTTTCAAAATAGATATACCATTTCTGATACTAATGGGTTGTTCCAATTCTTGCACGTTCCAGAAGGTATTTATCAAATTTCGGTGGATTATATGGGTTATCAGTCATATATCCAAAAGGTAACGGTTAAAAAAGGAGAAAATACAGTGATAAATTTTGCGCTAAAAGCAGAAGATATTCATTTACAAGAAGTAGTGATTGTGGGTGATTTTCTAAAAGGACAAGCCAAAGCCCTCAACCAACAAAAAAATCGACAAAATATCAGTAACATCATCTCGGCAGACCAAGTGGGGCGTTTTCCAGATTCCAACATAGGAGATGCCCTAAAACGTGTGGCAGGGATAACTATGCAAAACGATCAAGGCGAAGCCCGAAATATTATCATCCGCGGACTGGCACCTAACCTAAACTCCGTTGCTCTTGATGGTGATCGTATTCCTTCGGCAGAAGGCGATAATCGTAACGTGCAAATGGACCTAATTCCTTCCGATATGATTGCCTCCATAGAAGTGAATAAAACACTTACATCAGATATGGATGCCGATGCTATAGGAGGGTCAGTAAATCTGGTTACTCGTGCTACGCCTAACAAAGAACGCATTTCAGCTACTTTGGCAGGAGGATATGCACCCATCCGACACGGAGCAAACACTACGCTGGGCTTGGTGTATGGAAATCGATTTTTTGATGATAAACTTGGAGTGATTTTAAGTGCATCGTATAATGATAATCATTTTGGGTCGGACAACGTTGAGGCTATTTGGAAAAAATGGGAGAAAAATGGCAATATGTTGGAATATGTGGAACAAATGGACATCAGAAAATATGATGTGCAACGCATCAGACGTAGCTTTTCCACCACATTTGATTATAAAATCAATGAAAACAACAGTTTGTCAATCAAAGGAATATATAATTGGCGTGATGATAGAGAGACTCGTTTTCGTTCGCGCGTAAGAGGTGTGACTCCTACTTTTTCAGGAGCAACGTTCACTGGATTTACAGGTGATATTCGTAACCAAACCAAAGCGGGTGCTGATAATCATCGTAATAAACAGGCACGATTGGAAGATCAGCGTGTACAAAATTACGCCTTATCTGGGGACCATTTGTTAGGGAGTTCGGTAGATTTGCAGTGGGGCGTAAACTATGCTTTAGCCAGTGAAGATCGCCCCGATGAGCGCTACATCGAATTTCATAATCGAAAACAAAAACTCACCTTCAATGGTAGCGAAAATAAACCTCTATATACTGTAAATGGTAAAAATAGCCCCGAGAAATACGCCCTTCGTAAACTGACCTCAAACCATAACTATACCCAAGAGGAAGAAATAGGTTTCAAACTTAATTTACGCTTTCCTTTTTCGGTAATAGAAAACCAAAAAGGGCGTATTAGAACCGGGGTGCGATTCAAACTCAAAGAAAAATTACGCGACAACATTTTCTATGAACATAAAGAAATTGCAGGTGTTGTGAAAACTTTGAATGATGTAAAAACCACTTTTTTAGACGGTAAAAATTGGCAAGTAGGTGAACAATATGTGGCAGGTACTTTTGCTCAAATTGATTACCTAAGTACATTAGATTTAGAAAATCCAGCCCTATTCAGTACAAAGGATGTCCCCGCCGAGTACTTAAACCTAAACTATAATGCTAAGGAAAATATTTATGCGACTTACTTGCGATGGGACCAAGATTTCTCCAACCGATTTTCAATGATAGCAGGGGTAAGGGTTGAAAAAACAGACATCAATTACACCGGAAATCACGTTTTAAACGAAACCACTTTGGCGGGAAAAATCAGCAACAAAAATGATTATGTTAACTTCTTGCCAAGCGTTGCCTTTAAGTATGACCTTAAGAAAGATTTTATATGGCGTGTTGCTTTTAGCACGGCATTGGCTCGTCCTGATTATTACGCTTTAGCCCCTTATGTGAGTGTTTTCTCGGCAGATAACAAAATTTTTGCAGGAAATCCGAAGCTCAAGGCTACCTATTCGTACAATTTTGATGTGATGGCAGAGAAATACTTCAAATCAGTAGGAATTCTTTCTGGAGGCATCTTCTATAAGCACCTTAATAATTTTATTTATACCTATATTGCCAATAATACGTACTCCCACGAACAATTTGCTCGAGAATTTCCTAATGTAGCTAATCCTATTGATGTGGGAGCAGACCATTGGTCATTCAAACAACAACGAAACGGAGAAAATGTAGCCGTTTACGGATTTGAGTTAGCTGCACAGCGTCAGTTGGATTTTCTCCCTGGCAAATTCTTCAAAGGTTTCGGGGCTTATCTGAATTATACTTATACCCAATCCAAAGCTCAAGGAATTACCAATAATCAAGGGGAAAAACGTGATGGTTTAGGACTTCCTGGAACGGCACCTCATATGCTTAACGCTTCACTTTCGTGGGAAAACAAAGGGCTCTTGGCACGAATTTCAATCAACCATACATCTGATTACTTAGATGAATTAGGGGGCAATCCCTTTGAAGATCGTTATTATGACCAACAAACTTTTTTAGATTTTAACGCTTCATACAAGGCGACTAAAAATATGAGTATATTTCTGGAAGCTAACAATTTAACCAATCAACCTTTGCGGTACTATCAAGGTATTTCGGCAAGAACTATGCAAGTGGAATACTACCGCCCCAAGTATAAAATCGGTATAAAATTAGATTTTTAATCTTTTGTTATAAAAAATCAATTTTTTACAGAAAATATTATCAATACAAGTTCTTGAAAAAGAGTTATCCAAAGTTATTTTATTTCTCAAAACGAAGAAAATAACAGCTATTTTCTTCGTTTTTAAACCAATTTTAAAATGAAAAAAACATTGTTTTTTGTATTTTCTGCGATGTTTATATCGTGTAACAACCAATTAGCACCTGTTGCCGCTGATGCTTTATCGCCTGTGGTAATTACTCAAAAAACGCCTAATGACACCGATGACCCTGCTATATGGATACATCCTACTGACCCTGCCCAAAGTTTGGTACTTGGGACGGATAAAAATGAAGCTAATGGAGGCTTGTATCTTTTTGATTTGAAAGGAAATATCGTAAATAAATTTGTGCCTTTGGACAGACCTAATAATGTAGATGTAGCTTACGGAATGCTTTTGAACGGACAAAAAACGGATATTGCTGTAGTTACCGAACGCAAGAAAAATCAAATTCGAGTGTTTTCATTGCCTGATTTACAGCCTATTGATGGAGGAGGAATTCCTGTTTTTGAAGGAGAAACATTGCGTGACCCTATGGGTATTGCCACATATTCCGATGCTGAAAACGGAAAGATTTATGTAATTGTAGGTAGAAAAGAAGGTCCTTCCGAGTCTTACCTTTGGCAGTATGAACTGATTGCTAATGAGTTGGTAACAGCGTATAAAGTCCGTGAATTTGGCAAATATAGTGGAAAGAAAGAGATAGAAGCCATAGCGGTGGATAATCAATTGGGCTATATTTATTATTGCGATGAAACGGTGGGCATTCGCAAATATTACGCCGACCCTAAAAAAGGCAATCAAGAATTGGCACTTTTTGCCACTGAAGGTTTTAAGCGTGACCACGAGGGCATTGCTATTTATCACCAAACGGATACTACCGGATATATTTTAGTGTCAAATCAGCAGAAAAATACCTTTATGGTTTATCCGCGTGAGGGCATTGCAGGGAATCCGCATCAATATCCGTTACTTGCTCAAATTCCCTTATCTTCAATTGAATGCGATGGTGCTGATGTTACAAATATTCCCTTAAATGAGCAATTTCCTCAAGGAATGCTGGTAGTGATGAGCAACGGAAAAATTTTTCAATATTATGATTGGCAGGAAATAGCCTCAAAAATAAAGTAGTGCGAGGTTATAAAACCATTTCCTGATAGGCAATAACGGTGTGAAAACCTTTATTTTCAAAATAGGTTTTTACATCGGGTTGTTCACAGGCAACCAGCACAAAATCACCGCCCCAAGCTCCTAAACTCTTTATACTTCCTTGAAAATCAGAAAACAATTTGCTTTTTACGGGTTCAAGCCCAATAAAATCAGAGGTGATTTGTTCGTGTAGGTCGATGCAGGAGCAAAACTCGGTAAACGATTTGCTACGCACCACATCTTCAGTAATTTGGGTAATCTTTTCAATAAATGCTTTTTTCCCTTTTTTAATGGATTTGTAGTGTGCTATCCCAACTTTACTATCTTGTTTTTGGTTGAGATGTACGAAAAATAAATGCTTTTTGAAATCGGGAGAAAAGCAAATGGGGTAGGTTTTAGGTTCTTGATTTTGAGTTTGATATAAAATAGGAGTTGTGCTTTTGGCACAAGCAATATCGTAGCCACTTCCTCCGAATCCTTTAAAGAGTAAATCAAAGGCATTGACCTCTGCCCATTGGGCGATGTTATTGATTAGCGTAGAGGAAGTGCCTAACCCCCAATTTCTTTCAAACTCCAATTCGGTTTCAACGGTGCAGTTTTGTAATTTTTTGGCAAAATCAGGGTTTAAATACAAAGCCGTTGTTAGAATTTTTTCCAGAGTGTGAGCAATAGGGTCGTTTGTTGCAGAAGTTTTGAAAATTTCTTTTTCGAACCAAATCTGTCCGTTAAGATCTTTACTTTTCCAGAAAACACCTTCTTTTTCAGAGGGAAATACTTTTAGCCATTGTCCTTTTTGACAAGGTAGGGCAAGGCTTAAAGCTCCGTCTAAAACGGCGTATTCGCCCGTGAGTAGGAGTTTTCCGTGGCTGTAAAAAGAAAGATTATTGTGCATTGAGTTCTTCAAATTTTTTAACTACTTCGCTGTGCGATATGGTTTTATCTTTAAAATAATCGCTGATGATTTGTTTTTGTTTTTGTGTTGCTCCTAATTGGTTTAAAATGTTCATTAGGTGCATTTTCATATGTCCTTTTTGAATTCCAGAGGTGGTTAAAGCCCCTATGGCGGCAAAATTCTGTGCTAAGCCTACAGTGGCCGCAATTTGCATTAGTTCGGATGCAGAGGGTTTTTCAAGAATTTGAAGTGCGGTTTTTACCAAGGGGTGCAAATTGGTAAGTCCGCCCACAGTACCTAAAGCTAAAGGAACTTGAATTTCAAAATAAAAAATTCCGTTTTCGATATAGGCGTGGCTTAAACTTTGATATTTTCCGCTTCGTGAGGCGTAAGCGTGAACCCCCGCTTCTACCGCTCGAAAATCGTTTCCTGTAGCTAAAACTACCGAATCAATGCCATTCATAATTCCTTTATTGTGAGTAGTGGCTCGGCGTACTTCGGCATTGGCAATAGCGATGGCTTTTACAAATTTTTCGGCAAATGCTTTTCCTTCAATCTTGCCAAAAGAAAGTTGTTCTACAGGGCAAGAAACCTCCGATTTTACCAAACACTCGGGAACATAATTGGAAAGTATGCTCATTATAATTTCCAGAAACTGCCCTATTTCAGGGATTTTTTCAGCTTCTTCTTGTAAGGTGTGGGCAAATTGTTCCAAGCAGCTATTTATGAAGTTAGCCCCCATAGCATCTAAAGTTTCAAAACGGGCAAATAATTGATAGTAATTGGGTAAATCTGCCGTTTTATCCACCAAATGTAGGTTAGTCATGCCTCCGCCACGTTTTTCCATATTTGCTGTAATGGGCTTTACGGCTTCTAGTAGTATTGGCTTTATATGCTGAAAGAAGGTTTCTAATCGGGCTTTTTCGCCATAAAACATAAAATGTACTTGTCCGTTTTTCTCGGTGGAAATCACCGTTGCTTTAAATCCGCCACGACTTTCCCAAAATTTAGCGGCTCTACTAGCTGCTGCCACCACCGAACTTTCTTCAATTGCCATCGGAACGGTATACGTTTTACCATTGATAAGAAAATTAGGTGCCACAGCGAAGGGCAAATAATAATTACTTACCGTGTTTTCGATAAACTCATCGTGAAGTTTTTGCAAATGGGCATCGGTATTGTGATATTTTTCAAAATATGACTTTGCATCGTTTTCATTAGGAAAATAGGTGTTACAAAGCCAATTGATTTTTTCTTCTTTGGTAAATTTTGAAAAACCTTCTACGGATTTTTTTGTCATATTTTTTGATCGTTATTGTCTTTGAGTGTTTTACAAATTTCTGATTTTATTGCTCTTTTAAGGCGTTCCAGCCTCTGGCTATGATTTCGATAGCTTCTCCAGTGCGAGTAATGAGTTTTTCTCCTTGGTTTTTCTCTACAATATGACCGATAACCGATAGGTTAGGATTGCCTTTAATTTTGTCATAATCAGAAGGCTTTATGGTGAACAAAAGTTCATAATCCTCTCCGCCACTTAGGGCTATGGTGGTGCTGTCCAGATGAAATTCTTCACAAGTGTTAATTACTTGAGGGTCCAGCGGAATTTTCTCTTCGTAAATACGGCATCCCATACCCGACTGCTTACAAATATGCAAAATTTCGGAAGAAAGTCCATCGCTGATATCAATCATTGATGTAGGTTTTACACCCAATGCTTTCAGTAAAGGCGGAATATCTTTTCGGGCTTCGGGTTTTAGTTGCCTTTCAATGAGATAGGTATACATACTTAAATCGGGTTGCAAATTCGGATTTACCTGAAAAACAGCTTTTTCACGTTCCAAGACTTGCAAACCTAAATACGCCCCACCCAAATCGCCAGTAACTACGATAAGGTCGTGTTCATTTGCCTGATTTCGATATGCAATATCCTCAGCATCAGCTTCTCCGATAGCAGTAATCGAAATAATCAATCCGCGAGTTGATGAGGTAGTATCTCCACCCACTAAATCCACTTTATATTTCTGACAAGCCAAACGAATACCTGCATATAATTCCTCAAGAGCTTCTAAAGGAAATCGGTTAGAAACTGCAATAGAAACCGTAATTTGAGTTGCTTTTGCATTCATTGCATAAATATCGGAAAGATTTACCATCACCGATTTGTAACCCAAGTGTTTTAAAGGCACATAGCTTAAATCAAAATGTACTCCTTCAATTAGTATATCGGTAGAAATAACAGCCTTTTTATCTCTAAAATCAATAACGGCAGCATCGTCACCTATGCCCTTCAAAGTAGTGTGGTTCTCTATTTTGAAATCTTTAGTCAGATGTGATATTAGTCCAAACTCACCAAGTTCAGATAAAGCTGTGCGAGATTCATTTTTATCGGTTATCATAGGGTAAGATTTAACAAATACAAGTTGTGGATTATTTGCAAATATAATCGTTTTAGGTTTAAAAAAAGGATTTTGTTTTTTCAATGCTGACTTAAATCACACCCTATGCCTTTGACTATCGCGATGAAAGTGCTATTTTGATTTGGATAGATAAAATCAACAAACTATTTTGAAAATTTTATTTCAAATCTTGGTATAATCCAGTTTTCCAATTATTTTGATGGATGAATTTTAGTAGTTCTTCAAATCGGGAAATCATTTTTTCGCCTGAATTTCGCATTACATAATTCGGAAAATTAAATTCTTTCTGATGCAAATTGGTAAATTCCCAAGGATGAAAATACAATGTAGCGTAATTTCTGTATTTCATCGTTCTTTTTAAAAGAAAATGGTAAAACCACTGCGGAAAGTTGTGAAAAGAAAGCCAAAAAAGAGGAATACGAAATAGCGGACTCACAGCGGCAGGAATTTGCAGAAGTCCTTTTTCAATAAAAATGCGTTTTGATACGTGTAATTTATTATATCTACCCGGTAGAATAGTCGGGTTTACGGACGAATTATAAATATATCCTGCTTCTTTTACCTCGTTTGCCTCTATTTCTGCCATTCTCGGCATACGAAGTCCTTTTATTTCAGTTTGAAATTGTTTTTCTAAGGCTTTTTTGGACATTTTGAGATGAGAAATTTCAAAATTAGAATGATAATAGGTGTGTGAAGCCAATTCGTGTCCTTCCATCAAAAGACGTTCTATTAAATCAGGACAATTCTGTGCAAAAACAACCGTTGAAAAAAATGTAGCCTTGGCGTTGTATTTTTTTAAAAGGTCTAAAATAGCGATTGTTCCTTCACGTGATATGGCTATTTGTCTTTGGAAATCAATGTTGTAGCCATATTCTTTTGGCATATCAAATTCTTCGATGTCGAATGAAAGATAAATCATTGTGAATTATGTTTTCTAAAAATTTCTTTCTTGAATGATGTAATTGGGTCTGTCTTTAGTTTGTTTAAATATTTTTCCGATATAAATTCCGATAATTCCAAGAATGATAAGTTGTAATCCGCCAAAGAAAACAACTGTCATAATCAGTGATGCCCACCCTGATATTTCTGTTCCGTTTATAAATGAAAAAATCACATAAGGAACGTATAAAATAGATAATAATGAAAAGGCAAAACCAAGATACACAGCAAAATGTAATGGTTTTACACTGAACGCTGTAGCTCCTACCATTGCCAGATGAAGCATTTTTTTTAGAGTATATTTGGTTTTTCCAGAAAATCTTTTCTGTGCAATATACGGAATGTAAACCTGACGAAATCCAGTCCACGGAACCATTCCTCGCAGGAAAGGTTCATTTTCACTCATTGATCGAATTACTGATACCACTGACTTGTCCAACAACCGAAAATCTGCAGCACCATCTTTTATCTCAATATCAGTAATGAAATTCAGTATTTTATAAAAATAAGTAGACGATTTTTTTATCTTATTTGCCGCATCAGGAGCATATTTACGTATCGTAGCCACTACTTGATTCCCTTCTTGCCATTTTCTGACAAGTTCAGGAATGAGAGAAGGTGGGTGTTGCAAATCAGCGTCCATTGAAATTACAGCATCACCAAAAGCATTGTCTAAACCTGCTTTTACAGCCAATTGATGCCCAAAGTTTCTCGAAAAGGAAATATACTTCACATTTTTATACCTCTGACACATTTCTTTTAAAATCTGTAGCGAATCATCAGTGCTTCCGTCATTGACAAAAATAAGGTTAAACGTGTAATTTTCAAGTGATTTTTCTTGAAAAATAGCTTGTACCGAGTCGTATAATACTCGAATATTTCCTGATTCGTTATAACAAGGAACTACGATGTCAATCTGTTTTTTTTGCATTTCTTTAATCATTTCGATTTTCAAAGAGCAATCTGTCTTTATAATTCAAAAAACACATTTCCCAAATCATTACTAACCAAACAATTGCCACAGGAATTGCCCGTAGCGAATATTTAATAATATAAGGTTCTTTTAGGGGTTTAAATATGTCTGTAGGTGAGAGTGATGCTAGTATTGTAAGGGACAAAAGGCTTATTTTTAACCATTTGTTTTGGTTCGGACTTGCTACAAACCATATTCCAATACCTACATAAGCTATTATATAAGTACTATTTTCCGTTCCTGTGCTAAACAGACATAAAAACATACTTACAGAGGCTAAAAACATCAACCGAAAATCTTTATTTTCATACTGATTAAAACGTAAATAAGGCAATGTGAATAGTACTAATCCGGTTACAATTACCACTAAATTATTATTAAAAACCCCCGTTCGTTGCAGAAATCCTAATAAGGATAGATTTTGAAGGTTGTATTGTAAAGCATTCATATTCGAATTGTTCTTGACTGCCAATCGTTCAAACCATTCTTGATACTGAGAGATAACATATTGCGGTGAGGAATAAAGCATTGGTAAACAAAATAAAATCACCAACCAAAGTAGTCCCGACCCTATGAATCGTATCTTATCTCTTGAAAAGAAGAAAAAAGCAAGTCCTACAATGCCATAAATTTTTGTTAGAATCCCTATAACAATCAGCAATGTAGCCCAATGGCTTTTCCCTTTTTCTATGAAAACAAATGCTCCTACTAAAATGGCTACTATACTGATATTGAATTGTTGCATTGCTGCTGCGGTATATAAATCGTGAGCTGCAATAAGTAATATTCCTATTATTTGCCATTGTTTCAAAGGCAGTTGACGTATCGCCCAATACAGAAAGAGTACGTTGCTCATAATCCAAAGTGAACAACCTAACCAATTAGGCAAAACAGCGAACGGAGCAATTATAGCGCTAAACAAAATTCCATAATGATTTACATCAAAGTACTCTGTTGGATATTCAGCGTAAAGCGATAGTTTTCCAATGGTGTGACGGAAGACTCCTTCAAAAATCAAATAGTTATTATACTTCCCTCGTATAAAAACATTCTGAATTACGGTAGCAAGAGCCAAACCGAACCACAGCAATGTAACGAAGCGAAAATCCTTAAACAACCGTAGCATCATTTTTTTGGCAAAAATAACGATTTCTATGAAAAAAGTCATTTAGAAACTTCGTTAAAAATCATTTTAATACTCAGGTTTGTGATGAGGTTTTATTTTTCAGTTTTATTAGTAAGCGGATATATTTTCGGGGCGATTGTTCCAGATCATCACATATTGTCCAGTAGCCATTTTTCGGGCAGCGTGTTTGGCACGTTCTGCTAACTCACCTGAAAACATAGCGTTTATGGTTTCAAACCATAGGTTGAGCCATTGACCAAAGTGATTTTGAGTGATTCCGTAGTTTAAATTTTTATCTACCAAAATGTGTTTTTGTGAAGGACTCCCTTTGAATTTGGGAATGCCAAATAGATTGGTTTCCCAAAAATCCGTGAGTTTTTCAAGGTGAGCCGTCCACTCATCTTCACGGATATGACTATTGAATATAGTACCTAACGATTCATCTTTTCTGATTTTTGCATAGAAAGCGCTAACCAGTTGGGCAATATCTTCTCGGGTTTCAATGTCTTTCATAATTTAATTGATTAGTTATTAGATACTTTCTGAACTCTTGTTACGCTATCGGTTTTCGCTAAAGTCAGGCGTACTACGCTGTTTTCAATGGCTTTTAAATCGTGCGGAACGTTACCTTCAAGGCTTAAAATAGTACCGCTTAGCAAAGGCGTTGGTTTCCCACAGATGCCAAATTCGATACATCCTTCCAAAACGTGAACAACGATGGGAAATTGGGTTTGATGCTCTTTCATCACTTGTCCTTTGGCAAGGGTGATACGTATTTCTTTGGAAAATTCCGATTCTAAAATGAGTTCAACAGATATTTTTTCTGTGTTAAAGGCTAAATCCTCTTGAAATGATGCAATTTTCATAGTTATATTTTTAAAAAGAAAGTAGTTTGGTTATCAGTCATACTCAAAAGAGTGTTTTCTTTGAGCATTTTACGGATATGTTCACGAACTTCAACAAACTGATTGTGCAATGGGCAAGGTTTCTTTTCACTACATTTTTCAAGTCCTAAGGCACAACCTTTGTATATTTTATCGCCATCAATGGCACGAACAATATCCAAAAGGGTTGTTTTTTTCATTGCTTCTTTTTCGATGTAAAAACCTCCGTACGGACCTTTAACTGATTTAATAATCTTTTCTTTGGATAAATCTTTGAGTATTTTTCCAGTAAAGGCTTCGGGCGACCCTATTTTTTCAGCCACCATTTTTACCCCCGATTTATTTTCAAGCAAACTTTGCTGAGCGATAAAAATAGCTGCTCTAAGCCCATATTCGCACGATTTTGAAAACATAATTAACCGTTTTTCAGTGGGCAAAGATAATGTTTTTTTATAACAGATAAAAATATCTTTTATAAGATGTTTTTGTGTTTGTTATTTGCTGTTTATTAGTGGATTATATTTTTTATTCAGAGATAAAAAACATTTTCATTTTCGTGAAATCATCAAGATTTTGGCGAATTTCGATGGCTTTTTGATAAATATGTGAAATGGGAATATGGGCATTGTCTGTTTCCAAAAAGAAGCTGTCTTGGGGTAAATTTCTAAATGTTTTTTGAAGTGATTCATCTGAGAGTAAAGCCTTTCCGAAAGAAAGTTTTATTCCTGCTTTGATCAGATTTAAAGCCGTTTTTTCATTTTTTCGAAATCCGTGAATTACCCACATTTGTTCAGGTTTATATTGTTTTTTTAGCCGAATAACCTCATCGTAGGCTTTTACACAATGTATGATGAGCGGTTTTTTAAGTTCTTCGGAAAGCTCAATGTGTTTTTTAAAGATTTCTTGTTGTAATTCAAAATGGGTAGAAATGTTTTTATCCAAGCCACATTCACCCACCGCCAAACAATTTTGATGACTTGCCAATGGGCGCATTTTTGTCCATTGCTTCTCCCAATCTTCTAAATACCAAGGGTGTATGCCTACGGAGAAGAAGCTTTCGGTTTGTGCCGAAAGCGGATATTGATTTAAGATAACCAAAGCATTTTCCTCTTCGGACAAATTATGTGAATGCATATCAAAAAACACCATTATTCTTTATTTTTGGAATCCATCAAAATAGTTACAGGACCATCATTACATAAGTCTATTTTCATATCTGCTCCAAAAATGCCTTTTTGTACTTTTTTACCTAAATCAACTTCTAACTGTAGGAGAAATTTTTCGTACAAAGGTACGGCTATTTCGGGTTTTGCAGCCTTGATGTAGCTAGGTCGATTGCCCTTTTTGGTGGAGGCGTGTAGAGTAAACTGCGAAACAGTAAGGATTTCTCCGTCAATATCCTTTACGCATCGGTTCATTACTCCGTTTTCATCGTCGAAAATGCGCATTTGGGTGATTTTCTGGGATAACCAGCGTACATCTTCTTCATTATCATCATTTTCTATACCGACTAAAACCAAGAAACCTTGTCCGATTTCTGAAATTTTTTCACTCTCAACAGTTACACGAGCTTTTGAAACCCGCTGAATAACTACTCGCATATTGCTTATTTTATTTGCAAAGGTAAGATTAAAACTTGTAGAAATAACCAATAAAGAAAACCGATGTAAACAATTTATGGCTTACAACTATTTCACCTTTTATTAAATCTTTTTTTTTGTATTTTGATTTTCAGATTGTTATTTTGCTGAATTTGTTGGTCTGAAATACTCAAAAACCTTTTTTCCGCGATATCCTGCTATGTTTTCAAGTTCCTCAAGGTTGGCTTCGCGGATACGTTTTACGGATTTGAAATGCTTCAGTAAAGCCTCTTTGGTTTTTTCGCCAATGCCTTCAATGTTGTCCAATTCCGAAACGATAGCAGCCTTGCTTCGCTTTTGTCGGTGGAAAGTAATCCCAAAACGATGTGCTTCATTACGAAGTTGTTGGATAACCTTCAACGTTTCCGATTTTTTATCCAAATACAGCGGAATGCTATCCTCTGGAAAATAAATCTCTTCCAAGCGTTTGGCAATCCCGATGATAGCTATTTTCCCCCTCAAATTCAAATCGTCCAAAGCCTTTAATGCCGATGAAAGCTGTCCTTTTCCACCATCGATGATAATAAGTTGAGGCAGTGATTGTTCTTCTTCCAACAGGCGCTTGTAACGCCGATAAACAACTTCTTCCATCGAGGCAAAATCATTAGGTCCTTCTACCGTTTTGATGTTAAAATGACGATAGTCCTTTTTACTCGGCTTCGCATTTTTAAAAACCACACAAGCTGCTACTGGATTGGTTCCCTGTATGTTAGAGTTGTCGAAACATTCAATGTGAATGGGAGGTACAGAAAGATGTAAATCGCGTTGGATTTGTGATAAAATTCGATTTGTATGCCGTTCAGGGTCAGTGATTTTTACTTGTTTGAAGCGTTCTTGTCGGAAAAGTTTTGCGTTTCGTAATGAAAGTTCTAACAATTGATGTTTCTCTCCCAATTTCGGAATGGTTAAGTGTAAATTTTCGGATAAAGTTACCTCAAAAGGAACAATAATTTCTTTGGAATTAGAAAAAAATCGTTCCCGAATGTCCACAATGGCTAATTCGAGAAGTTCTCGGTCGGTTTCTTCCAATTTTTTCTTGATTTCGATGGTATGAGCCCTAACGATTGCCCCGTAAGCCACTTGCAAAAAGTTTACGTAGCCAAATTCTTCGTCTGAAACTATTGAAAATACATCAACATTGTTGATTTTTGAGCTTACGATGGTTGATTTTGCTTGATAATTTTCTAAAATATCAATTTTTTCTTTGATTTGCTGTGCTTCTTCAAAACGTAATTCGTTTGCCAAAGTGATCATTTCAGCCCGAAATCGTTTTAAAACATCTTTAAAGTTTCCTTTCAGAATCTCAATAATTTCGGCAATATTTTGGTTGTAATCCGCTTCGGTTTGTAGTCCTTCACAAGCTCCTTTACAATTTTTGATATGATATTCCAAACATACTTTAAATTTCTGATTTTCAATATTTTGTATAGATAAATCATACGAGCAATTTCGCAACGGATACAATTCTTTGATGAGCTCCAATAAGGTGCGAACGGTTTTTATGCTGGTGTAGGGACCGAAATAAAGTGAGCCATCTTTAATCACGCGTCGGGTTTGGAAAATTCGTGGGAAACGTTCTTTTTTGACACATATCCACGGGTAACTTTTGTCGTCTTTTAACAAAATATTGTATCGTGGTTGGTATTTTTTGATGAGGTTATTCTCCAAAAGTAGTGCATCACTTTCCGTAGCGACCACAATATGTTCGATTCGGGCTATTTTTTTGACCAAAAGTCGTGTTTTTCCCGTTTCGTGTTGCTTTTGAAAGTAAGAAGACACCCTTTTTTTGAGATTTCTTGCCTTTCCCACATACAAAATGGTGTTGTTTTTATCGTAAAATTGATAAATTCCTGGTGAATCGGGTAGGGTTTGTAGCGTTATATCAATAGAGGAGAGTTCCATAAAATCAGGTGGGTACATTTACATTTTTCGGTCGATAACGTAATTGACCATCAGTTCTAAAGCGGTTTTATATTCGGAATCAGGGAATTCACCGAGAATGTTTAAGGCTTTTTGCTGAAATTCTTTCATTTTTTGTTGGGCGTATGTCAGTCCGCCACGGGCTTTTACAAAATGAATGATTTCTTTGACGCGTTTTTTGTCTTTGTTATGATTTTTTACCGAGTTTATAAGCCATTTTCGGTGTTTATCATCCGTATTGTTTAGTGCGTAAATGAGAGGTAAGGTCATTTTTTGCTCTCGAATATCAATACCTGTAGGTTTACCGATGCTGGTGTCTGAATAGTCAAACAAATCATCTTTGATTTGGAATGCCATACCGATATATTGCCCGAAAAGTCGCATTTTTTCAATAGTTTGGGCATCATCAGGCTTTACCGAACAAGCGCCCATAGCACAACAAGCGGCAATGAGCGTGGCAGTTTTTTGGCGAATGATTTCGTAATAAATCTCTTCGGTAATGTCAAGCCGACGTGCTTTTTCTATTTGTAATAGTTCGCCCTCACTCATTTCGCGTACAGCTACTGATATAATCCGCAGTAAATCAAAATCTCCGTGGTCGATAGAAAGCAATAGTCCTTTGGAGAGTAAAAAATCGCCTACCAAAACGGCAATTTTATTTTTCCAAAGGGCATTGATGGAGAAAAAGCCACGTCGTTTATTGCTGTCGTCCACCACATCGTCGTGCACTAAGGTCGCTGTGTGAATCAGTTCGATAACCGAAGCTCCACGGTAGGTGCGCTCCTGCACACTGCCGTTTCCTACCATTTTAGCAACCAAAAAAACGAACATTGGGCGCATCTGTTTCCCTTTTCGATTAACGATATAATAAGTAATTCGGTTCAGTAGCGCCACTTTTGAGGACATTGATAAATGGAATTTCTGCTCGAAAAGTTCCATTTCCTCTCGTATGGGTTGTTTTATCTGTGTTGTTATGTTTTTCATTTATAGTGTGATAGGTTTAGTTTGATAATGTTTTACTTGCAAAATATTATTTATATTTTGACAATTCTTAGTTCGTTTGACTTTTGTAAATAATGCATTTGCGCAAAGGTATAAAAAAACCTTGTTTTACAATTATTTGATGAGAAAGCCTTTTAAATCCTAATTATTTTAATGACTTTATAGCTATTAAAAAGAATCTCTATATATTGATTGTAAGTTGTTTATGATTTAAGTAGATGAAATCGAATATGCCTTTTGTCTAATGCCTAATAAAAAATTATCTTTGCGCCCTAATAGTAAAGCAATTAGGGATTAAGCAAATGAAATCGAATATGCCTAATGCCTTTTGCTTAAAGCCAAATAGAAATATGTTTCAAGAAAAATATGACGTTATCGTAGTGGGTGGCGGACACGCAGGAGCCGAAGCCGCTGCTGCCGCTGCCAATATGGGAGTGAAAACCTTGCTCATCACAATGCAATTGCAAAATATAGCACAGATGTCGTGCAACCCTGCTGTGGGAGGTATCGCTAAGGGGCAAATCGTTCGTGAGATTGACGCTTTGGGTGGGTATACAGGTATCATCACTGACAAAACCGCCATTCAGTTCAAAATGCTTAACCAATCGAAAGGTCCTGCAATGTGGAGCCCCAGAGCTCAAAGCGATCGAATGCGATTTGCCGAAGAATGGCGTCTGCAACTCGAAAGATTGCCTAATCTCGACTTCTACCAAGATATGGTTTCTGACCTTATTATTGAAAATCATCAGGTAAAAGGCGTAAAAACCTCTTTGGGAATTCCTATTTATTCCAAATCGGTGATTCTTACTAATGGAACTTTCTTAAATGGAGTTATTCATATCGGAATGAAGCAGTTAGGAGGCGGAAGAGCCGGAGAAAAGGCTTCCAAAGGGATTACCGAATGCCTTATTTCTCACGGATTTGAATCAGGAAGAATGAAAACAGGAACGCCTCCGCGTGTGGACAGTCGTTCGCTTGATTATTCCAAAATGATTCCTCAACCCGGCGATGAAAATCCTGAGAAATTTTCCTTTTCGGAAGAAACACAACCGCTTCAAATTCAGAAAGATTGCTATATGACCTACACCAGCGAGGAAGTACACGACTTGCTCCGCACAGGATTTGACCGCTCACCGATGTTCAATGGGGCAATCCAAGGCGTTGGACCACGTTATTGTCCATCAATTGAGGATAAAATCAACCGATTTGCCGACAAAGACCGCCATCAAATCTTCGTGGAACCCGAAGGTTGGAACACGGTAGAAGTGTACGTAAACGGATTTTCAACATCGCTTCCAGAAGAAGTTCAGTTTGAAGCAATGCGAAAAATAGAAGGCTTTGAAAATGTGAAGTTTTTCCGCCCAGGGTACGCCATTGAATACGATTATTTTCCGCCGACGCAACTCAAACATACATTGGAGACAAAACTTGTTGAAAATCTATATTTTGCAGGACAAATCAACGGAACAACAGGTTATGAAGAGGCTGCCGCACAAGGAATTATGGCAGGGATAAATGCCGTACAGAAAATTCGTGAGCAAGAGCCTTTCATTCTGAAACGAAATGAGGCTTACATCGGTGTTTTGATTGACGATTTAATCACAAAAGGCACGGAAGAACCTTACAGAATGTTCACCTCACGGGCGGAATATCGCACTCTTTTGCGACAAGATAACGCCGATGCACGACTTACGCCACTTGGTTTTTCATTAGGATTGGCATCGCAAAAACGAATGGACGTTTTGGAAAGAAAACAAGCAAAAACCAATGCTTTTGTTGAGTTTTTTAAAGAAACAAGTATCAAACCCGAAGAAGCGAACCCGATTTTGGAAAAATACGATTCGTCTCCAATGAAACAAGGCGACAAGATGTTCAAAGTACTTTCGCGTCCGAACATTACCATCGCTGATTTGCAACAATTGGAGAGCGTAAAATCGTTCGTGGAAGCCAATGAAATTGATAAAGAAATCATTGAACAGACGGAAATTGAGGTAAAATACGCAGGATACATCGAAAAAGAGAAAAACAATGCCGACAAACTCAACCGCTTGGAAGACATTCGCATACCTGAAAATTTCAATTACGATAAACTGACATCTATTTCGTTTGAATCTCGCGAAAAACTGAAAAAAATCCGCCCGACTACGCTCTCACAAGCCTCGCGTATTAGTGGTGTTTCCCCAGCAGATATCAGTATTTTGTTGGTGTATATGGGGCGATAATCGGTAGTACCAAAGAGAAGTAAAATTTTGATTGTCAATTTTATTTTTCTATTTGGTAGTGTTTCCCAAAATATGATACTCAAATCCACCCAAAGTTGATGTAGAAAAACACAATTTCAAAGGCTTTTATATGGTTTTCAAACTTTTTTGAAAAACAACAAGTTTTCCTCACCGCTCGGCGTATTCGATGTCTCAAAAGTGTGTTGTTTCCTTCAATGTTAGTGGTATATTTTTTGCCAATTTTATGTGTATATTCTTGAAAAACAGAGGTGAAAGTCTCCCAGTTATCTGTGCAAATCTCATTAAAACTCACACCCAATTTCTTCAATTTTTCACGAAGTTTTTGGGCTGTTTTTATGTTTCGTTTGCCCCATACCCACGCTACAATTTCCTTTGTTTCAGCAGAATATGCATAAATCAACCACTTTTTATTTTTCTTTTTTCCTACAAAAGTCCAAAGTTCATTAACTTGTAACGACTTGTATTTATTTTGTTTGGGTTTGATTTCTTGGTTAAAATTTACCAAAACAGAAAGCACTTTTTTGACGCTAACTTTTTCAATTTCAGCAATATCACGAATGCCTACATTTCTTGCCAAAAGCAAGAGAATTTTCGCAGCGATATGCGAAGCCCAACCTTTGTAGGTCAGATTATGGTCGCCGATAAATTGGCGTTTACAGGTTTTGCAAAGGTAGTTTTGTTTTTTGTTCTTTTTATTCCCATTTTTGACTATCTTTGTGCATTGACAATTGGGGCAGTGGAGTTTAATTGTTATTAGCATTTAACAAAAATACAGCTTTATTCCCTGATTGTCAAATTTTTATGTCATCATACTTTTTAAAACACGGCCAAAATCTATGCACCTTTTAAGTAATTAGGGCGGTATGAAGATTACAATAAGTTTAGGCACTACAATTCAAAGATAAGTTTTTATATATCAATCTTTTATCACGAAAGAATATAGCAAAAGTTACTTGTTTTTTAACGAACTATTTTACTATTATTTGCAAGGTGATTTACTTCATAAATCTATACAGGTCGCTATTCGATCCGTAAACCACTAAAATATCTTCCTCTGATAGTTTTATTTTGGGGTCAGGAACTCCTTGAACGTGCGTTAAGGTTTTTGTTTTTCCTAAAAATGAGGTTTCTTCTGATTGGTTTAATATGGTTAGTATCACTATATTAAAATTTTCACGAAGCCCAATTTCTTCGATGGCTTTTCCAATAAATGCCTTAGGGGTTCGTATCTCTACAATACTATAATTTTTATTCAGTTCAAAGGAATCAACTACACCTTTAAGAGTTAGTTTTTTTGTCCAGCGTTCGGCAGATTCTTCCTCAGGACGAACGATATCATCTACACCAATAGCTCGTAAAATATTTTCGTGGAGAGCATTAATTGAACGACTAATTAAACGTTTTACTCCTAAATTTTTAAACAAAGCACTTACTAACACATTAGTGCCTTGGTCTTCACCGATACAAACAATGACAATATCTGTATTTTTAAGAGGTAAATCGCAAACCGTTTGCTCATCAATGGCATTCATACAGATAGTATGCGATATTTTATCTTTTAAGGCGGTTACTTTCGCCATACTTGAATCAATACCGATTACCTCGTTGCCCTGCTGAGTTAGTTTTTGAGCCAATGAAGCTCCAAAATTTCCTAATCCTACTATGATAAATTTCATTTTTGTTAATTAATTAATATTTCGTCTTTCGGATAACGATACGTAAATGTTCGTGTTTTTTTGAAAATAGCTATCAGTATCGTAAGCATTGATACACGTCCGACAAACATTATAGCCACTAAAACTAACTTACTTGCATCACTAAGCCGATGGGTAATGCCCAAACTTAATCCTGTGGTACTATATGCCGAAAAACATTCAAAAGAAATATCTAATAAGCTCATTTGCTCATCAAGCTGTGAAATAAAAAAAGTGCCTACTCCAATAACAATCAATGAAAGAGACATTACAGCAAATGCTCTGCGGATTGATATTTCGGCAATTTCTCTACGAAAAATTTCTATTTTACTTTTTCCTTTGGCTAAGCTAAGTACATTGAGTGTACCAATGGCAAAAGTACTTGTTTTGATTCCTCCACCAGTTGAAGCTGGAGAGGCACCAATCCACATCAGTAGCATAACTACAATTATTGATGATAGTTGCATTTGATTGAAATCAATAGTGTTAAACCCAGCGGTACGAGGAGTTGTTGCTGTAAACAGTGCGGTAACAAATCTTCCAAAACCTTGATGAGCCGATAGCGTATGCTCATATTCTTTGAGGTAAATAATGGTAGTTCCAGCTACTATTAGTATAGATGTGGTTATCAAATTCAGTTTGCTACTTAGGGTAAGTATCCAAGGTATGTAATTATCTTTTCCTGAAATGAAAAATAATACATTTCGTTTTATGAAATGCTTTAAATATCGTAAGGTATTGATAACAATTGGGAAACCAAGTCCTCCAAACACAAAAAGAGCAATGATAGTTAGCTGAAAGCGGTAGTTTGTTACAAATCCTTCTTGCATCAATCCGTTGTGTAGTGTTGAAAAACCAGCGTTACAAAATGCTGAAACAGCATGAAATATTGAGAAATAAATACGTTCCCAAAAGTCAGGGATTATTCGAGGAGGCAGATTGATAAAAATTAAAAACGCACCCATAAGCTCTACTGTGAAAGTGATTACTAAAATCCGTTTTAGGGTAGTAAAAACTTCACCTATTTTATTAGAATTTGAAATATCACTCAATGCAATTTGATTTTCGTAAGTAGCTCCTTCCTTAAAAAAATAGCTAAAATAACTTGCAACGGTAAGTATGCCAAGCCCTCCTGCTTGTATCAATAACATAATGATGGTTTGCCCAAAGCGAGTAAAATAGCTTCCGGTGTCGGCGATATTCAGTCCTGTTACGCAAACGGCACTTGTAGAGGTAAATAAAGCATCAGTTACAGAAATACCCGTACGAGTAGAATTGGGAAGTAACAATAAGAATGTACCAATACCAATTAGTCCCACAAAACTGATAATGAAAAGTTGTGCTGGGTTCAATACGGAACGTTTATAATTGATTTTAGGTAAATTAGCCCCACGTATCAAAATCAAAATGGTTGCCCACCGCATCCAATCCGAAACTACCAGAGTAGTTCCATCATCAATAAATTGCTCATATAAACAAATGATAACAAATACTGTACTTAGTCCATCAAGTAAATCAATCCGAAAATGCCTCTCTTCACTTCGGTACAATTTGAAAGCGTGAAATGATATATTTATCACCAATGAAAAAGTATAAAAGGCTAAAAAACAGTAATCTAACCATAGCGGAAGCGAGTAGCCATAGTCAATAATCAATACGACCACCAAGACGATGTAAAGCACCGAAAAAAAGGCTTTTAGTTTACTTTTGTCTATGAGAAATTTCATTTTAGTTTGGTCAGTGTGGTAGGTAATGGTTTACTTTCGCTATATATTATCAAGATGAAGCATACTACATCTTGAAAACGAGGGACAAAAGTATCATTTATCCGAAATAATAACAAGTTAATGCTTTATTTTTTTTTACTTTCATTCAAAAGTTTCGTGGGTTTGTTTAAAATATTTGGAAATTTCATTATTTCGAGTTGAATATTACCACTTATGAGTGATTGAAGATGTACAATAATACTTCATCGCCTAAAAAATAGCCTGTATTTATTTCTTTTCTTTCATTGCTTTGAAGTAAGCGGCTCGGCTTAGGGGTTCGTAGGCTTCTTGTTCGCCAAGAAGAAAAACGTTTTCGTTTGCCGATTTTCGGTAACTGAAATTGGCTAAATTTCCGGTGCGGGTACACACTGCGTGTACTTTGGTAACATACTCGGCAGTAGCCATTAAGGCGGGCATCGGACCAAAAGGTTTACCCTTAAAATCCATATCCAAACCAGCAACGATAACTCGCATTCCTCGGTTTGCTAAATCATTACATACGGTAACGATTTCATCATCAAAAAACTGTGCTTCATCAATGCCAATAACATCGCATCCGTCTGCCAAGAGCATAATGTTAGTTGCTGCAGGAACGGGTGTGGAGCGGATTTCATTAGCATTGTGCGAAACCACCATCACATCATCATAGCGAGTATCAAAGGCAGGTTTGAAAATCTCTACTTTCTGTTTCGCAAATTGTGCCCGACGCAAACGCCGAATCAGCTCTTCCGTTTTTCCTGAAAACATAGAGCCACAGATAACCTCAATCCAACCAAATTTTTCTGAATAATTTGTAGTATTTTCTAAAAACATAATGCTGTTATATCGCTCACAAAAGTAAGTATTTTTTTGAATTTCTGACGGATTTTTTACTAACAAAGAGAGTATTGTGTTGTAAATCAGCAATTTGTTGTTTTTGATGTAATTCGTAAAAGCCTTGCTAATCAATGGCTTCGATTAAAGAAAAAACACGACCTTTGCCTGAAAATCGAATTAAGATGAAACGTATTCTTTTATTACCCTTCTTGTTGTTTAGTTTTGTAACAATCATTGCACAAAACAAAGCGCAAATTACCGAAGCTCGTTTGCTAAATCCTGCTGCTGTGGAGATTTTGTTTTCTGACCATCAGCGATTAACACTTGATTTTTACAACGAACATATTTTCAGAATGTTTCAAGATAATAATGGGGGTATTATTCGTGACCCTCAAGCAGTTCCTCCAGCTCAAATTTTGGTAGATAATCCTCGAAGAGAAGTTAAAAATCTGAAAATTAGTACGCAAAACAATACTTTTATTATAGAAACAGATGCTATCAAAGTAGCAATAAATAAAGAAAGTACTTTACTAACAATCAGTAACAAAAGAACGGGAAAAGTGGTCTTGGAAAGCGTAGCTCCTTTTGCATTTACTCCTAAAAGTGTGACTTGGAAGCTTAAAGAAAACGCTGATGAATATTTTTATGGTGGGGGCGTTCAAAACGGACGATTCTCTCATAAAGGAAAACACATCGCTATTGAAAATCAAAATTCGTGGACAGATGGCGGTGTAGCTTCACCCAATCCATTTTATTGGAGTACTTACGGATATGCTATAATGTGGCACACTTTCAAAAAAGGAGAATATGATTTTGCTAGTAAAGAAAAGAACGTGGTGACGCTTTCACATCAAGATAACTATCTTGATGTGTTTGTGATGATTAACGACGGAGCAGTAGCCTTACTCAATGATTTTTATCAACTTACAGGAAATCCTGCGCTGATGCCAAAATTCAGTTTTTATCAAGGGCATTTGAATGCTTACAATCGTGATTATTGGAAAGAAGACGAAGAAGGTATTCTCTTTGAAGATGGCAAACGCTATAGAGAAAGTCAAAAAGATAACGGAGGGATTAAAGAATCGTTAAACGGTGAAAATAATAATTATCAGTTTTCAGCAAGGGCTGTTATTGACCGTTACAAGGCTTACGATATGCCTTTGGGGTGGCTTCTGCCTAACGATGGTTATGGGGCAGGTTATGGGCAGAGCGAAACTTTGGACGGAAACATCGCCAATTTGAAATCATTGGGTGATTATGCTCGTAAGCACGGAGTAGAAATTGGGCTTTGGACACAATCCGACCTACATCCGAAAGATAGCATCAGTGCTTTGCTTCAGCGCGATATTGTAAAAGAGGTGCGCGATGCTGGAGTGTTAGCTCTCAAAACCGATGTGGCTTGGGTGGGAGCAGGTTATTCCTTTGGTCTTAATGGAGTTGCCGATGTAGCGCACATTATGCCTTATTACGGCAACGATGCTCGTCCGTTCATCGTTTCATTAGATGGTTGGGCAGGTACACAGCGCTATGCTGGAATATGGTCGGGTGACCAAACTGGTGGGCAATGGGAGTACATTCGTTTTCATATCCCTACTTATTTAGGGGCAGGGCTTTCTGGAAATCCGAATATTAGTTCGGATATGGATGGGATTTTTGGCGGAAAAAATGTTTCCGTGAACGTTCGTGATTTTCAATGGAAAACCTTTACCCCAATGCAACTTAATATGGACGGTTGGGGGAGTAATCCTAAATATCCGCACATATTGGGTGAACCCGCCACTTCCATCAATCGTTTTTATCTGAAATTAAAATCGGAATTGATGCCTTATGCTTATAGTGTAGCGCATCAGGCAATTGAGGGTATGCCGATGGTTCGAGCAATGTTTTTGGAGTATCCCAATGCTTATACGTTGGGTAAATCCACACAATACCAATTTTTGTACGGGCCTTACTTTTTAGTAGCCCCAATTTATCAAAGCACTCAAGCCGATACCCAAGGCAATGATGTGCGTCACGGCATTTATCTGCCTGAAGGCTTGTGGTTCGATTACTTTACAGGGCAGGCATATCGCGGAAATCGCATCATCAATCATTACGATGCGCCCCTTTGGAAACTTCCCGTATTTGTTAAAGCAGGAGCGATTATCCCGATAACGCATCCGCATAATAACGTTACGCAAATCGATCCGAAATTGCGCAAATACGAAATCTATCCTGGAGCAAAAAATACTTTTGTTGAGTATGATGATGACGGACGTACTCAGGCTTACTTACGTGGGGCGTATGTTTCTACCTCAATTTCTTCTGAATGGAAAAATAATGAGCTAATGGTTCAAATCGCTCCAACAAAAGGAAATTTCAACGGATTTGAAAAAAACAAACGAACCGAGTTGAATATCAACACCAGTGTAAAACCTAAAAGGATACGCGTAAAATGGGGAAATAAAACCATTAAACTTAAAGAAGTTACCTCTGAATCCGAATTTGAAAATTCAGAAGATGTATATTTCTACAATGAAAAACGCAATTTGAACCAATTTGCCACTTTGGGTAGCGCGTTTGAAAAAGTAGTTATAAATAAAAATCCGCAGTTACAGATTAAAATTTCTGAAAAAGACATTACACAATCTGATTTAATTTTAAAAATCAGTGGTGTAGGGCTTTCTGAAAAAGATAACGATTTGTCAAAAACAGGAAGTTTAGAAAAGCCCACGGAAGCTTCAGTAGAGGAGCAAAATCGTACGGCTTACACCCTAAAACCACAATGGAAAGCAGTAAGTAATGCCGATTATTATGAAATTGATTTCGAAGGAATGCGTTATTCCACCATCAAAACTACTGAATTGCTGTTTGAGGATTTAGTTCCAGAGACTTCCTATAAGTTTGCGGTTCGAGCAGTGAATGAATCAGGGCAATCGGATTGGGTGTATTTTGAAGCACAAACCAAAGCTAATCCGCTTGAATTTGCCATTAAAGGAATTACGGCAACCACTTCGTGCAAAAACCAATCAAGTCAAGGTGTTGAAAAGCTATTTGATTTTGATTCAAGTAATATGTGGCATACCGATTGGAGCAACACTCAAGCAGTCCCTTTTGAAATGGTTATCAGTTTAAATACCGTAAATCAATTGGATAAAATGGAATACTTGCCTCGAAATACAGGGCTCAACGGAATGATTCAAGAGGGAACGGTTTATACCAGCCACGACAAAGTAAATTGGGTAAAATCAGGGACTTTCTCTTGGGTAACCAACCACAATACCAAAATCTTTGAGTTTGCAGATAAACCTACAGCCCGTTTTGTGAAGATTCAGGTAACTAAAGCTGTGGGTGGTTTCGGTTCGGGACAAGAATGGTACATCTTTAAAGTGCCTAATACTGAAAGTTATCTTCCGGGAGATATCAATCACGATGGTGTTCTAGACAGCAACGATTTCACTTCTTACCTTAACTACACTGGATTGCGCAAAACCGATGCCGATTTTGACTATGTAAGCAAAGGTGATATCAACCAAAACGGACTCATTGATGCTTACGACATATCTGCAGTGGCTACCGTACTAAATGGAGGTGTGAGTGCTACCGAATATCCTATGGTTTCAGGAGCAATTACACTTCAGCCCGACAGAAACACTTACGTAGCCAATCAAATAGTAAGTGTAACGGTGAAAGGAAAAGATTTGAAATCGGTTAATGCCCTAAGTATGGCGTTGGATTACAATCCGCAAGATTACGAATTTGTGGGAGTTGAGCCTCTTGCTGTAAAACATATGGAAAATATGACCAACGACAGATTACATTCAAACGCACGTAAAGGGCTTTATCCCACTTTTGTTAATATGGGCGAAAAACCTTTATTAAATGGTAATACCGATTTGTTTGTGTTGAAATTCAGAGCAAAACGTTCTGTAACATTTCAGCTGAAAGCTCAAGACATAATTTTGGTGGATACCAAACTCAATAGTGTAGTAAAATAGATGTATTTTGAAAGAGGAATATTGCAAAAACAACAAAAGTTTTGGTTAGTAATGCAATTTTGTTACTCTTAAGTTTGTAGATTACATAATTTTATATACATTTGCAACCGCATATCATAGTACATAATAATCATTAAATAATATTGGAATGTATTTAACAAAAGAAGTAAAATCAGAGATTTTTAAAAAACACGCAGGTTCTGAAGCTAATACAGGTTCTGCAGAAGGACAGATTGCCTTATTCACTTTCAGAATCAATCACTTGACTGAGCACTTGAAAAGAAATAGAAAAGATTTCAATACCGAGCGTTCATTGGTGAAATTAGTTGGTAAACGTAGAAGTTTACTTGATTATTTGAAAGCAAAAGATATCGAGAGATATCGTGCTATCATCAAAGAGCTAAATATCAGAAAGTAATCAAAAGAGGCTTTTCGCCTCTTTTTTATTTTTCATTTATTTGAAAGACTAAAAAAAATGAGTTTTTCATTGGTAACTAAAACAACAACACAACGCCTAATGTTTAATTAAAAAATAACAAAATGATTCCAGAAGTTAAAAAAGAAATTATTGATTTAGGCGACGGAAGAACCATTTCCATTGAAACTGGAAAATTAGCAAAACAGGCAGATGGTTCAGTTGTTGTACGTATGGGAAATGCAATGTTGTTGGCAACAGTGGTTTCCGCAAGAGAAATTAATCCTGAAACTGATTTTTTACCACTAACGGTGGATTATCGCGAAAAATTTGCTGCTGCGGGGCGTTTCCCAGGCGGGTTTTTCAAGCGTGAGGCACGTCCCAGTGACCAAGAAGTGCTAACTATGCGTCTGGTAGATAGGGTATTACGTCCGTTATTCCCTAAAGATTATCACGCTGAAACTCAAGTGATGATTCAGCTAATGTCGCACGATGATAGTGTAATGCCTGATGCTTTGGCAGGATTGGCGGCTTCGGCTTGTATCGCTGTGTCTGATATTCCTTTTGACGGACCAATTTCAGAGGTTCGCGTGGCACGAATTGATGGTAAATTTATCATAAATCCTAACAGAGAGCAACTTGCACAATCTGATATGGACATTATGGTAGGAGCTTCCAAAGATTTTGTGGCGATGGTTGAAGGGGAAATGGATGAAGTTTCTGAAAAAGATATGGCGGAGGCTATCAAATTTGCTCACGAAGCCATCAAACTTCAAATTGATGCTCAAATTCGTTTGGCGGAAAAAGTAGGTAAAACCGAAAAACGTACTTATGAACCAGAGATTGAAAATGAAGAAGTTGAACAAAAAGTGTATGGTTTGGCATATCCGAAATGTTATGCTATAGCCAAAGAAAATACTTCAAAACAAGAGCGTGGAGAGAAGTTTGCAGCCGTAAAAGAAGAGTGTTTAGCGTTATTCTCTGAAGAAGAGCAAGAAGAGTTTGCACCCCTCATCAGTAAATATTTTGGAAAAGCTCAAAAAGAGGCGGTTAGAAATCTTATTTTAGATGAAAATATCCGTTTGGACGGACGGAATACTACTCAAATTCGTCCTATTTGGTGCGAGATAGATTATTTACCATCAGCTCACGGTTCTTCTATCTTTACACGTGGTGAAACTCAGTCACTTACAACAGTGACTTTGGGAACTTCTCGTGAGGCAAACGTAATTGACTTACCAACAGAACAGGGAGAAGAACGTTTCTACTTACATTATAACTTTCCACCATTTTCAACAGGTGAAGCTCGTCCACTTAGAGGAACTTCCCGAAGAGAAATTGGTCACGGAAACTTGGCACAACGTGCCTTAAAACGAATGATTCCTGCGGATTGCCCTTATACGGTTCGTGTAGTTTCTGAAATTTTAGAATCGAATGGCTCTTCATCAATGGCTACAGTATGTGCTGGAACTCTGGCACTTATGGATGCTGGTGTACAAATGACCAGACCTGTATCAGGAATTGCAATGGGCTTGATTACCGATGGCGAAAAATATGCAGTGCTTTCTGATATTTTGGGAGACGAAGACCATTTGGGAGATATGGATTTCAAAGTAACTGGAACTAAAGATGGTATAACGGCTTGTCAGATGGATATCAAAATCAAAGGATTAACGTATGAAATTCTGGAAAAAGCGTTAGAACAAGCTCGTGAAGGACGTTTGCATATTTTAGGCAAGATCACTGATACAATTGCTGAGCCAAAATCAGAAGTGAAACCTCACGCACCGAAAATCGTCACTATGGAAATTCCGAAAGATTACATTGGTGCAGTTATTGGTTCTGGTGGTAAAAATATTCAAGGAATTCAACAAGAAACAGGTACAACTATTGTTATTGAAGAAGAAGGCGATTTGGGTATCATTGAAGTTTTGGGAACTGACTCCGAAGGAATGGAAAGAGCTATCAATGCTATCAAGGCGTGTATTTTTGAGCCTGTTGAAGGAGAAACGTATAGCGTAAAAGTTACGAAACTATTGGATTTCGGTGCTGTGGTTGAGTTTGTTCCTGGCAAGGATTCTTTACTACACATTTCTGAAATGGCCTGGGAACGCACCGAAAAACCATCGGATTTGGTGAAAGAAGGGGATATTATCGAAGTCAAATACATTGGTATTGACCCTAAAACGCGTAAGCAGAAAGTGTCTCGCAAAGCATTGTTACCACGTCCTCCAAGAGAGGATAAGCCTAAGAATGATAGACCAAGAAACGAGAATAAACAAAGACACCAAAAATCAGATAATAAAGAAAATAATAAATAAAGAGGTTATATAGTTAATAATCAAAGTTAAAATGTATATTTTTTGAGGATTTTTCGTTACTAACAAATGTATAAAAATGAAAAAATCACGGCTAAATTGCCGTGATTTTTTCATTTTCATTGATTAATCCAATCAAAATACTCCCATTATCGATTGGAAACCCATTTCCGCTATATCGACAAATACTATCAAAAAGGACTTTCCGCCTCGGGTGAAAAACCTTACGATGGATTCCTGCTGTTCAAAATGTTGCTCATCGGGATGTGGAACAACCTATCGGATGTCAATAGGATCATTATTCATCAAGGCGTAAAGGTAGATGCCAGCTAATGATAGTACATTGATTGTTGACATTTTCGTTGAGCCTCTTTATTATCCCTGACAGGTTGCTCTCCAGCAGAGCCTGTTTCTGTTTATAAAGATGAGACAAAGAAAATGCTATTTAAATTCAAATCAAAATTTGGTGAAAAATTAGAGCCTAAAAAATGTCCATTAGAAACAATCGTCTAAAAAATACCTAATTTTTGTCCATTATACTTCAAAATATAAAGTTTTTATCGGGCTTTTCGGGCTTTTTCGTTACGTTCAATTTTATGTTTGGGACGCGTCCATTTTGGATTTTCACCCAAGGCCACAAATTCTGAGTCTTCAGCTTCTACGGTTTTAGGTTGTGCGTGTTTTTCAAAAGGTTTTTGTGTGCGCAATCCTAACATTTCGAACATCATCATATCTTCATTGATATTCGGATTTGGGGTAGTCAGCAACTTATCACCGGCAAAAATAGAGTTCGCTCCTGCAAAAAAGCACATTGCTTGTCCTTCACGGCTCATTTGGGTTCTTCCTGCCGAAAGACGCACTTGAGTTTCTGGCATTACGATACGAGTGGTAGCAATCATCCGAATCATTTCCCAGATTTCAACAGGTTTTTGGTCTTCCATTGGGGTTCCCTCTACGGCAACCAAGGCATTTATGGGAACTGATTCAGGTTGCGGATTAAGGGTAGAGAGCGCTACAAGCATTCCAGCACGGTCTTCTAATGATTCCCCCATACCGATAATACCCCCACTACAAACAGTAATGTTTGTTTTTCGTACGTTTTCAATGGTTTGCAATCGGTCTTCGTAACCTCGCGTTGAGATGACTTCCTTGTAGTATTCTTCCGAAGTATCTAAATTATGATTATAGGCATAAAGCCCCGCTTCGGCAAGTCGTTTGGCTTGATTTTCAGTAATCATTCCTAAGGTACAGCATACCTCCATATTAAGTTTGTTGATGGTTCGCACCATTTCGAGAACTTGGTCAAATTCGGGACCGTCTTTTACATTACGCCACGCCGCTCCCATACATACTCTTGATGCACCTGATGACTTGGCTCTGAGGGCTTGTGCCTTAACGTGCGAAACGGTCATCATTTCTTCAACTTCCACCCCTGTGTGGTATCGGGCTGCTTGTGGGCAATAACCACAATCTTCTGAACATCCACCTGTTTTTATGGAAAGTAAGGTGGATACTTGTACCGTGTTGGGGTCGTGATGTTTACGATGTACTGTGGCTGCTTCATAAAGCAAATCCATCAAGGGTTTATTATAAATAGCGATAATTTCTTCTTTTGTCCAATTGTGTCGAGCTTCACTCATAAAATTTAATTTTTCTGATGATGCGTTTATGCATCCACTGATTTACAAACACGCAAAAGTAATAAAAATAAATGATTATTTTGCAGTTTTTAACCCAGTCAAAAGCAAATAAAAACTATGCTACATTCCTGTGCGTATAGCATCTACCGGATTTAAACGCGATGCCGAAAGTGCAGGTAATATGCCTGATATTAGCCCAATAACTACCGAAACACTTGAGCCTAATAAAATATTTTTGACAGACAATACAAAGGTAAAATCCTCCACTAAGCCCGAAGCAATCAGTGTGCCTATCCAAACGAAAAATAGCCCAAAAATACCACCAATGAACGCCAAAAGCACAGCTTCAAACAAAAATTGAAACAAAATAAACTGATTTTTAGCTCCTAATGATTTTTGTATTCCGATAAGATGGGTGCGCTCTTTCACGCTTACAAACATAATATTGGCAATACCGAAACCACCCACTAGAATAGAAAACCCGCCAATAATCCATCCCATTAGGTTCATCATTCCAATGGTTTGGTCAATCATCTCGGTGAATGTAGACATTTTATTGATGAAAAAATTGTTGATTTCTTCGGGTTTTAAGCCTCTATGTTTTCTAAGTCGCTGCGCAATAGCGTCTTCAAACTCTTGCGGATTTGTCCCTTTTTTGGGTTTTACCACGATTCCGCTGGGAACTCCCTGTGTTCCTGTGTTTATAAATTTTCTAACAAAAGTAGCAAGTACAAATACTTTTTCGTCATTTTCACTAACTGAGCCGTATTTTTTCAGAACCCCAATAACTACCATTTTCTTGCCCAAATAACGCACTTCTTTGCCTATGGGGTCTTCATTTTCAAAAAGTTGCTTAGCAATGTGATGCCCTAAAACGATAACAGGATTGCCTGAATTGGATTCCGATTCACTTGCTAATCGTCCTTTTTCAACCTTAATGTCTTCAATTTCCGATATCTCCGAAGTAGCTACACTTGCAAAAACGTTTTCAATGGTTTTTCCTTCATATTTTATGGAAGATTCTACACCAAAAATGGTATAAGCTGCCGTTCCAACGTTGGGTACTTCTTTTCGAATAAATTCATATTCGCTATAAGTAACTTGAGGGAAATTAAGTCGTTGCCAGCGTGGTACATCTGTGGGGCCAAAGGAAAATTTTGAGATATACATTGCATTTTTGTCCAATCCAGATAAATTTTCTTGTATGTTCCGATTGAGCGAATCCACTGCCGAAAGCACCGAAATGATTGAAAAAATACCCACAGTAACCCCAAGTAAGGACAAAAACGTACGAAGTTTGTTATCACGAAGGGCTTTTATCGCAAAATTGAAACTTTCCTTAAAGAGTTGGATATAAATAAACATAAGATGTTAACAAAATATTTTTGATTTACCGTCGGATTTAGCACAAAAAAATTATTTTTGTAGCTTCAAATGTAAGACTTTTTTCGATGAAATTCACAAAACAAGCAAAAACTGCACTGATTTCCGTATTTGACAAAACTGGATTAGAGCCCATCATCAAGAAGATGAGTGAATTAGGGGTTGAAATATATTCCACAGGAGGCACCGAAACCTTTATAAAAAGCTTAGGGGTTGATGTTATTCCCGTAGAGGCGGTTACCGATTATCCTTCCATTTTGGGTGGACGTGTAAAGACCCTTCATCCCAAAATTTTCGGGGGTATTTTGAACAGACAAGATAACCAGAATGATTTGGCAGAAATGGCTCAATACGCCATTCCGCAATTAGATATTGTCATCGTGGATTTGTATCCGTTTGAAAAAACAGTGGCAAGCGGTGCCGTAGAGCAGGATATTATTGAGAAAATTGATATCGGTGGAATTTCACTAATTCGTGCTGCTGCCAAAAACTTTAAAGATGTGCTCTGTGTGGCTTCGGTGGAGCAATATCCTGAGTTGCTTGATATATTGGAAAATCAAGCAGGAAAGACTTCTTTAGAGCAACGTAAACGATTTGCAGCCAAAGGCTTTCAAGTTTCTTCGCATTACGATACGGCAATTTTCAACTATTTCAATCAAACCGAAGAAATAACAGCTTTGAAAATTAGCGAGAACCAAAGTCAGCCTTTGCGTTATGGTGAAAATCCGCATCAAAAAGGGGTTTTCTACGGAAATTTAGAAGGATTGTTTGAAAAAGTGCACGGCAAAGAACTGTCGTATAATAATTTACTTGATGTAGATGCCGCTGTAAACTTGATGAGTGAATTTATTGGTGATGCCCCTACTTTTGCCATTTTAAAGCACAATAATGCTTGTGGTGTAGCTACCCGAAATACGCTTCAAGAGGCTTACGCAGCAGCTTTGGCAGGAGATCCTGTTTCTGCTTTTGGAGGAATTCTAATTGCTAACAGCCAAATTGATTTACAAACAGCAAACGATATGAATTCCCTTTTCTTTGAGGTGGTTATCGCACCCTCGTATAGCGACGAAGCCTTAGCCGTATTAAAACAGAAGAAAAACCGAATCATCTTGGTGCAAAAAACAACAACTTTGCCCGAAACTTCAGTGCGCAGTTGCTTGAACGGATTTTTAGTGCAAGATAAGGATTTAAAAACTGACTCCATATCCGATATTCAGTATGTTACTGATAAAAAGCCTACGCAAGAAACGTTAGAAGACTTGTTTTTTGCTTCAAAAATAGGCAAACATACAAAATCTAACACTGTTGTTTTGGCTAAAAATAGACAACTTATTGCCAGTGGAACGGGGCAAACCAGCCGTGTAGATGCTCTAAAACAAGCTATTGAAAAAGCAAAAGCATTTGAGTTTGATTTGAATGAAGCCGTAATGGCAAGTGATGCATTTTTCCCTTTCCCTGACTGTGTAGAAATTGCTCATAAGGCTGGAATTCGTGCCGTAATACAACCTGGGGGGTCTATCAAAGACGAACTTAGCATTGATTATTGCAATGCCAATGGTATGGAAATGGTCTTTACTGGAATCCGTCATTTCAAACACTAAAAACATCATAAAATAAAAACAATATTTGGTCATATTTTGTTTTTTACCTACTTTTGAGGCAGATACAAAATCATTTTAACACAACAACTTACTAATTGACAAATTTTTTAAATTAACAACATAAAAACAATGGGTTTTTTTGATTTCTTAACAGAAGAAATAGCCATAGATTTAGGTACAGCCAATACGCTCATTATTCATAGGGATAAAGTGGTGGTAGATAGTCCCTCTATCGTGGCACAAAATAGAGGTACGGGAAAAATCATTGCCGTAGGTAAAGAAGCACGATTGATGCAAGGTAAAACTCACGAGAATATCAAAACCATTCGTCCGCTTAAAGACGGAGTTATCGCTGATTTTGAGGCTTCAGAGCAGATGATTAGTTTGCTTATTAAGAGTATTCCAGCGCTTAAAAAACGCTTTTTTTCTCCGTCACTACGTATGGTAGTTTGTATTCCTTCGGGAATTACCGAGGTGGAAATGAGAGCCGTAAAGGAGTCTTGTGAACGAGTAAACGGAAAGGAAATTTATTTGGTTCACGAACCTATGGCTGCCGCCATTGGTATCGGGCTTGATATTATGCAGCCCAAAGGAAATATGATTATTGATATTGGAGGAGGTACCACAGAAATTGCTATTATTGCCTTAGGAGGTATTGTTTGCGACAAATCAGTGAAAATTGCAGGCGATATTTTTACCTCTGATATTGTTTACTATATGCGTACACAACACAATTTGTATATTGGTGAGAGTACTGCCGAAAATATAAAAATAAGCGTGGGGGCTGCCACTGAAGATCTTGATAATCCGCCAGATAATATGGATGTGCAAGGGCGTGACCTGCTCACAGGAAAACCCAAACAAGTAGAAGTTTCCTACCGAGAAATTGTTAAGGCATTGGATAAATCTATCCTTCGTATTGAAGATGCCATAATGGAAACCTTATCGCAAACTCCACCCGAGTTAGCCGCGGATATTTACAATACAGGGATTTATATGGCAGGAGGAGGTTCAATGCTACGTGGGTTGGATAAGCGTATTACCGCTAGAACAGACCTGCCCGTATGTGTGGCTGAAGACCCTCTTCGAGCGGTGGTAAGAGGTACGGGCATTACTCTAAAAAATATAGAAAAATTCCGAAGCGTTTTAATAAAATAAACACCCAATCATTAAAATCATTTATTCTGAAAGCGAAAAATTATGCAGCAAATCATATCCTTTTTCATCAAACGGAAAGACTTTTTTGTGTTTTTGCTGCTTTTTGCTTTTGCTTTGAAGCTCATTTTCAATAGTAACCTATATCAGCAGAGTACTTTCATTAACTCGTCAAATCGTATCAGTGGCGTATTCTATGGTTTTACCGACCATTGGAGGGCTTATTTCAACTTGCGTGAGCAAAACGAAATTTTAACCCAAGAGAATGAGACCCTTAGGAACGAGATAGCGGCATTAAAACACCATTTTTCACAAGGAGCTTCTTCCGATAGTATTGCTTTTTTAAATACCGATTTTACTTTCACAAAGACTAAAGTGATAAAAAACAGTGTTTTACTCCATAAAAATTATCTTACCTTAAATCGAGGGGAAAAACACCAAATTACTCAAGATATGGGGGTTATTTCTTCAAAAGGTTTGGTAGGTATTGTTGAAAACACTTCTGAAAATTTCGCTACAGTACAAAGCGTTTTGAACTTAAAATCAAGTCTTAATGCGGAAGTAAAGAAAACTAAACATTTCGGTTCTTTACGATGGAATGGCGATAAAATCAATATTGTACAATTGACCGATATTCCCAACATTGCCCCTATAGCTATTGGCGACACCATAATTACGGGCGGAATGTCAAAAATTTTCCCTAAGGGAATTCCTATCGGAAAAATAATCCGTTTTGAGAATAGCAAGGAAGATAATTCTTATGTTATTGATGTAGAATTGTTTACTGATATGTCAAACGTGGAGTATGTTTACATCATTTCAAACAAAAATAAGGAAGAAATCATCAATTTAGAGCGTCAAACCGATGAATAATACGTGGCTAAAAAATAGCATTTCTTTTGTTGTCTTGGTTTTGATACAAGCCTTGATATTCAACCATATTGATTTTCTTGGTTATATCAACCCAATGATTTATTTGCTATTTATCATTCAAGCTCCATATAAACCCAATCGTACTCCGTTTTTGTTAGCGTCTTTTTTAATGGGATTATCAATAGATATTTTCTCTGATACGGGTGGAATACACGCCGCAAGTAGCGTTTTTGTAGCTTATATCCGAACTTTTGCATTAACTGTTGCGTTTGGTAAAAATTTTGAGTATCAACCACTTAAATTATCAAACCATCCGTTTGGAAAAGTGTTCACTTATGTTTCTATTCTGATTATTACGCATCATACTTTATTTTATTTTTTAGAAATTTTCAATTTTAATCATTTACTTACTACCTTTGTAAAAGCTGTTTTGGCTTCAATAATAAGTATTATCGTTTGTTTATCAGCACTTTATTTATTTAGTAGTAAGAAATTATGAGAAAATATTTCTTATTTAGTATAATTGTACTAACCACTATTGCATTCATTATTAGGCTTGTATATTTGCAAGTGGTGCTACATAATGATTTTTCAGCACCTAATGATGATGTTGCCGTTGAGCTTGTGTATGATTACCCAGAACGAGGTTACATTTATGACCGCAATGGTGAATTACTGGTAGCCAATCAACCTGCTTATGATGTGATGGTTATCCCTAGAGAAGTCAAGGTTTTAGATACTTTAGAGTTTTGTAATTTACTTTCCATAACTAAAGAAAATTTTATAGAGCGGTTACAAAAAGCCAGAAAACATTCACCCATCAAACCTTCGGTGTTTATCAATCAACTTTCCAATTCGGAGTATGCAGTTTTACAAGAAAAACTTCGTAAATTTAATGGTTTTTATATTCAAAAACGATTTTTACGTCAGTATTTAACGCATCACGGAGGAAATATATTTGGTTTTATCAGCGAAGTAAATCAAAACGACTTGGCAAAAAACACGTACTATCAATCGGGAGAACTCATCGGGAAGACAGGAGTGGAGCAGCAATACGAAGATTTTTTACGTGGCAAAAAGGGGGTTCGTTATTTGCAAAAAGACCGTTTCAATCGGGTTATAGGCAAATATAAAGAAGGAATTTTAGATACACTATCAGTCAGTGGGCAATCTTTGCAACTGACCATAGATATTGCTTTACAGGCTTATGGAGAAACACTAATGCAGAAAAAACGAGGCGGAATCGTTGCTATAGAACCCAAAACGGGTGAGATTTTGGCTCTCATATCTGCTCCTACGTTTGACCCTAATTTACTTGTAGGGCGACAACGTTCCAAAAATTATGCCGAGTTGTATAACGACTCAATTGCCAAACCCTTGTACGACCGCTCCTTACTTGCTGAATATCCGCCTGGCTCTCCTTTTAAGGTAGTTAATGCTCTTATTGGTTTGGAGGAAAAAATAATTACACCTCATAGCGTTTTTCCTTGCTCTGGCGGATATCGATACGGAAGCCGTATTATGCGTTGCCACTGCAATCGTGGAAGTAACGATTTGATTCACGGTATTGCTTTTTCGTGTAATGCTTATTTTGCAAATTCTTACCGAAGAAGCATTGAGAAGTATCCCAAACCCAGTGTGGGTATGGATGTATGGAGTAAACACGTAAAAAGCTTTGGATTAGGTGATTATTTGGGGTCTGACTTTGCTACAGGACGTCCTGGTAAAGTTCCTGATACCAAATTGTATAACCGTCAGTATGGTGAAAATCGTTGGGGAGCTACTTTTAATATTTCTAATGGTATTGGGCAAGGCGAACTGCTTACCACTCCTATACAATTGGCTAACGTAATGGCTGCAGTAGCAAACCGAGGATATTTTTACACGCCTCATATTGTAAAGAAAATAAACAATGAAGTAACTCCATTTACTGAATTTACCATAGCTAAGCAAACTACCATAAGTAAGGAACACTTTGAACCCGTCATTCAGGGAATGAACAAGGCCTACGAGGAAGGAACTGCCCGTTGGACACAGATAGAAGGCATTAACATTGCTGCCAAAACAGGAACCGCCGAAAATTTCGTGCGGGTAAATGGGAAGCGTATGCAACTCACTGACCACTCAATATTTGTGGCTATAGCTCCTATTGAAGATCCTAAAATTGTTATCGCTGTATTCGTAGAAAATGGATACTATGGCGCGCGTGTTGCCGCACCAATTGCTTCACTGATGATTGAAAAATATCTTTTAGGCGAGGTCAAACGCACTGATTTAGAAAAACGAATGCTTGAAAAAAGTTTAGAAGACGAATATGCGAAACCGTATAGCGGTAAACCTTTCAGCATCAATCAATAAAAATAGTTATGAAACAAAACGTATTAAAGAATTTGGATTGGATTTGTATCATCTGCTATTTGCTTTTGGTAACCATCGGGTGGATTACTATTTACTCTACTACCGTTACTGACCCACAAGCAAGTGTTTTCAATCTTAATTTTTTCTACGGAAAGCAATTACTTTTCATCGGATTGAGTGTTTTGTTGATTATCTTTATTTTAGCGGTAGATTCAAAGTTTTTTGAAAATTTTTCGACAGTATTCTATATCGTTAGCCTTGTATTATTAGCAGGGTTGTTTCTCTTTGGAAAGAAGATAAATGGTTCGCTTTCGTGGTATGCCATTGGACCGATTACCTTCCAACCCAGCGAATTTGCTAAAGTAGCTACAGCCTTATTTTTTGCTAAGTATTTGAGCAATATTCATACCGATATTAGTCGCACCAAAGATTTGGTATACGCGGTTTTAATATTGGCTATTCCTGGCGGACTTATTATCTTACAGCCCGATGCGGGGAGCTTATTGGTTTTCTTTTCTTTGATTTTTGTGCTTCATCGTGAGGGAATGTCTTTGAGCTTGTTGTTCTATTTGTTATTGGGCGGACTTGTTTTCGTCACTACATTAAAATTCGGGATACCTATTACGTTACTGATTTCGGCTATTGGTGTTACCCTTTATGTGCTTCTGATAAAAAAACGCACCAAAAAAATACCTTTTTTCAATGCTTCAATTGTAACAGCCATTTGTGTAATCACCACCCTTGCAACGCCTTTTGTTTTTGATTCGGTTATGAAACAGCATCATCGTAACCGATTTAGTCTTTGGTTAAGTTTGGAAGACGACCCTGTAAAATTGGCTGCAATGCGACGTGATTTCGGATATAACTCTTATATGTCCGAGTCGGCGATGACTGCTGGCGGAATTTACGGAAAAGGATTTTTAGAAGGCACACGTACCAAAGGCGGTTTCGTGCCAGAGCAACATACCGACTACATATTCACTTCATTGGGTGAGGAGTGGGGGCTTATTGGCACAATTAGTGTGGTGCTACTTTTTAGCTTCTTACTTCTACGCCTGATTGTTTTGGCGGAGAAACAGCGCTCTAATTTTAGTCGAATTTACGGCTATTGTGTGGCTTCTATTTTATTCATTCATTTTTTAGTGAATATCGGAATGGTTATTGGTTTGATACCTACTATTGGGATTCCCTTGCCTTTTTTTAGCTATGGCGGTTCTGGGCTCTGGGCATTTACCATACTTTTGTTTATTTTCTTACGATTGGATGCTAATCGCATTCACGATTGGATCAATTAAACTTCTTGAAAGGGGATTTTCGGATTGAAAATTTCAAGCAAAAGTTTTTCGGTAACGGTTTTATATTCTTGAATAACTGCCTCAGAGATGTTATAATCTTTCTCCCCTCTGGAAATTTTGGTGTGGAATCTTACCAATCCTTCATTGAGTCTTTTGAAAGAAAAATTACTAGCCCAAATGTTCTTGACCTCTGTGCTTTGGTAGTACATAAAGGCGTAGGTGAGTAGCTGAAAGGCTTTGCTGTATTTGAAATCAGTAATGAGCAAATCCCAATTGGTAACTCCCAGATTCTGGGCGCTTACTGCTCCTGTTTTATAGTCTATAATATGTAGTATTCCGTTACGAAGCTCTACCCGATCTACAATTCCTTTGATATTAACTGGAAAAGGTAAATGTTCAGAATCAAAAGGAACTTTAAGTTGTACCTCCAAATCAAGTACTTTAATTGAGGTTCCGTTTTCAATCTCTGCTATTTCTTTGTCCAAGAAACGATGAAGATATTCGAGAATTACATTGTAAATCAGTAGGTTTTTACCTTGTTTATATTCCGAGGATTTTAATTTTTCCTGAAAATATTTATCTACTGTATTGGATACTAATGATTTCATTGTCAGAATATCCTTCTTAGTCAGTACTTTATGCAGTACGGGTTTATAAAGGGCTTCCAGAGTAGCGTGTACAATATCGCCAAAGGTACGAGCTTCAACGGTTTCTTCCACATCGCGCTCTTCATATACTTGCAATACATTTTGCTTGTAAAAGATTAACGGATTGAGTACATAATTAGTTAATGCAGAGGGCGATAGTCCGTTCTCTGCCATAGCTTTAAGGCGCTGCATTACTTGTTCATCTTTTTGCACTTTTATCAGCGTGTTTACCACAGGATAAACCTCTGGCGCCTTAATTTGGTGTATTACCTGATGTTTATCTATTCGTTGTGCTAAAAGTTGTAACACAAATCGGCTTTTTTCTTTACCATTGAGAGCATTACTATTCATATCATAAAACAAATCAATGGTTTTGGCTCGTTGTAACAAACGATAAAAATGATAGCTAAAAATAGCATCACGCTCCTTATAGGTGGGTAATCCTAAAGCGATTTTAACATCGTAAGGAATGAACGAATTTCCCCTTCTCCCAGAAGGAAGCACACCTTCATTGACTGAGGCTATAATTACGTTTTCAAAATCAAGGTTTCTGCTTTCCAGCACTCCCATAAGTTGTAGTCCTTCTAAGGGTTTACCTACAAAATCAAGTTTGCTTTTTTGAAGAACATCTAAATAAAAGTGATAAAGTGTTTTTACCGAATCAATATATCCGTATTGTTCTTGTAATAGTTTTAATTGGTTGAAAAGTTGGTAGAAACGATACAAATATTCTAAAAGTAAAATATGCTTACGTTTTTCAAATTCTACTTCCGATTTGATAAGGTAAATAATGTTTAAGCAATTATTTATCAATTTATTAACTAACTCTGTTTCATTATGCTGAATTAAAATAAAGGAGACTTTTTGTTCCGAGAAAAAAGTAAGCATTTTCTCACGAGTCAAATAGCTAATATTATTCTCATTGATGTATTTTAAAAATGCAGCTTTGGGTTGCGCTGGAAAAATATGCTGTAAAAAGGGCTGATTTATAAAGTTAATGATGTCTTTATAGTAAAAATTTTTTGATAGATACAGACGAAAATAAGCTGTAAACAAATCATTTACAGGTGTATATTGCAAAGGATACCCCATAGTAATATTCATAGGGATTTCTAATTTTACCGACTGCAAAACGGGCATCAGCAGGTTTTCATCTGCTAAAATGAGTGCTGTATTTTCCAGTTGTTCTGCCTTTACGCCTTGTAACATTTCACCTATGGCGTGCGCTTGGTTTACCCCATTGGGTAAACCAGTAATGGAAATGGTTTTGGGTTGTAAATAGTCGTTGCCCAGCCATTTGGGTTTTCTATTTTCATAATATTTCCATTTTTTGATGTATTTTCGGATGAATAACCCAGCGTCGTGTTGTTCATCCTCAATGAAATAATAGTCAATGTCCCAATATATTTGAGAAATATCGTCGGCTAAAATGGCTTGTATTACGCGTTGTTCAGCGGTAGAAAGAGCGTTAAAACCAGCAAAGACATATTTTTTATTCGGATTTTTTTGCAGAAAATCAGGGAGATTTTCTACAGCCTTTTTGGCTATAAATCCAGAATATCCCTTTTTTTGTTGGGTTAGTTTTTCTTGAAGTGCAAAATAATAATCGCCTAGAGTATTCCAAAATTTTAAGTGTTCTTTTTGGGCATCGGTCAAGTCATCGGCACCTGACCAGTGTTCGGCTTCCTTAATAGCATTGATATATGGGAAAATCTTGTTTGGATTAACCAAATATTGATCAATTTCATTAAAATCGCTAAGTAGTGTTTGTCCCCAACTTACAAAGGTTTCAAAATTGTTAGGTTCTGTTTTACAGGTGTCTAGATAGGTTTGATAGAATTCAAAAAGCAAGGGTAGAGCATCTAACCGCTGTATGGCTGAAATACGTACCATAAGCTCTTGTATGGTCAAAAATTCAGGAGCGATACTTGCCGATGTAATACATTGAGCTACATATTTTTTCAAAAACAGAGCGGCACGTTTACCTGGAACAACAAAAATAAGATTTTCAAAATCAGCCGAATGCTGACTTATTGCCTCTTGGGCAACTGCCTTTAAAAAAGAATTTTCCATAAACCAAATCCAATAATCACAAGGCAAGATACTTTTTTTATCTCAAATATTACTTCATATTGATAAAAAATAGTTTAAAGATATCAGATTATATTTTGAAAAGATTGATTTATAAATCATTTTAAGAGAAATAGATGAAATAGAGAAGTAAAATATGGGGTCAAAATACAAAATAAGGGAGTTTTTTGCTCCCTTATTTTGTAAAAAATTATTCTATATTCTTTATAAATTATCTTTTGCCGAGTCCGTCAACAGTATCTTTATTTAGTACTTCCCATTCATTTGCAGCGGCATTAGCCCAATCGGTATTTCCTTTTTTAACGCTTACTTTTCGGCGTAGTGTTTTGTCAGCTGTGGCTTTTGGGGTTCCGGCAACTTCCCAGACGACGGCTGGTTGTTCACCTACCTTACCGATAACGTCAATAACGGTGTTTTCGTGCAGAAGTTCAAGGGCATCATCTCCATTGTAATTGCAAACATCGTTAGCATATGCAGTAACTCCATTAGGTAAAGTCAGTTTTGCATTACTATTCTTAATGACCAAAGTGGCTCCTACAGCCAACTTTTCAACTCCTGTTGCGTTTAAAATCAAAGTGTTGGTAGCTTGTGTTTTTCCGTTGGTGTACAATTTTATGCTATATTTTGAAAGGTCAATTTCTTTATCGGTGCCATTGTAAATTTCAAGATATTTATTGCTTGAAGAACCTTCTATATACTCACTAAAGAATACACCTCCTTGTGTTCCAGAATTTCCGCCAGAGTTTCCACCTCCGTTGTTGTTGCCATTACAATCGGTATAATTGGCGGTGAAATTTAAATCATTTGTGGTGCGTATAACTAATTGTACTGTGTTTTTAAATACTGATAAATTACCAGTGATGCTTCCTCTTTTGTCGCTCACTTTTTCATTGGCAAAAACAGCGTCTTTTGTGGTATAAAGAGTCAGTTCTTTAGTACAATTGGTAAGCCATTGGCTACCTTTATCATCTCCGTATTTAGCATTTTTGTTTTTGAATTGTACATCACTTATGGTAACTAATTGGCTTTCAAAATTTCCTGATAGGGCTTGTTCTAATGTGATAGTTTTGGCAGTAACAGCTTTTGTTCCTACTTTTTTGGTTTTATCTTCGGTAATTCCACTGATTTGAAGTAAGTTATTGAATTTTGAGAGTTTGAGGTCTTTAAGTAAAACCTCAATTTCATCACCTACAGCAAAATTATGGGCAGCATTAAAACGTAATGCAATTCCAGCCGTTTCATCTTGTGCAAAGGCATTTTTATCGTTTATGTTTTTGGCAGTTTTATCCGAAGTGATAACGACTTTCATTTTCCAATTATCCGTAATGGTTACATCAGATGCGGTGTAAAGAGTGCGAATTTCTTGAACCGTTTTTAAGGTTACCTCATCGGGGTTAGGATTAGGGGTAGGCGTTGTATTGCTTTCTCCTACATAAACACTCTCAACATCAATAGTTGTTGATATTTTAGCTTGGCTGGTGTAAACAAAAGCCACATAAATATCGCCTTTGGGTAACGCTAATGAAACTTCTTCGTATTTATTATCGTAAGAACCTGCATTATTGATGATTGCATCAATTTCGTTAGCTCCGATAGTAGTCCAAGTGGCTGCTTCCGGATTGTTGCCTCCATCGTAATTCTGGCTATATTTAATCGTTAGCGGATTTCCGTTTTTATGAGCATCGGCAATTTTAGCTTTCAAAACGTAGTTATCTACAGTAATATTTAGTTTTGGCGTTACTAACCAGGTAGTTACATTGGTAACTGGTTTGTCTTTTACAAAGGCGGTCATACGCATATAATGTGTACCTTTGTATTCTTTTTTCTCCCATTTGCGTTCGCCTTTGGTGGTAATTATTTTCCATCCTTCAGAGGTAGGGTCTTTTTCAAAATTCTGATTATATGGGAATTGTGAAATTACCACATTGTTGTCGTTCCCGTTGTTATTGTCTGAATTTCCTACTACTTTAATGTCTGTAATGTTGTTAATTAAAAATTGATAGTTGCTTCCGAATTTGGTAAGTATTCCAGTAATGTCTAATTTTCCAGCAGGAACGGTTTCATTGATAAATTTGGCATAACGGCTTGTTCTGAATTTCACGGTTTCTCCTTTGTCATCTGTAAGGGTGTAATCAGTGCCTTGTCGTTCATCATTTTCTTTAATGTGGAATTTTTTACCAATATCAGTTTTTGAGAAAGAAACGCCTTTTAAAGTAATGAGTTGCCCCAAGCTGCCGTCATTTTTTACCGATTTTACTTCGGTAATATCCTTGTTAAGTTCAGTTTGAGGTTTTGGTGTTTCCTGCAAATTGAATACGTGTTTTTTGTAAACCGATACAGGCATTTTACCAACACTTTTTCTGCTACCTAATGTGTGTATTTGATAGCCTACCTCCAAAATACCATTGTTGATTTGCGTGGTAAGTCCTTTCAAGCGTATTTGCACCTTAGCTCCGATAGGGAAATCAGCATAAATCCCTGATTTTCTAATAGCTATCGCTATAGCTTGAGTTTTGGCTTCATTTTGTAAGTATATTTTTTCATAAAAATTTCCACCCTCGTCGCTTGAAACTACGTATCCTTGAAAGGCTTCGTTATTAGCATACTCGGTTACTTCTGCTGTAGCAGTACCGATAACTTTTGTAAAATCAACTATTTTTCCGTCAAAAGTAGGGACGGTTTCCTTCAAATCAGGAAGTTCGTAATCTGTATCTTTTACACAAGACACCGCAGTGGCAAGTGTCAGTAAAAATACACCGATAACCGATATTAATCTTTTTAGGTTCATATTTTTAAAATAATTTAGGTTTCTGTTTATAAATGATTTATAGGCTTAAAGCCAAGTTTACAAAATAGGTTCTTCCGTAACCTACGAAATATCTGGGACCAAACGAAGGAGTGCCTTGGGCTCGGTCTTGTGCTAAACCTTCATAAGTTGCTTTTCTGGATTGTTCAAATCCTCCAGAGACAAACTCTTGCCCCAATACGTTGTTTATTCCTGCAAATAAGCTGATGTATTTTCCTTTAACTCGCCACGATTTTCCTCCGATGACATTCATCAAAAACACATCGTCTAAACGCTCCTGTTTTAGTAGTTCACGAGCCAAATCCTTATCAATATTCGTAAAATTGCTTTTTGTTTTAGGGTCGATAAAAAATAGCGGACTACGGTTAATTGCCGAAAGCGATACGTAATTACGTGCTAAAAAGTTTCCTGTTGCTGCCACCCACCAATATTTTGGGCTCCGATATTCAACTCCCAAAGAATATGCTTGTTGCGGACCACTGGCGACACGATAGTTTTTTAAAGCTACCTTATCCACTGAGCGTATCCCGATTTCTCCAGAAGACATTACCATACTAGGGTTGTTGGCATAAGTGTGTTGACCTACTGCAGCTACTGCTGTTACTTTTACCGTAGGAACGATTTGTGCTTCTAAGCCAAATTCCAACCCAAAGTGGCGTTTTTTAATTCCTTCGATGGTTTGTGATAGAAATTCGCTGGTTACATCTTCAGCCAAAGAAGCTTCGGTGAAGAAGAAATTCGTTTCGGAAGTGTTTTCGATTTGAGCGAAATACCCTGTAAGGCGTGATTTTACGTAAGGCATACGTAAGATATAGCTTCCATCGGCGCTATAAACCGTTTCGTTTTTCAAATTAGGAAGCAATCGGTTCGAATTGCGTATGTTAGCAAAGGTATTTCGCACAGCTTGAGGGGTGTTTATGTACCCTGTGTTGAACTGTAGCAGATGCCTTCCAGTAATGGCATAAGTAAATCCGGCTTTGGTACTTACCCCATTAAAAATAGGTTTTTCTCCTTTCCCAAAGGAATCTTTGTAAAGCGGATAGTTAAATTTTCCTTCACGTTCGTATTCGGTGTAGTGGTATCTGCCCGATACAAAGAAGTTGAGTTTATTGAAATCGAATTCAAGTTGCGTGTAGGCTTCCCCAACGTG